>JACOSO010000036.1 GCA_016178785.1 Bacteroidota bacterium | reverse complement strand
GTCAACGAATTTTTTTATCATCCTCGGGCAAGCGATGCGGTCAATCTTTGGGCGTTCACGGGTTATCCATTTCATGATTTTACGATATTAACTGATGTTACGCAACATTAAGCCGCTTTTTTAAAAGTTGGTGTTAATAACTGTTGTAATTCTTCTTTCGCTTTTCGCAAAGCGACAATGTTCAGATAGTTTTTCAGCGCAAAATGATTTTTGTTTTTTCTCGCCTTCAATAATTCAAATCGATTGAATGCAGAGATGGACGCAATGAAATGACTTTTCTGAGTGGTTACTCTTCGTGTTGGCGATTTTGAAAAAGAAGCATTGCTCTTGATGGACTTGTGATACTCCTCTACTTTCCACCGTTTTTTGTAGATTGTAGTGATTTGTTCGCAGGACAAATTCAAATCGTTAGAAGCCAGATAGAGCGCAGCGGTATCATCTCCGTTTTTGAAGACTTGGCAGGTGATGAGAATCGGAAAATCCAATTGCTCAACATAAACCACCGCTGTGCGCCCCTCTGGTTTGAGTGATTTGATACTTGTATAACGACCTTTGTTTTTATCTTCCAAACTTAATGCAACTTTTCTATTGGACTTGATGGCAAAAATAAATTTGCCTTGGTGTTTTTCATGAACGAATTTCATGTTCCCGCTATTGCCGAACCAACTGTCCGAAAGCACATATTCAAAATCTAAATTGTAAAAAGCATGTCCTGCTATTTTTCGGAACAATTCATTTTTCCCGATGCGGCTTTTTCTTACTTGCCTTCCCTGCTTGTTTATGGTTTTAATGGGCTTGGTTACAAATTCTGTTCCCACCGGAACACTCATCCCTCCGCTATGATATAAACCTGTCAGCATAGAAACGCCTTTGATATTTTTTCCGCTGACATGGTCATAATGCCAGCAGATTAATTCGTTCTCATCGGTATAGGGTTTTGCTTCTATACTTTCATCTATGATTAGCACGGCATCGCTGCTTCGTATCTCGTGGCAAATGGGTTTTGCGCTCTTCCACAAATATTCTTCATTCATAATTCCGCTCGATAAAAGGCGAGTGAATTTGTCATGGCTAACAGTTCCTTCCATTATGGAAGATAGTCCCGTGCAGCTTACTTGCCCCTGACTTATCATCAGTGATTCACGGTACAGGTCGGTGAGGTTATTAACATTCATATCGCAAAAGTAACGCTATCTTTGCGTAACATCAGTGAAGAAATTAAAAATCATCTAATATTTATTTAGTGTGCAGTACTGCTTCGTAAGGAATCCGATTCGAGATTGAGCGTGCGAGCGTAATTTCATCCGCATATTCTAATTCATCGCCAACGGCAATTCCGCGGGCAATTGTGCTTAGTTTTACCTGGTAGGG
>JACOSO010000035.1 GCA_016178785.1 Bacteroidota bacterium | reverse complement strand
TTGTGCGTGCTAGCATTGCTCTCATTTTTTTCCTGCCAAACTGAAAGTAAGAAAACACTATTTACACTGATCGATCACTCGGGGATTGACTTCAACAATACGCTCTCTGAAAGCAAGAATTTTAACGTATTTAGCTACCGAAATTTTTATAATGGTGGAGGAGCTGCGATTGGGGATATCAACAATGACGGGCTCGCTGATGTCTTTTTCACAGGCAATCAAGCAGCCAACCGACTTTACCTCAATTTGGGAGGAATGAAGTTCAAAGACATTTCTGAACCAGCCGGATTCAGAGAAAAAAAGCAATGGAGCACAGGAGTAACTTTTGTTGATATAAATAACGATGGCTGGTTGGATATCTATGTTTGCAACGCAGGTAACATGATGGACAGCCTGTTGCGAAAAAATCAACTATTCATCAATAACCATGATCTTACATTCTCTGAAAAGGCAAGTGAATACGGTCTGGACGAAATGGGATATACTACTCAAGCTTCCTTTTTCGATTACGATCTAGACGGAGATTTGGATTGCTTTATGGTGGACAACTCTCCCATACCTGTCAATACTCTTAACTATGCCAACAAACGAAACATACAGGCTAGTCAATGGAATGTTGCGCCATTTTTAAGATGGGGAGGCGACCATTTATTTAGAAATGATAACGGAAAATTTAAAGAAGTGTCAAAGGAAGCAGGCATTCACGGAAGTTTGATTAGTCTTGGATTAGGTGTTACTGTAGGTGATGTGAATCGTGATGGATATCCTGATGTCTTCGTCTCTAATGATTTTTTTGAAAGAGATTATTTATACGTGAATCAGAAAGACGGAACCTTCAAAGATGAAATTGAAGACAGGGTTCAGCATACAAGCCTTGCATCAATGGGTGCCGACATGCAAGACATAAACAACGATGGTTACCCCGATATTTTTACTACAGATATGCTCCCGGATAATGACTATCGATTGAAAACGACAACATCATTTGATAATTATGATACTTACCATCTGAAAGAAACGTCCGGGTTCTACCACCAGTTCATGCAAAATACCCTCCAGCTAAATAACAAGGATGGCAAATTTATAGAGATTGCTAATTTCAGTGGTGTTGAAGCTTCTGACTGGAGCTGGGGAGCCTTGATGTTTGATGCTGATAATGATGGATTCAATGATCTTTACATATGTAATGGAATTAGGTATGATTTGACTGATCAGGACTTTATCAATTTTTTTTCAAGCTCAATTATTCAGGAAATGGTCGTCACTGGCAAGCGGGAGGAAATGAATACGATAACCGGAAAAATGTCTTCAACGCCTTTAAAGAAGAAGGTATTTAGAAATCAGGGTGATTTAACTTTTGCAGATGTAGGTGAGCAATGGGGATTTCAACAAGAATCCTTTTCTAATGGAGCAAGCTATGGAGACCTTGATAATGATGGCGACCTTGATCTAATAGTCAATAATGTAAACGGTCTAGCTTTTGTTTATCAAAATAACAGTATCCAGCTAAACAAGAATAACTACATCGGGTTTGTACTTAAAGGAAATAACCAAAATAAATTCGCGATCGGCAGCAAAGTAAGAGTATTTGCTCAAGGGCAGATTCTATCGCGGGAACTAATTCCAAGTAGAGGGTTTCAATCTTCTATGGATTATAAAATTATTATGGGGCTAGGATCTGCTCAAAAAATTGATTCAGTAATAATCACGTGGCCAGATCGTGCGGCTACAAAATTGATTTCTCCCTTGCTTAATAAAGTTCATACCTTGACTCAACCGCAATTAATAAATGATTCAAAAGAAATTGAGTTGAATGAAATTAGTAGCCCTTTATTCTCGTTGACACCTAACAATTTTAAAAAGCATAAAGAAGATGACTACGTAGATTTTTATACAGAGCGAAACATTCCGAGGATGTTATCGAGGGAAGGACCGAGAGCAGCGGTGGGTGATGTAAATGGAGACGGACTTGATGACGTTTACATTGGAGGTGCGCTGAATCAAGGAGGGCACTTATATCTTCAAAAAGAAAAAGGTCAGTTTATCGAAAGCACCCAGAAGATCTTTTATGAAAATAGGAATCATGAAGAAACAGTCTGCTTGTTTTTTGATTGTGACAACGATGGAGATTTAGACTTATATGTTGGCTCAGGCGGAAATAATAACCCTCCAAGATCCCCTCAACTAGAGCATCAACTTTTCAAAAATGACGGAAAGGGAAATTTCTTGTATATAAAAGGTGCTTTTCCTCCCAATCAATCTAATGTCGGAGCTGTCACTGCTTTTGATTTTGATAAAGACAATGACTTGGATCTTTTCGTTGGCGGACGTAGTACTTCTTTTTTATTTGGCGTGATTCCTGAAAGCTATTTTTATGTGAATGACGGAAGTGGACGTTTTGCAGAAATGAAATTGAGTAATGATAAGGACTCCGGTAAACTTGGAATGATCACAGGGGCTGTGGTCGCTGATGTTACAGGTGATGAAAAAAAAGAATTGATTTTAGTTGGTGAATGGATGAGCCCTAGGATTCTTGAGTTTAAAAACAATCGGTTTCAGGAAGTTGAATCGACTCTAACAAATTTGAATGGCTGGTGGCAAGCCATGAATGCTTCTGATTTGGACGGAGATGGTAAAATAGACCTTGTGCTGGGCAACATTGGCGAAAATTTTTACCTGAAGCCTGACAGCCTGCATCCGGTAACGCTTTGGGTCAACTATTTTGGTTTTGATGGTAGCATTCAGCAGTTTATGACGCGAACGATAGATAATCGAAATGTTCCTGTATTTATGAAGAGGAACATGGAAGAGCAGTTTGTATACCTTAAAAAAGAAAATTTAAAGTATACATCCTATGCAACTAAATCAGCTGAGGAATTATTTGGCGAAAAAATGACCAGAGGTGCGGTAAAGAAAGAATTTAATTTCTGCCCCTCAATGATTGCCTGGAATGAAGGCGATGGAAAGTTTACGATTGAAAAATTACCTTCGGTAATTCAGTTTTCTTCAGTCAATGCCATCTCATGTTCTGACGTAAACGGAGATGGTAAACCAGACATAACTACAGGCGGAAATATTTTCGATTTTACTCCGCAGTTTGGAAGGCTCGACAGCAATTTCGGCACTGTAATGATCAATCAGGGAGGAAGAAAGTTTCAAATGTTATCCACACGAGAATCGGGTATTCAACTAACTGGGCAAATACGGGATATCAAGTCAGTATCAAGTAAGAATGAAAAATATCTACTATTTCTTAGAAATGATGATTATCCTGTTTTGTATAAACCTAATTCAAAGGTTAAAAATTGATTTTTCCTTAGGAGTTAAATATTGATCATGCGTGTAATAGTATTTATTATCTTACTTGCGTTTGCTTCTGCCAGTTGTAAGAAGAATCAGGAGAACTATTTTTTCAAAGTATTGCCAGCCAAGCGAACTGGCTTGACTTTCGAAAACAGGCTTGCACCGACTCCCGTTCTTAATATGTTTAAGTACATGTATTTCTATAACGGAGGAGGAGTGGGCGCGGGCGATTTTGATAATGACGGGCAAATAGATCTTTTTTTTTCTGCCAATCAATCTGTTGATAAACTTTTTTTAAACAGGGGAAATTTTCGGTTTGAAGATATTACCGAACAAAGTGGTATTAGATATGATAGCGGATGGTCCACAGGAGTGTCGGTGGTTGACATAAACCATGATGGGTGGCTTGATATATATGTATGTCGTGTAAGTGGAATAGAGTCACTTGAGAAACCAAATGAGTTGTGGGTTAATAAAGGCTTGCATAGTGGGGTTCCTTATTTTGAGAATGAAGCAGTAAAATTTGGCCTCGACTTTTCTGGATACTGTACGCAGGCTGCATTTTTTGATTATGATTTGGATGGAGATCTTGATATGTTTTTGCTAAACCACGCTATTGATCAAAATGGAACCTTTGCCCCCCGATCAAAATTCCTTGCAACATATCAAGAAAAATCAGGTGACCGAATGTATAGAAACGATGGTCAGAGATTCACTGATGTCACTCGCGAGTCAAAGATCAATAGCTCTGCAATCAGCTTCGGATTGGGAGTAGTAATCACTGACATTAATTTAGATGGTTGGCCCGATGTCTACGTGGGTAATGATTTTCACGAAAATGACTACTTGTATATTAATCAAAAGGACGGGACCTTTTCAGATGAATCATCAAAGAGATTGATGCATACCAGCATGTACTCTATGGGCGTAGATGCCGGTGATTTTAATAACGATGGTTTGGTGGACATTGCCTCGATGGACATGCTCCCTGCTGATCCTTACATGATCCGAAGGTCTCTCGCGGAAGACGACTATGATATTTATTACCACAAAATAAAAACCGGCTATGATTATCAGTACACTCGAAATAACCTTCAGTTAAATCGTGGCAACGGAATGTTTAGTGAAATTGGAACATATGCCGGAGTTTATGCCACAGACTGGAGTTGGAGTACGTTGTGGATTGATTTTAATAACGATGGGTGGAAGGATATGTTTATCTCTAATGGAATTCCAAAAAGGATGAATGATATTGATTATGTCAATTTTATTTCAGACAAAGAGATTCAGGAAAAATTGAGAACGAATAGGATAGAGGAGAAAGATATGGCCCTGGTAAATAAGTTTCCTGAAATAAAATTGACTAATTGCTTTTTTCTGAATACTCATCAGAATTTTAGATTTAATGATATTTCTAAATTAGTAGAAGGAGCGACTCCCTCGTTTTCAAATGGTGCCATTTATGCCGATTTGGATAACGATGGGGATTTAGATATTGTTTCCAACAATGTTGATGATCCTGCCTCTGTTTACGAAAATCTTTCACGATCAGAAAAAGATACGAAGCATTATCTCGACCTTAAACTTAAAGGAAATGAGATTAACCCATTTGCAGTGGGAGCAAAGGCTTATGTATTTTCGAAAGGTCAAGTCCAAAGTTTCGAGAGCTTTCCTGCCAGGGGATTTCAGTCCAGTATGCAAATACCTATTCATATCGGCTTAGGCATTAGTGCAGCGGACTCCATCACTATTGTGTGGCCTGATAATTCTTATCAAACGTTGAAGTCAGCATTGATGGATACCGTTTTCGAGGCAACGTATCAGCCTGGAAATCCAATCTTTAATCATGATCTTATTCTAAAAAGAATCAAGCCTTCAACAAAAGAATTTGTGGACATCACTCACAGCTTGAAATTAGAAGTAAAGCACGAAGAGAATCCGTTTCCAGAATTTACGCGTGAGCCTTTAATTCCTCGTATGCTCTCAACCGAAGGACCTGCACTTGCCATTGCCGATATAAATCATGATGGTAGATCCGATTTGTTTCTGGGCTCTTCAAAGACTTCATTAGCTGTAGTGTTGATTCAGCAGAAGTCGGGTATACTCAAACCTGTGGCCCAACCCGATTTAGAAAAAGATATTTCGAATGAAGAAGTTGACGCGTGCTGGGCTGACTTTAATAATGACGGCTTTCCGGACTTAGCCGTAGCTAATGGAGGTAATGAGTATTTCGGTGAAGACAATCATTTGACTCCATGCATCTATTTGAATGATGGAATTGGTAGCCTCACGAAGAAAAATGATGCATTTAAAAATCTTTTTGTGAACGCTTCAAGTATTTGTGCTTATGATTTTGATCATGATGGTGACGTTGACCTATTCATTGGCGGCCGATCTGTTCCGTGGGGATACGGAGCCAAGCCTTCATCGTACTTGTTGGCGAACAATGGAAGTGGAAAATTTGAAGATGTCACTGCTCAATTGGCCCCTGAGTTAACAAAGGCTGGAATGATAACTGATGCAAGTTGGTATGATATGGACAAAGATGGTGATCTGGATTTGCTGACGTGTGAAGATTGGGGTGGAATAAATGTCTATCTGAATAATAATTCGGGAAAGTTTGAATTGAATAAGGTAACCAACAAAAAAGGATGGTGGAATTTTGTACTGGCAGCAGATTTAGACAATGACGGTGATATAGATATTCTAGCTGGTAACCAAGGCCAGAATTGTAAATTAAAAGCATCAAGTGAGGAACCGGTGCGACTATATTACAACGACTTTGATGGAAATGGAACGAAAGAGCAAGTGATAACTTACTTTGTTGAAGGGCAGGAAATACCATTCATGGGCAAGGGCGATTTGCAAAGGCTGATGCCTACGATAAAAAAGAAATTTCTTTATGCTGAAGACTATGCGAAAGCCACGTTGCGCGAAATATTTTCATCAGATAAATTAGATAACTCGCAAATACTTTCCGCTGATTTTTTTTCCAGTGCACTATTTTTAAACGATGGCAAAGGTAAGTTTACCATTCAAGAGCTCCCCGCAGAAGCCCAATTTAGTTCAATGAAATGTGCAACAGCTATGAACGCCAATGACGAAAATGCTCCAGATGTTATGCTCTTTGGGAATTTTTATCAGAACAACATACAACTCGGCAGAAATGATGCAGATTTTGGGACAATACTCCGAAATAAAGGAAATGGGAATTTTAATGCGGAGTCTTTAAACGGACTAGTGGTTAAGGGGCAAGTAAGACATGTTAAGCCTCTGATCATCAATGGAAAAACTAACTATGTATTAGCAATGAACAACGATAGCCTTCGTGTAATTACAACGAAATGACTAAAGATTTTTTTTATCTAAACTTTAGCCTTGCAAGTTCCCATAGGAAATTGTCGGCACAAAGGAAGTTTCTAGTTGCCCTGCTCTTAGTTTCATTAATTATCCTGTCATGTAATAACGAACACCCACTCTTTCGTGAAATTTCGCCTGATGAAAGTGGCATCTATTTCAACAATAATATCTCCGAGGATGACATCCTCAATGTTTTGCATTATGAATATATCTACAATGGTGGTGGTGTCGGTATCGGAGATTTTAATAACGATAGTTTGCCTGATATTTATTTTACAGGAAACCGTGTACCCAACAAACTTTATCTAAATAAAGGCAATATGAAGTTTGAGGATGTTACAAAGCAAGCAGGGGTAGATGGTAAAGACAAATGGTGCAAAGGGGTAAGCATTGTTGATATTAACAATGACGGACTCATCGATATATATGTGAGCGCTGCTGTATTACTTCCCATAGATGATAGGAAGAACCTTCTCTATGTAAATCAGGGTGTAGATAAAAAAACAGGCGCACCTATATTCAAAGATGAGGCCGAGGAATACGGTTTAGCCGATAATTCCAGTACACAGATGTCTGCCTTTTTTGATTATGATAATGATGGTGATCTGGATGTTTATTTATTGGTAAATGAATTAGACGGCACATATCCAAATGAATTTCGTCCAATACGTAAAGATGGTTCATGGCCTAATACGGATAAGTTATTTCGCAACGACTGGAATGACAGTTTAAAACATCCTGTATTCACCGATGTTTCCAGAGAGGCAGGTATTTTAATAGAAGGATATGGTTTGGGACTAAACATTACCGACATTAATAATGACGGATGGAAAGACATTTATGTGAGCAACGATTATTTGTCGAACAATCACCTTTACATAAATAATCATGATGGCACATTCTCTGAGCAATGTAATCGATACCTGAAGCACACAAGCAAAAATGCAATGGGTAATGACATAGCCGATATTAATAATGATGGCTTGATGGACATCATTGAGTTAGATATGGCGTCTGCATCCAACTATCGCCAAAAAATGATGTTAAACGACATCAAATATCAAACCTACCAACGGTCGGAGCAGTTTGGGTATTTGCAACAGTATGCTCGAAATACATTGCAGCTAAATTTAGGTAGGCGTGTTGGAGACAACGATTCAATTGGAATACCCATTTTTGGCGATGTGGCTTACTACTCTGGAATTGCCCATACAGATTGGAGTTGGGCTCCGTTGGCTGTAGATGTAGATAATGATGGTTATAGGGATTTAATGATTTCAAATGGCCTCCCTCGAGACATGTCTGACCATGATTTTATTTCTTATCGCGACAATGCAAAAGCAAAAACCCCCATCATGGAGATGGTAAAGCAATTGCCATCTGTGAAAATCAGTAATAACATTTTTCATAACAATGGTGATATTACTTTTTCTGATAAGACAAAAGAATGGGGCTGGAGTACACCCACATTTTCAGCAGGAATGGCTTATGCCGATTTGGATCGTGACGGTGACTTGGATGTTATTATCAATAATACAGATATGCAATCAACGCTTTTAGAAAACACGCTAAACAATAACGGCCCTCATGCTAATTTCTTGCGAATTCAGTTAATAGGTGATTCACTAAATAGAAACGGACTAGGCTCGACCATCAAACTCTTTTATAAAAAAGAGCAGCAGGTTTATGAATACACACCCTACCGGGGTTACATGTCGAGTATCGAAAACATTGCCCATTTCGGTATGGGAGACTTCTCAATTGTTGACTCTGTTATTGTGATTTGGCCTAACGCAAGGAAGCAGGTATTGAAAAATGTTGCCTGTAATCGAACGATTACCGTAAAACTTATAGACGATTTACCTATCGAAACTTACTCAACCAAATTGATTGCTTCAGACAATTGGTTTACTGACATTACAAAAAAGGCAAGTGTCAGTTTTGTTTCTGCCGAATATGATTTTATAGATTTTAATATTCAGCGATTGATTCCACATAAGCTAAGTCAGTATGGTCCGTCATTAGCAGCGGGAGATTTAAATGGAGATGGTCTTGATGATCTACTAGTTGGTGGGGGCTCGCCATTCTATGCTACTCTTTTCTCTCAGAAAAAGGATGGATCTTTTGCAAGGCATAAATTTATTGACTCAACAGGTCTAAAATATTGGGACGATGCCGGGATATGTCTTTTTGATGCAGATGGCGACAAAGACTTAGATGTTTTTATAGCGAGTGGAGGATCTGAAAATGAACCCGGCTCTAAATACTATGCCGATCATTTTTATATCAATGACGGAAAAGGAAACTTTAAAGAAAACATTGACGCATTCCCTCTTAACTATACTGTAAAGAGCTGTGCGAAAGCTGCAGATTATGATCAAGATGGTGATTTAGATTTATTTATTGGAGGAAGAGTAGTGCCTGGCAGCTATCCAAAAGCGGTGAGTAGTTACATCTATCGCAATGACAGCAAAAACGGAGTTATAAAATTTACGGATGTGTCGAAAGATGCTGCCCCTTCGTTAACTGATATTGGTTTGATTTGCGATGCGGTCTGGAGCGATGCTGACAATGACGGATGGATTGACTTACTCATTGCAGGAGAATGGATGCCTGTTACTGTTCTTAAAAACCATAATGGAAAGTTTTCCGGAGCAAACACTTCTCTCGTTTCTGAAGCTGGCTGGTGGAACAGCATAACTGCATCAGATCTGGACAATGATGGTGACATGGATTATATTGTGGGCAACTGCGGGACAAATGGTTTCATTCATCCGTCCCAAAAGCATCCAATAAAATCGATCGCAAAAGATTTTGATAACAACGGAAGTTTTGATGCTGTTTTTAGTACATGGCTCCCGGTTTCTGTTGCGAATCCTGAGATGAAGGAATTCCCCATCGCTGGGCGTGATGAGTTTATTAGTGAAATGACAGCGATGAGAGAGCGGTTTCCCAATTATTCTACCTACGCAAATACGGATTTTAATTCCATTTTCACCGAAATAGAAAAGAAGGGAGCTTTGCAATTATCAGCTGCCAATTTCAATACTTCATGGATTGAAAATAAAGGAAATCTGAATTTTGTACTACATAAACTTCCGGCTCAGACACAATGGTCACCTGTCTATGGCATTGTCGCTAACGACTTCAATGGTGACGGGAATGTGGATATTGTTTTGACTGGCAATGAATTTTCAATGGCTCCTTATCTTGGAAGATATGATGCCTTAAACGGACTACTATTAAAAGGTGATGGGAAAGGGGATTTTTTACCCTTATCAATTGCTGCAAGTGGTATATACATTCCCGGAAACGGAAAATCGTTGGTGCAATTAAATGGGAATGGGAAATTATTGATAGCTGCGGGGCAAAATTCTGGCCGATTGAAAATCTTTGAAAGTAAAAGCAATGAAAATAAAATTGTACCGATTGAGCAAAATGATGTGAGCGCCATAATCTATTTAAAGAACGGTCATAAAAGAAAGGAAGAGTTTGCCTGCGGATCATCTTTCTATTCTCAGTCGGGTAGGTTTATCCAAATGACTACCGCTGTTGACTATGTGGAAATCACAAATAGTCTGGGGCTGAAAAGGATTACAAAAAATTAAGAGTTTCATGAGAACCAATGTAGTTTTATTCCTCTTTTTTTCTTTGGCGATCGGATGTACGCAAAAAAGAACACGACCATTTAATATCAACGGAATTCAACATCTGTGCGTGCATCGTCTTACGGAAGTTATCGTTTATGATATTTTCACTCCGCCAGTAGCAGGCCGTATATATGCTTATAGTAACTTAGCTTTTTATGAGGCAGTCAGGTATAAAAATTCAGAAGCACAATCAATAACTGATCAGTTAAAAGAGTTCGATACAATGCCGTCTCCGGAAAATGGGAAACAATACGATTTCAACGTAGCTGCGATCAAATCTTTTTTTAATGTGGCAAGAGCTTTGACTTTTTCAAAAGACAGTTTAACAAAGACAGAGAAAGAAATTTTGAAGGAATTTGAAAGTGAAGATGATGCGGTTCTTTATAAAAACTCGTTAACCTTTGGCGATACTATTGCTTCCGCTATTTTGAAAAGGGCTGCCGCAGACAATTACAAGGAAACGAGGGGAATGCCAAAATATAGTGTGTTTAAAGAAACAGGAAAATGGCAACAAACTCCTCCGGACTACTTGGATGCAATTGAGCCTAATTGGAGATTGATAAAACCATTGTTGCTTGATTCAGCCGGCCAATTTAGACCTTCACTGCCACCAGCCTACAGTGTTGATAAAAGGAGTCAGTATCATAAGGAACTAATGGAGGTTTACAACGTCAGCAAAAAACGAAACTCATCACAAGATACAATCGCCTACTATTGGGATGATAATCCGTTTGTCATTGGGCACAAAGGCCACTTGATGTTTGCAACAAAAAAAACAACACCAGGTGGTCATTGGATGGGTATCATATCTATTCTCTGCAGACAAATAAATGCAGATGATATTAGCACTGCCAAGGTTTATGCTTTAACCTCTGCCGCCATATTTGACGGCTTTATTTCATGCTGGGATGAAAAATATCGTAGTCGCATGATACGTCCAGTTACGGTTATTCGGGAGAGCCTTGAACCAACGTGGCATTCGTTTTTACAAACCCCTCCCTTTCCGGAATACACTAGTGGACACAGTGTGATTACCGCTGCTGCTTCCACAGTGCTGACCAATCTTTTGGGTGACAATCTTCCCTTCGAGGATACCACCGAAATGGAGTACCTTGGAATGAAACGCTCCTTCTCATCAATTACGGCAGCTGCAGATGAAGCAGGTATCAGTAGATTATATGGAGGCATACATTATCGGTCTGCTATTGAGCAGGGTAAAGTACAAGGACAAAATGTGGGGGTGCTTTATAACAGGAAATTCAAAGAACTGAATTTTCAAATGACGGGAAAGTAAATTCCTGTTACCCATCTATTGCTGTCGGGTTGCTCAAGACGGTTGGTAATCAAATATTCATAGGCGATCGCAACGGTATTGCGATGATTGTCCTGGATATAATATTCCATTTGCTTCATGGCATTTGAAATAATTTGACGGTTTCCGGTAACTTGTGCAGTCAGGATATGTCCACCCTTTAACATCCATTTTGATTTTATTTCATTAGAGGAAGGCAGCTGCTTGTTGGTAGGGATTGCAACCTGCACAAAAAATTGACCTTTACTTACTTCACCCGAATGCAACATTGGAAAGCCTTTTTCTATGCCTCCATTATTTTTCATGAAGACCCTTACTTTATCAATCAAAAAATATATTTCTGAAATACTCGGGTCGTGAGAAAAGGTTTGGGAAACTGCTGTAACATATTCAAATGAAACATTCGACTCCTTAATATCTATATCGTATAAATTTTTAATTGAAGTGAAGTACCTGGACAGTCTGATCAGAATTTCTTTATAAACGCTTTTTAGTCTTGAAGAAGCGACCAATGTTTTGATCCGATCTATCGGATTATGAGGAACCGGAATATTTGTCGTCAAGGCCATAGTAACATTATTTCCCGATTGAGGAATTAGACGAAGGGTAGAATTTGTTTTGAATGAATCGGCAGTGATTTTGAGCTCGAAAGTATTTGGTAGAATACGGTCAACGGTGAATGTGAAGCCATTATGTACAAATAAGAGTTTTTGATTTGCGACTTCCGTTTTACCCGGCCACCATCTATGCCAGGTTGTGTCATTCAATAACTGTCTAAACAACGCGTCTGATTGACTTGAAAATCTAATTGTTTCATTTACGTTAGATTGTAAGGGAAGAATGAAAGCGATTGAGATGAGTACGGCAATTATACTTAAAATAATTACCCAGCCTTTTTTGTAACTAATGCTCATGAACCTGTATAAATTAACCCCAGCTTAAACTGGAAATATTCTTTTCAACATCGCTTACAAGTATTGGCATTTTTTTTCATTTTGCATAACACAAAGTATTGAAATCAATTTAAAGACAGATAAGATGAAACATCAATCCGTTATTGTAATCTTTTTTGCTTTGTCTTTCAAATGTTTTGGCCAGGCCGATAATTCATGGATTGTTCAAGCCCAAAACATTGACCCCAAAAATTACTACGGAGTAACAGTCGCCAATGGCATGATCGGTTTAGTTTCTTCGGCAGAGCCTATGACTGTAAAGGATGTGGTGCTCAATGGAGCATATGACTATTATCAGCGCGGTCGTGTCTCCAATATCTTAAAGACTTTTAACCATGTAAACATGGCACTTGAGGTTGATGGGCAGGGCATTTCGCGCGCGAACATTTCTGGCTATCGGCAGGCACTTGATATGAAACAGGCTTCTCTTACAACCTCGTTTGAGACGGATAAACTCACGGTGACCCATACACTGATGGCATTACGGCATTTGCCTTACACTGCGCTAACGATTGTTGAGATCAAAGCAAAGAAGGATGTAAGAATCACCCCTAAAAGTGTGATAGAGGCGCCCGACCATCTTCAGGATGTTCATAATCTTTTTAGCGAGATAGAGCGGCCACATGTTAGTATTCCTCTGCTGACTTCGGTCGGAAAAAGCCCTTCAGGAAAATTGACTGTTGCAGTAAGCAATAGTTTTATTTTCGATGAGCCGCACAGTCAAGAACCAAAACTGATTCATGAAGATTGGGATTACAGCAGGCACTTAGCCAAATTTCATAAGCAGTTGAAAGCCGGAGAGAGCTATAAGTTTGCTGTAGTGTCATCAGCTACGTGCTCGTCTGAATACAATGACCCGATGAACGAGGCAGAGCGGCTTACCATCTTTGCAAAACTCGAAGGTGTTCAGCGTCTGCTTGACCGTCATAAAGAGGCATGGAACGAATTATGGAAAAGTGATATTGTGATTGAAGGTGATGCACAAGTTCAGAAAGATGTGCGTTTTGCATTGTACCATCTTTACTCTTTTGCACGTGCCGGCACTGCTTACAGTCTGTCTCCGATGGGACTTTCAGGTCTCGGTTATAATGGTCATGTATTTTGGGATACAGAATTATGGATGTATCCACCGCTTCTCGCGATGCAACCCTCTATTGCGAAGTCCCTTTTAGAATATCGTTTTCAGCGATTAGAAGCAGCAAAGAAAAATGCATTCTCTCATGGCCTCAAAGGAGCAATGTTTCCATGGGAATCATCAGCGGAAGGAACAGAAGACACTCCTGTGTGGGCGCTCACGGGGCCATTTCAACAACATATCTCTGGTTGTGTTGGTTGGGCCTTTTGGAAATACTATCAGGTAACTAAAGATAAAACCTGGCTGCAGGAGAGGGGTTACCCTGTATTGAAAGAAGTAGCTGATTTTTGGTCGAGTCGAGTCGAGCGAAAAGGACTTGGCAAGTATGAAATCAATAATGTGATCGGTGCGAATGAGTGGCAAGAGAACATCGACAACAATGCCTTTACTAATGGCATGGCTATCACAGCACTCCGCTATGCAACGCTAGCTGCTAAGGAGCTTTCAATTGAACCTGATCCTGATTGGGAAATGGTTGCACAGAACATTCCCATTTTAAAATTTCCGGACGGCACTACCAAGGAAAATGCTACTTACAATGGAGTTGAGATTAAACAAGCAGATGTAAACTTACTCTCGTATCCGTTGGATGTAATCACAGATCCAACGCAAGTCGAAAAAGATTTGAAATACTATGAGCAACGAATGTCTCCAAATGGCCCAGCCATGGGCAGCTCTGTACTTTCTGTTTTGTATTCGCGCCTAGGTAAACCTGACGAGGCCTATGATTTATTCATTAAAAGTTACAAGCACAATGAAGCACCTCCCTTTGGCGTGTTGGCCGAAACGGCTGGCGGAACCAATCCTTATTTTGCCACCGGTGCCGGAGGTTTTTTGCAAGCTGTGATTTTTGGTTTTGGTGGGTTGCAAATAGCTGATCAGGGAATTATTCAGAATAAAAGCAAGTTGCCAAAAGCATGGAAGTCGCTCGAAGTCATTGGAGTTGGAAAGGACAAAAAGAATTACAGCGTCAAACCTTAGTAGCTAATGCCGAAGATATTTCAGTATCTAAGTTATGTCGTCCGATTCTATTCAAATGATCATTTGCCTATTCATGTTCATGTTGCTATTCAAGGACGAGAGACCAAAGTGGAGTTTTTTATCCATGACAAAGATGTAATTTTGTTTTTTTAAGAAGGTAAGAGGCAAAACTCCGCTTACTGAGGCTGAGGCCCGGGAAGTTGGGGTTTTCTTGAAAATGTATCAAAAGAAAATTATTGAGAAATGGGAGCAAGTGTTTATATATCACAAAACAGTAAAGTGCCAAGTAGTAAGAAAAAAAGTAAAGAGGTCAGTTTAAGCATAATATCTGCAGATTATATTTCAGAATTTATCATTGACTTGCACTTCAGTGATGGAAAAAGGGAAAAGGTGGATTTTCTACCATTATTTATGAAGTATGTGAAAGGTGATAATCGGAAATATTTTTCATCTACTCAATTCAAAAAATTCAGAGTAGTAGATGGGAATATTTCCTGGGGTAGGAATGAAGATGTAATTTTTACATTAGATTCCATTCTGTCGTTTCCATCCCGCAGCAAAGAAGAAGTTTTATACATCATATAATAAAGTCCAATTTTCATGAAGAAGGTATTTAGTTTTAGTGTTCTAGTGTTTCTTGCGTCTTGCTCACCGTCCAACGATGGGGCTTACAAAGCCAAAGTTCAAGACCCTGAGTTCTTTCACCGATCGATGAAGGCAATCACAGACCGGATTGTGCACGATATTTTTTCACCTCCGGTAGCGAGCCGCATTTATTCTTATGCCTCTGTTGCGGGTTATGAAGCAATTATCCATCAAAATAAGAACTATGTTAGCCTTGCTGGGCAACTGCATGGGCTTGGAAAGTTTCCACAACCCGATTCCACTAAGGAGTATTGTTATCCGCTCGCAGCTACCGAAGCGATGTTAAAAGTGGGAAGGACACTGATCTTTTCAGAGGACGAACTTGACAAATTCTATGAAAAGGAAATGCAAAAATTCAGAGATGCTGGTGTGCCGGATAATGTGTTCGAAAGATCTAAAGCATTTGGCGATAGCGTGGCTAAACATGTGATCAAGTGGTCTTCAAAAGACAACTACAAGCAGTCACGCACGTTTCCGAAATATTCCATCGAAAGAAATCCCGCCACCTGGCAGCCTACGCCTCCCACCTATATGGATGCAATTGAGCCACACTGGAACGACATCCGAACTTTTGTGATCGATTCTGCGCAACAATTCAAGCCGCAACCACCAACTTCTTTTTCAGAAAAGAAGGAAAGCCAATTTTATAAGGAGGCATTTTATGTTTATGAAACTGGCAAGAAACTAACTGACGAACAGCGTGCCATCGCCAGCTTTTGGGATTGCAATCCATTTATCATGAATGTGAAAGGACATGTGATGTTTGCTACGAAGAAAATTTCGCCAGGAGGGCATTGGATTAACATCACAAAGATGGTTTGCCAAAATACGCATGCCGACATGGTAAGATCAGCGGAAGCCTATGTTTGCGTTGCGCTATCCTTGGCCGATGGATTCATTAGCTGCTGGGATGAAAAATACAGATCGAAGTCGGTGCGCCCGGAGACTTATATTAATCAGCACATTGATGAGAACTGGGTTCCGCTATTACAAACTCCTCCATTCCCTGAATACACGAGTGGTCACAGCGTCATTTCAACTTCGGCAGCCGTAGCGCTTACCGCGATGTTTGGCGACAAATATGCCTTTACGGATTCAACAGAAGTTGAATTTGGAATGTCACCACGTAGTTTCAAATCATTTATAGACGCCTCCGAGGAAGCGGCTGTGAGCCGAGTATACGGTGGAATTCACTATTCGCCTGCGTGCGAAAATGGAAAAGTCCAAGGCAGAAAAGTAGGAGAGTTTATCTTGTCCAAATTAAAGACCAGACTAAAATAATTCGCATTCATAGAAACGCCAGAAGGCCAACGTGATTAAAATCAAACTTAGTCAATCGATTTTTCAGTTTCCGAGATCAAATCAATATTTCTTTTTCTTTTTGTCAGGAGTGTAGTTTCTGTACATCTTTCTGCGGATACCACCGTCTTCATCACGGGCGGGTTCTAAATTTCTCTTACTCTCATCCGCGTTTTTCTCTTTTTCCTCTTTTTTCTTCCGGTCCCAACCGAAAACGAAATTCAAACCAAGGCGCACGTTGAAAAATTTGGTGTTGTTTACAAACGTGTTCAATTCCTTGCCAGCGAGTGCAATGCTCAGCAAATTATCTCCTACAATGTAAATCTGGACAGGCGCAAGATTCAGTGACATTCCTGCCCCTAAGTTGTTGAATGAATTGCTTGCCACAGTGTAACTTGCCGCTGCACTGAATATTCTACCGAAATGCTTATTGGCTCCAAGTGTGAGTCCTGCGGAATACCGCCCTCTGAATTTTTCTGAGAAGAAGACAGCTCCAGCTGTAAAATTCCTTTTCATTTGATACATGCCGCTTAAATACATTTTACCCGGGATCGGTGCGCTGTAACTCCCAATCGCACCCTCCGTTGGTTTGAATTTATTTTGAAGTGTATCGCTAAGTGATTTCAGGTAATTGTCATCACCGTTGATTACCTTACTTAGATCAATTCCCGCAAAAGTGTAATTCGCCTTTGATGGATCAAGTGAATATCCATAAGTATTGTTTTTCCAATGAATGCTTCCGATATCAATGAGGCTCGCACCAACAGTAATACGTTCTTGCACACGATAAGTAGCTCCAAGATCGACAGCAAGCCCGTTGTTGGAAAAATAATTCTTGAAGCTCGAACCAAAATCAAATCCCGACTGTGTAAAATTATTGATACCTGAGGTGCGCACATCCATATCTGCACTGGCAGTGAGCCCATAGTTATTGTCAACTGCCAAGTTTACTGTGGCATTTTTCGTAGTCACGTTAGTTATGCCCTTCAATAGTTTTATGCGAGCGCCAACGGTAAGTCTATTATCAATTTGGTAAGATCCTCCCAAAGCTGTTTCAAGGAACGTAACTGATTCTGCTTTTGGTGAGAGTGTAGCCGTACGGCCAACGAATGCCGAATTTCCATTCACGAAAATAGCCATCAGATCTTTGGGCATCATCAGACGGTTGTAAACTTTCGCTGTCGAGGTCAGCGTAATGTATAACTTCGGATTGATTCGCATCCCTAATCGAAACAGATCGATTTGCAAAGCCTGAGTAACGTAGTTTTTTGGCTTCATCGCGTTGTAGAGTTTCGGTAGGTCTGCCTTCACGGTATCTTCAACACGCTTGTACACGTCTTTATAAGCAAAACCATTGTTGGAATAGAATGCTGCAATGGAAGATCCCGGCAACCCAAATGAAAACTTATATTTCGGAACGATGGCCGGATTGCTATAAACAACTTGAGGAAGACTGTTCATAAAAGTAAGCGTACCTTCATTCTGTGCGGTAGCCTTGTTGGCAATGAAGCCGAAGAGTATGATTGGAATTATTTTTTTCATCAGAAGGTGGCGTTTACTTTAAGAGTGGCACGTAAACCGAGTTTCACGTCTATCTTGTACTTGCTCTTGAATTTGACATCTACGGCCGCGCCACCGGCATCTTTTGAAGTATTGATCTTTGCCCTTATGATTACTTTCTTCGCTTTAAATATTTTTGAAATCTTATCCTGCTGCAACTTTATCAATTGATTAAAAATGCCGGGCGATTTCAAATCACCATTACTGTCCACGGTGCTTCCTTTGATGATTCCTGTCTGAGACGAGGTAAGTAACGAATCGATGAATACGTATTTTGCATCAGTAAGGATGAATTGCAAGGTGGCATCCAATGGAAGCTCGTTAGTGACGTTTGCTTTAAGTGAAGCCGAATCGATTTTTGCCTGGTCGACATCGCTTAACCCGATATCCATTGTATCTGCCAGTATAATATTCGAAGCCTTTCCATAGATCGGAATTTCAACGTGTAGTTTCACACGCATTTGGCTGGTGTCGGCCATAAAATTATCTCCAGTCGTCAGGCCTGTGTTGATGTGGCCAGATACTTTATAATAGAATTGAGTAGGGGCGAAGTCAATCACTTCTTTAACGTTAGTTATAGACACTGACGTAGAAGCAGATGTACCCAATGTGGCTGGTGCCGTAATAGGGATTGGGCTTGAAGGACTTGTTTGCATGGTGAGGGATGCGCCTGCTTGTTTTCTGGCTTCGAGTTTTGCAAAGGTTACAGTAAGCGGTACACCATAATCACTCACTACAGTCAGATTAATGGTAGGTTGTGCAAATGACACAGATGCTCCTTTCTGAAAAGTGGTACCAAAGGCCTGCACATCAATTGTCTGTGCCGGAGGACTGACTACCTGGTCGCCAAAAAAACCTCTGATATACGTGAAGTCCATTCCTGCCATGGAGACAGCCACGTTGAGCTGAGTACCAGGAGGGATAATTGTGGGTGACGGGTTTTTCTTCACCACAAGCGTAAGTTGAAGTGTGAATTTATTTACCATCGCATTTTTAAAGGTGTACCCGGAAAGCGCGATAGAACCGCTGCCTGAAACTTCTTGCGAAAGACCGGCACCCGTACTGTTGGACGTGAATTCAGGAATGGAAAGCACTACTGCGTACAAAAAATTGCTATTCGCAGGAACGAGGTTCATGTTATAAGAAAGTGTGCCCGACTTAAACGCGATTTCGGTAAGCTTCTCATCAATACCCATATCAACGGTCCGATTGATGGAAGTGGAGCTGTAATCATTTGGATTGGCTGGGTAAGTTCCAGCAGGAACAGAAACTGGCGTTGTAAGATTTCCAAGGGTTGGGATGGTTACCAGGTTGCGGATATCGCGTGTATCTAATGTTTGATCATAGCTTAAATAAACAAGGCCATCTGATTTTATTTTAATGTGGGCAGAATCCTGATGTTTTAGAAGATCTAATATCGACAAGTTGCCTGAGGCAAGTGGCGCAACCAGCGTTGGATTGCTTTGTACACTTTTGATTTGAAAATCTTTGTCGTTGATGGTGCAACTCCAGATGAGAATGCAAGACAGCAACAATGAAAAAACTGTATTCTTCATGAATTAAAAGCCAATTATTTTGTTTTTATTCTTTGGATATATGCCACGTAACCATTTCGCACCCCTAAACCTTCTCAGTACCGCCTATCGGCTCATTTGAAACTACCAATTGTCATGTTGGTATGCATCAATACAATAATTGAACAAAGATTTTACATTATCTTCATTAGATTCGAAATTATTTTCAAATTATTGGGTCATGACGGGGGGAAGAAATATTTTCAGTGTAGCGGTTAAATCAGTAGGGTTTGCGTGGCGAACGAACAAGGGGCTTTTCTTATTACTGATCCTTCTCAATATTTTTCAAGGATCTATCGTCTATCTTCAATTCACCAGTTTTTCCGCAATTGTTGACGAAATTATTTTGATTAAGCAGGGCGCATCAAATATGGATGGGCTGATCCGTTCTTCTATCATTCTCGGACTTGCATTTTTGGTTCCTACCATGGTAAGCAATGTGGTGAATTATTTTCGATCGAAATTTAGACTTGAACTTGATATGCAACTCGACCTCCACAAAATCGACAAGCAAAGTGAACTTGATGTAGGGGTGATTGAAAGTAATTCCTATCAAACGTTGCTGCGCAGTGCGCAAGAGTGGGGAACGAGCAGTATGCTGAGCTTGCAGGATTTTATTTTTTCATCTGCTACGAGTTTTGCGGGCATCATAACTTCAATGATGATACTTTGGTCACTGAATTATTGGCTCGTAGTGTTCTCGATCCTGGCTGCTGCACCGGTTTATTTTTTTTACAAGAAGTACAGCATGGAAGTTTTCAGGATACGCTATTTCTCGCTCGATGACCATCGGATCATAAGTAATCGCATTTCGCATTTTGAACATCTGCAAAAAGCAGTAGATGTCATTCTGCTTAAACTGAAATCCTGGTTGAGAAGTCAGGTGAGTGAACGAATGGAATCGTACAATAAGAAAATAGTAGATGCTGAGAGAAGAAAATCGATCTCTTACAATTTTCTTAGTTTGTGGTACCTGCTTTTTCTTTTTCTGGCTATCGCTTTGATGACGAAAGAGGCACTGGCCGGAACCATGGCCGTGGGTGGACTCTTGTTGGCATTCAATACCTACACTCGTTTTTACCAGACTGTAAATGGTTATGTTGAATCCATCTCATGGACGGAAGAGGCTGCGCGCTATGCTGCGCGCTGGTTTGAGCTGTTTGATATGACTCCAAATATAAAATCAAAAGAGAACGCAATCCGATTTTCATATGATCAACCGCCTCATGTTGAGTTCAGAGATGTTTCCTTTCGATACCCTTCTGAAAGCGGAGGGAGTCCTTACGTATTGAAGAATCTCTCATTCACAATTAATCCCGGAGAAAAAATTGCGATTGTAGGAGTGAATGGAGCTGGAAAGACAACGGTGATCAAATTACTCTGTCGCATTTATGATCCGACTGATGGCGTCATCCTCATCAATGGAACGGATTTACGCGAACTGAAACTCGAAGATTGGCATAGTGCGATTGGTATTCTCTTTCAGGATTTTCCAATTTACAATCTCACCATTCGCGAATCGATTGGGGTGGGAAGGATTTCGGAGAAAATAGATCAGCAGAAATTAGAGAAAGCAGCTAGATTTTCGGGTGCCGATGAGTTCATTACGAGTTATGATCAACTGATCTGGAAAGAATTCAAAGACGGCATAGATCTTTCAAAAGGCCAGCATCAAAGACTTGCTGTAGCAAGAATGTTTTATCGAAATGCCGCAATCACCATTCTCGATGAGCCAACGGCATCGATAGATGCAGTTACTGAAGAGAAAATTTTCGCATCACTTGAAAAAAATACGGAGGGCAAAACAGTAATTCTGATCACCCATCGTTTTAGTACTGTGAAGAACGCGAATAAGATTTTAATGATGGAACATGGTGAAATTATTGAACAAGGATCACACAAAGAACTGATGCTGCAAAAAGGCAAATATGCCGACCTCTATATCATGCAGGCCAAGCGCTATCTCGAGGAAGAAGAGAGCATTGTTTAACTCTAATAGCTAAAAACCATGAAAGTCTGTTTCAGTCCGGGAGAAGCCTGTAGGAACGCCATTATTAACGAAATAAAAAATGCAATACAGGAGTTGAAAATATGTGTATTCACGATCAGTGATGACCAGATCACGCAAGCCATCCTTGACGCTCACCGAAGAAAAGTAGCTGTCACCATCATTACCGACAACGACAAAACACACGATGTTGGATCGGATATCGGATTGCTTTCAAAAAATGGAATTCAAGTGAAGATGGATATGAGCACCAACCATATGCATCACAAATTCATGATCGCTGACGAACGAACGGTAATCACCGGTAGCTACAATTGGACAAACAGTGCAGCGCGTTTTAATCAAGAAAATATTATTATAGCCAAGGAGAAAGAAGCCATTAAATCCTTTGTCAATGAATACGACAGACTGTGGAAAATCATGACCGATTATTATTAGTTCCGTTAAAAATCAATTTCGACTTTTAACTTTAAAAGTGATTAATGGCGATCAATCAAAATTGAATAACCATTAACCACTTTTTATTTATCATCTACATTTATTCGTAAGCCAATGCCTCACGAGTGCTTAACTTA
The DNA here is from genome assembly GCA_016178785.1 of Bacteroidota bacterium. Taxonomy (GTDB): domain Bacteria; phylum Bacteroidota; class Bacteroidia; order Cytophagales; family Cyclobacteriaceae; genus ELB16-189. The sequence goes on along the minus strand of JACOSO010000035.1, from coordinate 65,883 downwards.
CCCGCCCTTCTCGCAGGATAAAGCGTAGCAGCATAAGAGCCGCCACCGATAATCACTACCCAGATTGCCATGGCGGTCAAAGAGATCGTCAATGAAAGCGGAGTTCGGAAAGACATATTGCCAATGAAGTTCCCCATCAGAGAAGAGAAGAGAAGTGACAGGGCAAAAGCAGCAAACAAACTAAGCGTCCCTATGATCAACCCTTCCCACGCAATCAGAGTCCTGATCTTCTTTGGTGTCGCACCAATGGCGCGCATCACACCGATCTCACGAGTACGCTCCATCACATTCATGCTCATAGTCGACATCAGGCCTAACGTGCCTACCAAAGCCATGAGCACGGCCATCGCCAACAATGAATTGATTAGTACCTTCATGTGAGAGGCGATTGCATTTTGAAGAAGCCATGCCGGAATACTTTGACTTAGCGGGACATTCTCTTTTTCCAGAAGCTTTTCTATTTCCAGGTTTTTTTGAGATACATTCGGTATGGAGCGGTCATCATAGGCAACGCGCAGCATCTTTACTTTTCCTGATGAATTAGTAAGTCTCGCAAATGCATCAATGGAAACGTAAACAGTAGCAGGAGAGCCAACGTCTTCGGTAAATCCAATCACTCGCCAAGTTGTTGGTTTTCGGTTGACAGCTAGTGAAATATTATCTCCTATTTTTATGTTGGGCACAATAGCTTTCGCGTTCTGGTTTAGCAAAGCATCGTTGCCGTTCGCATTATTCAGCCAGCGACCTGATGTTATTGTAGGATTTAGCATTGTTGTAGGTACCGGCATCGCCTGAATTGTGAAGCTGCCATGCCCTTTGTCGGGATATGCACTCGTCACTTCAAATGAATTTTCCTTTACCAGTGCAGTGGGCGAGTAACTCCAGGCTTCCACGCCCTTCACCCCCTGTACACTTTTGATTTTAGCAAGCAGGGAATCTGTATAGATGGCTTTGTTAAATTTCAGTTCAACATCATACAGACGTTGCTTGTAAATTCTCTTTAAGTTCGTGTTCCATGCCTCCGATACGTTTAGTGCAGTCATAAACATAGCACCGCCTGCGGCCAACAGTGATATCGTCATCACCAATCTTGAACGATGACGAAAAACATTTCGAAATGAAAGATTGATGGTCTCTCCGAAGAATTTTGTCACCATAGCTGAAGAGCCCGTTGATTTCTTTTCTTCTTTCTTGGACAAACCATAATTATCAAGTGCAGCGCGAACAGAAATCTTACTTCCTCGGATGACAGGGAATGCAGCCGCAATAAGTGGAATTGAAATTCCGGCAATCACTTGTATGATCGGTACTATAACAGGAATAGAGCGATCAGTTATCTCGAGGTTAAGTAAAGCAGCGACTTGATTATATAATAAGGAAGCAGCAGCATGACTTGGCGGAACAAATAGCATTGCAACCAGGCAAATCAGGATCATCATAAAAAAATAGATGCCAGTGATCTGGCCCGAAGTCGCACCAATCGTTTTCATGATTCCAATCTGACGCACGTGCTTAACCATTAGCGTCTGCATTGATGTCGCAACAAGTATAGAGCCTAGGATGAGCGTCAAAAAACTAAACACAATGAAAATGGTCAGCACCGCATTCATCTGGCCCTGGTGAGGATGTTTGCCCGGAGGCGGAACTTGAATTTCTTCTACGAAATGGCCGTGCTTGTTCAAAGCATCTGCCAGTTCACTCGCCTTTTGCCGAATGTGTGGTGCTGACATGTTGTTCGCATCAACCAAAATCCTTAGTTGATCAAACTCTGGGTTTTCACCAAGCTGCTCTAATGTTGAGAGCGCAATGTATGCGTAACCGGCTTGCTCTTGCCACGCTGGCGCTAACCCGGGATCATGGACGATGCCTGAAATCTTGACTTCTGCCGGATTGCCATTTGGTGTTTTGATTACGATGTTGTCGCCTTCTTTCGCTTGCATCATGACCAGCGCTGTTCGTTCAACAAGCATTGTTTTTGAAGGAGGCTCCAAAGCGCCTGAAATGCGATTGAATTTATTCGTTCGCATGTCGTTAAAGTCATCAACAACAAAGAGGAGCAGGGGATACCATTTTTCTCCCACTTTCATTCTGGCAACAATGGTAGCGTGTCGTTCTGCGTCTTTAATTCCCGGAAACGATCTGACACTCTCCATCAGTTCTTTGGGGATAGAGTCCCTCATTTCGAGCGTAGCTGAAGCGGGGATCGTTCCCATGTAATTCTTCTTCATTTCCCGGGTGATAACACTGTAGCCACCAAGGATTACTCCAATGCCAAACACTCCGATGGCGATAGCCAATACGAGCATAAAATTCTTGCCGTAATCGGAAGTCAGGTCGCGCAATACTTTTAAATATCTGATTCGCATAATTTCTCTTTTTATGGTTAAACCAAAACTTCTTTTTCGGTAACAATAACTCCATCTGAAATAGCGATTGAATTATGAAACCAGGTCGAGAATTCTTTTTCATGGGTAACAACAATTACTGTTTTTCCTGATGCAGCCAGTGTTGCGAAAAGCTTTATGATTGAAAGTGCCGTTTGCGAATCAAGGTTGCCGGTAGGTTCATCGGCCACAATAATCGGAGGGTCGTTAGCCAAAGCGCGGGCTATCGCTGCTCGCTGTTGTTGACCTCCTGACAGGGCTGAAGGAAATTTATCGGCCTGCTCTTTAATCTCAACTAGATCAAGCAATGCAAGAGCCCGTTCTCTTCTTTCTTTTTTGGGATACGTGTTGCAGAAATCCATTGGTAGCATGACATTTTCTGCAATGGTCAATGTGGGAAGCAGTTGAAAGAACTGAAACACCACTCCAATGTTCTTCCCGCGCCAGGAGGCAAGCTCGCTTTCCGAAAGTTTATCCACGCGTACGCCATTGATGATGACCGATCCACTGGTCGGCTTATCTATGCCGGTTAGGATGTTGAGTAAAGTAGATTTGCCACTTCCGGATTTCCCCGTAATGGCGATCATTTCATTTTGTCCGATCTCAATGTTGACATCTTTCAATGCCTGAAAAATACCCGCAGCTACCGGGAAGGATTTAGTCACATGACTTAGCTCGATTAGTGATTTTTCCATAAGGTTTATAATGTTTGATGCAACATTACTTACTTAGAGAAGGGCAGTCGTCTACCAATATCCTGTTGGACTCCTTTTTTATCAGGATTAAATGATTTGCAGGATTAAGGAGGAAAGCAGGTGTCCTACTCCTATATATCGAAGCAGATAGGCGTAGGACACCTTACGCATATGGGATTGGCCAGAATTGACAACCACTCGGTTTGGTCAACCCATAATCGAATTTTTAAGAAAGATTCTTTCTGAACTCCGTGGGAGTGAGCCCCGTGAAGCGTTTGAAAATAAGGTTGAATGTCGATTTGGATTTAAATCCTGCTTCGAGAGCCAGCCCGAGCATATTCAAATTATTCATGGAAGAGTCGTTCATGAATTTCTTGACTTGCTCAACCCGATATTTATTAACGAAGTTGTAAAAGTTATCGCCCACGCCATCATTGATCAATTGTGAAAGCTGACTTCTGCTGATATTTAATTCTTTTGCAAGCCAGCTCAGCGTGAGTTCCGGATCGAGATAAGGCTTTTTGGCATCCATGTAATCGAGCAATCGATTCTTAAGATCGATGTCGATTTTTCTTGTTTCGGATTCGACAAGAGAAGAATCGGTGTTTGAAGTACTCTCACCAACGCTTGTGTGAAATACTTCCTTTTGCAGGATTCCCTTATAACCCAGAGCAAAAATCGATAACGAAAATAACAGTGCAATTACTTTGCCCAGCCACCTCATGTAATCGAGGTGAATAACGGCAAATAAACTGAATAGGAAGAAGAAGTTGATCAGCCAGAATACGCCCAAGAAGAATCTTACCCATTCAATATTTACATCTTCCGTGTTGGAAACTTCCTGCTGAATTATGCTCTGATAGCTAACCCAACCCTTTCGAATGATAACCTGATAAACGGTAAACTGAGCCAATGTGAAAACCCAAAAGACAATGACAACGAGTTTTTGCTGGGCCTGCACTATATGAAGAATAGATTGATCAGGGCGGCTTCTAAAATAAAGAGAGCAAAAGATGACAAATAAGAACGGCAGAAAATGAAGAATTGACGCAATCGACAGTTTCACTTTGTTGCCCGTTAATTCCTGAATGTAAAACCAAAGGAGAGGTGCAATGAGTAAAAAAGTGGGATCACCTACCGGATAAGCTTCGACCGAAAGATTGTCCAAAATCCGGCCTGCAAATAGAATATGTGTAATACTGAAAGAAAGCGAAATCAATAGTACAGAAAGGAAAATGTTCGCGCGGCTTCTCTTTGCGTTCCTATTATTAAGGAGCAATGACACAAATAAGCCGATAGCAATACCGCCATAGATTATAACCTCTAAAATCTGATCTATAAAATCCTTCAAGCCGTTGTTTATTTATTAAACGAAGTGCAAAGCTACATTTTAGACGCAAACGGCCGTCCAATAGGATTCACATGGACTTAAATAGTAAATATTTTTTCAGGCTTTGTCCGCTACAGGTATTCCCGTCCGTCATAGGGTAAATTTTGTTTAACTTAAATCGAAAACATTTATGGAAAAGTTTATGTTCATTTTTAAAGGCGGCATCGACCTTGCGCAGAGTTCACCCGAAGCCATGCAACAAAACATGCAAGAATGGTTTGGATGGATTGAAAAATTGAAGAAAGAAGGACGCTATGAAGGTGGCGAGCCTCTTGAGCCAACCGGAAAAGGAGTGAGCGGCTCTAAAAAGTTAGTAACTGACGGGCCGTTTGCAGAAGGGAAGGAAATAGTGGGTGGATATTTTATTGTAAAAGCAAAGGATATTGATGAGGCCGTTATTCTCGCCAAGGATTGCCCGGACCTCAGGCACAACAGCCGTGTAGAAGTGCGCCCGGTGATGAAGCTACCTATGTAAAGTCGCGCATGCCTGATGATAGAAGAGCAAACTCCTGTTCGTCAACTGATCAGCCATCTTTTCCGTCACGAGTCGGGAAGGATGGCTTCAGTACTTACACGCCTGCTTGGCACCGATCAGCTTGACGTTGCTCAAGATATCGTTCAAGACTCACTTATAAAGGCCATGGAAGTTTGGCCTTATCATGGCATTCCACAAAATCCATCGGCATGGCTTTATAAGGTTGCTAAAAATAAAGCCATCGATTATATCAGAACGAATCAAACACGAACGAAAATTCAGGCAGAATTACAAGAAGAATTGAAATCCGAGTGGGGGATGTCGAGCACAGTGAACCAATTGTTTCGTGACGAAGAGATTCAGGATAGCGTGCTTCGAATGATGTTTGTTTGTTGCCATCGATCCCGTCAGAATCGCAAATTGCACTGACGCTTAAAACATTAGGAGGTCTCACTTCACTCGAAATCGCGCATGCTTTTCTGGCTTCAGAAGACACCATTACAAAGCGTATCTATCGGGCAAAAGAGAAAATAAAAGAGGAGCAGATCAGTCTTGATGTACTTGCGAAATCAGAGCTGATTTCAAGACTGGATAACGTATTAAAAGTGCTTTATCTCTTGTTCAACGAAGGCTATAATTCCAGTCATCCGGATATGCTGGTGCGAGAAGATTTGTGCGAAGAAGCCATGCGCCTCACGTATCTTTTAATTCAAAACCAGGAGACAAATCTACCGAAAGTAAAAGCGCTAATTGCGCTGATGTGTCTCCAAGTAGCTCGATTCCCTTCACGACTTAGCGACAAGGGATTGATCATATTGTTGCAAGAACAAGATCGCACGAAATGGAACAGACCTTTGATCGAGAGTGGGATGACTTTTCTCCTTGAATCATTTCTGGGAAGTCAACTGACCGAATATCACGTTGAAGCAGCGATTGCTTCTGTCCACACAGTTGCTTCCGATTTTAAGAATACCAACTGGAAAGAACTACTCAAATTATACGAAACACTTTCCGAAATGAAACCGGGGCCAATGGTTGAGTTTAATAAAGCCATTGCCATTGGATATGCGAAAACGCCCATGGAGGGACTTTCTGCGTTGGAAAAAATTAAAGGTCTTAATGGTTATCATCTCTATCTGTCTGCAATTGGAGATTTTTATATCATGAATGGAGAGAAACTAATCGCAGAAAAATATTTCACCGAAGCCATTACCTACACTCAATCAACTACTGAAATTGAATTGCTAAAGCGCAAACTCGAATTGTGCCAAAAGCTTTGTTCTTAGCCTGAAAATCAAATCACCGCTGTGATAAAAAATACAAAGTGATGGAATTTTAATAACCATGGGTTTAATCCCTGAGTTTAAGTTCGCGCGAGCACCCAACAACAATGAAATGCGAACGTTCAGTCGCGCATCAGCATCGAATGCTGGTATGGCCTGGGTTCACCTTGACTTGCATAATTCTCTTTAGCATAACCGCGATGGATATTTATCGTTATCGAGAGTGCCAAAATCAAATTCAGTTATAACTTGGTAGTAAACGCCATTCTTCATTTTTTCAACTCTGAGCATTTCATTTCCACAGGTTTTTTTGCAGTATTGAAATCCTGAAATCGGCTGTTGATTTCAATCTACACTGCTCGACCATAAATACACTTCGTTGGCAATTAGGTGTTGACTGTGGCAAAATAAACCACATTAAAGAGAATGCGTTTCCGATGCGAAAAGTGTCAAGTAAATTAGATTTATGAATGCCGCAACAGCTATGGAAACAATGGAAAAAGATGACGTAAAAGTCATCCCTCACGTAGACCGTGTTCGACTTTACGATTTCGGCTATGAGCGCTCGGGCAGCGCGAAAGGCGATCCCGATGTATATGCCTCATACCTTCATCGAATTTTAAACGGTGATTTGGTGGAGAGCAATTATAGCGGATTCAGTGATGAAGATAGGAGAGCGCGCATCGAACAGATCAAAGAGCTTGAAGCCAAGTTGAAAGAAAAAGAAGACGCCAACGAGAAAGTGGAGAGTGAAATAAAAACGAAGGAGAGAGAGATAGATAAATACAAAAAAGAATTGCTTCAGAACTGGGAAGCAAGATCGAAAGACAAAGAGAAGCTAAAAGGGGAGACCTTCAGCCCACTCAAATTCTCTCTCAATCTTTTCATTCTGGTAATGCTGTCGATTTATCTTTTCTTCTTTTACGTCTCGGCCACATTCAAAGCGCTCTATGTTGACTTTCAAGGGATAGCCGAGCGGATTTCGCAAGGCGAAGGAACCGGAAGCATCATGCCTGGAGCTCGTGAGTTGGCTGAAGCACTTCAATACAATTATCTCTTGTTCGTTGTTCCATTTGTATTCTATGCTTTCGGTTGGGCATTTCATATTCTTTTGGAAATAAAACATAGGGCTAAACTGGTCTTCTTATCGTTATTGATTGCTGTGACTTTTACCGTTGACTTTCTGTTAGCAATGATCATCACCAACAACACAGAAAGTGCAAAAGCGCTGATGGGGCTTCAGGCAACTCCCTGGAGTCAAAGCCCTACGTTCTACATAATTCTGTTCCTCGGCTTTCTTGTGTATATCATCTGGAGTATCCTCTTTGACTCGCTCTTGCGCGAATGGGACAAGCGTCAAATTACTGACAACCTAAAAAAGATACTTCGTCATTTACATAGCGAATTGAAGATTTTGAAATCGAGGTTGATAGATGTAGCGTATCTCAAAAATAAAATTGCCGAATATCGCGAGGATGCCAGCACGCTGATGTATGGTAACCTGAAGAAATACATCGATCAGTTTTCCACAGGTTGGATCGCTTATCTCGCTCCGGCCAACATGAAAGAAGTAAAAGAAAAATGCCTTGCTCTGAAAAAGGATTTCGAAGTAAAGAACAACATCAAAAATGGGATCGTGAGGGTAGTAGCAAAGCGTTTCTTAAATCTATTTTAAATGGCTATTTCAAAACGTTTGTTTCGCCACTTTCAGTGGTCAGTCTGCTGGCTTCTCTTGTGTCTGGTTTTCGCAGCGTGCAAGCTGCCATCTCCGGAGAAAAAAAAAGTGCCTCGCATCAAACACAATTATATTGTTTTGCTCGATCTCTCAGATCGGTTGATCGTACAACAAAATCAACCTGAGAGAGATAAAGAAATCATTAAAAGCCTGTACGGACTGTTTGAGGAGAAGGTCAGGAAAGATTTGTACATCAAATCCAGAGACGAAATAAAGGTCGTTATCGCTCCGCAAGTTGGCTCAGGCGTAAAACGCGATGTGTTTGAAGACCGTCTCTACATCAACATGCAAAACCTGAATAATGTAGCCCGCAAAGCGCAGGAAGATCAGCGTAGGAAAAAATTCTTTGCCAACCTCGATACGCTCTACAGGCGTGCAGTGTTCAGCAGAAAACCCACCGATTATAATGGAGCAGACATCTGGAAATACTTTCACGAAGACTTAAAGAATGATTATTCACGTGATAGCCTGACTAAAAATTATCTATTTATTCTCACTGATGGCTACCCGATTGTTGGGCATCAGAATAAGTTATGGCTTGTTAAAAATGAATTTCCCGATCTCGAAATAGTTTTGCTCGAGGCAGCTCCTCGTGAATTGGATCTGGAGTGGGATCATATTATGAATACCTGGGAGGAGTGGTTCAACACGATGGGCATCGAGCGTTACACCTTTGTGAAAAGAGGTTCCATCAGTAAAGAAGTGGAGAAAGTCAGGAATATTGTGGAGTGGAAAGAGACTAAGAGCAAGAGTATAATGCCTGCTGAAATGAATATGGTGCCTCTGCGAAAAGAAGCATCTCCGCCTCCCAAACTGGATGAAGATATGATGGCGATGTACAAAAATGAAAAGCGCTACGCACTTGTTATAGGAAATTCAACTTACAAGAATGTTCCGGTTTTAAGAAACCCCGTTCATGATGCTAGTGATCTCTCTTCAGTATTGAAGCAATTAAATTTTGAAGTGATAAGCTTAACCGATGCCACCTACATTGAAATTCGAAGCGCGTTTCTCAAGTTTCACGAGAAGTTAGTGAACGGGCCAAAAGATCAGACCATCGGATTATTTTATTTTTCAGGGCATGGCTTACAAAATGATGGCGAGAATTACCTCGTGCCGGTTGACGCCCGTATTGAATACCAAGATGACATTCCACGGCAATGCTTTCCGGTGCAAAAAATCATTCTTGAAAATATGGAACGTTCAAACACCCGGATGAATATACTGATTCTGGATGCTTGCAGGAATAATACTTTTCCTCAGATATCACGAGCACCCGGAAACGGTTTGGCGGAGATGAGAAAGGCAAGAGGTTCATTCATTGCCTTCTCTACCTCGCCCGGTTCAACAGCATCTGATGGCATCGGTCGTAACGGACTTTATACTCAGGAACTATTGAAAGCAATTCAAAAACCCAATCGCTCATTAGAGCAGGTCTTCAAAGAAGTGCGAATAAATGTTCTCCGCCTATCTGGGGAAAGGCAATACACCTGGGACAACTCAAACATTACGGGCGACTTTTACTTCAATCTTAACACAAATAAAATCCAGGAAGAGGATTTAGAGTGAGCCACGTAATGCCTAATCCCTAATTCCCAAGTCGTTTTCGCTTCCTTCGACCAATTCGGTTTTTATCTCGTTGTCATTATCATGATCAGGTCTGCGGGGCAAAATTGCCATAGCGCCACCAGCCAGTGCCATCAGTAGAAATAAAATAAGGAACAAAAGTCTGAAAAGCTTTTTAAGTTTTTTCATAAAATAGAAATCCACTTTCTTAGTGAATAAAATAGATGAATTAATGATTACTGATTTTGCGGCCGATTGGCCAACGATCCCTATTTAAGAGAGGGAATCGCTCTTTTCAGAGGTGATGATTTTTGGGATAATTCTCTCCCGAATAGTAATATCAAATTGTCGCGACTTGTTTTGCCTCAGCTGAACTAAAACAATTATTTTATAATAGGCAACCCTGCAATTGAATTCGTCATCTTGATCGCGATACTGTGAAAGTTTACGCTTGAAGGTTCGTTGATAAAAACAACTTTGTTGATTTTCTGCTTTTTTGATTTGCACCAATTCTGTTTGCGTGCAACTCCTTTGCTGAGAAACTGAAGGGATGGAAAAGGAAAAGGTGACGAGCAGTAAAACGCCCATCATCAACTTTGCAAGTTTCCTCAAGTTTACAATCACAATTCAAAGGTAATTATTCTCGATCGTCAGCCAATACTCCAAGGGCCTAATGCCAATTTTAATCACTAATCCCAAACCAATATTGTTAAGTTAAGGGGCTTACAAGTACAGGATTCCCTGTTAACGACATTGATTCCAGATTCCAGATTCAAAAATTCAACATTGTTGGGCTAAGCGAATTTTGAATCTTGAATCTGGAACTTTGAATTGCCTCGCTAACTAAAAGACAATGAACACCAAACTATTTATTCAGTTCATGCATCATTGCTAAGTAACCTTTGGCTAAAATCAAGGTATTGACCCTATATAAGTTGAAACCCCATGATCAAAAATTACCTTACTTCCGTATGGCGCTATATTTCTAAGAATAAAGCGTTCACCGGCATTAATCTATTAGGCCTTGTAATTGGCATGACTGCTTTCATGCTGATTGTACAATATGCTCTGCATGAATTAAGCTATGACAACTTTTGGGCAAACACTGATCGCGTTTATCGCGTGAAGCTTGACCGGTACGATAAAGGGGAGCTCTCTACCCGATGGGCGTCCGGTTGCGCAGGCATTGGCCCAGATCTGAAAACTAACTTTCCAGAAGTTGAACATTATGTTCGGCTTACCAAGAGCAATGCCCTTCTTTCTAACGGTGACACTTTTTTCAAAGAGGAAAGCGTCTATTATGCAAGCCAGGATTTCTTTAATGTATTTGGTATGCACCTGGTTTCAGGTGTTGACTCCACGGCTCTGAAAGGCCTCCACAAAATTGTGCTCTCAAAGACAATGGCGAAGAAATATTTCGGAAATGAAAACCCCATCGGCAAAACCATGCACAATAATGGCCGCACCGAATATCAAGTGACGGGCGTTTTTGAAGATCTGCCAGAAAATTCTCACATGGCAATTGACGCAATGTTGTCGTTTGCCACCTACGCCAAATTAGTGGGCAAGAAAAACGAAGCCGAATTAAATGAATGGCAATGGGATGGCTTCCTTACTTACGTTCTTCTTCGTGAAAATACCGGTGCCAAAGCCCTTGAAAGGAAACTTCCTGCATATGTACAGAAGCGGGAGGGTGAAGAACTTAAACGTTTCAATTCAGGCATGACATTTCACCTGATGAAATTGAAAGATATTCACCTGGATTCCGATTTTATTGGGGAGTTCAAACCTAACGGTAGTCGTGATACTACTTACTTCATTTTGGTAATCGCTGTATTAATAATCGTAATCGCGTGGATCAATTACGTAAACCTTTCCACCGCTAAGTCGATTGAGCGTGCTCGCGAAGTAGGCGTCCGAAAAGTAATGGGCGGATTCCGCTGGCAATTGGTTCAACAGTTTTTGGTTGAGTCATTTATTCTCAATGCCACGGCTGTGATCCTGGCGATCGTTGCTGTGATTCTTTTAACTCCATGGTTTAATGAGCTTACCGGTCGTGAGATTGACCACTTGTTGCTCAGGCAAAAATTGTTCTGGGTGTGGGCCGCATTATTGATAGCGGGAGGGACTCTATTATCCGGACTATATCCTGCTTTTGTTTTGTCAGCATTTAAGCCGGTTGAAGTGTTGAAAGGAAGATTTAAAAACACAGGCCAAGGGGTTTTCTTTCGCAAAGGGATGGTGGTGTTGCAATTCATGTCATCGGTGATTTTGATTGTAGGTACATACACCGTTTACAACCAGATCAATTACATGCGCAGTCAGAAGCTGGGGATCAACATCGAACAGACTGTGGTGCTAAGGTCGCCCAACATCACCGACTCGACTTACGGAAATAAGTTTGAAGTTCTGAAGAACAGGTTAACGCAATATTCTGAAGTGACTTCCGTGAGTGGCTCATCTTCCATTCCCGGGGCTTCACCCGACTGGAATGCGGGCGGCATTCGAAGATTGAGCCAACGTGAAGATGAACAAAAGCAATATCGAGTTATCATGATGGATCATGATTTCATTCCTTTGTATGGCCTGGAGGTTATGGCCGGAAGGAAATTTTCAGCGGATGTATCGAATGAGGATAAAACTGTTTTACTTAATGAGTCCGGAGCGCGTCACATGGGCTTTTCAAAAATAGAAGATGCCCTTGGCGATCAAATAAATTTTTGGGGAGATACGTTCCGCATTGTGGGCGTAGTGAAGAACTTTCGCCAGGAATCACTGAAGAAGGATTTTGAGCCGCTCATCTTCCGATACAACAAAGCGCCTTTTGGTTTTTACTCGATTAAATTCAATACTTCTAACGTAAAAGAATCGCTGGCCAAGTTTGAAAATGATTGGAAGCAATTTTTCCCCGGAAATCCATTCAACTATTTTTTCCTGGACGAGCATTACAATAAACAGTATCAGGCAGATCAGCAATTCGGAAAAGTGTTTGGGTTGTTCTCAGGGCTGGCCATTTTCATCGCTTGCCTTGGGCTTTTCGGGCTCTCTTCATTAACAGCTATTCAGCGAACCAAAGAAATAGGAGTGCGGAAAGTTTTGGGAGCATCAATCGGCAGTATTCTCACGCTGGTGAGCAAGGAATATTTGCTGCTCATGAGTGCGTCAATTGCCTTGGCAATACCTTTGACATGGTGGATAATAACTAACTGGCTTCAAGGGTTTGCCAACAGGATTCCGTTGACGTGGTGGCTGTTTACTTTACCAAGTTTAGTGGTGATGATGATCGCCTTTCTTACCGTAAGCATTCACATTCTTAGAGTGGCGCGCACAAATCCCGTAAATTCTTTGAGATACGAATAGCGATTAATTCTCTCTGGAATCGTCTTCCACAAGTTCTTTTTTCTTGGCTTGGGTTACTCGTCCGAATTTGTAACTGAAACTTGCTTTCACAATGAAATTATGAAGCGTGTTCTTTGTGGTTTGGTCAAGAACTGCTGAGCTCAATTGCGAACGTACTTGATAAGCAGGTGCTGCAAAATTATCCAACCCTAAACTTATGGAGCCATTCTTTCCCCAGATGCTTTTCTTCACACTTACACTATGATTGATCGGGCTGGTACGATAGCCTTGCAAGTTGTACGACCGCCCCTGATACGAACCGAAGAATTGAAAGCTCCAGTTGTTTGAAAAATTATAGGTACCAAACAGCCTGAAGTTAGGAGTGAGGCCTTGCTTGGTTGAATTGAGGTTGAGATCGTTGGAGTTATTTTTCAAGACGCGATAAAATGTATCTGTTCCACCGTTAATTGTAAACTTCTCTGAAACAGGAACGTTCACAAAAATCGATATTCCGTAGTTTGCCTCCGTTCCGATATTTTGTGCTATCGAAATGATCGTATCGTTTCTTATGATCCTCGCAGGCTGAATGTCGTTGGTGTTGTAACGCATAAAGGCTGAAAGATTGATCGTAGCTTCTTTGAGATTTGTTTTATAAGCGATTTCAGCCAGATGAGTGTATTCAGGTTTTAGGTTTGGATTGCCTTGGGTAGCGCTTTTCGGATTCGATGCTTGCAGGTTAGGATTGAGGTCGCGCAAATTTGGGCGCTGGATACGTTTGTTGTACGACACTTTGAGCAGATTTCCGTTCTTCAGCTTTCGTGAAAGATTGACGCTTGGCACTAGCACCCCGTAGGAGGGAATCGTTATATTCGGTTGCCCTTTAAAATGCGCTTGAATGTTGGTGTATTCATATCTACTCCCCGCTTTTAAGGTGTACTCATTTACAGAAAGAGTGTATGAGGCATAAGCAGCTGAGATCGATTGATTATAATTGAACCCAGTTGATGCGCGCGAATTATCGACCAGATATGAGCCAAAGGGGTCGCTCGCGATATAATAAGTATAATCACTCTGCACATTCCGCATGGTGGTTTTTCCTCCGAATTCAAGGAGATGATTCTCGTGCAATGGCTCTTGATAATCGAGCTGAAGGATATTCTCTTGCGTATAGCCTGGGTTTTCATTTTTATTTCTTTGCAAAAGAGTCTGATCTGTTTGCTGCAATGTATTAATCACATAACCATTCGTTTGATTATTGTGACTGAAGATGCCCAGGAAGTTGAGCTCGCGATCTTTCTTTGCGAATTTCTTAGTGTAGGATAGAGATGCATCAACGTTCTCTCCTACATTAGTCGACCTTATATTTTGCAATGAGGTTTTGAGTGAATCTGGATATTGTGTGGTAGTAAATAGCTGGTCTTGATAGGAATTTTGATTCCTCGTTCCGTACCGAAGGGATGTACTGAGCGAATTGTTTTTGTTGATGTCGTAGTCCCACACAAGTGTGTACGTTCCTTGCGCACCATCATTTCTATTATGAGCCGATTGGGTATTGTAGGTTGTTTGGTTCGATCGGGTTACCTGTTCGTTAGAAAAATCTCCAACTACATTATAGGTAGGGCGGAAGAAGGCACCCAACGAAAATCCCATCTTGCCTTTGCGATAGGCTGTGTTTACTCCCATGTTCGATCCGCGAGAACCTGCAGTGACATCGGTATTTAAGAAAGTTCCTTCCAGCGTATTTTTTTTAAGCACAATGTTGATGATTCCTCCGGAGCCTTCTGCATCGTATTTAGCTGAAGGCGAAGTGATAACCTCAACCGTCTTGATCATATCGGCTGGAATTTGCTTAAGTGCATCGGCAACACTATTGGCTGAGATCGTTGACGGCTTATTATTGATGAGTACTTTTACATTGGCACTGCCGCGCAATGAAACGTTGCCATCCACATCTACCGTAAGCATAGGCACACGCTTGAGCACATCGGTGGCATCGCCCCCTTTGGTTGTGGCATCCTGCTCGGCATTATAAATCGTGCGGTCTGGCTTTTCTTCAACCAGGGTCCTCTGGCCTTGCACTACTACTTCGTGCAACATTTTTACGGAAGGAGCCAAAGTGATTGTTCCCATGTTGATTTCATTTTTGTCCTTTATCCCGATACTGATTTTTTGGGTAGTGTATCCGACAAATGAAACAACAAGCATATAACTGCCCTTATCAACTTTATCTACCAAAAATTTTCCGCTTTCATCGCAGATCGTACCATTGATCGGTTTATTCGATAGATTGAGAATAGCTATGGTAGCATACTCAACCGGCTTCTGTGTAAGGGAATCAATGACCGTTCCGGAAACACTTCCTTTCTGCGCCATCAGTGAACCTGATACGCAAGCGAATAGAATAAATAATACTTTTTTCATTACTGACTCTCTCATCATGCTACTTTAAATCTGACCGCAAATAAATCAGCCAATTTTGAAGAAATTCTGTCTAAATGATGAATGGAAATAGTATTAGATGCTTCCCGCCAGATACTAGATGATTTACCTTTGATACTCGATTCTGGATACCTGATTCTCGGCCACCATTCTCATCTTGCATCTCCAATGCCTAAGTCCTAATGCCTAAGACCCAAGCCCCAACAAACACTCCACTACACCAATCCTACACTTCATTCCAAACTCCTTGTTGAGGGCGAATCCTTGACCCACCTTTGTGCCGTTGTATTGACAAATTCACTTTTATGAACAGAAAATCACTACTCATTTATTTTTTGATGCTGGTGTCCCTGGTTGCTTCAGCACAAAGAGAGACTTACAGCAGCTCGTCTTCGAAGAATGGTACACACATCGTATTCAACCGCGGAGGCATCAACAGTTTCAATGTGGAGATGCGTGGCAAAATCGAATTAACTGATGATGATAAGGACGTAAAAAGCATTTCATCTGATGGATACCTCGAGATCACGAAAACTACGTTTGGTGGCAAGCGGACGGTTGTCATCACACCTTCAGCCACTGGCATTAAGCGTGAATATTATGAAGGTTTTGACAAAAAAGACTTTGAAAAAGACGGAGGTCGTCAGTGGCTGGGGGAAATCCTTCCCGAACTGGTTCGCAGTACAACAATTGGTGCAGAAACACGAGTAGAACGATTCTTCAAACAAGGTGGTGCCAATGCGGTATTGAATGAAATCGACAAGCTTGACAGCGATCACGTGAAAACTGCTTACGCTAACTTGCTGATGAAGAAAAATGTTTCTTCCAAAGACTATCCCACGATCATCTCACGTTTTGTTTCGTCTGTTTCATCTGATCATTATCGCACCGAATTCCTCAAGAGTGGTCTCGACAAATTCCTGACTACAAAAGAAGGTACGGATGCCGTGTTTGCAGCAAGCACGAAGATGGAATCTGATCATTACAAAACCGTAGTCATCAAGGAAGCTTTGGAATCGCAAGCTCCATCGCTTGAAGCCATAAAATCAATTCTTGCTGCGTCCAACAAAATGGAATCCGATCATTACAAGACGGAAGTACTCACTTCGCTATTGCGCAAGAACGATCTCAGTGATGCAGTGATATCAGAGATGATCAATTCAACTAAAAATATAGAGTCAGATCATTATCGCACAATCGTTTTGACCAAAGCACTTGCCAAGCAAGGACTTTCAGCTACCTCATTTCAACGAGTGCTTGAATCTGTGAAAGACATTGATTCAGATCACTATAAAACTCAGGTACTCACCACACTTATGGACAACAAACTCTCCAATGAGTTAAATGCCCAACTGATCGACTTAAGCAGCGCCATCAATAGCGATCACTATGAAGCGGTTGTTCTTACGGATATGCTCAAGAGCCAAACATTGACTGACGATGTCTACAAGAAACTCGTAACACGTGCAAGTCAATGCTCAAGCGATCATTATTCAACTCAGATTCTTATGGCAGCCTTGCAAGGATCTTCTGTTACTAATGCAAGGGTACAAGCTATACTAGACGTTGCCGGTAATATCAACTCCGACCACTATCTCACCCAGGTTTTGTTGAAGGCAGCACCAAAAGTAAAGGGCGATGTAACTCTCATGGAAGCATACCGCAAGGCAGCGAAGAAAATCAACTCCGAGACATATTACGGACAAGCTCTCCGAGCAATTGATTAGGCATTCGGCATTAGGCATTGGGTATTCTCAGCGCTTGATAACACTCGATTCCAGACTGCCAAATGCCTAAGCCCTAATGCCTAAAGTCTAATCCCCAATTAGCATGAAATTAGCTAGCTTCGTTCCATGTTCAGCATGGCGGAAAACCTACAAAATAATCGCGTGAGAAAAATTCTCCTAATCATAGCCATCTGTACCCCGCTGGGTGTGCTTTTTTTGATGTACCTGCACTTCAGCGCATCGGGCAGATTGCCTTACCTGATTGAGCATTATGCAGCAAGTATTCTCATCATGAACGTGTTTGGCGCCATCGTTTATTTCATCGATGGCTTCCTTGATGGTAAAATTTCATGGCGCGAATCATTTCTTTCCCGGCTGATTTGCGGACTCGCTGCCAATGTAATTATTATCGTTCCGACTGCAGTTATTCTAGCGATCAACTTCACTTCAGATGACTCTATATTTAAACCTGATTCCGTCAAAATAGCCGTTTTGCTGATTATTTCGCTCTTCATCTATGAGATCGCCTATGGCTGGTTTTACTCATTCCGGTACTACGCTCACACGCAAGTTGAACGATTAAGACTCGAAAGATGGCAGCTTGAATTGCAATTTGAATCTCTGAAAAATCAGATCAGCCCTCACTTTTTGTTCAACTGTCTCAATACCATCTCTTCTTTACTCTATAAAGATGTGGCGCTCACTGAAGAATTTATTCGCAGAATGGCCGACACATTCCGCTACGTGCTGAAAAATCACAAACAGAAATTCGTTTCGCTCAAAGAAGAGATCGATTTTGTAAAATCATTTCACTACTTACTGCGCGTGCGATTCGAAGACAACTTCAAACTCGAAATTAATGTGTCCAAAGAATTGATGGGTAGTCCTGTGCCGCCACTTACACTTCAGTTGCTGGTTGAAAATGCAGTGAAACACAACAAAGTTTCAAGAGAGAGCCCGCTCACCGTTACGATCTCATCACTCGAAAGCAATCAACTGATCGTTACCAACACCAAAACTGAAACCACACCAGACAAATCGGGCTTCTCTATCGGTTTGGATAACATCAAAAGACGCTACGCATTTTTCACCAAAGAACAAGTGGTTGTAAAAAACGAGGAGCAGTTCTCAGTCCAGCTTCCCATCCTAAAGGCCGCCCAAGCATGAAGAAGCTGTTCATCCATAACACCCTCTTCCGCATCTGCGCTCCGATGCTCTACGGCATCCTGGTTTACCTGCTCATTTTGCTGGTAAATAATAACCTAAATGATCTGCTCAAAATCTATAGCAACAAGGAACTCTACGTCTGCCTGGCCCTCAGTTACCTGTCCATGGAGAGTCTTAGAGTAACCATCATTCTGTTGGCAAATTCGCTTGAGCGAATACCTAGGAAGTACAGGGTTGGCATCCAGACGTTGATCAGCCTTTCGGTCTCTTTGCTTGTCGTTTACCTGGGCGTCTTCTCTTACTTCAAGTGGGTAGAAGGTTACTCGGTAGGCTGGTACGAACTGCGACTATTCTTCGTGATATTTGGCTTTACTGCCTTACTTTATAATATTCTGTACTCAAGTAACGAATATTTGCTTCGCGAGAACACCACTCAGATCAACCTCGAGGCCAAACTCCGCGAGAAAGTCGAAGCTGACTTCACCGCCTTCAAGAACGACATCAATCCCGAGCTCCTCTATGAAAGCCTCGAGTCAATTTTGCAGAGCCTTTATGTGGACGTAAACGATGCCGAAGACCAGGTCGACTTGCTGGCCAGCATCTACCGTTACCAACTCATGAACCGCGACAAGGAACTCGTGAATTTAGCCGATGAACTCAATGCCTTAAATAACATGATTTCGCTTTTCAACTTCCGTCACAACGGCCAGCTTCGGCTTATTTCAAAACTCGAGTCGATGTTTGATGCACATGTTGTGCCCGGCTCTTTGTTGATCGCAGTTGATACCATCATCCGCAACACGTTGCTATCGCGAGAGTCGGCTTTTAGCATCACGTTGTATGAAGAAGATGACGGTTACATTGTGATGCAGCATAGGCTCAACGACAAACTTATCTTGCATGAGGAAAGCTTGCTCGCTTTTGCGCGTATTCAAAGAGTGTATTCCTTCTTCAGCGATGTTCCCTTCGTACAAGTGAAGGCCTATGGAGAGAATTACATTAAATTTCCAGCTGTAAAAATTGCGGAAAGCGCTGCCGTAGTTTCTTAATCATGAACTGTAATGAAAAACCTTCTCCGAATCTCTCTGCGCAACTCTGCGTGTATTTTCTTTGCGGTGAAAAGAAACCGCAGAGCATGCAGAGGTCGCAAAGAATAACGCAGAGGAGCAACAATAAATTTTGAACTTTGAAATTTTAAACCTTGAACATACGTGTACTTATCATCGAAGACGAAATCCCTGCAGCAGACAAGCTGGAGCGTCACCTGCGCAAATACAGTGGAGGCATCAGCGTGGCCGCCAAAATTCCTTCTGTGAGTGAAGCCGTGCAGTGGTTGCGTGCCAACCAATCGCAGGTTGATCTTATCTTCATGGACATACAATTGCTCGATGGAAAAAGCTTCGAGATCTTTCCGCAAGTGAACGTAGAGAAGCCCGTCATCTTCATCACCGCCTTCAACGATTATGCGCTCGAAGCATTCAAAGTCAAAGGCATTGACTATTTGTTGAAACCCGTGTCTTTTGCCGACCTGAGTGCGAGTCTCGATAAATTAAAGGATTTATCGATAAAGTTATCCTGGGATAAGAAATTGGAAACCATTCGCGAGACCGTTGGCGCCCTGCCCCAGAAGAGTTACAAAACGCGCTTCATGGTCAAACTTGGAGACCATATCCGCTCCATCACAGCCGACCAGATCGCGCTGCTCTTTGCCGATGGCCGCGATGTATACCTCTTTACCTCCGACAACAAAAAATTCATCATTGACTACACGCTCGAAAACCTCGAAGACCTGCTCGACCCAAAACACTTCTTCCGCGCCAACCGCTCATACATAGTCAGCATTCAATTCATACAAGATGTGGTGGTGTACTCCAACAGCCGCCTTAAGATCTTGCCAAGCATCAAGTGGGAGCAAGAAGTCATTGTAAGCCGCGAAAAAGTAAACGAGTTCAAGAACTGGTTTGATGGAAGTCATTGATACTTGCGATTTGTTTATTTGTAATAATTAAGACCCGACTGTCGGATCAAGTCTTAATTACATCGAGATAAAAGAGCGACTTAAGCGAACAGAAAGATGCTTGGCATCGAAAAAAAAGCGCACCGATAAACAGTGCACTAATTTGGTTTGTGTGAAAGAAAGCAGCGTCTACACTCAGGGATTCAGAAAGAAATTTGCTGTGTGAAAACCTGAGCTATTGAGTACGTAAGTGCCAGGTGTTGAATCATACGAAGTATAACCGAGAGCAGATACTTTGGCATAATAACCTCCGAGCTGCGGAAGGTCAACGCTGTAAAATCCGTTCGGGCTGAAAGTACTGAATACCAGAGTAGGGTCGTTCGACTTAATGTAGCTGATTGTAGCATTCTGTACATGGGCAAAAGTCGAAGCATTGTAAACGCCACCACCGAAGCCCATCACTTGTGGGTTGCTCAAAAAGAAATTATAGGTCCGAAAGCCATCATTTCCTGTCACTACACCAACACCAGGTGAACTGAAATACGACTGATAGCCGTTTGCAGTACAGCTTGAATAATAGCTTCCGGCATCGAGAGCAATTTTAAACGTTCCGTAAGCATCGCATATAGCAACGTAAATTCCGCTGGCGTTGCTGAAAGTGATCACCGCATTCGGTATTGTCTGGAAACTGCCATTGAACACTCTGCCTTGAAAACCTGTGGTGGTTGATAGGGTAGAAGGCCTAATAGAAATGGCAGCTTGGTTCAAATTACTTGCGCTAATGGTGTTAGAGCCGGTTGCCATTGGCTCAATGGTTTCATGGCAACTTTGCAAGCTGATGATAAAGACTAGAACTAAAGCGATTCGAGTAGTTACAGTAGACATAGTTTTTAATCTGTTCATTGGTTTGGGTTGGTTTGTTTTTACAAACATATCGACTTGGCTGATTACAAGGGCTCACACGATGATGTGAGTAGGCAAGTAAGCTATTATCTATTTTTTCCGATTTGAGTCAAGTATCGTTTCCCAGGTCTTGAGTGCAGACGGGCACCCCGCTGACCGAGTATCTCATTTTTTTTTAATAGAGCGGCCAATTTTTCTCGATAAGCAGCAAAATCAAATTATCGTTTGAAGAACAAACTGTTGGGTCAACGATTTTCTTTTCGTAATCACACTTAACTCGGCAAAATTGTGTGATTCAATTTTAGGTTATGGCAGCCCAACTCCCAGACAAAATATCGCTCGATGGTCAGCAATTCGATCTCTATTCCAACCCGCTTGAGCAGTACTGGATCCGCAATGACAAGAAGCGCCCTCGATTTCTGTCAGCGCCAAACTGTCAGCGAGGATATGTGGCTCACTGGGAAATCAAAGACAATCAGTTTTTATTGAAAGCCATTGGTGGCACGTACGAAAAATGGAACGTTCTTTCTGGGTATCAAGGAACGCTGTACACGTTAAAAACATTCATGCCACAAGCCAAAGACAGGCCCGTAAAAGCCACTTGGTTCTCAGGCAGACTGCGGGTTCCCAAAGGCAGAATGACATTATACGAACATCAGGGCTACGGCTCACGGTTCGAAAAGGAGACCATTATAACCATCGACAAAGGAAATCTGACTAAGATGGTCACTATCGATTATACCAATAGCGTTTTAACTGTCGACTCGGCCGAAATGCAAAGATGATTTTGAAAGGGCGCCAAAAACTTTTTAACACAGTCTCGCGTTTCTATTCCTTTCAAGCATCAACTATGAAATGGAATCCCTTTAAAAAATTGGTTAAGCAGAAACCAAAGCCCTGGCTGCAAGAGTGGCGCGATTCAATTGTTTTTGCGGTAGTAGTTGCTACACTTTTTAGATGGTCATTGGTGGAAGCTTTTGTGATCCCTACGCCATCGATGGAAAACTCTTTACTTGTTGGCGATTTTCTTTTTGTAAGCAAGTTTCATTATGGTACGCGAACTCCGCGTACTCCCCTGCAAATCCCGCTAACTCATCAAAAAATATGGGGAACCGAAATACCATCTTATCTCACATGGATTCAGTTGCCCCCTTACCGTTTGCCGGGATTGAGAGAAGTGAGGCGAGGTGAACCTGTTGTATTTAACGTTCCTAAAGATTTGCTCGATAAAACCGAAAGGCCCGTTGATCTAAAAACGTACTTAGTGAAGCGTTGTGTCGGTGTTCATGGCGATAAATTAGAGATCAGGAATAAACAGGTTTTCATCAATGGAAAGGCCCTGACGAATCCAGTAAACATGAAGTTTAGCTACTTGGTAATTGCCAAAGATGAAATCCATAAGCGGCATTTGGATAACCTTGAACTCAATAGCGATGATTATACCTATTTGGGTAGAACTCCTGATGCATCAGCGGCTTACAATATGTCTCTCACGCACGACCAAATGGTGCAGATAAAATCTCTATCATTCATTCGCTCAGTAGAAAACAGCGCTGATCAAAGCTCTGCTTTTCCCATTTTTCCCTCATTGAAAAAAGAAACATGGAGCCGTGATAACTACGGCCCTTTGATTATTCCTGAAAAAGGAATGAAAATGATTGTAAATGATTCAACACTTAATATATATGGTGAGATCATTAAGCTGTATGAGAGGCATGAAAAGGTGGCGATTGAAAGAGGCAGGCTAATTATTGATGGGAAGGAAATTTCTGACTATAAATTTGCCCAAAATTATTATTTCATGATGGGCGACAATCGCGACAACTCACTCGATTCGCGTTACTGGGGTTTTGTTCCTGAAGATCATATTTTAGGAAAACCTTTGTTCATCTGGTTTTCGATTGACAATGAAGCGCGTCTGTTGAACAAAATAAGATGGAGTCGATTGTTTAATGTAATAGAATAATCGACATGCAATTGGATATGGAGGGATGATGAAAAGGGATTTAGAATGCCTTGCCAAATCCAATAAACAGAAGCAATAGCAAGATGATCACAAAGAGAATGAAGATTGGCATTCCCATTCTTTTCTTTATCGTATGTATTAAACCGTGTGTCATACAATAGTAGGACGAGTTTTGGGGCTAATAGTTTACTTGTGAATCTGTAATTCCCCATCAAGGGCATCTTTTGCCTTCTAATGGCAGAAATGACCGTTAAAATTCTAGTCGTTTTCAAAAAACAAGACCCCGTTGTTTGACCGAGCCATTATTCACTGACCGAGTTCGAACGTTTTGTGTCTGTAATTGATCAATCAACTTCTTAAAAACATGGAAACGATTGCCAATTCCCTATTGGCATGATTTTTAATACTACAATTAGGAAATAATTTTTTCGCTCATGAAAAAATATCAACTCGGTGAATTTGAAGAAGTGGTACTTCTCACGGTAGGAGTACTTTATGATGAAGCGTATGGCGTTTCTATCAAAAAGGAAATCGAAACAAGGCTGACCCGCAACGTCAGCGTAGGAGCCCTCCAGACAGCACTAAAGAGACTGGAGGATAAAGGTTATCTCAAATCACGTGAAGGCGAAGCTACCGAAGAACGCGCGGGCCGACCTAAGAAATATTTTCAGATAACAGCGCTTGGAAAAAGAGCCATGGAATACACTAAAGACACAAGAGATGAGTTGTGGAGTGCTATTCCGAATATGGCATTGAACCCGAAATTTGTTGAGGAGTGAAAGGTCGGCAGTGCACAGAAAGCAGCAGGCGGTATTCAATCGACTGCATACTTTAACTAAATGTCACGTGAAAAAAAATAGAACAAATCCCCCTAAATTTTTTTTGCGGTTCTTCCGGTGGTTCTGTCATCCGAAGCTGCGGAATCACATTGAAGGAGATTTGATGGAGCTGTATGACGAGCGAGCGAAAGAATCTGGAAAAAGAAATGCTGATCTAAAATTCATTACTGATGTGCTCTTGCTTTTCAGGCCAGGCATCATCAAGCCCGCTGAAGGATATAAAAATTTAAACACTTACGGTATGTACAAAAGTTATTTCAAAATAGTGTGGAGGAATTTGTTGAGGCAGAAAATGTATTCCTTTATTAAGGTCGGTGGTTTGGCTATGGGCATCGCAGCCTGTCTGCTCATTTCTTTGTTTATAAAAGATGAGTTGAGCTACGATCAACAGTATCTAAACGGGAAGCGTATCTTCAGAGTGGTCGGAGTGGTTAAGAATAAAGGCGAGGTGATGGCGTTCTCAACTTTCCAGGCTCCTTTTGCAAAATCAGTAAAGGACGATTATCCGGAAATAGAACAGGTAGGCCGTCTCAATGCGGTAGAACTTTTTGGGGCAGGCAACAAAGAGTTCAGGCGGGCCGATGTAGAAGATAATTCATACGATGAAGGTTTCGCTTACGCTGATCCGACTCTGCTTGAAATTTTCCAGATACCGATGGTGTTCGGGAATGCAAGCAAAGCACTTGATGCGCCCAATACCATCGTTCTGTCCAAGCGCAAAGCAGAAAAATATTTCCCGAATGAAGACCCGGTAGGCAAGCTTGTCATCCTGAATAACGATGAAAAAAACCCTTTGACCGTTGGGGGAGTGATGCAGGATTATCCTTCGAATACGCATTTTCAATTTGACTTTTTGATTACATTAAAAGGCAAGGAATTTTGGCCGGGTGAGCAAACCAGTTGGTGCTGCGACAACTATCAAACGTATCTTTTACTAAGTGAAGGAGCCGATCCGAAAGTTCTTGCTTCAAAGGTCACAGCCAGCTCTATTGAGAAATACTATCTCCCGAAAATGCTGGAAGACGGTGTACCGAACGCGCGGGAGATTTTAAAAAATGCACATCTCGAGTTTCAGCCTGTCAGCAATATCCATTTGGATTCTGAGATCAAAGACGGATTGAGTCACGGCAACCGAAATACTCTTTGGTTGTTCGGTGGCATCGCGGTCTTCATCTTGATCATTGCCTGCATCAACTTTATTAATCTTTATACGGCACGGTCGGCCAATCGTGCCAAAGAAGTTGGTCTTCGAAAGGTAACAGGTTCTTTACGCAGTAATTTGATCAACCAGTTTCTGACGGAGTCAATCTTTTTCAGTATTCTTTCTTTTGTCTTAGCAGTGGCGCTCGCTGCAGCGCTGCTTCCGTTCTTCAATAGTCTCGCAGGAAAATCATTGACCGTGCCATGGAGTGATTGGTGGCTTCTCCCTGTCTTTTTAGCTGCTGCCATTGTGGTTGGATTTTTTGCAGGATTGTATCCTGCGTTTTATCTCTCAGGTTTTAAGCCTATCGAAGTGATCAAGGGCAATGTGGCGAGAGGAAGCAGAAGTTCGCAGATGCGGAGCTTTTTGGTTGTATTTCAGTTCACCGTCTCCATTGTCCTCATTGTGGGTACGTTCGTCACCTACCGTCAAATGAATTTCATCCTCAACAAAAAAATCGGGTTCGACAAAGACCAGGTTTTATTACTTCACGGTGCAAACACGCTCGACAAGAAAGTGTTCACGTTGAAAGATGAATTGCTCAGGCTGCCGCAAGTGAAAAGCGCTTCGATCAGCGATTTCCTGCCTGTTCGCGGCACTAAGAGAAATGGAAATACATTTTGGAATAAAGGAAAAGTCAAAATCGACCGCGGAGTAACGGGGCAAAATTGGGAAGTAGATGTAGATTACATCAAAACAATGGGGATGAAAATTGCAGACGGACGCGATTTCATTTCTAATAAATCAACAGACTCGCTTGGAGTGATCATTAATCAGTCTATGGCAAAAGCACTCGGGCTGAAAGAACCTGTTGGAAATGAAATCACAAACAACAATGGGGATGGCAAGCAATATACGGTCATTGGCGTAGTTGAAGATTTTCATTTTGAATCAATGAAGGAAACGATTGGCCCACTGATGCTGCGGCTCAGCTTCAGTCCGAACATCGTTTCTGTCAAAGTGAATAATGCTGATATGCACGAAGCCATTAATTCAATTACTGATGTTTGGAAAAAATTCTCCATGCATCAACCGATCCGCTACTCGTTTCTTGATCAGAACTATGCCATGATGTATCAGGATGTGGAACGCTCTGGCCGTATCTTTACAAGCTTTGCAGTACTGGCTGTAGTAATTGCTTGTCTCGGTTTGTTCGCGCTCTCCGCCTTCATGGTGGAGCAACGAGGCAAAGAGATCAGCGTGCGACTCGTGTTGGGTGCATCAGTAAAGAATGTCTTCCGTTTGCTTACGTTCAACTTTGTTAAACTTGTGCTGATTGCATTTGTGATTGCTACTCCATTGGCATGGTATATCATGAATCAATGGTTGCAGGATTTTGCCTACAAGACAGAGATTGGCTGGGATATTTTCTTAACAACAGGAATACTTTCTGTTGTGATAGCTGTTCTAACAATCAGTTATCAGTCGGTGCGTGCAGCGTTGATGAACCCTGTCTCTAATCTGAGGTCGGAATAATTGAATAGATAAATGGAAATAAACAAAAATAAGCCGCCCCGACTGTTTCTAAAATTTTTTCGGTGGTTTTGCCATCCCGAATTAAGGAATAGCATCGAAGGCGATTTGATGGAACTCCACAGCGAGCGAGCCAGAGGGATGGGGAAGAGGACGGCTGACATGAAGTTTATTTTCGATGTATTGCTTCTCTTCCGCCCAGGTATTATCAAATCAGTAAAACAAATCAACACTTTAAATCAATCTGACATGTTTGCCAACTACATCAAAATTGCTTTCCGAATTCTTGTCAGGAATAAGGGATACTCATTTATTAATATCTCGGGTTTGGCTATTGGCATGGCTGCAGCTATGCTCATTCTCTTGTGGGTACAGAATGAAATCAGCTACGAAAGTTTTCACCCGAAAGCTGATCGGATTTACAAAATGTACAGCCGCGATGAGAACAACGGAAGAATAGATGTGTGGGGAAATACCCCTGCGTTGATGGCGCCCGAACTAAAACAATCTTATGCCGAAGTAGAAGACGCGGTACGTCACAGGATTGTTTACTTTTTAGTGAAAGTAGGTCACGACCATTTTAATGAGATGGGAGCATTTGCAGATCCCGGTTTTCTTTCTGTGTTTGGTTTCAAATTATTGAAAGGTAAAACGGATGCGCTGAGCAATGACTTTGGTGCAGTTCTATCTAAGAAGTTAGCAATTAAATTATTTGGGACTATTGAGTGCCTGGGGAAAACTGTGATGGTTAATGATACGGATAACTTTACCGTCACCGGTGTTCTTGACGACCTGCCCTTAAATACTGAATTTGAATTTGAATATCTGCTTCCATGGAACTATGTAACGAGGCTTGGCTGGGATAGAGGTCAGACCTGGGCTTACACAAATGCAGCAACGTATGTTTTATTGAAAGAAGCATCATCACCGGGGGCATTTGATTCGAAGATGACAGGTATCGTCAAGAATCACATCAAAGAAGGAGATGGATCAACGCGCGAAGTTTTGGCACATCCTCTTACAAAAACGCATCTCTACTCCAAAGCAGAAAATGGGAAACTGACGGGAGGCAAGATTGAAACGGTACGATTGTTTTCGGTAATCGCTGGCCTCATCATACTCATTGCCTGCATCAATTTCATGAACCTCAGTACGGCACGGAGTGAGAAGCGAGCGCGAGAAGTGGGTGTGAGAAAAATAGTAGGAGCCTATAAGAGTTCTCTCATCACTCAATTTATAAGCGAGAGCATTTTGTTAGTGACGATTGCTTTTGTTGTAGCTCTTGCCCTGGTGCAACTTTCGCTGGGCTTATTTACGCAAATTGTGGGAGCGCCATTGCATATTCAGTTCACTAACGCACAATTTTGGCTTTATGCAATTGGGCTGATCATCTTCACCGGGCTTCTCGCAGGGAGCTACCCGGCATTCTACCTTTCGTCCTCGCGGCCAATTAAGGTTTTAAAAGGCACTTATAAAAAAATAAATGCTTTGGTTACACCCCGAAAAGTTCTGGTTGTAGCACAGTTCACTTTTGCTATTGTTTTAAGCATCTGCGCGATCATGGTGCAACGACAGATTCAATTCGCACAAGACCGGGATTCCGGGTACAATAAGTCGAACATCGCTTACAATTTTATGCAAGGCGAAATCCCAACGCACTATGATTTAATCAAAAACGAACTTTTAGCGCGTGGCGCAGCCGTTTCAGTTACGCGCACGTATTCGCCCATTACGAGAATATGGAACACAATAAACGAACTGACCTGGCAGGGTAGTGGTGAGTCAGATAGGAAGACCAATTTTCTACTCTATGGTGCAGACGCTGATATGACAAAAACATTTGGTATGAGGGTGAAACTTGGCCGTGACATAGACATCAAAACTTTCCCAACAGATACTGCAGCTGTTATTCTGAATGAAGCAGCAGTAGATATTATGCGACTTAAGGATCCGATTGGTGAAATCATTAAAGACAGCAATGGAACCAGTTGGCACGTGGTAGGCGTGGTTAAGGATTTTATTATTGAGTCGCCTTACGAACGAATAAGTCCTATGATCATCAATGGATGGAGAGACCGCTATGGCGTTGTTAACTTTCGGTTGAACCCTGCTAACGATCAAGTGAAGAATCTTGCAGAAACCGAGAAAGTTTTTAAAAAGTACAATCCCGAATATCCTTTTGAGTACTTTTTTGCTGAGGAATATTACAATCGAAAATTTGGAAACGAAAAACAGACGGGAACCCTTGCTTCGTTGTTTGCCGGCTTGACCATCGTCATCTCTTGCCTTGGCTTATTTGGTCTTGCAGCTTACATGGCCGAAAGCAGAACAAAAGAAGTAGGTGTACGCAAAGTGCTGGGTGCATCTACAACAACCATCGCTACCTTACTTTCAAAGGACTTCTTAAAGTTGGTGATCATCTCTATTTTAGTTGCATCACCTTTGGCGTGGCTTGTGGTGAGCAATTGGCTGAAATCTTTTAACTACCGTGCACCCATTAGTGTTTGGATTTTTGTCGAGAGCGGATTGGTGGCAATTATTATCGCTTTGCTTACGGTTAGCGCTCAGGCAGTGAAAGCCGCAGCAGCTAATCCAGTAGTGAGCTTGAAGTCGGAGTGAGTGATGTAGTTTCACATTTTCTTCATCTTTTGTTGTGACTTATTTCTCCAGAATTGATTATGGGGTAAAACCCAAACACTATGGCTGAGATAAGTCAACCGCAAGGAGCTAACAAGCCCGCAAGGATCAGATGCAAGAAGTTTTCTACACGGATCGACATGACACCCATGGTCGATCTTGCTTTTTTGTTGCTCACTTTCTTCATTCTGACAACTACATTAAACAAGTTAAATGTGATGGAGATTGCTGTTCCAGAGCAACCAAACGGGCGGCCTCAGCCGCCTATTCCCGCAAGTCGAGTTTTGACTTTTATCCTTGACGAAGGAGATAAAATCTATTGGCGCAAAGGACTAAGTGATCCGTTAGAATTTGTTTCCTCATCACACGAACAGCTAAGCAAATTGCTGACTAATAAGAATGCAGAAATTGATCGGATGCTAGTGTTGATCAAGGCAACAGATAAATCCAGGTATCAAAACTTGGTCGATATTATTGACGAGATCATGAATACTAAAATTGAACGCTATTGCATTGTAGATATTGAGCCGAAAGATGAAGCCCTACTTTCCCACGTCAAAAAAATTTCGGCCCCAATAGCCAGAACAGGAAAATAAGTATTTCGAGGAATTGTCTAGTCTGCGTAACTCAGATTACTTTCCTGAATCACAACGGGGCCGTCCAATCGTTGCATCCATCTCCAGTGGGTGAAGAACAAAACCCCGCATATCAAGATCATAATTCCACCGAGGGTAAATGCGCGATCGGCCTGATGCCGAACGGACTGAATCTTATCCGACTTGGCTGCTTCATACATTGCACGCAGTGTCTGATCACTGGGCATATATGCGATCGCAGCACCCTCGTTTTTGGGTGATGATTTCAAGACATCCATTTTATAATTTTCGAAGGATGCCAAACTTGGAGATCCGACCGGATTCCAACCCGAATGCAACGGATCACGCAAGTCAATCATTGAATTTACCAATGACGCCACTGCAATCAAAAAACTGATCACAGACACCAGACAAACGGAATAGCCGTAAATCTGAGCTCCAATTTTATGTGACTTTGCCATAATATATGTTTTAGCAAAGTTTAATCATCACAAATAATATTTGTCATGACTTTGATCATGCGATAAGATAACAATGCTCACAGATGCATTCTTTAGAATGAGCATTGACACAAATCATACATTTCAGAATTTAGGTTTGATGTCGATCAACGGTGTTTGATCAAGAACTTCGAGGCCGGAAATTTTGATCATACCTTCTTTTGAGATGGAGAGAACTTTTACTTCGTGAATGCCAATGGGGTTGGGTCTATTAGGAGAGCGCGTGGAGAAAACTCCCGTGAGCGGAGCTTCTGGATTGTTGCGAGGCTTAGTTTTGATTTCGGTTCTGTCACTTTTATGCAGCCAGGTGAACAACAGAAGCTCCGAGCCTTTCTTAACATTTTTGATTCCCTCAGCAAACTCCGAAAAAATTTCAATCGAGGCTTCTGGTGCGAGTTCGTTTTCCTGCAAAGGGCAATCTTCAAGCCTCTTTAAATCGGAATGAACTTTACCAATGAATTTTAAAGTAGGTTCCATAGATAAAAATAATCAATAAGTTATTTTAGTGATCAATAGATCGACAACCGGCTCAAGAAGCTATTGTTATGATAGCAAATAACTGAGGCAAAAGTGCTGCAACACGTTGCTACCAAACACTCGTTCATAAAAATATTTTTGAGGAATCTTTTGATCAAGAGATAAAAAATTCTCAACGTTGTATCATGAAGACAGCAGTAAAAGTTCTTTTTGAAAATGTGGTGAGCGCGAACTTGCTTGTCGTGATTATTATCATTCTCTCTAAACCGGGGTGGTAATGATTTAATTCGAAAAAATTGAACAACCGCCCCGACCTTCGGGGCGGTTTTGTTTTATAGACCCAACAACAAACTAACACTTGTTTCAACGATATGTATTATAACAACAAAACGGTTCTCTTTCTCGATGGAAAATTTGTAAAGGCAAAAGATGCATTCATTGATCCTTTCAGTCAAACGCTTCATTATGGTTATGGAGTATTCGAGGGTTTGCGATCATATGACTCTGTGCATGGGGTAAAGATTTTCAGAGTACGCGATCACTTCGAGCGCATGAAGCGAAGCTGTGAGTTGCTGGGGATTCCTCTTTCTTATTCCGTAGATGAGTTAGCTCAATTCAGTTATAAAGTGCTCGAGAAAAATAACCTGAGCAGCGCCTACATCAGGCCATTGGTGTTGGGTAATCCTAACATGTCTTTAACTACTCCACAGAAAGCTTCGGTAATGATTGCTGCATGGGAATGGGACAGGTATTTCGGAGACAGATCAGTGAAAGTAGGTATCAGTGCGTATGAGCGATCTAACCCCAACTCAGGTAAAGCAGAGGCAAAGGTGTGTGGCAATTTTGTCAACTCCATTCTTGCTACCACTGAAGCAAAGGAGCGCGGGTTTGACGAAGGGTTACTGCTTGATATGAATGGCTTTGTGGCTTGCGGCCCTGCTGCTAATTTCTTTTACGAAAAGGATGGCACACTTTACACGGCACCTCTCGGAAATATATTGCCGGGCATCACGCGCAAAACTGTTTTTGAGATTTGCTACGAGTTGGATATCCCCGTTAAGGAAAAATTATTTCTGCCTGAAGAATTGAAAGAAGTCGATGGCGCTTTCTTCTGTGGCACAGCTGCGGAGATCACCCCGATAGAGTCTATCGAAGGAAATTCATTCCGCAGACCGTGGAAAAAAACATTGAGCTATCAAGTACAAGAGGCGTATTGGAACCTGGTGCTTGATAAGAGTTATTCGTATGTAATTGTGTAGAAGGTTAATGATTAATAGTTATCCGTTAATCGTAAATACATCACAATTAACTAATAACGATTAACTGATATCGATTCAAAATGGAAATGAATAAGTACAGCAAGACTATCACCCAGGACCCGACACTACCTGCATCACAGGCGATGTTGTATGGCATCGGCCTGACTGAACACGATCTAAAGAAAGCGCAGGTTGGGATTGTAAGTACCGGCTTTGACGGCAACACGTGCAACATGCACTTGAATGCATTGGCAGGCGAAGTGAAGCAAGCCGTGTGGGATCAGGAACTGGTAGGGTTAATTTTTCATACGATAGGAGTGAGCGATGGTATTTCAAACGGCACCGAGGGAATGCGTTACTCTTTGGTGAGCCGTGAGGTGATTGCTGATTCGATCGAGACTGTTTGTGGTGCGCAGTATTATGACGGATTGATTGCTGTAGTTGGTTGTGATAAGAATATGCCCGGCTCATTGATCGCGATGGGCAGACTGAATCGCCCTTCAATCATGGTTTATGGTGGAACGATTGCAGGTGGTCATTACAAAGGCAAAGAGCTGAATATTGTTTCCGCATTCGAAGCGCTGGGTGAAAAACTTTCAAACAAACTTTCAGACGAAGACTACAAAGGCATTATTCAAAACTCCTGTCCGGGCGCAGGTGCGTGCGGGGGCATGTACACGGCCAATACGATGGCATCAGCCATTGAGGCACTTGGGATGTCGTTGCCCTATTCCTCCTCCAATCCTGCATTGAGCAAGGAGAAATCACTAGAGTGCGCAGAGGCTGCTAAGGCAATTCGACTTCTTCTTGAAAAAGACATCAAGCCTCACGACATCATGACGATCAATGCATTCGAAAATGCAATTACGATCGTAATGGCATTGGGTGGATCAACCAATGCGGTGCTTCATTTCATCGCGATGGCAAAGAGTGTTGGTATAAAAATTACACAAGAAGATTTTCAACGCATCTCAGATAAAACTCCTATGCTCGCTGATTTGAAACCGAGCGGAAAATATTTGATGGAAGAACTTCATCGCAAAGGTGGAGTTCCTGCAGTGATGAAATATTTGTTGAAGAAGGGATTTCTTCATGGTGAATGTTTGACTGTAACGGGAAAAACAATCGCAGAAAATGTGGCCAATGCAATTGATCTTGATTTTGAAAAGCAGGACGTGATTTCCCCAATAGAAAAACCGATCAAGAAAACGGGACACATACAAATTCTATACGGCAACCTCGCAGAGAAAGGCTCAGTGGCGAAGATTACGGGCAAAGAAGGAGAGAAGTTTAAAGGAACTGCCCGCGTATTCAATGGCGAATTTGAATTAGTAGATGGAATTCGTTCAGGAAAAATAAAAGAAGGAGATGTGGTAGTGATTCGATATGTAGGACCGAAAGGAGCTCCCGGCATGCCTGAGATGCTCAAGCCTACATCATTGATCATGGGCGCTGGATTAGGTAAAAGTGTAGCGCTGATAACCGATGGCAGATTTAGTGGCGGGTCGCACGGGTTTGTCATCGGCCACATCACACCTGAAGCAAGTGAAGGAGGTTTGCTCGCCTTAGTAGAGGATGGTGATTGGATCGAGATCGATGTTAAGAAACATCAGATCAATTTGTTAGTGGAAGAGAAAAAACTAGTTGTTCGAAGATCGAATTACACTCCTCCGCAAAAAACAGTTAAAAATGGTGTGCTCTACAAATATTCTAAACAAGTAAAATCAGCTGCCGATGGATGCGTTACTGACGAAGACTGAATCGGGTGCCGACTTTACTCCGAAAACAACGATCACCGGATCGGAAATTTTATTACGGTCTCTTGTGGCCGAAGGAGTTGATATTTTGTTTGGCTATCCTGGCGGAGCAATCATGCCGGTGTATGATGCACTATATCATTTTGCCGATCAACTCACTCATATTCTTGTTCGCCACGAGCAGGGTGCGATTCACGCTGCTCAAGGGTACGCTCGCGTGAGCGGAAGAGTAGGTGTAGCAATGGCTACCTCAGGCCCTGGTGCGACAAATTTGGTTACGGGCTTAGCAGATGCGTTGATCGATTCTAATCCGGTGGTTTGTATCACGGGTCAGGTGTTTGCGCATTTGTTAGGCACAGATGCATTTCAGGAAACCGATGTGATTAACACTACGCTTCCGGTTACAAAGTGGAACATACAGGTGGCTGAAGCGAAAGACATCGCGCCCGCTGTTGCGAAAGCATTTTACATTGCAAGAACCGGTAGGCCTGGACCTGTCCTCATCGACATTACAAAAAATGCGCAGAATGAACTTATCGAGTTTGAGGGATACAAAAAATGTGAAGGAATAAGAACGTACAAACCAACACCAGTTTTACAATGGAGCCAACTGCAAGCTGCCGCTGATTTAATTAATCATGCGAAGAAGCCATACATACTTGCAGGTCAGGGTGTATTGCTTTCAAATGCTTCGAAAGAATTGGTTTCATTTTCTGAGAAGACTGGAATTCCAGTGGCATGTACTCTCCTTGGGCTGGGCTGTTTTCCAACAGATCATCCAAACTATGTTGGCTTCCTTGGCATGCATGGCAACTACGGACCGAATGTGTTGACCAATGAATGTGATGTGCTGGTAGGAATTGGCATGCGCTTCGATGATCGTGTAACTGGCAATGTGAGCAAGTATGCGAAGCAAGCTAAAGTGATTCACATCGATATTGACAAAGCCGAAATCCACAAGATTGTCAAGGCAGATGCGCCAGTTCATGCCGATGCAAAAGAAGCGTTACAAAGTCTGCTTGCGCTTTGTGATGCGAACAATCATACAGACTGGATTGCCTCTTTCAGGAGATTTAATAAAGTAGAACAGGAAAAAGTTATTGATAGTGAATTCTATCCGCAACAGCAAGAACTGAAAATGGCGGAAGTGATTCACGAGTTAAGTGATGCTACCAATGGAAAAGCGATTGTAGTAACTGATGTAGGACAACATCAAATGGTAACATCACGCTACTATAAATATAAAAACCCAAACACGAATGTTACTTCAGGTGGTGCCGGCACAATGGGCTTCGCATTACCTGCAGCAATAGGGGCGAAGTTGGCCAAACCTCATGAGCAAGTAGTAGCTGTAATTGGCGATGGGGGCTTTCAAATGACGCTGCAAGAGTTAGGTACGATCATGCAATACGAAATTCCGGTTAAAGTTCTTATCCTCAACAATAATTTTTTGGGGATGGTAAGACAATGGCAGCAACTCTTTCATGGAAAAAGATATTCATTCACTGAGATGTCGAACCCTGATTTCATAAAGCTTGCCGAAGCCTATAAAATCAAAGCGCGCAAAGTGGAAAAGAGAGAAGAGGTGAAAGAAGCGATTCAAGAAATGCTTGAGTCAAAGAGCGCTTATTTCCTGGAAGTAGTAGTTGGTAAAGAAGACAATGTTTTCCCTATGGTGCCTGCGGGTGCCGGAGTGGCGGAGGTACTGTTGGAAGAGCCGGTTAGTAAATAAGTGGTGAGATAATAGGCATTAAGGCATTGGACATTTGGGATATTGAACTTGTAAATACATCAACACGTGAGCATGTCAACACTTTAACAAATAATGAGATGAAAAAAGAATTCACCATAGAGATAGCGGCCGACAATAACTTCTCGATCCTCAACAGGATTGTGAATGTATTAAACCGCAGAAGAGTGCGCATCAAAAAATTACTAGCGCATGAAAACGAAGGGGACTTTCGAAGAGGCGGAGCTGTGCTGCTGTTGCATACCACTTCAGAAATGATTGAGAAAGTAAAACTCCAACTGGAAAAACTGATTGAAGTAGATGAGGTCAATGTGCACGAAGGGAGTTCGCAGTACTTTGAATTGAATGAAAAGTTGGTGAAGGTAGCTTGATTTAACAGTAGGCAGTAGGCAGTATAATCCTGATAGCTATCGGGACTGACTCCTAAATTCTAACTCCTGACTCCTGACTTCCATATATAATAAATTAAACAATTAAACACTTAATAAAATGGCAAAGATCAATTTTGGTGGAACTATAGAAGAGGTAGTGACACGTGAGGAATTTCCGATGGAAAAAGCGGTTGACATTTTACGCAATGAAACGATTGCAATCATCGGGTATGGAGTGCAAGGACCAGCGCAGGCGCTCAACTTGCGCGACAATGGATTTAATGTAATCGTTGGTCAACGCAAAGGATCGAAGACGTGGGACAAAGCAGTTGAACACGGCTGGGTAGCGGGCGAAACTTTGTTTGAAATAGAAGAAGCAGCAAAGCGCGGAACGGTTATCGAATTCCTTCTATCTGATGCAGGCCAGATTGCCTTGTGGCCAACGATCAAACCGTTTCTTACGAAAGGAAAAACGTTGTATTTCTCTCACGGCTTTGGTATCACTTTCAAAGAGCAGACAGGGATTGTTCCTCCTGCCGATGTTGATGTAGTGTTAGCTGCGCCTAAAGGTTCGGGCACTTCGGTGAGAAGGCTTTTCCTTCAAGGCAAAGGCATCAATTCGAGTTTTGCAGTATTTCAAAATGCAACAGGTCATGCGCGTGAAAAAGCAATTGCGCTGGGTATTGGTGTTGGCTCGGGGTATTTATTCGAAACGGATTTCAAGAAAGAAGTTTATTCTGATTTAACTGGCGAGCGCGGAACATTGATGGGTGCGATTGCCGGAATTTTTGAAGCGCAGTATGAGGTGCTTCGCTCAAAAGGTCATTCTCCTTCTGAAGCATTCAATGAAACGGTGGAAGAACTCACGCAAAGCCTGATGCCCCTTGTTGCCGAGAATGGAATGGACTGGATGTATGCCAACTGTTCGACCACAGCACAGCGAGGTGCTCTCGATTGGAAAAAGAAATTCAAAGCTGCTACTCTTCCTGTTTTCAAAGAGCTCTATGAGAGTGTTGCAAGCGGTGCAGAAGCAAAGCGCACGATCGATACTTGCAGTAAACCTGACTACCGCGAAAAACTGGCTGAAGAATTAAAAGAAGTTCGTGAAAGCGAATTGTGGCAAGCCGGGGCAGCTGTGAGGTCATTGAGACCGGAGAAGCAACAAGTGGAGGCGAGTATGATTTAACTAGTAGTAAGCAGTTTGCAGAATACAGTAGGCAGAAGTAAGACTGCCGACTGCCTCCTGCCGACTTTTAAAGACATGACTGAGACAATCAAACAAAACATAGACATTAACAAAGCCCACGAACTCCTAAAGGGCATCGTGCTCAAAACTCCGTTGCAGTTTCACCGCAAGCTGTCGGAGAAATTTGGTGCTGAGATTTATTTGAAGCGCGAAGATCTGCAAGTGGTGCGTTCCTATAAAATTCGTGGAGCTTATAATCTCATTCATAGTTTGACTGATGAACAACGAAGTCGCGGAGTAGTTTGTGCAAGTGCAGGTAACCACGCACAAGGTGTGGCTTATTCATGCAAAGCATTGAACATTCATGGAGTGATTTACATGCCTGCTATTACTCCCAAGCAAAAGATCAACCAGGTGAGAATGTTTGGCGGTGATCACATTGAAATTGTATTGACTGGAGATACATTCGATGAATGTCAAACTCATGCACTGGAGTACACTTCGCGAAATAATAAAGTGTTTATTCCACCATTTGATCATATTAAAGTGATCGAAGGACAAGGCACCGTTGCGAAAGAGATTTTCGAGGAACAATCGCATATCGATTTCTTTCTTGTGCCTATTGGAGGTGGTGGCTTGTGCTCCGGTATTGCTCAGTATTTGCAAACCTACTCCCCAAACACAAAAATCATCGGAGTTGAACCTGCGGGTGCGCCATCGATGACTGAAGCCTTGCGTTTGGGGCATCCGGTGAAACTTGAAAAAATCCAGCGTTTCGTTGATGGTGCATCGGTTCAAAAGGTTGGTGATCTAACTTTTTCGATGTGCAAGGACACCATTGCAGATATGCTTTTAGTTCCTGAAGGAAAGGTCAGTTCTACCATTCTTCAACTCTACAATGAAGATGCAATCGTTGCTGAACCGGCAGGCGCATTATCTGTCGCGGCACTTGATCAATATGCCAATCAGATCAAGGGCAAGAAAGTGGTTTGCATTTTAAGTGGTGGCAACAACGACATCGACAGGATGCAAGAGATCAAAGAACGTTCTCTTTTATATGAAGGCCTCAAACATTATTTTATCGTTCGTTTTGCTCAAAGGCCGGGTGCGCTAAAAGAATTTGTCAATCATATTCTTGGCCCTACCGATGATATTGTTCGCTTTGAGTTCATTCAAAAACACAATAAGGAAACGGGGCCGGCATTAATAGGAATTGAAGTCAAGTCGCAAGGTGATTTTAACTCGCTGGTTGATCGAATGGATACGCATCATCTTAATTATACGGTCGTCAATCAAAATGAAAACCTCTTCGAGTACCTGGTTTGACGAATAGCGTTAGGGTGAAGTAATCCAACTGCATCCAATTTTTGGAGCTCTAAATTCTTTAAGCTAAGGGTAATTCAATAAAGAATGTTGTTCCCTGGTCAGGCTTACTTTCTACCCAAAGTTTTCCCTGATTTCTTACCGCCATTTCATGGCAAAGCATAAGCCCAAGCCCTGATCCATGCTCACCTCGCGTACCTGCGGTTCTAAAATGCACGTTTTTTTTAAAGAGTTTATCTACTGTTTCCTGGTTCATGCCAATGCCGGTATCAACCACTGAAATAACAGCTAAATGATCAGTTGCATTGGTGCAACTAATGGTAACTTTCCCGCCACTCTTGGTAAACTTTATTGCATTGGTCACCAGGTTTCGAATCACTAAGTCGAGCTGATCCTTGTCTGCCAATACGTGTGCATGTGGCATAACTTCGTTGTAAAGTAAAATATTTTTATCGGCCGCAATTTTCGCGAGGAACTTAAGAGTTGAATCTACCAATGCATGCAATGTGACCCGTTGAGGATTAGTTTCGATTCCCTGCATTTGACTCTGGGCCCACTGTAATAAATTATGAAGTGTAAACTCAAAGTGACCCACACCTTCTTTTAGCTTTGCAGAGAATTGCAAAAACTCTTCCTTACTGATAGCATCCGCAGTCAAGAGCGAAAGTAACCCTTGCAAGGAGTGAATGGGATTTTTGAGATCGTGACTGATTACTGAAAACAATTTGTCTTTGGTGGAATTGACTTGTTGAAGGTGGCTTGCCATTTCGCTGATCTCTTTATTTTTCGCCTCAATTTCTTCAAGGTTGGCTTTTAATTCTTCATTCACCTGGTGAACAAATTCACCGTGCTGCTGAACTAATTCATACGACTTTTTCTTTTCCCTTATTCTTTTCCATTGGAGATAAATGACATACCCGCCAATGCTTATGAAAAATACCAAGCCGGTAATGGTCACCTGTTGAGTAAATCTTGCCAGTTGTTGATCTTTTTTCAGAAGCTCGATCTCCTGCTCTTTTTCCTGAACCTTGTAAATAGATTGCCGTTGTGCGAAGTGCAGGTTATTTTCCTGGTTGATGATGGAGTCCTTAAGAGCGTTATAGAGCAATAAGTATCGGTACGCCTCTGTATAATCTCCTTTCTTTTGATAAATATCTGAATGCAGTTTGTAAGATTCACGCTGAGCCGGTCGCGAGCCGATTCGCAGTGCAATAGGTAACCCTTTCTCTGCAAATGGAAGGGCCTCATCCGGTCTTCCCTTGCCCAGGTAAACACGAGAAATGTTGTGATAAGCTGCAGGCAACCGACTGACAAAATTTATCCTTGTCATGATGGCCAGGGATTCGTTATGATAGACCAGCGCACTATCATATTTTTTTAACTCAAAATAGACCACACCTATATTGTTAAGGCAGTTAGCTATGCCTTGTTCATTATTCATGGTTCGCTCATTCTCGAGCGCCTGGCGATAGTACTGAAGAGCAGTGCCGAAGTTGCGAGTATCTAATTCTATATTTCCAATTCTGCGCAAAGATGAAGCTAAGCCTAAACGGTCATTTGTTTTCTTAAAAAGCTCAATTGCTTTCATGTGAACCTCACGTGCGGATTGAAAATCGGCCTCCTGGGTATATAGCGCACCCATGGCATCGTAGGTACGCGCAATGCGATTGAGGTTGTTTAATGATTGGTAGATCTTGAGAGATCTCAGATGAAAATCCAGCTCATCGTTGTAGTTGCCTTTTAATTTGCTTATAAGACTGCTGGCAAAATAAGAGTCAGCTACTCCTTTATCATACCTAAGTGAATCGGCAATTTTTTTTGCAGTGGCTGCATAGGTTAAGGTTTTCTCGGGATGAGCTGAGAAAGCCAGAATGGCCAATTCATTGAGCGCGTTTACGTATGCAGTGTCATGTAATTGCTGTTGCAGTTTCTTCTCCAAATCAACTTGGTCAACCTGAGCGTGTGAAACCCGGGTATATAATGTCAGAATAAGGAAGAAAACATATATCCTTTTGGCAAGCATAACTTATCCCTAAGTTAGCGATATGTTGCAAAATGGGAATGGGTGAATCTTGTTTCTGTTTATTTTTCTCGTAGCCTTAGCTGACTTTGACTACAGAGGCACGCTGCGATGAAGATATGGATTTGTAGGTGATCACATACCACAGTAGCAAGAACAACTTTAAAAAGAAAATCCCCCAAAGTCCTAGACCTCAGGGGATTTATCTTGTCTATAGTTGGCTTTAATCTGATTCAAATATAATACAGGGCATTTATTCATTAAATCAACTTCCGTTAAACGCCCATAAATTGCGATCGAACTGCTGACTTCGGGAGGTAAACCGTCTCTTAGGTTTCATCACACTTTTACTTGTTTATCAGTTGATCTTAAAACCGATAGTTTTGCACATCAACACCTACAGCTATGGCAAAGAATACTATCAATCCATTCTCAAAAGTTAACAATGACACTTGGCAGTCGCGATAGTTAAGGTGGCCGTTTCATCAACCACGATGGTGCATTTAATATCTGCAAAGAAGGGCATAATAGCTACACGGTCGCAAAGGGATTTGGCTTCTTCAGGAATATTTTCCTCAAGAGATGGGTTTCCTTCATGGCTCAAAACAATCACTGATTATTTTCCCTTGACTTATGTAAGCCACAGTCTTCGTAAAATTGCAAACGAAGGAGTAAGCCTTGCCGATCTCCCCGTGGATTTAATTGGCATGGGCGTTTTGACTTGTGTTGATTTACGATTTTGCTGTCGAGGTTTTTCGATGGGAGTAAGCTTCTTTAATATCACAAGTATTTAATGTAAACTACCGGCAATAGTGAGTATTATACATTCTGTGATGCAAAAACTATCAGCGTTTATTTTTTTTTCGATGCTGTTCTTCCAGAGTTTAGCGCAATCATTCATGGTGCGAAATTATTCTGTTCCCGAAGGTTTGCCAAGTTCTGAAACGTATGATGTGTTTCAGGACTCAAAAGGATTCATGTGGTTTGCTACAGATAACGGTGTTGTAAGATTTGATGGGTATGACATGACAGTCTTTGGCACTGCAGATGGATTGGAAGATCCGGTAGTATTCGGCATTATGGAAGATCACCGTGGAAGAATTTGGTTCAGGACTTACTCCGGTCGGTTGTTTTTTTATGAAAATGGGAAAATAGTTCGTTATAAATGCAATGATCTACTGGTTAAGGCTTGCTCAAAAACTATAATGTCTTCTATGTTTATGGACACTAAAGAGCAGCTTTGGTTTGCATCAAGCAGGCTTTTCGGCCGAATAGACCGAAAAGGTAATTTTTTTGCAGATAGTGTCTCTTACCAAAAGATATATTATAAGACCATTGAAAAAGGATACATTTTAGGTAACAGCTTATGGCCAAAAAAAGATGAATTCCCGAATTTTATCATTGATGGCAAAGTCTTTCCTTTAGATGTTGATCTTAATAGTCATCACTCCACAGTAAACCGATCTGTAATCTGGAGGGAAAAACTTTATATAACGAGTAATAATCTGATTTTTGAGTACGATGGAATCAGTTTGAAAAAGGTATCGAGCGGACCTGCTCCCATCATAAGCATATCTAAGGACTGCGAGGACAACCTATGGGTCGGTTATTATAATATAGGGGCCTATCGCTATAAGACCCAAGAGTTTAAAAACCCATGGAAGCCTGATTTTCTCAAAAAAAAATCAGTTTCTCAAATCTTATTCGATACTGAAGGAGGTCTTTGGGTAACAACTCTTGAGAATGGCGTTTTTTATGTGCCGGATATGAACCTTGAGCTCCAAGCCCGTTCAGATTCATCAAAGGTAATGTCGGTGCTGGCTTCAGATGAAGAAGTGATTTCAGGCACTTACAATGGCACAGTAACAATAATGGATGCAAAGACTAAGAGAACT
The DNA here is from genome assembly GCA_016178785.1 of Bacteroidota bacterium. Classification (GTDB taxonomy): domain Bacteria; phylum Bacteroidota; class Bacteroidia; order Cytophagales; family Cyclobacteriaceae; genus ELB16-189. The sequence continues at coordinate 23,573 of JACOSO010000035.1, read as the reverse complement.
GTTCTTAAGCGAAGGATTGAGTTAGGACAAGCATTGGCAAGCGCGTTCAAGGATAGTAGGGGAAATATTTGGGTGTCAGCAGGTAACTTGTTCTTCTGTGACAAAAACTTAGACATAAACCCAAGGCCATTTTTATCGTCTGCAGTACAAGATTTTGCAGAAGACAAAAAGGGAAATGTCTGGACTATTTCGTCCGGGGGACTCGTTAAATTTAATCAGAGCGGAAAAACGCTATCCAGAAAACCTCATAACGGAAGATTTAGAAGTATGCTTTTTGCAGACTCAGTTTTATACATAGCAGAAAGACTTGGCGTACACGTGTATGATACGAGCATGAATTTTATCAAGGCTCCGCCATCATTAGCAAAGTTTAAAATCTCAAAATTACTTAACCTCAATGATTCCCTGCTTTTGGTGGCTACGATAGGGAATGGTTTTCTCGTGGTGAACAAGCGCATTTGGACCTTTGATCAATTCAGTGCACAAAAACGGTTTATTGCTGATAATATTTATGCCGTTGTAAAAACCGACACCGCATTTTGGATGGGGACAGAAAGGGGTATTTTAATAACGAGCATTAATTCCTTGCTGGCAAAAGATCCTCACTTTATCCAGCTTACTAAGAGCAACGGACTTATAGCTGATAAAACAAATTTTCTTGCTTTCACCAAACAATCAGCATGGGCTTTCTCGGATGAGGGAATTTCAACGATACCATATGTCTCTGTTCATTCGAAAAGGACGCCCGAATTTTACTTTAAAAAGCTTTTTATTAATAAGAAACAGGTTGAATTCGATCAGCCTCTGATGTTAACTTATGATGAAATTGACATTGCACTTTCCTTTGGCTTTTTGTCTCTGAAGAATCAGAATATTGCATGCCGATATCGGTTAACAAAAAATGATCCATGGATTTATATCACCGAAAGGAAACTGCAATTTTCTTCTTTGGCTCCGGGAAAATATCAACTCGAGTTTGAGCTCTCTACAGATAATCTTCATTGGCGTCATGCCGATGCTTCACTCAGCTTTATCGTTACTCCTCCCTGGTGGCAGCTGTGGTATATTCAGGTACTGGCGGTATCGATCATCGGGTGTTTGCTTTATCTGTATTTTAGAAATCATTACAGAATACTTAAAAGACATCAGCAAAAATTAATTCAGGCTGAGATTGAAACTTTGGAACGCGAGCGAAACCGGATCGCCAAAGAATTGCATGATGGAGTAGCCACAAATCTAAGCGCCATTAAGCTCATGGTCAGTCAGCTCTTGCGAACGCACAGTGAACCGTTGGCTGAGGATTTGGACGAACAGTTCCTGACCACTATCATGGAAATAAAGGATATTATTTATGGGTTGGCACCTCCTGGCTTGGAGCGCCATGGCCTGTTTGTCGGGTTGAAAAATTATGTTGAAAAACTAAATAAAACGATTCCGATTAAAATACGTCTGGATACTACGGGAAAGGATATTCATAAATCCGAGTTGGGTATATTGACTTTCCGGATTATCCAGGAATTATTGTCCAATGCCGTAAGACACTCCTTTGCCAAAAACATTTCCATAGAATTAAATGCACAGCCAGCTCAATTGAACATCGTGTTTCGCGATGATGGAATTGGTTTTTCGTATGATCCTGAAAAAAGTGGACTAGGTTTGGCAAATATAGAATCCAGAATAGAATCCGTGAACGGGAGCCTGAAATTTGAATCAAAAACATCCGGGATTTCGGGCTCTTCTTATGTCATAAATATCCCTTTGAATTAAACCTAAGGGTTGCGTTCTATCGCGCAATACTTTTACTAGGCCAGAAAATTAAATCCAGATTGCTTTGCCAAGACTTGTATAGCAAATTGGTAGATTTAAGGTTCAATATTTCTGCTTTGACCGCAAAGTAATGCTATGGGCAATATCAAGGTTTACATCGCAGATGATCATACTTTATTTCGGAAAGCTTTTGTTAAAGTTCTCAGAGAACTTGAAAGGATAGGGGAGATCAAAGAAGCTGAGGATGGAAAGGAGTTACTAAACCTGATCGCTGAGGATATCCCTGACGTGATTATAGTAGATATTGAAATGCCCGTTATGGATGGTATCAAGGCATGTGAAAAGCTAGCCATTGATTATCCGGAAATCAAGATCATAGTAGTATCAATGCATGACAATAAATTAACAATTTGCCAGGCATTGCAAGCAGGCGTTCATGCTTTTTTACCCAAAGTGGCCAAGCTTACCGAATTCGAAAAAGCGTTGTATGCTGTCATCGATGGGAAACCGTATACCAACAAAGTTATGGAAGAAGCCCTTCTATACAGCGATACTATCGATAAGGGCAAATCATCTCAGCAATACACAAAGGCAGACCTGACTGAAAGGGAAAAAGCCATTATGAAATTAATCTGTAAACAGTTGACCAATCGTGAGATTGCCGAAGCACTTTTTTTGAGTGAACATACGGTTCGTAATCATCGGGTAAGAATGATGCGGAAGACCGGTGCTAAAAACACGCAAGGTTTGGTGAAGTTTGCTTTTGAAAACGGATTGTCTGCCTGAAGGCATATTTTTCTGATCATTTTCCTTTTACATTTTCCTTTTACAGCCTCCTTAACTGCACGCTAACTTAATTGTTGGAGATTAGTACAATAGTACTAACCGTCTGGGTTGTCGTGCTGTTCCAGTTCATTCATCTTTGAGCCAGTTAAGCCCCTATGGATTGTCAGCACTTGAGCTTTTAAATTATTATTCCCCTTCTCAAAACCAGAAATCTACACTTAGATTCCTGGTTATATTCAATTTGCTGAAACTAGCAGATCGTCCACATAAAGACCCTTATCAGGAAATATTGAACTTTCCAATAGCATTTGCCAATCATTGAAATTATAAAACAATAGACATGAAATTTATTTTGTTACCACTATTACTGCTATCGTCAGTATGTTTTGCCCAAACTAACCAACCCGCAAACCCTAAGATTATTCCTCCGTCTCCTAACGCTGCGTCTTTAGGCAAATTCGGTGACATACCAGTGAGCGCGTATACAGGTGTGCCTAACATTAGTATTCCGATTTACGAAATCAAATCGGGCGATATAAGTGTTCCAGTTTCGGTTAGCTATCATGCTTCAGGTATAAAAATAAGTGAAGAATCAGGGCGAGTTGGTCTAGGATGGGCATTAAACGCTGGTGGGGTTATTTCGAGAACGATTTTGGGAAAAGATGATTTAGATGGGCTTACCGGAAACTATCACAGTTCGTCTTTACCTGAACTGCCCATGATAAATCCCGGAGACCCAGGGCCACAGTCACTAATACAGGAAGGGTGTAATAATTCATATCTTGGGTCTGGTGTATCTGACGCAATACAGGAACAATTCGATTTTCAACCCGACCGTTATTCTTACAATTTTCTTAACTATTCCGGCACTTTTGTGCTCAGAAGAGATAAGGTAGCAGTTCTCAATAAACAAGAGAAGATCAGGATCCGCTGCCTTAATAATAATTGCGACCAGTGGGAGGTTACTGCTGCAGATGGGTTCATTTATGAGTTTGGAATATTTGAAACTTCGCAAGACAATGAATCGGCATTTAACCATAAATCTTCCTGGTACTTAACGAAAATTACTTCTCCAAAAGGAGACCAGGTTACATTCGACTACACTACGTTAAATAGCGTTTATATTCAAACCGTAGGATCTTTTACGGAGACCAGATACGATAATTGCTTTTCATACACCGCACCAAATACACCTATCGGGCAAGCATCCTGTCCCTCATCTCCACCTCTATACCGCAACGTTAACCCTGGCACAAACTACTCGGTAGTCATGCTTAGCCAAATCAATTTTAAAGCGGGAAGTCTACGATTAAGCTATAGTGACAGAGAAGATATTCCCAACGATAAAAAAATTGATAAAATCGAATTGTATGTTAAAGATGTAAAAAACCCCTCAGGTGCCCAGCAACTTCTCAGGAGCTGGGATTTTGAATATGGATATTTCGAAGGAATTGGCGACCGTGATTACACCGCTACTTTTGTACAATACGAAAGCAAAAGACTAAAATTGACAGGCATCACGGAGGTCGGTATTAATGGCGCCAGGAAATCGCCATACCGGTTTTCATATTTCAACGAAGGAGATAATATGTATTCTATTCCTGCGAAAACTTCATTCGCACGTGATCATTGGGGTTTTTATAATGGTAAGACTGGCAATAGCAGTTTAATCCCAACTTATTATCCTGTTCAGTCATCCAATGTAGTGCATTATTATTTGCAAAAGATGGGGGATGAAAGAAATACAAACCCAGTCTATGCTTCTTTGTTCTCATTAAAGGATATTCAATATCCGACAGGAGGTAAGTCGGAGTTTATTTACGAATCTCATGACTACGACTTTGAACAATCAAATATCCATGATCATTCTTTTTTTAAGAATTACGCTGAAACTTTCAGAAAGTATCCGTCTCCATTGGTGTTTCCAGTAGCCGGATCTGGAGATCAGATTCAGGAAATTGATCTTTCAGACTTGTACATCGATGAATTCTCGAGCACTTCTATGGTTCCAGTTACAATTTTTTTCCGATTCCGACAACCTCAATCAAGCTGTTCTGGTGCACCTGATATCTCGGTAACTCAACAGTACGATGACGGCTCTATTATATCAGGACCAACTAATCCTTATGCTTTTTTAAATCAGTCAAGCGATCCAAAAGCTGTATGTACAGGAAATGGAACTTTTTACGGGATGACTTTCACAAATTCCTATTTGTTATCTGCCAGAAAGGTACAGTGGAAACTGCACATCGGTACTGACGCAGTCTTTTTGGCGGATGTTTCCGTCTCACTCCAATACACAGCCCTGAACAAGAACCCTGTTAAATACGCGGGTGGTTTAAGAATATCAAAAATTACTGAGTGGGATAATTCGGACCCCACAAAGAAAAAAATCAGAAAATATAATTATCACTTTGAGGAAGACCGTGATAATAATGGAACGCCTGAGACCTATAGCTACGGTAAAAGAATGGTTGCTCCTGAATATAGCTTCTTTGAAAGGAAGTTGCATGAAGAATGTGTAACGTTTCCCTCTGGATCAAAATATTGTGGCGATAGAATATTTGAAAGCCTGGTAAGATCTTCCGAGAGTGCTTACCCTTTATTAGGCTCTGGAGGAGGGAGTCCAGTAACGTATGATAAAGTCATCGAACTTCAGGGCGAGAACGGTGAAAACGGTAAAACAATTTTCGAGTATGAAAATCAGGCAGACGAAATATGGAACTATACGCAAACCACATTTGTCAGCAATTCCATTGAAAATGTGCCACGCAAGCCTCCGGTTTTCCCTTCCTTGCCATTCACTAAAAATGGTCTACTAAAAAGGGAAAGCGTCTATTCATTTTCAAATAACAATTATAACCTGGTCAATGAGTCTATTATTGATTACCAGTTTCTCTCTTCATTAGCCAACTCGGTTTTTCCAGGATTTGAAATTAGGAATGTTCGGGACGTGCCCAATGGATCCCCACCTTGTGCCTCGGGTAATCTCAATATTTACTTGTATCCGGTAACTCAATCTTTTTTCCTCTACCAACGTGCTGTGACGGAAAGGAATTATTCACAGGCCGGCACAGCTTACACGGAGAAAGTAAAAACCAACACCTATGGTAATCCTGATCACTTGCAAACCACTCAAATTGATGAAACGATAAACAATGGTGAATCGGTTTCAACGTATTTGAAATACCCGGCCGATTATCCGGATTCCGATCTCACTCCAGCTACGCTGGAGATGAAAACTAATCGGTTTATGCATAGTGCAGTCCTACAAAAAACAGTTCAAAAGAATTTTGCATCAGGACCCAAAGTAATCGCCAGGGATTTTACTGTGTATGATTTTTTTAATGCTCAGACTCATATTCTGCCAAAGCAAATAGTGGCACTGGAATCCGATGTTCCATTGCTTCCAGCTGACGTTGAGTCGTATCGTCCAGCCTTCCCGTATGACCAGAATAAGTTTAAGACAAAGATTGTGTTTGACTACACTGCGTCCGGAAACATCAAGCAATATTTCAGGCCGGACAATGTCACTACTTCTTACCTGTGGGGCTACTTTGATGAATTACCTATAGCTGAGATTACAAATGCACCTGTAAGCAAAGTCTTTTATACAGGTTTTGAAGATTATTCAACTGGTGTTTCGAGTGACGCATTTAGCGGACAACAAAGTTACAGCAACTCACTATCAATAACTCTGCCTTCAGCCGAATCGTACATTCTCAGTTATTGGAAAAAACCTCTTGGCGGACAATGGGAATATGTAGAATCCACCATCGCGAGCAACCAAACCATTGGTGGCAGTGGGCTCTTGATTGATGAAGTAAGATTATATCCGGTTGGCGGTCGAATGACAACCTATGCCTATGATCCCTTAGTAGGAGTTATTTCTGCAACAGATGTTGATAGCCATACGACACGATACGAATATGATGGTTTGGGGAGGTTGTGGGTAATAAAAGATCAGGAGAAGAATGTGATCAAAAGGCTTAAATACCATTACTCCGGAGAATAATTAAAGGATACTTAAAAGAAGTAACTGACCATATAATGAGCAGAAAGTTTTACCTCTCGACCTTTGCAGTTGTCTTGTTAAGCCTGCAACCATTATTTAGCCAATCCCTTGGGTATAGTGGCGGATTGTGTGCCGGCAATTCGATTGATGTCTACTTGATGGGAGGGGCTTCTTGTGCCAGCCCTACGGTCTCATCTACGACTAGCTGGTCGGTAAGCCCGGCACCTTCTTCCATAAGTTACATTCAAACAGGTGGAAATTATTTAAGAATAAGGGCAACCTGGACTTCAGCAGCGTCAGCTACTATCACTGTTTCTTATGGTTGCTCAAGCGGTAGCGCAGGCAGCCAAATGCTTAGTTTAAATATTTTGAATCGGGTTACGCCATCAGTATCCCTATCCCTATCCTTGAACAATTCAAATGTGTGTTTGAATAATGCATTAACATTGACAGCAACACCAATCAACGGTGGAAGCTCACCAACATACGCTTTCTACATTGACGGACAACAAGTCTCTTCCGGTCTGTCCACTACTTATTCAACCACTTCTCTCGCACTAGGTGCGCATTCAGTATATGTTGTGATGTGGAGTTCTCTTACCTGTACTACCGCACCTAACGCAACCTCCTCTACTCAGAACTTCTCTGTAGTCACAGCCCAGGACGGTGCCATTCAAACAAATTCGAACAGAATATGTATAGGCCAAAGCATAGTTATTTCTAGTTCAGGTGGAATAGGCACTCCTTACTATTGGTGTAGCTCTAATGGCGGAATAACATGGAATATTTTCAGCGAATCCTATGCAGGGCAGACTTCGTTTTCACATACACCGCCAGCACCCGGAACATACCGTTACATGCTGCGCAACCAAAATTCCTGCGGGTATTGCTATGGCACATGTCCTCCAAGTCCATACGTGGATGTAATTGTGGATGGGCCGGCAAATCCAGGCCTAATTAGCGGGCCATCTCTGGTCACTCCAGGAAAACAGTATGCATATTCTCTTTTGAATCCGAGTTATTCAGAATCGTTTGTATGGAATATTACTAACGGAGAAATTATTTCAGGTCAGGGGTCACTCACGATAAACGCAAAGTTTTACTCCGGAGGAGGCACACTCTCTGTTACAACGTCCAATGCTTTGTGCGGGCAGGGATCAACATCAAGTCTTTTGGTAAAAGACGGGCTAAACTACATCATCGAAGAGTCAGTTTTAATTCCCAACGTGACGAATGCTTCCGGGGTCGATCAGCTAAGTGAAAATGAAAGAAATAAAACAACTGCTTATTTTGATGGATTAGGCCGAACTGTGCAGACGGTAAAGTGGAGAAACTCCAATACTCATAAGGATCTAGTAATTATAGAAGAGTACGACCAGTTTGGTCGGAATTCAAAGAATTATCTTGAGTATAGCAGCGATGAAACCAATGGCTTCTTTAAGTCATCCGCTGTTGCTGACCAATCTGCTTTTTACGATCCGGCTGGGAACACAGTTGCTATTGCCAAGGATATTGCGCCCTACCAGGTTTCCTTATTTGAGCCCTCGCCCCTGAATAGAGTTTTGAAGAAAGGTGCACCCGGCCAGGCCTGGCAACCCGATTCCGATCCTTATTCTATTTTAGACAAAAGCATAAAACAAAGGTTTGAACTTAATCAGGGAACTGATGTGCTATTCTGGGTTTACGATTATCCTACCCACAGAATAAGTGCCAAAAATGGGACTAACCTGGTTTATTATTCGTCTAGCGAGCTCAGCATTAGCAGAACTATTGATGAAAATAACCGCTCGGTTATAGAATACACTGAGAAATTGGGAAAGACTGTTCTAAAAAGAGTCCAGGCAGGTGATAGTCCTGTAACGTATACTTCAACGTACTACATTTATGATGATTTTGGAAACCTGAGAGTTGTCCTTCCTCCCGAAGCTTCAGCAAGGCTGGACACCGAATATCACAACGCTACCACAACTAATCAAGATGGCTTCTTATCAAGATGGGCCTTCCGATATAAATATGATTCGCGCAAGCGAATGATTGAAAAACAGGTGCCCGGTGCGTCACCAGTCTACCTGGTCTATGATAACCGCGACAGGTTGGTTCTTACCCAGGATGGAAATCAGCGCACTCCTAAATACTGGTCCTTTACAAAATATGATGCGTTCAACCGACCTGTTCTGACCGGCATCTATACGTGTGACTCTACCTTGGTTCAAGGCAAGATGCAGCGAAGGATCGACCTGTTCTACGCAAACCTACCGAGTAACGGTGGGGCATGGTATGAAAGTTATATCGGAGCGGCCACCGGCAACGTTCACGGTTATGACAACAAATCTTATCCTATTGTTACTGATCCCTATGCTTGTTTATCTTCAACCTATTACGATAACTATTCTATAAAAGCTGGCTGGGGATCCAACTACAATTACGTAAACGATGCGTTCACTTCCGTAACCAATGGTATAACGTACAATCAGCCTTCAGCAGAATTTGCGTGGGTAAGAGGGCTGGTCACTGCATCAAAAGTAAAAGTTCTCGATGGAGGAACTACCGGAGGCTATACATGGCTCAAAGCAATCTCTTATTATGACGACCAGCGCCATGTCATTCAAACCATAACAGAAAACTTAAAAGGAGGAGAGGATCGTGTATCTAATCTTTATGATTTTACTGGAAAGATTTTAAAGACCAAAACCACTCATATCGAACGTGATGTAACCTGGAAAGATCAGGTTGGTACATTGATAGTGGGCAACAAGCTCACGCGTAGTTCTGTTGCAACAGCAGGCGTAGCCTCTCAACAACAACTTGCAGCTGGTCAAGATGGATGGGTCGAGTTTATTGTTTCAGAAATAAATACAACACGTTATCTCGGACTCAACGACACCAATCCTGACGTAAATGGAACTAATATTGATTATTCGTTCAAGCTTACCAGCGCGACCTTAACGGTAGTTGAGAATAATGTTACAAAGGCAACCGTTGCCGGAATAAAATCTGGTGATGTGCTACGTATCGAACGCACCGGCACGGCTGTAAAATATTATCGCAACGGTGGGCAGATAACGCTTTCTCCGGCCAGCACAGCATCTTCTTCTTTACTGATGGTTGATGTTTCCTTTGCGACTAACAATTCAACACTCGTTGGCGTGAAAACATCTTTCAGTACAACTAGTAAAAGCGTCAGTCGCACGCTTGAGTACGATCACGCAGGCCGTTTGTTGAAAACCAGGCATCAGATTGATGCGGAGCCGGAAGTATTTCTTACCACTAACAAGTATAATGAATTGGGCCAGTTGGTGGATAAGAAATTACACAGTACAAACAGCAATGCTACTGACGCTAAACAATCCGTTGATTATCGCTATAATATCCGAGGTTGGCTCACCAAGATGAATGAAAGTGATATACAAACCGGATTTAATGACCCCTCAAATGCAGGTGAGGCACGCGACTTGTTTGGAATGGAGCTTGGCTACAATGCAGACATTGGCACTGGTAATTCCCAGCTGTTCAATGGCAACATTTCGGCTATGAAGTGGAGCAACAATCTTGGTTTGGGAACTTCGAAAGAGAAAGCCTACAATTATAGCTACGATGCACTTAACAGAATAACCGCTGCAAGCTTCAAAGAGAATACTACCAGTTGGAATGCAGCGGCCAATTCGGGATATTCGGAGAGTGGATACAGCTACGATCTGAATGGAAATATAATGGGGCTACTCCGCTATGATAAAAGGGGTTCTACTGCTGCCGTGGATAATCTGGTTTATAATTATGGAGCAGGAGCAACGCTCAGTAACAAGCTGCTTAAAGTCTCGGACACCGGTGATAAGTTTGCAGGTTTTATTGATGGCACCAATACCGGCAACGATTATACGTATGATGTCAACGGCAATATGATTACTGATCAAAATAAAGGCATCACTACAGCAATTACGTATAATTTCATGAACCTGCCAGAACTTGTTACTCGTGGGGGTACTGGAGGCAATATCGTGCGATACATATATGATGCCGGTGGCAGGAAGCTATCGCAAGTAGCTACTTTCAGCGGAGCACAAAAACAAACGGATTATGTGGGAGAGTTTCAGTATGAAAACGATGCACTGCAATTCATTAGTCATGAAGAAGGTCGTGCTGTTGTGTCAGGTTCACAAGTGATCTACAGTAATGCAGGAGATAATGTGACCGATTTCAATGCTTCAAACACAACCCTGACAACTCTTAAACAAAACGGAAACGAGACTTACGTTAAAGCTATTTCCAACGGTACAGTGGTGCGAACCGGCATGTTCCCGATAGGAAATACCTATCCCGTGCAACCCGGAGAAAGATACCGCATCCGCGCAAAAGGCTATCGCGATAAAGGCACGGCCGCAAGCAGCAGCCAAGCATACATTCTTGTTCAAACTAATGGTGCAGATCTTGGATGGCCCGGGGCTGCACTTCCTGTAAGCTTAACCACAGCTCAGACAGAATCATGGATAGAGCAGATTATTACCGTACCAGTTGGTGCCACTACATTGCAGGCAGGTGTAGTCTGGAATACCGTGCTTGCAGGAGAAGTTATTTACCTTAACGAATTTGAGATCACCAAGCTTACGACAAACACAACACCCGAATATCAGTATAATCTTAAAGATCACTTAGGCAACGTGCATTTAACGTTCACTGCCAAGACGCTAACAGCAACAAACTATACTGCGGGCTTTGAGACAGCAAACCAGGCAACCGAGCAAAGTAATTTTTCCAACTACCAGACTTCACACATCAATACCGTTCCCTCAAATGCAACTACAGGTGCCAACTCCTACAAACTCGATGGCGGCTATGTGGGACAAGTAGGCACAACCAAGACCTTTAGTGTGATGCCTGGAGACTTTGTGCAAATACAAGGTTATGCCAAGTATGGCACACCATCAGGCACACCTACCAATTACACTAACTTTGTGGCTTCATTACTGACTGCCTTCAACCTGTCAGCTCCGGCACCGGGTGAAACAGGCACTGCAGCCTCAGGGGTAAACACGTTTGGAAACTGGGAGATCGGCCCGAGTGGAGATGACAGCAAGAACGATCCAATGAAGATTTTTGTCACGATCATTCTTTTCGACAGGAACTACAACTTCATTGATGTTTCTTACCAAGCGGTAACATCTTCGGGGGAATTGGCGAGCGCAAACTATACCGTAAAAGAGCCGGGCTATGCCTACCTCTATATAAGTAACGAGCACCCTTATCAGACCGATGTGTATTTTGATGATGTGACCGTTACTTATACGCCAAGTCCTGTTATACAGATGGATAATTACTATCCCTTCGGTCTCGCCTTCAATAGCTATTCAAGAGAAAATAGTATTAATCAGAAGTATCTATACAACGGAAAGGAAATACAGGACGAATTAAATCTTGGATGGTTAGATTTTGGGGCTAGAATGTATGATCCTGCTATTGCACGTTGGATGACTGTTGATCCGCTTGCTGATCAGATGAGAAGATTCTCTCCTTACAATTATGCGTTTGATAATCCGATCAGGTACATCGATCCCGATGGGATGGCACCGGGAGACTATTTCACACAACAAGGCGAGTACCTTGGATCGGATGGGATTGATGATAAGAAAGTCTACGAGGTTGCCAATGTCGCTTCAGTATCCTCAAACTCGGAAGGTAATATTGTTGTTAATCAGGGTGAACTTGGCGGGCCTGAGGAAATTGGAGTAAGAGATGATTTTCTTGATATGAATGGCTATGAGATAACCTCTGATGAGACAAAAAATAACCTAATTGGTCTGTCCATAAATATGAAAAATGAAGGAACGACTGATGATTATGCAACAATTACTGTCACGGGAGGTGATAGAGATGGGGCTTCCAATGCTGGTGTAAGTGGCGCAACTGGAAGTAGACACACTTTCGGAGATGCAGCAGACATTACCGTTGCAGGGATGACTAATAAAGATTTGACTACAGCAGCGGATGCATCCGGGTTATTTAGTAAGTCAATTTATTATCCTAATTGGGGAAATACTGGAGGCTTTGCAACCCACGCAGTTCAAGGGGTAGATGCTGCTGGAAAACCTACAACAACCCAAGTCTTAAATTTTCAAAGCAACGGCCCGCACTGTCATGTTGATAATGGTCCGTCTAAATTATACGCGCAAGAGTATACCGGACATACTTCAACAACTAACCCAGGGAGTGGAACTTACAAAAAATTGAACTAATTAAAATTTATGAAATCTTACATTTTAATTTGGTTGACTACTCTTCTGATTCAGCAGGATGACTTTGTTATAAAGAAGAAAAGTGTTGGCCCTCTAAAGATAGGAAGCTATGTAGAGGAGATTTACCGTTACTTTGACAAGGATAAAGAGACTAAGCTAATTGATAGCTATTATGAAACAGCTTTCAGTCCTGGTATGCAAGTCACCAGAGAAGGAGAAGTTTTATTTGTAGCGAATATTAATTGTAAGACGATTAGTTCATTTGAGATTTATAGCCCAAGATATAAAACATCATTTGGGATTTGTGTAGGATCAAATTTTGGGCAACTGAAAAAAGTCAAACAAAATGTGACGCTTAAAACTAACGAAGGAAATTTGAGCGCTGCAATTAAAGAATTAGAGATGTCCATTCTGTTTGAGAATGATAAACGTATTCAATCTCTTGATTTTAATAAGGCTACCCTTAAAGATATACCTGATGATGTAAAAATAACTTCGATAATTGTTTACTAGTCTTTTGAGTGGAAATGAAAACTAGAGCCCAGCTATGCGCTGGGTTTTTTGTTTTAGGCCGCGTGTGCTTTTTTGATTTTCGTATCCCGGATAATGAGGTCGATGTACTCAAATATTTTTTCCTTCTCTTTGATGGGCAGGCTCTCAATCTCTTCCATACGCTTGACTGTTTTTTTATCGAGCACCATTACGTCAGAGCCCACGAACTGGCGCAAGACTTAGGAAAGCGCGGAGGGAAGGCGGGTGTCTTGTGCTTGCTTAGCTATGGAGCAATAGATCGAAGTCAGACGGAGCACAACCAGTTTGCAAAAAGCTTTGATGCCTGCACGTATGTTTTACTTGCACAGGGCACTGAACCGACTCGTGTAAATGAAAAGATGCGGGCACTGGTTTCTAAATTCCGATTTTTTGTTTGATAAATGATGTTTGGTCATGCTTAGTCTTAAAAGTGCCGGTTAAGCTAAAGGTAGAGTAAACCAAAAAGTACTGCCTTTACCCTCCTCGCTTTCTACTCCAATGGAGCCTCCGTTCTGTTCAACAAAATCTTTACACAACTTTAGGCCAAGACCGGTACCCGGTTCGTTATTAGTGCCTCTTGTATAATATTGAAAATGATTATCAAACAATTGGTGAAGTATATCCGCAGGAATTCCCACACCGGTGTCGGTTACTTCAATCCGTGCGTTGCCATCATTAACGTTACAGGATACAGTAACGCTGCCCCCTTTGCGCGTAAACTTGATCGCATTGGCCATTAAATTTCTGAGCACCGTAGAAATCATGTTGTAGTCGGCCATTGCATGCGCATCATCCGCTATTTGATTTTTAAAATGAATTTCTTTTTGTGAGATCATTTCAGCCAATACTTGTTCACAATCTGTAGCAATTTGTTTGAGAAAAATTCGCTCGGGCTGAATGGTTAATGATCCGGACATTGAATGCCCCCATTGGAGTAAGTTAGCTAGCAGGCTGTTTGTGGTGCTTGCGCTTTTCGTAATCGCTCTTATTGCCTCCTGTTTATCAGCATCTGATAAAGGGCCCATTTTACCTGCTAACATTTCACCCAACTGCATGATGGCGCTGATGGGGTTTCGCAAATCGTGAGCGATGATCGAAAAGAGTTTGTCCTTCGTTGCATTAAGTTCTTTCAGCTTCAGGTTATCAGATTCAATAGCCAGGTTTTTTAGAAGTATTTCCTTTTGTGCAAGTTTATTAAGGATCGACAAATAAAGGATAGTCCAACAGAATCCCAGCAAGTAGGAGATGATGTAATTGAAAACGATCACCGCGTTGGGAGATAACAGACCATTGTTGTTTGCGGGTATAAAAAATTTGGCTACAAATGTAAAGCACATCAGAAGGGCCATAATGGCTATGAGCTTCATAGTATTAAAACCGCGGTGATTGAAAATTAATGCCAGTCCTCCCACAGCATAGAGCACAATAAATAATACAGACATGTGAATCACTTTAACCGCAGGTGAGGAGGGAATAAAAAAGAATAAGGAAGAAGAGACCAGCAGGATGAGCAGGACGTTCGAGAGTAAAACTTTATAATCTGGTTTTCTGCCTAGAAAATAAAAGCAATAAAATTCAAGATAGGTGCCTGTCAATGCAAGTGTATTTGCTAACACATAAGTGACGTAAATGTTCCATTGCTGGCGGTAGGCAAAAGCAAACCAGAAAATGGCCACAATGAATTTGCCTGACGAATAGATGTAGGTGATTTCCTTTTGGTTTTTATTCTTATAGTTGAATACCAAAAGGAGCAGGCCCATAAAGACATTGCTAATGGCAAACAAGTGAAATAGAGTTCTTACGTCCATCAAGCTTCCTTAACTAAAAGTTACAATAATTAGAGCTGACGCTCTAAATTTTTTGAGTCGCTTCACCCTGAGCTGCCACACAAGACATGTGAGATGGGGATTTAAACTTGGATGCGAGGTAAAGCCATACTTCGGGTAGTGCATAGCCCCATTGAAAGACGATGCTAAAATTTACGATTCTAAGCAGTTCTTTTCAACCTGATCCTCACTGCTTTTGAAACCGGAGTATTGCTCTTATCGGCCACACTGGTAACCGGAACCAAAACATTTGTTTCAGGAAAATAAGTTGCAGCACATTTTTTAGGAATAGGATATTCAACGACTATAAAATTGTGGGCTACTCGCTCTCTTCCGTTGTCATTATTAAATAGGTCTACAGTATCTCCGTCCTGCAGGTTGTGCTCACAGATGTCATCACCGTTCATGAGGATCACTCGCCTTTCGTTATAGATTCCCCTGTATCGGTCGTCAAGTCCGTAGATGGTCGTGTTAAATTGATCATGACTACGAATGGTCATCATTAGGAGTTCACCTTCCTGTAACTTTGGATCAACGAACGTAGCTAAATTAAAATGCGCTTTTAATGAAGCGGTGTCGAAGCTGCCCTCGCGATTGCAGTTGGGAAGATAAAACCCTCCCGGCTTGCGCACGCGCTGATTGTAACTTTCAAAACCGGGAATGGTGCGCTCAATATCATCTCTGATATTGTCGTAATGTTTTTCATAGTTATCCCAGTTGATCTTCGTTCGCGATCCTAATACAGCCTTTGCCAGTCGGCAGACGATGGCGGGCTCACTCAGCAACTTATCCGATATTGGATCAAGCACACCTTTGGATGATTGTACTACGCCCATTGAATTTTCACACGAAACAAACTGCACCTCACCACCGGTCATGTCCTTATCGCTTCGGCCCAGTGTTGGAAGAATGATGGCTTCTTCACCATGTACAAGGTGACTTCGATTTAATTTGGTAGAAACATGGACCGTAAGACTACATTTTCGCAACGCCTCCGCTGTGAATTGTGTGTCGGGTGTGGCTGACAGAAAGTTACCGCCCATCGCAATAAATACTTTGGCTTTACCTTCATGCATGGCGTTGATGCTATCCACTACATCATAGCCGTGATGTTGAGGTGGAGTGAAACCAAAATTCTTCTGCAGCGACTCTAATAATTTCTTCGAAGGCTTTTCATAGATGCCCATGGTTCTGTCGCCTTGCACATTGCTATGTCCCCGCACCGGACAAGTTCCTGCTCCCGGCTTTCCAATGCTTCCCTTCATCAGCAGTAGGTTTACGATTTCTTTAATGGTATCAACTGCGTTCTTGTGTTGCGTTAGTCCCATGGCCCAGCACGCAATGATTTTCTTTCGGTGCTTCAGGGCTTGCGCAGTTTGTATTACCAACGATTTCTCAACTCCGCTTTGCTTGATCATCGTATCCGTATCCAGCGTGGCGAGATGTTTTACAAAATCGCTAAAACCTTCAGTATTCTTTTCGATGAACGTGGTGTCAAGAACACCGGGGCCTAGCCTTTCTTCTTCCAGCAAAAGTTTTTCTATTGCTTGCAACAAAGGCATGTCGCCATTGATGGTCACCGGTAAGAAGATATCGGTTAGCGGAGTGCCAGCGCCAATGATACCATTTAGTTGTTGCGGGTTTTTAAAACCCATAAGCCCGGTTTCAGGTAGTGGATTTATGGCAATAATTAAGGCACCCTTCTTCTTAGCTTTCTGCAAGGCAGTGAGCATGCGCGGATGGTTTGTTCCGGGATTTTGCCCAAGAATAATGATCACCTCGGCTTCATAAAAATCTTCAAGCTTCACCGAACCTTTGCCGATGCCCAGTGATTCATTCAATGCCACACCACTACTTTCATGGCACATATTACTGCAGTCGGGCAGATTGTTGGTGCCGAACTCGCGCACAAAAAGTTGGTATAAAAAGGCTGCCTCGTTGCTTGTTCTGCCGGATGTATAAAAGAGGGCTTCGTCAGGGGAAGAAAGTTGATTCAGTTGCAATGCAATTTTTTTGAAAGCCTCGTCCCATGATATAGGCTGATAGTGGGTTGCACCTTTGGGCAAATAAAGTGGTTCCGCAATTCTGCCTTTCCTTCCTATTTCAAAATCGCTCAACGAGGCTAACTCCTGAACTGAATGCGTAGCAAAGAATTCTGCCGTAAGTTTTTTTGTGGTGGCTTCTTCGGCAATTGCCTTTGCTCCATTTTCGCAATACTCGCCCAGTGCCGAACGCTCGTCATCGGGATCGGGCCAGGCGCAGCTTGGGCAATCAAAACCATCTTTCTTGTTGAGTTTGTTCAATGCTTTGAGGCCGCGGAATAACCCTGCTTCATTAAGTATATGTTTTCCCGCAACAGCAATAGCTTCAAAGCCTGCAGCAGCCTCTTTTATTTTTCCGCGTTTGAGCCCAGTGTGTTCCTCGGGGTTTTCAGTTCCATCTGTTGAAATTTTTTCGTTTGACATGTTGTCAGCGCGTGATTAAATTTTTTTTCTTAAGCCAATGCATGAGTATGAATTCCCTCGCCAGAATTATGGAGGGCAAGTCGTTCGTCACCGCAATAAATGTTGAATCGATCATTTCGCAAGAAACCGATCAGCGTCATGCCCGCTTCCTTGGCCAGGCTTACCGCGAGGCTTGATGGCGCACCGACAGCTGCCACCACCGGAATGCCCGCCATCGATGCTTTCTGAATAAGTTCGAAACTTGCGCGGCCACTGAGCAGCAAAATTTTATTTGACAGCGGCAGGCTGTTTTTCTGAAGAGCAGCCCCGATCAATTTATCGAGTGCGTTATGCCGGCCCACATCTTCGCGCAGTAAGATGAATTGTCCGTGGTCATCGAATAGGGCAGAGGCGTGTAAACCTCCGGTCTTTGAAAAGACGGTTTGCTGTTGAATCAGTTCTTTCTCCAGCTGCTGAATTATTCTTGCCTCGATGTGCGCGTGATCACCGTGAATGTTAAAAGCGGAGATGGTTTTTATCGCTTCGATGCTTGCCTTGCCACAGACTCCACAGCTGGAGGTGGTATAGAAATTCCGTTCGATATTTTTGAGTGAGGGTACTTCGTTTTCTTGGAGTGTGATCCGGATTTTATTGTCCGATTCATCAAGGCGATTACTTTTAAGCTGGTGATGACTTTTAATGATTCCCTCGGTAAACAAAAAGCCAACGGCCAGTTCAAGATCATTTCCGGGTGTTCGCATCGTCACCGCGATAGAGTTTGTGAACTCTCCTTGCTTCCCAAACTGCAATTGAATTTCGAGAGGCTCTTCGATCGCCAGGGCATCACCGGTGTCGTCACATTGTGTGAGGTCTACTTTCCTGATATTGACATACGCAATTTTGTTACTGCTCTCATTCATCAATACTGAATTTTGATACGAAGTTAGCAATTTGTGATGGCACCAAATGACGAACAATTAAATCAATTATGCTTGCGGCCATAATAACTATTAAATTTGCGCTATGAATTCGGTGACTGATAATCTAAAAGTGAAGATTGAGTATTTCAATTTTGAGCAGGATTTTATGGAAGACAATATCAGGTGTATTCCGATGATTGCCCGTTTCAAATTAGATGGGTGTGGCATCAAATTAAAATTAAAGGAGTGGAATAAGATGACAGTAGAGGAGCGAGAGAACCTCGCTAACTTTTCCACAGACTCTGTAGACGAGCTGAATGCCTACCGGGAGTATCTCGAAAAGCTGATTTTGCAGTATACCAAAGAGAAGCCAACCTACCTTGCCGATGACCAACGGAACACATTATGGTCAATGACCGATCGCTTGCCTTCACAACTGCAGGAAAAGCTATCCGAGTTGAAAATGAATATCTCGACCGGTCAATGGAAAAACCTTAGTGTGCTGCAACGCTACGCCTTACTCAAACTCACACGCCCTGGGCACGAAAACCGAAATTTTCCTAAAGCGATGAAAGAATTCGGGTTGATTAGCTGATGATCCGCTTATGTATTTATCAAGCCTGCTTTGAATGCAGGCTTTCGACAAGCCCGGTAAGCTTGACCAACATAAATGCGCCTACGGCTATCACCACATCACGAACAGCCACATCCAGAAAACGGCCGCTGGCAAGCAAGGTCAGCGCAATTAATACTAACCAGGCACTTACTACCAATGCACCATACTTCGGTCTTACTAATACAAGTATGCCTGCAACGATTTCGATTACACCTACGATCATCATAAAAGTATTTCCGCTAAAAGGGAGCAAGCCCGCTAGGGTAGGGTTGAGGTATTCAGGCCAGTTAGCTAATAAGTTGGTGAACTTATCGGCTCCAGCCACGATGGGCACAATGCCGTAAGTCAATTTCATGAAGAGTTGAATGTCTCTCAGTTTTGTTTCGATGATATCCATAGTATTTTTTTTTATGTTTCACATTAGAGATGAACATTGCCAAAGGGTCACAAAACTTTTTTCTCAAATTATTTGTAACGTTTCAGAGTTCCTTTACTCTAATGGCTAACCACACCAGTTCTGCATGATGAAACAGAGATCAGTTGAACCCATTTTACGCCTCAGTGATGAGGAAATTGTGCAGCGTGTGCTCAAAGGAGAAAAGCATTGGTTTGAACAGCTGATACGCAAATTTAATCTGCGCCTGTACCGCATCGGGATGGCCATCATCAATGACGACCAGGAAGTGGAAGACGTAATGCAAACTACGTACATCAATGCTTACTTGCACCTGGCCGACTTTCAACAGAAATCGAGTTTCGGCACGTGGCTCACACGGATATTAATCAATGAGAGTTTGTTGTTTGTTAAAAGACGAAGGAAAAAAAATCTTACCGCCATCGACAACCTCGAAATCGCTCATCATGAAACACCTTTAAATGGTCTTATGAACATAGAATTGAAAACCATACTCGAAAAATCTGTTGCTGATTTGCCAGAGAAATACCGGCTGGTCTTTGTGATGCGCGAAATAGAAGAGATTAGCACTAGTGAAACCATGGAAGTGCTTCAACTCAGCGAGTCGAATGTGAAGATCCGGTTGAATCGCGCTAAAGAAATGCTTCGCAATGATCTGGGCAAACACTACAAATCGCAGATTTATGATTTCCATCTCAGCCGTTGTGACCGGGTAGTGAACTTTGTAATGAATCAAATCCTGCACACACCACCGACCGCATGCTAAGAGAAAAAACCAGCAGCAATGACGGGCCGGCCGAACTCGAACTGGAGCCCGGCATTGTATATTCGTGGTGCCGATGTGGACGGTCTAAAAACCAACCGTTTTGCGATAAAGGATCACACATAGGCACAGGCTTGGAGCCTAAAGAGTTCACGGTATCATCGAAGAGAAAAGTATGGCTCTGCATGTGCAAGCAAACCAAGCTTGTTCCTTACTGCGATGGGTCGCACAATAAATTGAAGAAAGGTTGAAGCTGATGGTTGCGATCCAGTAAATTGTTTTTTGGACTGGCTTAAACTAAAACAATGTTCCCACCCAGTACCTCACCTGTTCATAAAACAGCAGGAGCGAAGCAGGATAAATAATCGCACAAAATAGCAACCCATACACCGCTCCATACAAATGCGCATCGTGGCTGATGTTGTCGTTTGATTTTCTTCCCTGGTAATAGGTGTACGCCATATACCCTGCTCCAAATACAAACCCGGGCATGCACAGTGCAAAGTAGAGACAAATAGACTGCAGTGGTTGAAGAATGATGAATACAAAAATCACCGAACCAACACCACCCGAAGCGCCCAGTGCATTGTAGTTGACATTATTTCTTTCTTTGAAGTAGGTGGGAATATCAGAAACGACAATAGCTGTCAGGTATAAGACAATGAAATAATACATACCCACTTCGCCAAACAAGGAATTAAAGTCACGCTCCACGGCATTGCCAAAAAAGTAGAAGGAGAACATATTCCACAGCAGGTGCGTGTGATCTTTATGGATAAAGCCCGAGCTGACGAAGCGATAGAACTGACCTTTCGTTTTGATCAGGTAAGGATTCATCATCAACTGCCCGAGTAGCTCGTGTTTGTTGAATGTATAAAAGCTTATGGCTACGGTAATGCCGATCAGAATGACAGTGATGCTCACGGGTATGTTAATAAAAATTTCAGAAGCACAAGGTTAGTGAATTTAAGATAACATGTCGGTTAGGTTATCGGAGAAACACTTCTACTTTTTCAACGAGAAAGGTGAGTTGGCACTAGTTTAGGGGTGACGATTGCCAAAGGAGAAAGGCAATATAGGAGTCTATGTTCCTCTTTTTGCTGCGTTCGAAGGTCGCAGAAGTCAACGATGATAGGAATTTTTATTAATATGACGGGGGCTATGTCGCTTGTTTGCAAAATATTTTATCAGGCCCTTGGTTGTGAGAACCTTTGAAAGATATGGTCATGTGATAACACCTTTGTATGGGGGATTTTAGGTAAAAAGAGTTGATAGCCGAGGAAAGAGTAAAGGCACAAGCAAGGTCGCTTGTGCCAGTAGGGGTTTAGTCGTTAACGAGGGTAACATTCACGGCATTCTTGCCTTTTCTTCCCATTTCTTCTTCATACTCTACTTTATCGTTCTCACGGATTTCGTCTACGAGTCCCGAAGTGTGGACAAAAATGTCTGCGCCCGAGTTTGACGGTGTAATGAATCCAAAACCTTTGGTTTCATTAAAAAACTTTACTGTTCCTTGCATTGTTTATTAAAATTAAAATTGATTCGCACATACAGGTAATAAAACCTGGCAACATTCCAGAGTCTTGTTAGGTCTTAACGCAACTAAAGAATTATTTAATTAAGGAAGGGTGTAGACAGAAGAAGCTGATTGGAATAGCAGAAACTCGCTGAAGGCACTGTTTTCTTAAATGCGATGCAAAGATACGATAATATCTGTAACCATTGTATAATAAGTTGGGCCTAGTACGTTTTGAACTTGAAAGGAATTTCAACAAGCTCCGAAAGTTCGTGCCCCATGGCTTCCATGTCTTCGTCCTCTTTGTAATAATACCAGGTTATGTTTACTCCCTTGATCTTTTCCAGGGCAGAAAGTATATCCTGTACCATTTTTGAAGAAGCTGTGTTGGTATATTCCAGCTTAAATACAAATTCTGTTGTAGCGCTAGGCTCACTCGCATATTGTTTAAGCCATTGAAAAATGGGTGTGTAAAACGTCACAGAGTCTTCGGGCAATGAGCGGCCAGACATTTCAAAGATGTTGCGTGTTTTATCAAGGATGACCTCTGGGGTATCATCGGTCTTCGGGATTTTTAGCATTTCCATAAGTTCAAGAAAAGATCAGAGGTGAGATCGATTATGGATGTTAATTTAACTGATTTATCTCTTGCAGTAAACTTGGAGACGCTGAACGGAACCTTTTTTCTTTTCACGACATAGAATTTACTTATTTTTGTTCTGACATGGTCTCCCGAACGGAGTGGGACGATACTTGACTAGCAGTTCATTGTTTCGTTGTGTTCTTTCAACTCTTCCTAATTTTGAAGTCAAGACAACATTTTCCTGATAGCTTTAAGTAGCGGTTTATCATTTGATTTTTTAACGACAACCGCCTTGCATTGATTGAATTTCGCAAACGCCATAATGGCATCACAAATCTTCACGACCATAGTTTTGGTCAACGTAGATGGCTCGAAGTGAAGATTGTGAATGGTTAATATCCGTTGTTTACGATCGGCCTTTGAATCCATTCTGGCAACAAACGTATCGCCTATTAATACCGGTAACGAAAAATATCCATATTTTCGATTTGCCTGTGGCACAAAGCATTCTACCTGATAGTCGAAGTCAAAGAAGTCTCTTAACCGATGTCTGTACACATTGAGCACATCAAATGGAGAGAGAATGAAAGCGTCACCTGATAAACTAATCTTCTTGTCTTTATATTCAGAAAGCATGAAGAGGGGCGAGCTTTTCAAACCCGCAATCTTTACGTTGCAAACTTCACCGTCATCAACGAGCTTCTGAATTTCCTCCTTGACCGAATTTTTTACGTATCGGGTGCTAAATGCTATCTCCTTTAAATACGCGATACCCAGCGCTTTCAATGAGCGCCTGATCACATGCTTTGCATATTCCTCAGCGGTTGGCATAGTCGTATCGATGTCTCGCGGAAGTATATTCTCAAGCAGATCATATACTTTCTGAAAATTTTCTTTTCGACTTGTCATCAGTCT
The DNA here is from genome assembly GCA_016178785.1 of Bacteroidota bacterium. GTDB lineage: Bacteria > Bacteroidota > Bacteroidia > Cytophagales > Cyclobacteriaceae > ELB16-189. Next base: position 249 of record JACOSO010000035.1, on the reverse strand, counting down.
TCCTTCGAGGTGGAGCCTTTCAAGTGCAAGCTTTGAAGGACGCCAATCCCACCATCCCGAACTTTTTGTTACACGATCATTTTCAAAATCCCGGGCCATGAGTGGCCCTTCTCTTGAGATTCTGTCAAGTACTTTCCTCATCAGATTGATTTCTGCCTGCGTCAGGGGTTTTCTTCTGAACAAAAAACTTTCTTTCACGGGCAGCGAGAAGCGGAAGTCATGCATGGGAATGTACCCTGCAGCATAAGT
>JACOSO010000024.1 GCA_016178785.1 Bacteroidota bacterium | reverse complement strand
CTAATGTTACAGGTGCACAAATAACAGTGACCTATGTAGTGACCCCCACAAGCGGAGCGGCCTGCGCAGGGGTGCCCCAGAATGTAGACATCAAAGTAAATCCAATCCCAGTAATAACAGCCGGCCAGACCAAGACGATCTGCAGTGGAGATAACGTAGGCTATGAAATCTTGCTGACCCCGGCCAACCTTCCCGCAGGGACTGTGTTCAACTGGCCCGATCCGGATGGAGTGGGTCCCGCGACAGCGGGAGTGAATGTGCCTATGGGCGTAGCGGGAACGATCCACATTAATGATGTACTTACCAACGTTACCGGTGCACAAACAACAATGACTTATGTAGTGACTCCCTCAGTAGGTATTTGTGCAGGAAGTCCCCAGAATGTAGACATTAAAGTTAATCCTGCTCCAGCTTTGGTGGTAGGTCAGACCAAGACGATTTGTAGCGGAAACAACGTAGCGTACGAGATATTACTGAACCCAGCCAACCTTCCTGTGGGTACGGTGTTCAACTGGCCTGATCCGGATGGAGTGGGGCCTGCAACAGCGGGGGTGAATGTGCCTATGGGCGTAGCTGGAACAATTCACATCAATGATGTTTTGACCAACGTAACAGGCGCACAAATAACAGTGACTTATGTGGTGACTCCAACGAGTGGCGCAGGTTGCGCTGGAACTCCACAGAACGTGGATATTAAAGTTGATCAAATCCCAGTAATAACTGCTGGTCAGACCAAGACGATCTGCAGCGGAGACAATGTAAACTATGAGATATTACTAACCCCGGCCAACATTCCAGCAGGGACGGTTTTCAACTGGCCTGATCCGGATGGAGTGGGCCCTGCGACAGCAGGAGTGAACGTGGCAATGGGACCAGCAGGTACGATACACATCAACGATGTATTGACTAATGTAACTGGTGCACAAATAACAGTGACTTATGTAGTGACACCGTCAGAAGGAGTTTGTACTGGAACACCGGAAAATGTAGACATCAAAGTTGACCCTGCCCCTGTGTTGGTTGCCGGCCAGACTAAGACTATTTGTAGTGGAGATAATGTAGGTTATGAGATTTTGCTGACCCCGGCTAACCTCCCAGCGGGAACAGTGTTCAACTGGCCTGACCCGGATGGAGCAGGCCCTGCAACAGCAGGAGTGAACGTAGCCATGGGAGCGGCAGGGACAATCCACATCAACGATGTACTGACCAATGTTACAGGTGCACAAATAACAGTGACCTATGTAGTGACCCCCACGAGCGGGGCGGCCTGTGCAGGAGCACCCAAGAATGTAGACATCAAGGTTAACCCTGCCCCTGTGTTGGTGTTAGGCCAGACCAAGACGATCTGTAGCGGAGATAATGTGGGCTATGAAATCTTATTAACCCCTGCCAACCTTCCAGTGGGAACGGTCTTCAACTGGCCCGACCCGGATGGAGCAGGCCCCGCGACAGCAGGAGTAAACGTGGCGATGGGAGTGGCAGGTACGATCCACATCAATGACGTACTGACCAATGTAACAGGCGCACAAATAACAGTGACCTATGTAGTGACTCCATCAGCAGGCATTTGTGCCGGAGTACCCCAAAACGTGGACATTAAAGTGAACCCGGCACCAGTAATAACCGCTGGCCAGACCAAGACGATTTGTAGCGGAGACAACGTAGGCTATGAGATATTACTAACCCCGGTTAACCTTCCTGCAGGGACGGAGTTCAATTGGCCCGATCCGGATGGAGTGGGTCCCGCGACAGCAGGAGTGAATGTGGCGATGGGAGTCGCAGGGACAGTCCACATCAACGATGTATTGACTAATGTAACAGGCGCACAAATAACAGTAACCTATGTAGTGACTCCATCAGCAGGTATTTGTGCCGGAGTACCCCAGAACGTGGATATTAAAGTTAACCCGGCACCAGCAATAACTGCCGGCCAGACCAAGACGATCTGCAGTGGAGACAACGTAGGTTATGAAATCTTATTAACCCCGGCCAATCTTCCCGCAGGGACTGTGTTCAATTGGCCCGATCCGGATGGCGCAGGGCCCGCGACAGCAGGAGTGAATGTGGCGATGGGAGCAGCAGGTACGATCCACATCAATGACGTACTGACCAATGTAACAGGTGCACAAATAACAGTGACCTATGTAGTGACCCCCACGAGCGGAGCGGCTTGTGCAGGAGCACCGCAGAATATTGCCATCAAAGTTAACCCTGCCCCTGTGTTGGTGGCTGGTCAGACCAAAACGATCTGCAGCGGGAGCAATGTAGGGTATGAAATTTTGCTAACCCCGGCCAATCTTCCAGCAGGTACAGTGTTCAACTGGCCTGACCCGGATGGAGCGGGTCCCGCGACAGCAGGAGTGAATGTGGCGATGGGAGCCGCAGGTACTATCCATATCAACGATGTATTGACCAACGGGACAGCAGTACCGGTAACAGTGACGTATGTTGTAACGCCTTCATCAGGCGCGTGTACCGGCACAACTCAGAATGTTGATATTGTAATTGATCAGGGATCTACAGCCAACGCTGGGGTAGATCAGTCAATTTGTACTGGGTCAACTTACACGTTAGTTGGATCAAGTGTAGGGGGTGCCGCTACTACGGGGGCCTGGAGCATTGCGTCTCAGCCAGTGGGTGGAGACGGTTTGTTGAGTACAACTGTTCAGGTTGGTAATCCGGCTTCTGTAACATTTACAGCCACAGTCGTAGGGAACTATAAATTGACACTTACTACAAATGATCCTCCGGGAGTTTGCGCGGCAGTGAGTGATGATGTAACAATAACAGTTACTGCCATTCCTGTATTAGTTGCATTGCAGGCAAAAACAATTTGCGGAAACCAATCGGTTGCTTATGAGATATTGCTGAATCCGGCTAACCAACCGGCAAATACAGTATTCAATTGGCCTGATCCTGATGGAGCCGGACCTGCGACAGCAGGAGTGAATGTGTCCATGGGTGTTGCAGGAACAAAGCATATCAATGACATATTGACTAATACTACTTCAGCGGCAATAACTGTTACTTATCAGGTTACCCCATCAGTTGGCTCATGTGTTGGCAACCCACAGAATATAGATATTACCGTGAATCCGTCTCCGGTCGTGCAAACTTTGCAAACGAAAACCATTTGCAGTGGCGAGCTTACAGGATATGAAATTTTGCTTAGCCCAGCTAACCAACCTGCCGGAGTAACATTTAGCTGGCCTGATCCGGATGGTACTGGTTCAGCGACCTCAAGGGTAAATGTACCTGAGGGGGCCGCAGGCACCATTCATATTAACGACCAATTGTTTAATGGAACAGCTTCAGCAATCTTGGTTCAGTATTCAATTATTCCTAAAAGTAATTTAGGCTGCTTTGGCATAACTCAAACGGTAGATATAATTGTCAACCCGGGAGCTGTAGTGAACGCGGGATCATCCCAATTGATCTGTTCAGGTGGCACGATTCCGCTTTCAGGTGCAAGCATTGGAGGCTTGGCAACTACAGGAACCTGGAGTATAGTAAGTAGCCCGGCTGGCGGAGATGGACTATTGAGTTTGACAACACCTACAGCCACACCATCAAATGTAACCTTTAAGGCTACGGTCGCAGGGGATTACGTGCTAAGGTTGACAACTGATGATCCGGCTGGTTCATGCCCTTCGATCAGTGATGATGCAACGATCACCGTACGCAGCTTGAACGATCCGTTATGTACAGGTGGTCCAGGCGGAGGCGGAGGAAATGTTAATTGCGGCAAGTTTAATATCAACATCACGGAGGTCAGACCTTCTTGTTCCAGTCAGAATAATGGACAAATTTCTATTACTGTAACAGGCGGAGCACCCAGCCCAAATTATACGTTGACACTCTACGACAGTATGAGGGCTCCACTTCCTCCTTTCACGAAAGGAGTAACGGTAGCGCCATCCACAACCTATACATTTAATAGTTTGTCACCATCCCTTACCTATTTTTACAAAGTAGATGACGGTACAACAACTTGTACTTTACCATACAGTTTACCGATACAGACAACGGTATCAGCTACCGCTTCGGGTTTTGTTGACGCCCAATGTTACAATCAGGCTGTTGGCCAAGCCACAGTTACCGTAACTTCAGGTGGCGCATCTCCCTATGAATATTCTCTGGATGCCGGAACAACATGGGTGTCGTTTACCTCTCCTGTAACAATTACTAATTTGATGCCCGCAGCTTTACCTTATTCGATTTTAGTTCGGGATGATGCAACTGATCAATGCCCAGCGCAAGTGAGCGTAACGATTGGCAATGCCGTTACAGACATTCAAATTACATCAACAGTTACTGATGCAACTTGTGCCAATAATGACGGTTCTGTTCAGATAACTTCTGTCTCTGGCGGAAGCGGATCTTATACTTACCAATTTGATGGGCAGTCGCAGGCAGGATTATCATATAATAATTTATCTGGAGGGAACCACACTTTTGTAATTACCGATACAAATGGTTGCTCTAAAACCTTCCCCTTCACAGTTAACTTCCCTGGATTGGTGAATTTCACCACGCAGGTGAATAACCCCGACTGTTCAGGCGGAGGCAACAATGGTTCGATTGTAGCAACAATTTCTTCAAGCGGCACATTTGATTTCGGTATCACAACAGATCCTGTTAATGATCCTGCTTCTTTCCAAGCAGTTACCTCTGCGGGAAATTCAACGGTTACTTTCACGAGTTTGACGCGTGGGGTGTATTATGTAGTGGCGAAACCTAGTGGAGCTTTGTGTCCGTCACGTCATCCTGCCGATTCAATCAAAGGTGGTCCATACGGTGTTGACTTTAGTTTCATCTCAAATAACTTCGTTTGTTATGATACGAAAGGAACGGTGAAACTTTTCCCGATCCAGGGTTCACCAAGTGTGAACTACAACTATGAGATATTCAGTTCGGGAAGCGTTGTTCAAAGTGGTGTGATCACCCAAACCCAAAAATTGGATACAGTTCGACTCACTGGTTTGGAAAACGGAAATTACCAGATTCATTTATTCCAGTATCAACCTGCATGCCCTGATTCTATTTTTTCTCCAGCGAAGAGCTTCACAATTATGGGGCCTAAAACTCCTTCGTTCGATACATTGGCTGTGACGCGCCTTGCCTCCGAATACAACATGGCTACGGGCTCGATGAAGATCGACATTCAAAACATTCTTGAACCAACCTATCGAATAAAACTCCAGTTGGTTGCTCCTGATATCTCAGGTCAGACCAATAAGCACAATGGGTTTGATTCCCTCTGGGTGGTGGCTGACGCACGAGTTAACCAGATCATAGAATTCAATGCGACAGAATTATATGGAGGTTTATACCGACTCCATGTTCGCGACACGCTCGGTTGTGTGAAAATATATGACCTTACTATTCCATTGGATACAGAGGTCTTCATACCGAACATCTTCACACCCAACAATGATGGCAAGAATGACAACTTTGAAATCCTCTACCTGCCAGATAATTCGCACATCATCATAACTAACCGATGGGGAAAACAAGTGCTTAACTCAAGTGCCTTCACGAGAAGCCCGGACGGAATTACTTCGATAGTCTGGAATGGTGGAGCAGAAGTAGACGGTGTTTACTATTACACGCTCAACACACCGAGTAAGACTTACACAGGCTGGGTGGAAGTCAAACATTAGACGGATTGTAAAAACTTTATTGTGTCAATTCTATCAGCGTAATCATCAACTGTTGGAAATTGCGCTTCGCCAAACGGGATGCTTTGCCTGAACCAGCCTCGTGCTGAAACAATGCATTGAATTTTCTCCGCGTTCAATTTGAGTTTCATGGTAAGATCATCCTGATCTTTGTACGATTCATAATAAATTGTTGAAATGGGAGAGACCAGATTTTCACTTTTGGTAAGGAGCAAAAATCCATTGTCATAAAAATGAATTTGATTGATCAACAGAATTGATTTTTGATAGTCATAGTTGTTGGCATATTTGTGGTGATTGATGATCGGTTGGAAAGAGTCCCAATTTTTAAGCATCGAAGGGAAATCAAAATTTTCCGGAACATAAATCTTCGAAACATTTCTACAGCCTAATCCGAAGTAACTGAAAATGTCCTTGCCTAAAACTGAAAATTCTTCCGAAGATTCTTCACCTAAAATCACTGCGCATGAGGTCCTGTTTTTGCGAATGATGTGTGGAATGTTTCGAAAATAATACTCAAAATACCGTGAGGTATTATCGCTACCTGTGGCGATTACAGCGTCAACACCTTTCAATCGTTCTTCAAAAACTATTTTTTCTTTGAATTCCGGATTCAATTCAATGAGCGAATCCTTAATAAACTTCAAGAGCACTGAATCGCTCGAGCTTAATTTAGCCACCAATTGGTGGCCTGATAGAAGCACACACAACAAGTCATGAAAACCAACCAAAGGAATATTCCCCGCCATGGCAACACCAATCTTCTTTGACGAATTTTTAATAGAATAATTGCCCAGCCAGGTCTCTAATACCTTCTGATCCAGAAATTTTGAGACCCCTTTCAAAGCCTGGTCTACGTTTTCTGCGATAAACCACGGGTTTTCATTTGCCACTTTCTCAAATAGATTTTCTTTTTCATTGGAAGAGAGGGTTCTGATCTTTTCTCCGAGCAGGTGAAATGCTTTAATTCTGTTTTCGAGTGTCATGCTGAACCTTTGGTGAAAATCCGTAGTTTTTGTACGATAAAATCCTGTACGCTATTTTTGCCCTAAATTTATTGAAAGCATAGGCTATGGCCATCAAAATCACGGAAGAATGTATCAATTGCGGGGCTTGCGAGCCGGAATGCCCCAACACGGCCATCTATGAAGGTGGCCGCGAGTGGACGTGGGCAGGGGGAACGAAACTCACCGAAGTGAAGCAGGATGATGGCTCGATGACAGACGCCAAGCAATTGCAAGCTCCTGTGTCTGACGAATTTTACTACATCGTTTCCGGCAAGTGCACCGAATGTACAGGTTTTCATGAAGAGCCTCAGTGTGCCGCGGTTTGCCCGGTAGACTGCTGCGTGCCTGATCCCGATCATGTCGAATCAAAGGAAGTCTTAATGGCAAGGAAGGCGTATTTGCACAACGAAGAGTTGCAGGCCTAAAATTCGAAGTTCAAAATTCAAGATTCAACGTTTGCACATGAATTCAGTTTTGAATTTTGAATCCAGAATTTTGAATTTAAATCTATCTCATCTTCGCCCGCTTGATCAAATAAGCCTGAAGGACCTCAAAGTAATTTTGGCGCGCATTTGCTGAAATGAAATCGATCTTGAGTTGGTTGCACTTCATTTTCAATTCGCTGTGAACTAAGTTGAGCTGTTTTACAAATCTCTCTTTTACCTCGGCAGGATTGAGTTTCAGTTTTTCCCCGCTCTCAAGATCAATAAATTCATAAGGCCGCTCTTCAAAATTGAAGGCAAGTTCCGTCTCATGATCGGTGATGTGAAATAGCAAGACTTCGTGCTTGTTGTGCTTGAGGTGCTGCAATGCTTTGAAAATCTCTTCCAGGTCTTCACCCTCAAACATGTCGCTAAAGATTACTACCAAAGAGCGTTTATGAATTTTCTCTGCCAGCGTATGAAGGACTTCCGCAATTCGTGTCTGTTTTAGCTGCGAGGGAGTAGTTAATTTTTGATCAAGGAGTTTGAACAGTTTATCGAGGTGTGCAGGTGTTGACTTTATTGTTGTCAATTCTTCCAGCTGGTCAGAAAATAAGGCGAGGCCGACAGCATCGCGCTGGTTGGTAAGCAAGTAGGCGAGCGCGGCAGCCGAGTAAACACTGAATTTCATCTTGTCCATATCCGGTTGTGGATAGTACATAGATGGGGAGCAATCAATTGCAATCAGACAACGCAAATTTGTTTCTTCCTCGTATTGCTTGGTGTACAGCCGATCGGTTCGGGCAAACACTTTCCAATCAATATGGCGGGTACTTTGGCCTTCGTTATATAACCGATGTTCGGCAAATTCTACAGAAAAGCCGTGATAGGGTGATTTATGCAGACCTGTAATGAACCCTTCCACCATTTGCCGGGCCAATAACTCAAGTCCACCTGCACGCCTTACGTCCTCAAAGTTTATCGGCAGCATTTGTAAAAAAAGATTAAAATAGTACCTTCGAAAGACCTAAAGACTAAAACTAAACTAAATAACTGAACTGTGGAAGAGAATAAGACCAACGGTAGGGATGAAATTTTCTCTGAAAAGGTGAAGGCCGGCAAGCGTACCTATTTCTTTGATGTGAAATCGACCCGTGCCAACGACTTTTATGTGACTATCACTGAAAGTAAAAAGCGCTTCAATCCCGACAACGAAGGCTTTAGCTATGAAAAACACAAGATCTTTTTGTACAAGGAAGATTTCAATCGTTTCATGGAAGCTCTGAATAATACATTGAATCATGTGAAAAACGAATTGATGCCCGGGGTTGATTTTTCTTCGTTCGAGCATCATCATGAACCCAAAGAAGTGGTTGAATCTACACCAGCCAAGCAAGGCTCTGATACTGAGCTCCGTTGGGATTAAAGATTTTTTACCTAAACCTAAACCGGATTAATCCTGCCGTGAGGCGGGATTTTTCTTTTGGCCTCACCTAATCCTCTCCAAAGGAGAGCACTTTTTTTAGTGTAATTGAAATTCCATTTGCTTTGATTAGGCGAATCACGTTAATCAACCCATTTTGAAGGGTTGAGGTTGATATTAACTATAATTTTTCCAAGCGAGATCAGCGGTATATCTTTGCGCCTCAAAATTTAATTCATGGGACTAAAGTGCGGTATTGTAGGCCTGCCAAATGTGGGCAAATCAACTTTGTTTAATGCTATCTCCAATAATAAAGCCGAGGCAGCCAATTTTCCTTTTTGTACAATCGAGCCTAATGTGGGCGTCATTATGGTACCAGACGAAAGACTTAGGATTTTGGAAGGGTTGGTCAATCCGGAACGCGTTTTACCCACCGCTTTTGAGTTTGTTGATATTGCCGGCTTGGTAAAAGGTGCAAGTAAAGGTGAAGGTTTGGGCAACCAGTTTTTGGCCAATATCCGCGAAGTAGATGCGATTGCTCACGTAGTTCGTTGCTTCGAAAACGACAATATCATTCACGTTGCAGGAAAAGTTGACCCTATTTCAGATAAAGAAATCATCGATACTGAATTGCAGTTACGCGACCTCGATTCTGTAGAAAAGAAAATTAACAAGGTAGAACGCACCGCAAAAAGTGGCGATGCTAAAGCAAAGAAAGAATTTGCCGCGCTTATTCAGTTTAAGGAAGCATTGCTTGCAGGAAAAAATGCAAGAACAGTGGTAACGGATGCGGAAGACAGAAAAGCGATTGAGGATCTGCAACTGCTTACGGACAAACCAGTAATTTATGTAGCTAATGTGGATGAGAAATCAATCCATACCGGAAACAAGTTTGTAGATGCACTTAAAAATCTGGTAAAAGATGAGGGCGCAGAGGTGGTTATGGTCTGTGCTGCCATCGAAGCTCAGATTGCTGAGCTTGATAATGAAGAAGATCGTCAGGTATTTCTGGATGAATATGGTCTAAAGGAATCCGGACTTAACCGATTAGTTCATGCTGCTTATCATCTACTTAATTTAATCACCTACTTCACAGCCGGTGTAAAAGAGGTCAGGGCGTGGACTATCCACCGTGGCTGGAAAGCCCCGCAGGCAGCAGGCGTGATCCATACTGATTTTGAAAAGGGATTTATTCGGGCAGAAGTAATCAAAATACCTGATTATCAGAAATATAAATCAGAAGCGGGTTGCCGCGAGGCTGGCCGTCTGGCAGTAGAAGGCAAGGAATATGTAGTTGAGGATGGGGATGTAATGCACTTCCGTTTTAATGTATAAACAATACTTAAAAATAAACCTTTACCCTGAGGTACTCATTTATCTGATTTTTAGTACTTTAGCCTTCCGCTCAAATGATTTTTAAGGCGGGGTTAGTCAAGTAGGCAATTTTTTTACCCCTAACGAATAGGCTGTGAGAATCAGGATTGTTTTTTCCCTGAAGAACCGTGGTGCACACGTGCCGTTCCACCACCAGTTTCTGCTTGCCCAAACGGTAAAAGGCTTGGTAATGCTTGGGGGTAAGAACGATTTTTTTGGCTTCAACCAATACAATTTCTCAGGCCTGAAAGGGCAAATCAAGATCAGTCGCAAGGGACTGCACTTTTATTCTTCGCGGGTAACCCTTGTATTCTCCTCTTCGAGCAAAGAATTTATTGATTATTTTATTTCGGTTTTGTTTTCTCAAAAGGAGTTGCTTATTGGAAACTTACAACTCGTGCCTGAGTCACACGAAAATGAAGAGACTGTAACAGTAGGCGAGACCGTAAAATTTTTATGTATCTCTCCGATTGTATTGTTACCCGCTTCTTTCAATGATGAACAAAGCAAACGTTTTGTGCCCCCTGAAACGGATGAGTTCTCTGACTTGCTTTACGATAATACGATGGCACGCATGGAGGCGAGTGGAAAATTCCCTGCCGACAAACTTTCAAACTTTTACAAATTTCAGCTAGTTGCGGATAAAGAATACCTCAATAAGATTCAGTCTTCACACAAAAAGTTTGCCCGCATTTATCCGTTGTATGACGCTGACGTGAAATACGAAGTGCGCGGTTATACCTTTCCGTTCACGCTTTACGCTCCTCAGCCTGTGCAACAGTTTGTGTATGAAAATGGTCTTGGTCACTTTTCACACAAGGGCTTCGGCATGCTCGATGTGGCCAACGCAAACTCTATCGCCAAAGAAGAAGACCTTGAAGAGGTATATGCTTGATGATACGTATTGAGCTGTATATATACGTAAATTAACAAAAAAGGAGACCCTGCTATTTTTCCAAAATCATAGTCACGCCCTGGCCACCGGCAGCACAAATTGAAATAAACCCTCGGCCCGATCCTTTTTGATGAAGCAGTTTTGCCATCGTGGCAATAATTCGTCCGCCAGTTGCGGCAAACGGATGAGCCGCTGCAAGACTGCTGCCTTTCACATTTAATTTAGCTCGATCGATGGCGCCAAGTGGTTTGTCGAACCCAAATGCGTTCGTCAGCGTTTCGCTTTGCCAGATTTTCAAGGTGGCCAATACTTGTGCAGCGAAGGCCTCATGGATTTCATAGAAATCAAAATCTTGTAAGCTGAGTCCTGCTTTCTTTAACATTCGGGTGGCTGCATAAACAGGGGCGAGTAAAAGATTTTGTTTGTGATTAATGTATTCAATGGCAGCAACTTCCGCACATTTTATACATGCAAGAATCGGAAGTTTGTGCTCGTAAGCCCACTCTTCGCTGGCAAGAAGCACACAAGATGCGCCATCTGTAAAGGGGGTAGAGTTGCCCGCGGTCAGTGTTCCATGATCTTTGTCAAATGCAGGTTTTAGCTTTGCCAGCTTTTCCAGGTTACTATCTTTTCGCAGATTGTTATCCTGATCAAGTCCAAAGTAGGGCGTAAGCATATCGTTGAAGAATCCTTCATCATACGCTTTTGCCAATTTCTGATGACTTAACAAAGCAAATGCATCTTGCTCTTCGCGGGTGATGCCATAAAATTTTGCGGTGAACTCGGTATGTTCGCCCATCGATAACCCTGTGCGGGGTTCGTTTACGCTTGGGGCCTCAGGCATCAAATCTTTAAATCTGATTTTCAGAAACTGCTTTGCTTTACCTCCAAAGGTTTTTGCCCTTCTTGCTTCCAACAAAATTTTGCGCAAAGGTTCACTTATAACAATGGGCACATTACTCACTGAGTCAACACCACCCGCAATACCTACGTCAATCTGACCCAAGGCAATTTTGTTTGCGATGTAAATTGCTGCTTCAATTCCGGTATCACATGCTTGCTGAAGGTCGCAACTTGGCGTTGACGGATTGAGTGATGATCCTAGTACACACTCGCGCATGAGATTAAATTCACGACTGTGTTTAATCACTGCACCGCCTGCTACTTCGCCCAAGAGCATTCCATTTAAATGATAACGATCTGTTAATCCATTAAGAGCTGCAAGCATCATATCTTGATTACTTGCGTTAGCGTAAGCCGTATTGTGACGGGCGAAAGGGATGCGGTTATAACCAACAACAGCGACTTTCCTTGGTGATTGAGTAGTGAACATATAACTTGAGATCAGAATAGTTTACTAAATATAATAACAGGCACCTAAGAATTTTGATTCCAGTCTTATGGGTAAAAGTAAAAACGATAAAAAACCATCTACCGGGGAAGAAATAGCGAATGCCATTACGCATGGCATCGGTGCGTTACTGGCCATTGCTGCATTAGTAGTTTTGATAGTTTTGGCGGCCGTAAAGGGAACAGTGTGGCATGTGGTTAGTTTTTCTATTTTTGGTGCAACACTTGTGTTGTTGTATTTTGCTTCTACGCTGTACCACAGCCTTACCCACGCGGGTGCAAAACATGTCTTTCATAAATTCGATCACATCTCCATTTACTTATTGATAGCAGGGACTTACACGCCATTTTGCTTAACTGCTTTGCGTGGATGGATTGGATGGACAGTGTTTGGCATCGTGTGGGGGTGTGCCGTGTTGGGTGCTGTTCTCAAAGCGATTTCGATTGGGAGCAGAGTTCGATTATCTACCGTTTTGTACGTGCTGATGGGTTGGGTGATTCTATTTGCCATCAAGCCGCTTTACCAGGCGATGCCGCACAATGGTTTTATTTTATTGATGGGTGGCGGAGTTTCCTATACGCTTGGCACAATCTTCTTCTTGCGTGATCAGGTGAAATACAATCATAGCGTGTGGCATGTATTTGTGCTGGGTGGAAGTGTACTTCATTTTTTCGCAGTGCTGACTTTACTTTAACGTGAAAATAAAACTCTTCAGTCGATACAACGAAACCTTGCGCCAGAGTGCAGGTTATCATTAAATGAATAATTTAGTGGCAATAATAATTCTACCCATGAAAAAATACCGCCCCTTCCTTGCCTTACTCATAGCTATCACCTTTTTGGTTCACAATGGTCAAGCGCAACAACCTTTAAAATCTAGTCAGATAGATTCATTAGTAAACAAAACAATGGCAACTATGCCTTTGGCCGGCCTCGCTGTTGCAGTTGTTAAAGATGGTAAAGTCATTCATGCCAAAGGTTATGGAATAACATCCGTCAAGACCAAAGAGAAAGTTGATGAGAATACTCTTTTTGCTATTGCCTCCAATAGCAAAGCTTTCACAACAATGGCTCTGGCCTTATTAGTTGATGATGGAAAACTGCGCTGGCAAGACAAAGTGGTAGACTATATTCCTGAATTCAAAATGTACGATCCTTACGTAACGGCAAACTTTAACATTCAGGATTTGCTCACGCACCGAAGTGGATTAGGTTTAGGCGCGGGTGATCTTATGTTTTTTCCGGACGGAGGCGATTTTACAATAAAGGATGTTCTGAAAAGTTTCCAATACCAAAAACCTGTTTCCGCTTTTCGAACAAAATATGATTACGACAATCTGTTATACATTGTTGCAGGCGAGGTGGTAGCCCGGGTCAGCGGCCAGAGTTGGGCTGATTTTGTAGAGAACCGAATTATGAAACCCCTGGGCATGACTCGATCTGCGAGCGTCTATCAGAATTTGAAAGACAAAAAAAATACTGCGATGCCACACGCTGTTGAAAAGGGAGAACTTAAACAATTGGAAACGTATACCAAAAACGATGCGTCCATTGGTGCTGCCGGAGGAATCTATGCCAGCGTAAATGACCTAAGTAAATGGATGCTCATGCATTTGAATGGCGGTAAGTATGGAGAGGGCCTGAAATCGCAACTTGTATCTGCTGCCAACCATAGAGAAATGTTGCGGCCACATACGTTCCTGGGGTTCAACAGCAAACCAGATCCGACAGCTAAAGTGCATTTTAATGCATATGGATTAGGCTGGGGTATAGCCGATTTAAATGGATATATAATTTTTAGTCACACGGGTGGCCTGCCGGGAATGCTTTCCAAAACAACGTTGGTACCTGAATTGAACCTCGGAATAATAGTATTGACCAATACTGATCCGGGCGGATTTAGTTTTCAAACCATATCGCGGTCCATTGCTGATTCTTACCTGGGTATAAAGGTAGACCGTATCAGCCAGGCCATGAAGACTATTAAAGAAATGGACAATGCTGGTGATTCGGTAACCACTGCCGTTTGGAACACAGTGAAAAATGCAAAAGCTGATCACCTTAAACTTGAAAATTTTGTTGGCACCTATCGCGACAACTGGTTTGGTAATGTAACGATCACGTTGAAAGACGGACAATTGTGGTTTACAAGTATGAGGTCGCCAAAACTTCACGGAAAAATGTCTTTCTATAAAGCCAATACTTTCGCCATCCGTTGGGATTACCAGGATATGAATTGTGATGCCTTCGCTACATTTTCACTTGATGAGGAAGGCAATGCTAACGGAATAAAATTGAAAGGCATTTCGCCCAACATCGACTTCAGCTTTGATTTTCAAGACCTGGACTTAAAGAAGATTGCAAAGTAGTACCCAAGCAGTTGCCAATGATGATCTAAGGAATGATTTCGAACAACAGCAGCTGCGTTTTCTGTTTCTGCTGGAAATTATCATCTGTTACAAAGATTAAAGAGGCATGACCATTAGAGAGTGTCGGCCCAAAAGTTACACCCTCTACATTGTCTATGTAAATGCCGAGATCATCCATATTCAGCAGTAATTGTTTTTTAACCGGGTGTTGCGGTGGATGATCTTTTAGAGAAAGCACGTTCTTAATATCATCAGCATGAGTAAAGTCTGCAAGAAAGACCTTTATGGTACATGGCAAACGGCCGGTAGAATAAGACCGCTCTATCGTCAATAATTGACTTTTGCCAATCGAAAGTATTTCTGAAACTCCGTTTACCTTGAATTCTGCAAGCGGATTGGCAGGGTAGGCAACTGGCTCTAACGCATAGGCATATTGAGCACTATTTTTTTTACCGGAGCCATCGAATTGAAATATTCTGATCCATGAATCTGTTATTACAACATCTGCGCGTGGACCGTCTTCATACAAGGGTTCTTCAAGCGCAGCATAAAATGTGCTGAAATCTAAGCTAAAGGAAATGCCCTCCAAGGTCCCATTTCTCCGTGGACCTTTTTCAGTGGATTGCATGGATAGAATTTGTGATAAAGGAAAGGGATTTACATAACTTCCATCCGGTCGCGCAATTTGAATGGTTGGATTGGTCAAAATATTTTCTTTTCCACCCAGTATTCTTTCACCCTCGTTCGCCCAATACAGCTGACCCGTTTTTGCGTTGAACCGGATATCTTCCGGGTCGACCGCCTGGGCTGGATAAAGTTTGAAGCTTTGGTATTTCTCCCCGCCAGGTTGCAGGAGGAAATGAACGTTTACAAATGAAACGGTGTCAATTCCCTTTTGTGAAAAATGAATTTTGGTTGTATAAAACCTTACAGGATTAATATCTGATCGATCATCGCTCAACAAATAATAAATATCGTGCTCTTTGTCGTAGTCAATTCCTGACAACCCGCCAATAGTTGTCTCTTTAAAACTCTGATTGAATGGAATGACATATTGATTAATGAATTTTAATTTGGTTATCGGTAATTCATCTGATATAGACTGAGTGAAGCCAAAGTGATTGATAAGAAAGGTTAGAAAAATAAAAAGTAATTTCTCTGAAATGACCCTTAAAGTAAAAGTGTTTATCTTAATAGTCATCAGCAAATTTTCATATCAACCAATTGTCAAATTAAATTCACCTCGGGTTTACTGAAATCAAAGTGTAACCAATCAGTAAATCTGCATTGGGTCTGAAGGGCCGGTAGTAGATCGCTATTTCATAGACATTTTCAGTTTCATAATGCGAACCTTCAATTGTGGTGAGCGGATGAGTCTTGGATTCTAAAACATATTGATAATCATACCAACCTTGCTTTACAAACTGACGTGATTCATAAGCACCGATCGAAGTATTGTACCTCATTTTGCTTTCTTCACTACGCTGATAATCGTTAAACTTACCAACCACGTACACATTTTCATTGTATGGTGTTGAGCATTTTAAGGTAAAGTTTACATACAAATAATTTCCTGTGATTTGCGGCTCGCCATAATCCAGATTATCGATCACGAAATTTCCATCGAGGTCTTTGTATTGAGCGTATGCACTTTCGCCACGCGGAGCATCGATACCCAGGTAAAGTTCATAAGGTTTAATCGATTTATTTAGTCTTCCGGTGTTTTGCCCGGGGTAATTGAGCGATCTGAAATCCGCAAAACGAAATTCATTTCCTCCATTAAATTGCCAACTGTCATCCATGAACCGATAATCCAACTCGCTGTCGGCATCGCGCACAGAACTCGGTTGTAAATTAATTTTAGCATTGTCCCACCGTTGATTTTGCCGCATGTTTACATGAATGCTTTCGACAGGGTTAATCACCTGAATGTCTCCATAGTTGAGAATAAAATTGAATTGCTGGTTGGCGCGGTTGAGTGTGCCGGTACCAAGCATTTGATCATCTTTGGTAAGACCGATTTGCGTATCGAATACCATCATGCGCTTGGAGAGGATCAAATCCTTCTGATCATCACGGTAAACGATGAGCAAATAGTTTCCTGTGATTTTTACAGGGGGAACTTTGAATCGGTAGTGGACGTAGCGCGAATAGGTGCTGTTTGAGAAGGAATAGTCTGTCAGATTATATTCATTGTAATTCTCCAGAAAGTCAAGATCCATCAACTGCGATTTTGTCCAATCGTAATTGCAATGGATTAACTTCGCGTAATAATTATTTCGGTTGTCTTGCAGGTCGTCAAATTCAAGTGTGAGTGTTTGCTGATGAATGGGAGTTGTTGACGGCTGAAGAAAATCTTGGGGGTTGTCGGTGTCGGGGTAAAGTTGAACGGTTTTGATCTGAGGCTCGTACACTTTGTCGGTAAATGAAAGTTCTTTTTGGGCGAAGAGATTAATGTGGAGAAGGAGGAAAATAAAAAGGATGGATGCCCTCACCCCGTCCTTCGGACACCCATCTCCCTGGGGAGAAGGGCAAGGGTGTGAGGGAAATGTATGCGTAATGGATGGTAGTGAAAAGCCTGCCTGCGCTGATGCTTCGGCAGACAGGCCCGAAGTGCGGAGGGGAGTGTATGGACGGACTTGCAGCGTACAGCCCGACCCCGCGTTTTCACGGGGGCACGCCCCCCAAATAAAAAGATGATTCATGCGTTCAAAGCTAAAATATATTCTTAAGCAATAGATGTTCCAACCTTTTGTTTTTGAACTGTGTCAATAGATAAGATCGCGGGCATGCTGAGCGAAACCGAGCTGATAAATCGATGCGCCAAAGGCGAACGAACTGCACAACAGTTGCTGTACGACTGCTATTGCCGCAAGCTGATGGCCGTGTGTCTGCGATATGCTAAAAGTACGCCCGAAGCAGAAGATATTTTACAAGAAGGCTTTGTAAAAATCTTTCACAGCATCAAGTCGTTTCGATCTGAATCAAGTCTTAGCACGTGGATGACGCGCATCATGATCAATACAGCTCTAAACCATCAGCGGCAAAAACTTTACATGCTGCCAATGGTGGACGTTGAGGAAGCGGGACTTCAGGAAGATGAAAAAGTGAGTTTAGCCGATTTTCATCTATCGGAATTGATCGCGTTGGTGCAGTCACTGCCCGATGGTTGCCGCGTGGTGTTTAACTTATTTGCTATAGAAGGATACGGCCACAAAGAAATAGGAGAGATGCTTGGTGTGAGTGAGGGCACATCGAAATCGCAGTACAATCGAGCGAAGAGTTTGCTTAGAGCAAAACTGGAAAACGTAAGAAAGAATTATGAAAAACTTGGAGAGGTCAGAATTTGATGAACAATGGAAGGGAGCTTTTGAGGGAGCGGAAGTTCCCCCTGCTTCGTCCGTGTGGTCAAATCTTGACCGTGAATTGACGCTGGCTGAAGGAAGCGAGATAAAGAAGAGAATGATATTTTATCAGCGGCTTGCAGCTGCCTGCCTTATGTTTGCCTTGCTGGCAGGATCTTTTGGAGTTTACCATTGGAAGCAGAGCGACAAGCAAGTCGCGCAACTAAAAGCTGCCAACGATTCAAATGATCAAAGTCGAATCAGCACAAACCTCAAAGAAAAAGTTGGCGCAACAAATAACAGTAAAAGCTCAATCGAAAATAAAGGGAACGCAAAAAATGAAGAGCGCATTCACAGAACTGATGGTAATTTGCAAAGGTCAAGGGAATCAGATGGCAATTCTTTAGGGAATAAAGAGTTAATCATTTCGAATGAAGAACGAACTCTAACTAATTCTTCGATGGGAGAAAAGCAAAATAAGAGCAGTGGCCAATGGTATGCCGCAAACTTAAGAGTACCTGACCTAATGCTTTTGCCGATAGGCGCTATTCATGGTGAACCAACTTTCGTAGAAATCAGGCGCAGGTTGCCATTTATTCCTTCCGCCTTTATGGATAAAAGCAAAAAAGAGAATTTCAATCATGAGAAATTGTGGGCCTCTGTTGTTGCAGCGGCCGGGGCTTATTCCGATCATAATGGTGGCTCACCTTATTCAATGACCAATGCCCAATCGAGTTCGTCCTCGTCAGCTCCAACGGGAAATTCATATACGGTTGGAATGCTTGGTGGAGTGCGCATAGCCAGGCGTTGGGTTTTGCAATCGGGTGTACAGTATATGAACCAGTCGGCAGGCTACACATCCAATGTTTCCGCCACCTCTCTTTATGACCTGGCCAATATTGCAAAGACTCCGTCTGCCTCTTTGAATACAAGTTCCAGCTCTCCCTATAACATTACGAGCACGAACGAGTTTTTTTCACTGCCTGTGCAAGCGGGTTATTTGCTGATCGATAAAAAAATTGGATGGCAAATTAATCCTGGTATGGCGGCCGATTTTTTTGTGAGAAATACACTTGCAGATCCAAGTGGTCAGCGGCAAAGTTATTCGCAAGGAGCAGGATCAGATTCGCCTTATAGATCTGTAAACTTTGCGGGAATGATGAGCAGCGAAGTGAGCTATAAGCTCGCAAAGAGTTATCGGGTTTCTTTAGTGCCTGGCTTTAGATATTCGTTCAACCCTGCTTTAAGGTCACAAACCACAGGGAACCCTTTCGTTTGGGACGTAGGCTTCCGCTTTCGATATATTTTTAAGTAGGTAGCTGTGTTTGCAAGAAGAAAATCTTTCCAACCTTTTAAAATAATCACGGGTCTATTTGGTAAACAAACTAACCGCATATGAAATCGTTTCCTTTTTCTGAAAAACTTTTCCTTTCCAGCTTAGGCTCATTGGCAATACTTGTGTGCCTCTTTTTGCAACAATGTTCAGACAAATGCCAGGTGAAAAGAAATTACACCTATTATGAACCGGTCTATTCTACCACAGCCGAAATTAAAGCTGCCACAGGTTTGAAAATTGCGCAACCCTTGTCTTCACCGGGCAAAATTTATCTAAAGGATCAAAATCTTTTTGTCAACGAGACTGGTAAAGGCATTCATATTTTTGATAATTCAAATCCTGCTTCTCCCAAAGCATTGAGCTTCCTGAATATTCCAGGCAACTATGATTTGGCAATTTTAGGGAACACCTTATACACAGACAGTTTCATGGATTTGGTATTGTTTGATATTTCTGACATCGCAAATATCAAAACTGTAAATCGCCTCGAGGGATTTTTTAAAAACTACGGTGCCATGGGTTTTTATTCTGACCCGGTGAAAGGAATTGCCACCGAATGGAAAAAAACATCGACAGTTACGATTGCTGAGAATGATTGTAGTCAAAGTGCTCTTCAGTCTTGGGGTGGAATTTATTATGATGTGGGAGTAGCCATGCTCAATAATTCTGCACCAGTTGGCGCTCAGCTTAAATCAACTTCTACTACAGGCATTGGTGGTTCGATGGCCAGGTTCACCATCACGAATAATTATTTATATGCCATTGATGGATCAGTGTTAGCTGTTGTCGATATTAAGAATCCGACCGATCCGCAGCGCAAAGTGGACCGCCCGCTGCTGAATTGGCCTGAAACGCTTTTTCCTTCAGGTCAAAATCTTTTTGTAGGCTCGCGTGCAGGCATGTCGATTTACAATATTTCAATTCCCGATCAGCCGGACTTGTTGAGTACTTATGAACATATCTATAGTTGTGATCCGGTAGTGGTACAAGGTGACTACGCATACGTCACGCTTTACAATGGAGATATCTGCCACGTAAATACGAATGAACTTCAAGTGATTGATATTAAAGACTTGAAAAACCCAACGATGCTCACCAAATACGCAATGACAAATCCGCACGGTTTGGCTCTTGACGCGAACTTACTTTTTATCTGTGATGGAAGCGATGGATTGAAAATTTATGATGCAGCCGATCCTAATTCCATTTCATCCCATTTGCTGGGGCACTACCCAGGCATTAATGCAATCGATGTGATTCCTTATCAAAATGTGGCGATGGTGATTGGAGCCGATGGATTATACCAATACGATTATTCAAACCTGAAAGAAATGAGGTTGCTAAGCAAAATTGAAATTGTGAAGACGCCATGAAAAACTCTTTTCTATTTTTTTGTTTGTTGGTAGGAACATTTTGCTTTGCTCAAAATTACGATGCCGACTCAGTCTTTTACACGCCTATTGAAAAACCAAAGGAAAAGAAAATAAGATTGGCCGATGAAAAGGGCTCTAAAACCACAGCGTATTTTTTCAATATTCAGGCGGGCTCACTCATCGGCTGCAATGATTGCAGCAAGGGAAAGGATGTTACGTTTAGTTTCGCCACAACGCATGGAGTTGCTATTGGTAAAAAATTTCGTGCCGGGCTAGCGGTTGGTTTTGATTCTTACATCAATTGGCAAACGATCCCAATCTATGCTGTCTCGAGTTGGGACCTGATCGGCAACAAAAATAGAAATGCCCTTTATTTGCAAATGGCTTATGGGTGGGCGCATCCGTGGTTCATAAGAAATGGTTCGTATTCTTATTACACGACCGATCCATTCACGGATGTCTCGGGCGGCAAGATGATCAACCCGAGTATTGGTTATCGTATTAAATATTACAATTTAAAAATGGCACTTACCCTGGGCTATAAGTTTCAGAGGATATCTTATAGAACGAATGTTTATACCTACTGCCCTGAATGTAATTTTGCACCGATGCAAACTTCGGAGATCATTCACGACTTTAACCGGATACAGGTGGCGATGACTGTGGGTTGGAAATAATCACTTCCCCTCCACTTCCTCAATCTCCAGTGCGATCGATTCCCACTTTTTATTTTCCTCCTCTAATTGAGAATCTACTTTTTCAAACTTTTGCTGCTGCTCGTTTAATTTATCAGTGTTGCCATACACTTCAGGTTTGGCAAGTTCAGCTTCGATCTTTTCTTTTTCGGTTACTAATTTTTGAATCGTTGCTTCAACTTGCTTTATTTCTTTATGAAGCGCGTTGAGTTTGTTTTGGTCTGAAGGAACGGCAGCAGCCTTTTGTTCTTTCTTGGGTGTTTCTTTTTTCGCTACATGAACTACAGGCGCTTTGCCGGCTTCGTTTTTCTTGTGCCAGTATTCGTACTCTTCATATGTGCCCGGATATTCTTTGATCTGGTGATTTTCGATGTACCAAATCTTATTCGCAATCTGACTTACAAAATGTCGGTTGTGGCTTACGGTGATGAAGCTGCCCTGGTATTGTTGTAACGCCTGAATCAAAATATTTTCAGAAATAAAATCCAGGTGGTTGGTCGGTTCATCAAGCAGTAAGAAGTTGGCTTCCGAGATCAAGGTCTTCGCTAATGCCACCCGCGATTTCTCTCCGCCAGAAAGCACTTTGATTTTTTTGAATACGTCCTCATCCGAAAACAAGAAACACCCGAGTACATTGCGAAGCTCTTGTTCTGTCTTGCCGCTGCCTGCTTGCTTCAACTCATCCAATATCTCATTGTCTACGATCAACGATTCCAACTGATGCTGTGCATAAAATCCGTAAATCACGTTATAGCCAATGGTGCGCTCGCCTTCAACAGGTTCGGTATTTGCGAGAATGCGGAGCAACGTTGACTTTCCTTTTCCGTTTGCACCAATCAAAGCGATTTTATCTCCACGTTCGATTATTGCACTCGAATGTTTCAAGATATCGAGTTGACCGTATGATTTTGAAATGTCTTTCAATGTGACCACATGACGGCCAGAAGGTTGCTTGAAGGTAAATCTGAAATTGATTTCAGCCACATCACTCACTACTTCTTCAATCTTGTCCATCCGGTCAAGTGCCTTCACGCGCGATTGTACTTGCTTAGATTTGGTGGCCTTTGCGCGAAAACGCTCTATGAACCGCTCGGTCTGACGAATCTTTGCCTGTTGGTTTTCATAAGCACCCTGCTGAATCTCCTCGCGCATTTCTTTTTCCTGTAAGTAGTACGAATAATTCCCTTCGTATGTCACCAACTGTTGATTGGTAACATCTACTGTTTTAGTAATGACATTATCCAAAAAAGTACGGTCGTGTGAAACGATGACCACCGCACCCTGGTAATTTCTCAAATAACCCTCAACCCATTCAATTGATGGAAGATCCAAGTGGTTGGTGGGTTCATCCAGCATCAGGCAAGATGGTTTTTCCAAAAGCAGTTTGGCAAGCATCACGCGCATGCGCCAACCGCCAGAGAACTCTCGCAGGGGCCGGTGCAGATCTTGCGTTGAGAACCCAATCCCTTCCAAAATTTCCTCTGCTTTCGCTTGCATCGTGTAGCCATCAAGATGCTCAAACTTTTCTTGCAGGTGCGTGAGCTTATCGACTAAGTCATCGCTGTATTCGGTCTCAAGTTTGTGCAGGATTTTTTCAATCTGCCGTTGGGTTTCCACGGCTTCTTTGAAGGCTCCCATCGCAACCGTGAGAATCGCATCATCAGTTTGGTAGGAGAGTAGATCCTGATTAAGAAAGCCTACCGTGCAGTCCTTCGATTTGCTGATCGAGCCGGCATTTACGGTCAATTCACCATTGATAATTTTAAGCAAAGTTGATTTACCGCGACCGTTAAGGCCAATCAAGCCAATTTTGTCGTTTGGGCGGATAAACATAGACGCATTTTCGTACAAAGCACGCCCGCCAATGAAATAAGAGATGTTTGAAACGGAAATCATATTTTAAAAATCCCGCAAAGGTAGCTGTTAATTTGAAAATGGGAGTGATTTGATAATTTGAAAATAAGACGAGACGATAATTCTCACCCAAATCTCTGATTCATTTCAGCTTTTTTGTTATTAACCCTGCACCGTTTTTTGTAAGTTAGCATAAGGAGGACGGTTAATTAATTTCCGTAAAGTGTATGGAATATAAGCTGGTTGAAGGCAAACAATTAGATGCACGACTTCTAAAAATTGCTGAGGATTCCGTGAGGGGTGCTGGAGATGGCCGAATATCAAAACAAGATGCAGAAAAAATACTCACCCTCGTGGTGGATGGAAACATTTATTCCGCAGTTGAACACGAAACCTTGGAACACATTCACAAGAATTATCATTGGACTGATGCCGCGTGGGATTGGTTTAACGATCAGTTGAAAATTTGGAAAACCAAATTTGAAAAGCCGATTCAAATGACGCCTGCTGAAATTTCAAAACAACATTTTTCGCGTGAAGATGTGTTAACCAATGAAACAGATCGTGAAGTGCGAGAACATGGACTGCGATCGGCCACCAATGAGACCTATCAAGATCATGATGACATTACTTTGATTGTGAGACTGGCTGACGGGAAGCGTGTTGAAGTTACTTCCAATTTCATTGAATTGGCAGGACAATTTGTTGAGCTGAAGGGTGGTTACGATATTCCGGTAAGAGCCATTGAGAAAGTTGAGATATAATTTGATTGGTGATTGGTGAGTTATGATTTTAGATTTTGAAAAAATCTTAATTCAGTCCTCGGATTTTGCCATTCATCAATTTTAAAATCTGGTTTATACTGAAACCTTGCTGCGGATTTTACATTTATGTAGGTTTATAAAAATCAAAACCATGATCAAAAGACTACCTCGTTTGTTGGCTATCGTTTTACTCGCGTCTGTTTGCACTCAATCAGTTAAAAAAACATTTGAGCCGATTGATAATTCCTCTCCCGCTATTGCAGGAGCGAGTGCAAGTTTGCCTCTGGATAAGATCAAACTTCCAAAAGGATTTTCAATCAGCATTTTTGCTGAAGTGGATAATGCGCGATCGCTGGCGATCGGCACGAACGGGACAATTTTTGTTGGCAATAGAAATGAAGACAAAGTCTATGCCGTGAAAGATGTGGATGGTGATGGCAAAGCAGATAAGAAATGGACTATCGCAAGTGGATTGAATATGCCCAATGGAGTTGCCTTTAAAAATGGAGACTTGTATGTTGCTGAAGTCAATCGCATTCACAAATTCTCAAACATTGAAAGTAAATTAGATAACCCTGGTAAGTCGCAAATCATTTATGACAAATATCCTACCGAGGCTCATCATGGATGGAAGTACATTGCTTTTGGCCCGGATGGGAAATTGTATGTGCCCGTAGGTGCGCCCTGCAACATTTGCGAATCGAAAGATCCGGTATACGCCAGCATCACTCGAATGAATCCTGATGGTACCGGACTCGAAGTTTTTGCAAATGGAGTGCGCAACACCGTGGGTTTTACCTGGCACCCTGCAACCAAACAAATTTGGTTCACCGACAATGGCCGCGACATGATGGGCGATGACATTCCTCCATGTGAACTGAATACGGCCCCTAAAGCGGGTTTGCATTTTGGATATCCGTATTGCCACGGTGGTACTATTAAAGATGATGAGTTTGGTAACAAAAGACCATGCAGTGATTTTGTAAAGCCGGTGCAGAACTTGGGTGCGCATGTGGCTCCGCTTGGACTGAAGTTTTATACAGGAAAAATGTTTCCTTCTGAGTATCAGAACCAGATCATTCTTGCGGAACACGGCTCCTGGAATCGCTCGAAAAAAAGTGGATATAAACTTAGTCTTGTCAAGGTAGATGCTAACAGCAGAGCCACAAGTTATACTCCATTTGTAACAGGCTGGCTTGACGATGCGTCACAAAAAATTTGGGGTCGCCCGGTGGATGTTTTGCTTCTGCCTGATGGATCCGTGCTTGTAAGCGATGATCAAGCCAATGTGATTTATCGGATTGTTTACAAGGGATAATTTGCTTTGGCATTCGGTTCGCCTTTATTTTTTTTGTAGTTTTGAGTTCATGCTGTTCATGCTTCGCTGAAAATTTTTTGCATGGATTTATTTTTTAAACTGAAAGGAGCAATAAAATCAATCACCACAAGTTTTAGTTCAAAACTGAAAACATTGTCTGCTATTATTATTCCCTCACTCCCTTCCCCCACTCCCAGGGGCGAGGGGTGTCCGAAGGACGGGGTGAGGGTGCTTTGGTTTGCTCTATTGCTTGTTTCATTCTCATCGTTTGCACAAGATGCGCTCTTGCAACAGAAAGCGGCTCGTCTTTATAGTACAGGGTTTGAGTTAATGGGGCAGAATCAATATGCCGCGGCTCGTGAAAATTTTAGCCAATACCTTAGCTTGGATCCTCTGCCCAGCATCAAAAAGCAAGACGCGGAATACTATCGCGCAATTTGTTCACTGAACCTTTATCACGTTGATGCCGAAAAACAGCTTCAAGATTTTATAGATAATAATCCATCCGGTGCTAAAGCATCTGTAGCATACGCGGACTTGGCCACTTTTTTCTACAATGAAAAAAATTACAAAAAGGCAGCAACCTATTTTAACAAAGCAAACTTCGATGCGCTTTCTTCCACCGAACAAAACACAGCTCGCTTTCGCTGGGGCTACAGTTTGTTCAGTCAAAAAATCCTGAAAGATGCATTAGATCAATTCAACTACATCAAAGCCCAGGGCGGCCAGTACGGACCTGCTGCGAGTTATTATGCGGGTTTTGCTGAATATAGTTTAGGTGATTACGCGAATGCGCTCACTGACTTGAAGCGTGCTGAGCAAGCAGAAGCTTATGCTGCAATTGTTCCCTACTTAATTGCAAATGTTTATTACAAGCAAAAAGATTACGAGGCGTTGATCTCGTACGCTCAATCGGTCAGCACAAAAACGGATTTGACCAATGCCGATGATATTGCCTTGCTTTCGGCTGAGGCCTATTATAAAAAAGCAGATTACAAAAATGCTTTGGCAGGTTACGATAAATATCTTGAAGGAAAAGAATCGACAGCAAGTAAAAGTGTTTTACTACGGGCAGGTTACTCTGCGTTTGTTTTAAATCAGGATTCAAAAGCATTGCCATATCTCAAGAACTCTTTTGCAGACGCTGATTCAGTTGGATTTTATTCATCGTATTACCTGGGGTATATTTATTTAAGGAACAATCAAAAGCAAATGGCACTTGCAGCTTTTGATATTGCTCGCAAATTCAAACCTGATCAGAAGTTAGTTGAAGAGTCTTCATTTCAGTTTGCGAAAATCTCATATGATCTCGGTAAACCTGATCAGGCGATTGCCGAATTTGAAAAGACATTAAAGACTTTTCCAAACAGTTTGCATACCCTCGAGATAAAGGAGTTGCTTTCACAAGCATATGTAAACGCTAATAATTTTAACAAAGCAATTGAATACATTGAATCCCTTCCCGCCAATAGAAGTGAAGCCGTGGAGCGTGCATACGAAAAAGCAGCGATGCTCAAAGGCATGGAGTTGTTCAATCAGGAAAACTATTCACAGGCCGTTCAGTATTTTGAAAAATCACTGCAACATTCTGTGGATAAAAGCTTTGTAATTGAGGCAAGTTTCTGGAATGGCGAGGCCTATTCTATCGGAAGAAAGTTTGAACAAGCGGCTTCTAATTATTTGAGAGTAATTGGTGAAGGAGAAGAAAACCTTTCACTGATTTTGAAAGCGCGATATGGATTGGGTTATGCGTACTTCAATCTTCAGCAATACGATCGGGCTTTGTTCAGTTTTAAAGAATTTGTTCTAAAGTCTCCCGGCCGCCAACCCAATCTTGCCGATGGAGCGTTGCGCCTGGCAGATTGTTATTTTGTTTCTAAACAGTACAGCGATGCCTTGACTTACTACAAGAAAGGAATTGCCCTCAACTCAGGAGACAATGATTACGCACATTTTCAGGCGGGAAACATTCTCGGTATTCAACGCAAGTATGGGGAGGCAAAAAATGAGTTGAATCAAGTTATTAAAAACTATTCAAATTCAAGATTTATTGATCAGGCGAGATTTCAGTTGGCGCAATTGGAATTTGAGCAAGGGAATTATGAAGAGGCTAAGAATGGTTACACCGCCTTGATCGCTTCTAATCCTTCCTCACCGTTCATACCAGTATCTTATGTGAGAAGGGCAGCATCGTTTTATAATTTGAAAGACTTTAATAAAACGGCACAGGATTACATCACGGTAATTGAGAATTATCCAACTCATCCAGCGACCAAAGAAGTCTTATTGCCTTTGCAGGAAGCGCTTAACCTGGCGAATCGTTCGGGTGAGTTCGATAAATATTTGGCGCTGGCCAAGAAAAATATTCCAGATGCCAAAGGAATTGAGACCGTAGAATTTGAGGCTGCAAAAAATTTGTATTTCGATCAACAGTATTCCAGCGCCATCAAAAACTTTGACACCTACATTACGTCCTATCCGCAAAGCGCGAATTTACCTGAAGCGAAATATTACCAGGCGGAATCATTCTATCGATTAAAAGATGCAAAAGCGTTGGCCTTGTATTACGAATTAAACACTAACAAAACTTTTTCAATGGCCGGGAAAGTTACAGGGCGCATTGCCGAACTGGAATTTAAACAAGCGCACTTTGACAAGGCTGTTCCGTTTTTTCAAACTCTTGCGAAAGAAGCTTCGAACAAGAAAGAGCAATACAATGCATGGAATGGCTTGATGGATTCTTATTATCAATTGGGAAAATATGACTCCACAGAAAAATATGCGAAAGTGATTTTAGAAAGAGGAAGTGTAAATGCCGGTGCGCAAAACAAAGCTTTGCTCTATCTTGGTAAAGCTGCAATAGGCAAAGGTGATCTTGAAACTGCCAAAGACGAATTCTTAAGCACGATCAATGCCGCACAAGACGAATATGGCGCAGAGGCAAAATACAGGTTGGCAGAAATTTTTTACAACGCCAAAGATTACAAACAATGTAATGAGACACTCTTTGGTTTGAATTCTGATTTTGCTTCGTACACGGAATGGGTTGGTAGATCTTATTTGCTCTTGGCAGATAGCTACCTAGGGTTAGGCGATGTGTATCAAGCCAAGGCCACACTGAAGTCACTTGTTGATAATTTTCCGATGGATGAAGTGAAGAATGAAGCCACAACAAAATTGAAAGTGATCGATGAGAATGAATCGAAGAAAAGGCCAAAGACTGATTCGCTAAGCAACGACAAGAATTGAGAATGACATTTATAAACAAACTGAAAGAAGCCATAGACCTGAGGCCACAAGCTGCAAGCCTTGAGTTGCGAGCTGGCATGCATTCACTCCCTACTGCTTGCCGTCTACTGTCTACTTTTGCTTTTTTCTTCTTTGCTTTAAGTCTTGATGTTCGTGCCCAAGTTGAGAAGGAAAAATGGGGTGAGGGCGAAATTCAGAAAGTGGAAGTGGTCATTGAAAAGGACAGACGGATCACGGTACCTCAGGCCAATCGCAATTTCGAAAAAGTACCACCACGACCTGCAGAGCCCATCAAGCCGGAGATCACTTATCAATTTAAAAATTTGTCATTCAATGTTCAGGATTACAATCCGGCCATCCGTCCGCTAAAACTAAAAACAGAGCCGATCTCCAAAATCTACGGCAACTATGTGAGTGCCGGTTTCGGGAATTATTCTTCTCCTTATGCCGAAGCTTATTTTGCAAGCAAGCGCAGTAAAAACAAATACTATGGCGCTAAGTTTTACCATCGCAGCTTTTTGAGTGGTCCTGTCGATGATGGCAACTCGGCCAGCGGCAATACCGAGCTTCGTTTGTTTGGTAAGGCTATCGGCAATCAAATTGCTTTAGGTGGATTTCTGAATTACGAAAATACGACTACCCATTTTTATGGATACAGACCGAATGAAAACGTTTCATCAAGTTCAATCAGGCAGACCTATGATGTGGTGAGCTTTGGTGGAGAACTCGAAAATTCGAAGCCCGCCAATTTTAAATATAACCTCAAGGCGGGCTACAGTCAATTAAATGATCACTACTCTGCGACTGAGAGTGAAACGAGTCTCGATTTGTTAAGCGAATACAAAATTGATAAAGACAAAAAGATCATCATCAACTCCGATTATTTTTTGATTAATAGAAAAGATGTACTAGTCAAAGCGAACGCAAGACATATTTTTAAGGCGAAGCCCGCCTTTGTTTTTGCACCTATTGAGAACCTTTCATTAACGGTTGGAGCAAATGCAATCTATGAAAACGACACCATTGGTAAGCAAAATGGGCTTCATGTTTATCCTAACCTCGCAGCAAATTACAGCCTGTCATCATCCGTTGATGCTTACGCAGGACTTACAGGCGATATTGACAAAGTTTCATTGCATTCGCTTTCGCGCGAAAATGTTTGGATCAATTCCAACATAAATATTTTCAACACTAATCGTGAGCTTGAGTTTTTAGGAGGACTTCGCGGGAAGCTTAGCAGTAAAGTTTCATTTGGCGCTGGCTTGTCTTTCACCACGCTGAAAAACTTTTATAATTACTCACAAGCAGATACAACCAAGGCTCTTAGATCGAAGTTCAATGTGGTTTATGATAACGGAAACACGCAACGGACCAACTTCTTTGGCGAACTGGGCTACGCTACCGGCAGATTTAAATTAAATGCCAGAGCAGATTATTGGATTTATTCTTCATCCATCGCCAACCAGATTGCCACCGCCAGGAGTATCACGGGGAAAAATTTTGAGAGCGGAGCATTGCAAAGGCCTTCCTATCGAATGACCATTAACTCAGCATACAATATTTACGATAAACTTCTGCTCGAAGTGGACTTTATTGCGCAAGGGGGAGCAAAAGCATTAGATTTAGAAAAAAAGAATTTGGTTTCACTTAATGCCGCTGCTGACTTGAATATAAGAGCAAACTACTTTGTGTCGAAGCAATTTTCGGTGTTCTTCACCTTCAATAATGTTTTGTCGAGCAGGTATCAGATGTATTTGAATTACCCCGTAAGAGGCTTTCAAGTACTTGGTGGAGCGAGCTGGAGTTTTTGATTTTTGACGATCCATTGGGCGAAAGCATGGCTATTTCATGGAAATTCGTTTATTTTTGTATTAACATACAGTTAAACCTAACGTTATGGCAGAAGACAAAAACCAGGAAGATGCAGAGAATTTCGGTTTGCCCGATATAGAATATAAGCCGCTGGAGCAACTAGATTCCTCGAAAACTACAGAAGAATCGACAACGGCACAGGAGCAAACGTCAAGTTCTAAATCCACCACACAAAGCAGCTCAACCTCAGAGCCCGCTCCTTATTATGAGGAGGAAGAGGAGAGCTCTAAGTCAGGTTTCGTTATCGCTTTGCTGGTCGGTTTGGTACTTCTAGTGGGCGGCTTTCTCGCCTACAAGTATGTCTGGGTTCCAAAGCAAGAGAAAGCAAAATTGGCACTGCTCGAAGAAAAGCGGAAAGCCAGGGATAAGGTTGTAGCAGACAGTTTGGCCAGGGTAGCCGAAGATGAAAGGCTCAAGCGAGAAGCAGCTGCAAATGCTAAACCTGCAGATGGCACTATCGAGACACTGGCCGATCGCACCGGACGATATTATGTAGTCGTTTCAAGTTCGGTAGATGGTGACCTAGCCATGGACAGAGCGAAGAAACTAAGTGCCGAAGGCAAGTCCACCAAGATCATTCCACCATTCGGCAAATGGAAATTTTACCGCCTTTGCATTGGTGACTTCGATTCATTCGCCAGTGCACAGTCAAACGCGGATGCCTCTAAACCTGAATATGGAGATGCGCTCTGGGTGCTGAAGTATTAATTCCCTTAATATTTTTATAGAGTAGAGGATGGAAGGGCCGAGAGATACAAGGAATAAACGGATAGCATTTCTAGTTTCGGCTGGGATTCACGCAAGCTTGTTCCTCACCTTTTTCTTTTTGATTTCATGGCGTGCACCTTACCCACCTGCACCTGAGTACGGTGTTGAATTGAATTTTGGTTTGGACGCTCAGGGCGGTGGCGAAATCCAGCCTGAAACTCCTGTAGGAAATCCTAATGCAGAGGACAAAAACCAGGATCAGAAAGCTGATGAGAAAAAAACAGATGTTGAACCCGTGAAGGAGGTACAAAAAACTGATGTAGCAGAAAAAAAGGACGACAAGATAATTTCGGATGAAACGAGTGATGTGGAGGTAAAAGCAAAAAAGAACAAGCCTGAAGATAAACCGAAAGAAAAAGTAGAAATCAAGAAGGAGAAATCGGAAGATGCAAAGCAGGTAGTTAAAAAAGAAGCTGTTTACACCGGAACTAAAGGAGAAAAAAAGGGGGAGACGAACCAAAGCCAAGGTGATGACGCAGGTAAAGTTGGCGACAAAGGAAATCCGCAGGGTTCGCTTGAGGCAAAAGCACTTTACGGAAAGCCAGGTGGTGGAGGAGGAGGTGATGGCTTTGGCTTAGCCATGTCAGGATGGGAGTGGGCAAGTACACCCAAGCCTCCTGAAATTCCCGACAACGAAAATGGAACCATTGAATTTGAAATTATTTGTGATGAAAATGGTGACATTAAAAAGATAAGCACAATCAGCCGAGGCCTCAGCCTGAGAGCAGAGCAGCTTTTGAAAGCAGAAATTCAAAAGAACTCTTTGGTACGTACTTCGAGTGGCAAAGTGCCCTCAGAATCAAAAGGCCGGGTAGTTTTCGTTTTAAAAACTAAATAATCATCTTGCGCTGAATTTTGTTGGCGTTTTGAATAGATTTATTCTTTTAATCCCTCTCATTTTTTTTTGCTCCAGCATTGACGTCTGCGCACAAATCAATCTCGAGAAAGATTCAATTATTCATAAGGGAAAGAAGAGGAAAGTGTTTGCATTTCCCGCGATGATCTATTCTCCGGAGACAACGTTGGCCTTTGGCGGTGCCGGGAACTATTATTTCAAGCTTGGCCACGATTCAACCACCCGCACTTCTTATGTGCAGGCGTTAGGACTTTACACGCTTCGACATCAGGCCGTACTGGCGATGGAAAGCGTCATTTTCTTTCACAATGAAAAATATCTCTTGAAGACCAAAGCATCAACCAGTTATTTTCCCGATCGTTTTTGGGGACTGGGAAATAATTCTGGAAACGATTTTGAGAGATATACAATCGGCCAATTTTATTTGTACCCTCAGCTTCTTAGAAGGACCTATAAAAAACTTTTTCTTGGAGCTGCCTTCGAAATGCAAAATGTTTTCTCATTTGAATACGGAAAAGGATTGCCTTCGGGCCAGAGTCTTTTTGACCAGCAAAATGTGAATGGCCGCAGTGGGAGCTTTATTTCAGGCTTGGGTCTGGTGGCACTCTGGGATGGCCGCGATAATGCATTTAGCCCCACCAAAGGTCTTTATTTTTCGTATTCCGTAAATGATTTCTCTGACCTTCTTGGAAGCAGATATAATTTCACTTCTCAAGCGGTAGATATCAGAAAATATTTCCCACTTTCAAAAAATCATGTGCTCGCGTTTCAGTTTGTGCTCCATGCTAACAATGGCACTGTCCCTGTGCGAAGTATGGCCAACATCGGCAGCAACACTATTATGCGGGGCTACTATGAAGGAAGATTCACGGACAAGAATCTTATTGCGTTTCAGGTGGAACATCGAATACATTTGATCAACCGCCTCGGAATGGTTTTGTTTGGTGCAGCCGGTAGGGTAGGCAGCAAGGCAGAAGATGTCTTTACATTCAATGGATTGAAACCAGCAGTGGGAACAGGCATCCGCTATGCCATCGACAAAAAAGAAAAATTGAATTTCCGATTTGACGTGGGGTTTGGTCAGCGCTCCAACGGGTTTTATTTCTATATCACCGAAGCTTTTTAGACTTTGGTTTTATAAAGCCCTTCCGCAATATTTTCAGGAATACTTTTTGGAACGAGGTAGGTCATCTGCACCGATAGCCAGTTCACCAATCCCGGGATAACTTCTGCTTTTTTGTTGAACATGCCACGAACAGCAATTCGCGCCACATCTTCCGATTTCATGCTGAATTTCTCTGCGCGTTTTTTTAAAAAATCATTCATACCTGCACGATCAACAAAGCTGGTAGATGTTGCCCCGGGGCTAACGCAGGTAACAGATACGTTGGTCTTGCCCAATTCTTTTCTCAAACCACGAGTGAAAAGAAGCACAAAAGATTTCGTAGCAGCATAAGTCGCTAGTGTCGGAACCGCCTGATAGGATGCGGTGCTCGCTACGTTTAGAATATAGGATTGCTTATGCTTTTTCAATTCCGGAAGAAGGGCTTGACTTAGTTCTACAACCGAAATCATGTTCAGTCGCATCATATTATTAAGCTGATCCCATGGGGTCTGTTCCACAGTTCCCCAAACTCCATAGCCAGCGTTGTTTATCAAGATATTGATTTCGAAATTATTTTTCGAAATCCAATTCATTAAAGAATTAACTCCCTCAGATGAAGAAAGGTCTGCACTTAGGTACTCTACACGTACACCATGTTTTTCAGAGAGGTTTTTTTTAGCTTCGGAAAGATTTTTTTCTGAGCGCGCTACTAGGAGCAAATCAATTTTTCGCTGCGCAAGTTCACGCGCTATGTCCAAGCCAATGCCGCCACTGGCTCCTGTAATCAATGCAAACGCCATTATCTATTGGTGATAGAGATGAGCCGCTGGTATAGCAACGGTTTGCTGTCTTTATCTCGAGGAGTGAACTTTCCTGTTACGATAGGAACATACATTACTCGCCTGCGACTTTTCTCACCGGTGAATGGTGAGCGCGCCACACGATGCCAAAGACGGCCATCATGCACAGTCAAATCACCGGCTTCCACATTGAGGCCAAGTTCTTTTTTATCAGGCTTATGGCTGATAAAGTAAATTTTTTTGAAAAGCATAGTGCCTATGCCTTTATTGTGCGTGCCCGGGATTAGACGAAGCCCGCCATTGTCCGTAGTTGAATTGTCTAAATGGATGCCCACATTTAGCATAGGCATTATTTTTTGCCCTTGAAAAATATCACGTAAAGCATCCGTGTGCCAGCCAAGTTGGCTGAAATTGCTCTCGTCTGTATTGATGTAATGATTGAAAACCAAGCCGTCTTTTTCAGTTTCTCCAATTCGGCAGTCGGCTGTGCCGATTAATTCAAACAAACTTTTAATACGTGAATCTTTCAGTATCTCAGAAAATTTTTCGCTATGCTGATTAATGAAAGCAAATCGCTGAACGATTTTTTTGCCATCAACATCGGTACCATACTTTATAGGTACTCCGTTGATCGCCTTGTAATCATTAGTTACCCAATCGTGTTGAATGGCTTCGGCCTCTTTTAAAAGCTCAGTCACTTTTTCCCTGCCAATAAAATTTTTGAAATGAATAAAGCCATTCCGGTCAAAAAAATTCTTTTGATCTTCGGTTAGCCTTTCACCAAGGTGAAATACTGGGTAACTATTTTGAAAAGGGTTTTTTCCGTTGAGGTGGCCATTACCATTATGATGTCCATTTGAAGAATGGTGCCTGCCATTAACTTCTCCATTATGTTTATGCTTCAATCCGTTCAAATCCATGTCTTGCCTAAGGTTAATAGAAAGTTACCGCTAAATTAATAGAATTTTAATAAAAGCCGTTAACGCATACTAAATTAATAGGTTATTCTTTCGATGCGCTGTAATTAGAATCATTTTTTAAAATCGATCGAGACTCGATCTGCTTAAAAAATCGAAAGACAAACCAGGTGATTATAGGTGCTGCTACCATATCGAGGGTGTAATGTACGCGTTGCCAGGCGAGCAATAGTGCAACCAGAAACGTTGAAGCCAGGATTAAATACCGCAACGATTTTCGTTGCTCAATAAAGAATAGAACAGAAAGCGTAGAGATGTGACCGGAAAAGAACAAATCCTTCACGTAAACTGCTTGCCCATAAGCAAAGACTGTGAGGAATGGATCGCTAAGCGGAATCGTTCCTTCTGGCGCTTCGAGGGTGAACAAATACAAGCTGATGAGGCGCATGAAGTTGACAACTACATAAGTTTGTAGTCCGACTAGAATCAGTTGAGGTTTGGCAAAATTGAAAATGATGGAAAGCAACGTGCATAAATAGATGAATACAAAAATGGTTATCGACCAATCTTTCGGAGTGAAAAAATTTAAAATTGGATCAGTAAGAGCTACCCCCGGCTTTGGCAAGAGAACTTCGATAAAAAAATAGGGAAGCACAGCCGCGAACGCGATGAGCCCCAAAATTGAAATTGCAAAATGAATAACGAAACGCTTGTTTTTAAGTGCGTCCTTCCACAAAGCCCACATGTCAGTTGATGATTTCGATTAAATAATAATTTTTCTTTCCCTTTTGTGCCAGGAGAAAACGTTTCAATAGAAATGGGTAATCAGGCTTATGAGTAGAATCCTCTATTTTCTGTTTGTTGATGCTCACTCCTCCACCCGAAATCATTTTCCGTGCCTCACTTTTAGAGGGGAAAATTTTTCCCTGTGTAACTTCTGAAAGCAAGTCAGTAACGTTCGCACAGTTTTCATAAGCAGATTTGCTGACCGCGATTTGAGGAACGCCATCAAACACGGCAAGAAACGTCTGTTCATCAAGTGAAATCAAATCTTCAGTCACCGAATTTCCAAACAAAATCGAAGATGCTTTGATTGCCTTGTTGACTTCTTCCATCGAATGAACCCGCGCAGTGATATCCTTTGCTAATTCTGTTTGAAGTTTGCGCAAATGTGGCGCTTGTGAATGTTCAGCAATTAAGGCATCGATTTCTGATTTACCTTTCTGCGTAAAAATTTTGATAAAAGTGGCTGTGTCTTCATCAGATGCATTGAGCCAATATTGATAAAATTTGTAGGGCGATGTTTTCTGAGCATCGAGCCATACGTTGCCTTGTTCTGTTTTTCCGAATTTTGTTCCATCTGCTTTTTTGATCAGCGGAGTAGTTAAGGCAAAAGCTTCTCCACCATCTTTTCTGCGGATCAATTCGGTGCCCGTTACAATATTGCCCCATTGATCAGAGCCACCCATTTGCAACTTGCAGTTTTTATTTTTGTAGAGCCAGTAAAAATCATAGCCCTGAACAAGCTGATAACTAAATTCAGTAAATGACAACCCTGTCTCCAATCTTTTCTGAACTGAATCTTTTGCCATCATGTAACTCACCGAAAGATGTTTACCCACATCTCGAATGAAATCGAGAAAGCTAAGACCTTTGAACCAATCGTAGTTGTTTACCAGTTCTGCACTGTTTGCACCGGCAGAAAAGTCGATGAATTTTGCGAGCTGCTTTTTTACACATGATTCATTGTGACGCAGTACATCTTCGGATAGTAAATTGCGTTCAGCAGATTTGCCCGAAGGATCGCCCACCATTCCTGTAGCACCGCCAACGAGTACTACGGGTTTGTGCCCTGCATGTTGAAAATGGACGAGGGTCATGATCTGCACCAGGTTACCTATGTGCAATGAATCGGCTGTTGGGTCAAAGCCAATGTAGCCGGCCGTTGGTTCTTTCAATAATTGCTCCTCCGTACCCGGCATCACATCGTGCAACATGCCGCGCCATTTGA
The DNA here is from genome assembly GCA_016178785.1 of Bacteroidota bacterium. GTDB lineage: Bacteria > Bacteroidota > Bacteroidia > Cytophagales > Cyclobacteriaceae > ELB16-189. The sequence goes on along the minus strand of JACOSO010000024.1, from coordinate 32,952 downwards.
GTTCTTGAACAAAATTCTCCTTCATGGATCAAAATAAGGCGCAAATATAGCACAGATTCAAAATTCCATATTCGGGATTCAAGATTGTCTCTGAAACTGAGAATTTTGACTTTTAATATTAAACCCTGAACATTGAATCTTGAACCTTGAATTTTAAACCTCCGTATCTTTGCTGCACTGAAAGGATAACTCCCTTTCCATGAATAAGAAAATTGAAATCACCCTCCGGCCAGATGAAGCTTTTGATGAAGAGAGGTTTCTGCCTTCCCTTTACGAAAAGCTAAAACTCAATCCCCAAGAAGTTTTTATTCGCCCCATTCGCAGGTCGATTGATGCTCGAGGAAAAAATGTATCTGTCAAGATTCAGGCTGAGTTACTACCTGTTGGGCAATTAAAAATTTCCTATTCCAAAAATTACTCTGACGTAAGCAAAAAACCGAGAGTGGTTATTGTAGGTGCAGGCCCTGCAGGTATGTTTGCGGCCATCCGATTGATTGAGTTAGGGGTTAAGCCAATTGTTTTGGAGCGGGGAAAAGATGTTCAGACGCGCAGGAGGGACCTTGCTGCCATCAACAAAGACCACATCGTTAACCCGGAATCGAATTATTGTTTTGGCGAGGGTGGAGCGGGCACGTATTCTGATGGTAAACTCTACACACGTTCAAACAAACGCGGAGATGTGCAGCGCATCTTGGAAATTCTCATTGCCCATGGCGCGCATGAAGATATTTTGTTTGATGCTCATCCACACATCGGTACCAACAAACTTCCCAATATCGTGATGGCCTTGCGTGAGAGTGTTGTTCAGGCAGGCGGAGAAATCCATTTCGATTCAAAGGTGATCGATTTCATTTTGGCTTCAGGCGAAATGGGCGGTGTAATCACGGCTGATGGAACAAAACATGAGGCTAACGCAGTGATTCTCTCCACAGGGCACTCGGCCCGGGACATTTTTGAATTGCTTTATCAGCGAAATATTTTGATTGAAGCCAAACCTTTTGCACTTGGTGTCCGGGTGGAACATCAACAAAGCCTTATTGACAAAATTCAATATCACTGCGCAACTGATCGCGGGGAGTATTTGCCCGCTTCATCTTACGCTCTTGTACATCAGGCGAAAGTGAACGGAATCGAGCGGGGTGTGTTTTCATTTTGCATGTGTCCAGGCGGTTTTATTGTTCCAGCGGCTACTGCACAAGGAGAAGTTGTTGTCAACGGTATGAGTCCTTCGCGAAGGGATTCAAAGTATGCAAACTCAGGAATTGTAGTTGCAGTCGACAAGAGTGACTTCATGCATCATGAAAAATACGGACCGTTGGCCGGTATTCAGTTTCAAAGCGAAGTTGAGAAAAGAGCTTGCTCGATTGCGGGAAATAATCAAACCGCTCCTGCACAAAGGCTTATGGATTTTGTTGATGGAAAAATATCAAGCTCATTGCTTGATACTTCTTATCAACCCGGACTCCAAAGCGTTGACATGCGATCTGTCTTACCCGATTTTATTTTTCAAAGTTTAAAACAGGGCTTCAGGAACTTTGGAGGTAAGATGAAAGGTTATCTGACCAACGAAGCCCAGGTGGTAGGAGTGGAAAGTCGCACATCTTCGCCAGTGCGCATCCCTCGCAACAAAGAAACATTGGAGCACCCGCAAGTGAAGCGTTTGTTTCCGTGTGCAGAAGGTGCGGGTTATGCGGGAGGAATCATGTCTGCAGCCATGGATGGTGAGCGGTGTGCTGAAGCTGTTGTAAATTTGTACTTGAAGAAAATTACTTCCTAAATGATTTTAAATTTTAAGGACAATTGAAAAAGACTGTAATCATCGGAGCTACACCTAATCAATCACGTTTCGCGTATACCGCTGCTGAAACCTTGCGCGAGCATGATATTGAATTTGTGCCCGTGGGGATTAAGAAGGGCATTGTATTTGGAAAAGAAATTCTCGATTTGAAAAAGCACCCGAAGATTTCAGATGTGGATACAATTACGCTTTACATTAACCCAACACATCAGCGAGAATGGTATGAATATTTTTTTAAACTGAATCCTAAAAGAGTAGTTTTCAATCCCGGAACCGAAAACCCAGAACTCGAAAAACTGCTGGAAGCAAAAAACATCGAGGCACTCGAAGCCTGTACGCTCGTAATGCTTCGCACTGGGCAATACTAAAGTGTTGATGTATTAAGGTGTTGAAGTGTTGATGTTTCTCCCTAATCCCTAATTTCAATGATTGACTGTCGGCACGTTCGGATATTTTGCAATGGCACCGACACAAATTATTTTCCACTTGCCGTCCTGCTTTTCGAGTACTCGAACTTGTGAAGTAACATCGTGGTCTATTTCATCTTTTACTATTTGAAAGAATCTCGCATAAGCCCCATTCCCATACACTTTGACATCGAGCCAGTCATTAATGATTGAGGCTTTTGATGGCTTGGAGGTCTTGAAGTAGTTCTCGAAAGTCTTTTCCAAACCCTTGTCACCATCCCAACCCTGCACAAAACTCGTGGCAGTAGAATCCGAGTACGACCAGTAGGCGTAAGGCGCCTTGAGCCAACAATCGGCCCACCCTTGCTTGTTAACGGCAAAAAATGATTCCGTTTCTTTCGCAATCACTTCCTTAATGGCGGCAACATCATTTGGCTGTGCATGCACTGCTGTGAATGCAAACCAAGCGATGAAAGAAGAAATGATGACTTTGTTTTTCATAAGTGCAATTGAATTTGTGTTAACTAAATTTAATCAATCTGATGCTTAAAAAGAACAAAAAAACCTGATTTTTGTCACCCGGCCCAAAGGAAAAAATCATTTGCTCGCTGCGGCAGGTTGGCTTAGATTGGGTTCATAATAACCCCCTCATTATGCACAACGATGATAAGGTAATACCTGTCAAAAAACTGATGGTTACGCCAAATAAGAAAATCAAACTCAAAGATTTTGATACAAGCTATAAAGGCAAAACCCTGAACAAGCAGCAATCGGAAAAAATGCTGGATGAAAGCCGTAAATACCTGGCCGATGTCCAAGACAAACTATATGCCCATAATCGATATAGCGTACTGATCATTTTGCAAGCGATGGACGCGGCAGGAAAAGATGGTGCTGTTAAGCACATCATGTCAGGGTTCAACCCACTGGGTGTTAAAGTATATAGTTTCAAGGCCCCTAATGCGTATGAATTGGATCACGATTATTTTTGGCGACATGAATTGGCTTTGCCAGCGCGTGGTGAAATAGCCATCCACAATCGGTCGCATTATGAAAATGTATTGGTCACGAAAGTGCATCCGCAGTGGATCTTGAACGAAAATATCCCGGACGTAGAAACGGTAGAAGAAATCGATAAAAAATTCTGGGATAAGCGCTACAAACAAATTCGCAGGTTTGAAAAAAACCTTGCTGATAACGGGATGGTGATCTTGAAATTTTTTTTACATGTTTCAAAAAAGGAACAGAAAAAACGCTTTCTCGAGCGTATCGAAGACCCAGGCAAGAACTGGAAGTTTTCTCTCTCTGATTTGAAGGAGCGCGCCTACTGGAACGACTATCAGAAAGTGTATGAAGAAGCGATGAGCGAAACATCTGCCGAACATGCCCCCTGGTTTGTGGTCCCGGCTGATGACAAATGGTTTGCCCGCCTCGCCATTGCCACAATTATTGCGAGGCAATTTGATAAATTGAAACTATCTTACCCCGAAGTTAGCCAAGCACAGAAGCAGGAACTTCAAAAAGCAAAGGTTCAGCTGACGAGCGAGGTCGAACAAAAGACAAAGAAAGAAAAGGGCAAAAACAAAAAAGAGTGAAGAGAAAATTAAGAATGGGGATGGTAGGCGGTGGACTTACCTCCTTTATTGGCCCCGTGCATCGCATGGCGGCAGGTATTGATGGTCAAATAGAATTAGTTTGCGGGGCATTCAGTATTGATCCCGTTGAATCAATAGAGACAGGTAAGTCGCTTTTCCTTGACCCAAAGCGCGTTTACAAAACTTATCCCGAAATGTTCGAGAAGGAAAAAAATCTTCCTCCTGACCAGCGAATAGATTTTGTAAGCATTGTCACGCCTAACCATGTGCATTATGCCCCGGCAAAAATGGCACTTGAATCAGGATTTCATGTTGTCATCGAAAAGCCGATTGCATTTTCTGTAGACGAAGCGAAGTCATTGAAAAAATTGGTTGATAAAACGGGTTTGATCCTCGCGCTCACGCACACTTACACGGGCTACCCGATGGTGAAGGAAGCGAGAAATTTCGTGAAGTCGGGAAAGCTTGGGAAAGTGCGTAAGGTATTTGTGGAGTACCCGCAAGGCTGGCTCTCTAAAGCATTGGAAAAGACTGGCAACATGCAAGCTTCCTGGCGTACTGATCCCAAACAATCGGGTATGGGCGGGGCCATTGGTGACATCGGCACTCACGCAGCTAACCTTGCCGAATATATCACTGATTCAACTATTTCAGAAGTGTGCACTATGCTCAATGCAGTAGTGCCAGGACGAATGCTTGATGATGACAGCTCGATGCTTGTAAAGTTTGATACTGGCGCCACTGGCATTTTACTGGCCACCCAGGTGGCAGCAGGCGAGGAGAATAATTTAAGCATTCGGGTGTTTGGTGAGAAGGGAGGAATTGAATGGAGACAAGAGGAGCCTAACTCGCTCGTAGTGAAATGGCTCGACAAGCCTAAAGAAATTCTGCGTGCCGGCTGGAGCTACTTGTCAGATGATGCGAAGGCCTTCATTCGTGTGCCAGCGGGTCACCCTGAGGGGTATCTGGAAGCATTTGCTAACATTTATCGCGCGTTTACCAAAGCCATGCGAGATTACAAACCCGGCAAAAAAATCAATCCTGAAAAATATGATTTTCCTGGGGTGGATCACGGAGTTCATGGGATGACTTTTGTTTCGACTGTGGTGAAATCTGCTACGTCAAACAAGAAATGGGTTCGGATTAAGTAAGTGTTAGTATTGAGTATCATGTATTGAGAATTTGACAGTCGGAATCCGGAAACTTTGTAACTTGTAACAGGCAATTTAAAACTTGCAAATTGTTATGAAAGGCTTTTTCGAAAACCAATATCTCTCTTACAAAAAGAACCACATCAAAAATCTTTTGGCATTAGCCAAAGCCGATGGATTCGTTCATGCTAAAGAACAAAAGATGTTGTTCAAAATCGGCAAACGAATTGGACTGAAAGATCGACAAGTGCAAGAACTCATGGATAGCAAAGAGAAACTCACAATCAATGTGCCCGACAATTTCCGAGACCAGATGAACGTGCTTTACGATCTTATGCAAATGGTGTGGGCAGACGGTGTGGTGGAGAAAAGAGAGATTGCCTTTTGTGAAGCACTCGTAAAGAAGTTTGGCCTGAAAAAAGATATTGTAAAGTGGTTGCTGCAAGAAGTCTTCGAAAAAGGAGCCACCCCACCAGCCGATGAATGGCTCGACCTTATGAAAGATGCACAAAGGATGTTCGTGAAGAAGTAGAAGACTACATCGATCGTTTTTCTAAATCTCTTTAGCTGAGTCATTTTATAAACTTGGGGGCTTCAGCCTTTAAACTAAAATCCCTAAAAGCACGTTAAGAAAATAGTGGCTGGTTTGGCAGTTACTTTCAGAAAATAAGTGAAATTTATACTCGTTATCCTTGGCTATGAAACTCACCACGCAGGAAAAAGCGCTTCAGATTAATTTAAGTAAAGACATTTACGGTTCGTTTGCCGAGGTGGGGGCAGGACAGGAGACTGCAGCCAATTTTTTTAAAGTAGGAGGCGCCAGTGGCACAATTGCGAAGACCATGTCTGCCTACGACATGAAATTCAGCGATGCAATTTATGGGCGATGTGAGCGCTATGTAAGTGAAGATCGCCTCATGCGAATGCTCGACCACGAATATCAGTTGCTACCCGAGCGATTGCCACACAGAATTGAGACATCGCGTTTTTTTGCTTTTGCAGACACCGTTGAGGCACTGAACTTTGAACGCACCAATCAAGGCAATGGATGGATTGGCATTCGCTTCCAGACAAGGCCTAAAGGTGACCATAACGATTGTGTTATTCACGTGAAGTTGCATGACAATGACCCGCTCCAGCAGCAAGTAGCACTGGGAATCCTCGGAGTGAATTTGTTGTATGGTTGTATGTTTATCGATGATCCCGAGGAATTTATGTTATCGCTGCTCGATGGATTAACTAATCGCAGAGTTGAGATTGATATGTTCCGCCTTGATGGGCCCAACTTGAAACACGTTGACAATCGACTGATGGCGCTGAAACTGGTGAAAAATGGTTTGACAAAAGCAGCTATGTTCGGCCCCGATGGCCATGTGATGCAACCGTCTGAATATTTATACAAAAAAAATGTACTTGCACTGCGCGGCCGGTTTCGCCCTGTAACCCATGTAAACGTGGACATGCTGCTTACATCACGCAGGCATTTTTTGCATGAACCCGATGTTGATAGAAATAAGTTAGTGACAATAACGGAGCTTACACTCAATGATCTCAGCGCAGAAGGCGCCATTGATGAAAAGGATTTTTTGCACAGGGTTAATATTATTTGTTCGCTCGGTCAAAATGTATTGATCTCGAATTATTTCGAATATTATCGTTTGGTGGACTATCTATCGAGCATCACCAAGGGCCGCAAGACAGGTTTGGTCATGGGCATCTACGCCCTGCAAAAAGTTTTTGATGAAAAGACTTATGCCAATCTCCGCGGTGGAATTCTGGAATGCTTTGCCTCACTCTTTGGCAGTAACATTAAATTGTACATTTATCCTGCCTTGCGAAAAGACAATACACTTTTTACTCTCAAAGATTTTGAAGCTGAACTACCTGACAATCTCAAGAACCTGTTTCGCTATTTAATGGACAACAACAAACTGGAAGACATTGATGATGCCAACATCGGCAACCTTCATATTATTTCAGACCACGTGCTGGCCATGATCAGAAAAGGAGACGCAGGCTGGGAAAAATTTGTTCCCCACAAAGTGGAAGAAGCAATCAAAGAATTTGGTTTGTTTGATTACCCCGTATCCAGCAAAGTAGCGGCTAGCGCCTGATTACTTCACTTCAAACATTCCAGCGCCAATTTTGTAATCGCTGGAGTAAATTTCGACCGTATATTTTCCTGAAGTGTATTCCGAGCCCTTTTCATAAAAATAAGTGAGACGCTGCTTTGTGTTATCAAATAGAATCTCCTGAGCTGCAGTGTAAAATTCTTCTTTGCCATTGTAAATAAATGTGCCTGAGCCCTTGGCCACATCGAAGATTACCTGATTGTTTTCATCAATGACGCGAATGATGATTTTCTTACCTTCAATTGGGGCAACTTTGTTTTCAGCAAGGTTGAATTCCACTTTCAGCTTTTGAAGCTGTCGGTTTTTAAAAGGAGACTCGCGCTCTTTACCCTTGCTATTGACTGCTTTGATCGAAATATTTTCAGCTTTTAGCTGAGACGCAATCGCGACTTTTGTAGCGAGTTCGTCTTTCCCTTTTGAGAGTTGTGTGATCGAATCACTGAGTTTATTTTGTTTCGTTTTCAGATTTCTGTTTTCGCTGAATAGCTGAGTGTTCACATGCTTTAGTTTTTCAATTTCATCATCTTTCAATTTTAATAATTCTTCATAGCCCTCCACTCTGTCCTTTAATTCTTGTAAAGCTTTAGCGCTCCGTTTATTGTTTCGCTTTAATTCGAGTTCCACCTCGGCTTTAGCCTTTTGAAGTTCTTTTACATCTCCACCCAATTTTTCAATTTCTACAATTTTCTGGTCGAGTTCGGTTTCTATACTTTTCAACTTTTGCATTGTGGCGCCCAGGTCTTCCTCGGTGGTGGCCAACTGTTCTTTTACTTCCACTTTCTCTTTGTAATCGAGGTAGATTTTTACGCTTTGAATCAGAATAATGACCAACATCAATCCGATGAAGATGGATACTTTATTTCCTTTTTTTAGTTCTTGATTCAGTTCTTGCTTCGGTTCTTGTGGTTCAGCCATAATTTTTAGTCAGTTTTGCAAAATTAACTTTTTTAATGCGACCAGATAAAATGTTGCTTGTTAAGGTTAAGGTCGAAAAGTAAAATCCCACACCGGAACAAATCGATACTGCCATAAACGAGATCGTGTTTTTTCAATTCGTTCCACGCGTGCGCCATCCCTTCCGAGTAATAAATATCATCAATCACCATTATACCGTGGTCACTCATTCTCTTGGCAATCAGGTTGAAATAGCGGATGGTTGGCTCATATTGATGATTCGCATCGATCAGTGCAAAATCGATCTTCTCGGGGTTTTGCAAACGATCGGAGAGTGTATGATCAATATTGCCTTCGATGAGTTCAATATTTTTTTGATTGAAATAATCAAAATTGGTTTGAGCAATATTGATCATTGCAGGATTCCCCTCAAATGTGGTCACTTTAGCATCTTCAATCTTTGAAAAGTAAAGCGAAGTAATTCCAAAAGATGTGCCCAGCTCTAAAATGTGTTTGGCCTCAACATATCTCGCAATCCGGTAAAACAAGGCGCACTGTTTTTCCTCATTGAGACTGGTAGCAGCTATTCGAGCAATGGTTCGCTTGGCGCCTTTAAAATGGGGCGAAGCCGCACCAAGATCTTTCGCATTTACAAAAGATTGGTTGCTCAGTAATCGGCCCCTCACTTTTTCTATTTCAATAAAAACGGGATCGTTCTTTTTACGAATGACCTGATAATAAAAATCAAAAAAGAAAGGTGAATGAATCGAATGCTCGTCAACCACATCAAGCCAGTGGTTCAGGAATGATTTTACTTGGAAAAAACGCACAAAAATAATTTACCAAAGATAGAAGTTTGGCAATAGTGTTCTTGAAAAAATCGTCAGGCCGTTTTTGGGTCAGTTGAGGCGCATTGGAGCGATCATGATAAACTCCGGAATTGTAACATTGAAATGAGAGCCATCCATCACTCGTTCCATTAAATAAGTGCCGGCCATTTTGCCGATACCTGATTTCAGATTGCAACCCGATACATATTGGTGCGATTGTCCCGGCTCAAGCACCGGCTGTTGCCCCACCACCCCTTCTCCTTCCACCTCACGGGTTTCGAAGGCAGCATCATTGATGTACCAATGCCTTCTTAACAGATGTACAGTAAATTCACTTTGATTTTCAATGGTGATCCGATAGGTGAACACAAAGTGGTACTGGCCGGGATTTGAATACGAGGGCTGGTATTCTGTTTCCACCGTTACTTTTACGCCTTGCGTTACTTCTGCAATCATCTGGTCAAAAGTATTAATTTTTTCTAATTTACAAATTGTGAAAAGGCGGATTGCATAATTTTATCCGTTAAGATGCGAAGTGAAAGGGAATACAGCAGTTTGCACCTACGCTGAAATAATTAAATATGATTCATGACAATTGACGTGAAAATCGCTCCTTCCTGGAAAGGACAATTAGAAAAGGAGTTTGAAAAAGAGTATTTCGACAAGTTGATTCAATTTGTCAAGCAGGAATATCAAGCGCAAACGATTTACCCGCCTGGAAAGGAAATTTTTCGTGCCTTTGATTGCTGCGCCTTTGATGATGTGAAAGTGGTGATTATCGGGCAAGATCCATATCATGGCGCAGGTCAGGCGAACGGTTTGTGTTTTTCTGTTCGCGAGGGCATTCGTCAGCCCCCGTCATTGGTCAATATTTTTAAGGAGATCAACAAAGATTTGGGAAAGCCGATTCCCACCTCAGGTGATTTAGAAAGGTGGGCTCATCAGGGCGTACTCTTACTCAACGCAACCTTAACTGTACGAGGATCATCTCCTGGTTCTCATCAAAACAAAGGATGGGAAATTTTTACAGATGCAGCGATCAAGTTAATTTCAGATACCAAGTCAAATGTTGTGTTTTTGTTGTGGGGGGCCTACGCCCAAAAGAAAGGAGAAGTGATCGACCGATCGAGGCATTTAGTGTTAATGAGTGCACATCCTTCACCATTCTCTGCCGACCGCGGGTTTTTCGGTTGTAAGCATTTCAGCAAGGCAAATGAATATTTGAAGAGCAAAGGTTTAAAAGAGATTGATTGGTAAATTGGGTTAAGAAACATTGAGATATGACACACATTTTGGGAGGCAATGTGACCGTAATGGTGTCTGATATGGACACAGCGGTTAAGTTTTATACGGAAACCCTCGGATTGAAACTGAGGAACAGGTATGGCGATCATTGGGCGGATGTCGATGGGCCAGGAATTTCGCTGGGCCTTCATCCCGCAGGTAAGGATGTAAAGATCGGTAACAATTTGCAGATCGGTTTTAAAGTCGATGACCTTGATAAAGCGGTAGCAGATCTGGAGCGTAAAAATGTGAAATTCACTACTCAAGATGACACTCAGGTGCGTCTGGCTATTTTTGCAGACCCTGACGGCAATGCATTGTATCTGGCTCAATCGAAATGGTGATGAAAAAGCCATTCGAAGAGTATCCGAAGTTTTATCTCTACAAGCGAATAGTCCAGACCAAACTCTTCATTGACTCGCACTATGCTGAAAAGATTGACCTCAACACTATTGCTGACGAGGCTTACTTTTCAAAATTTCATTTTATCCGGCTGTTCAAAAATATTTACGGAAAAACCCCCCATCAATACCTGACGAAAGTCCGGATTGAGAAAGCTCAGGAGTTTCTACAGAAAAACCATTCGATAACCGATGTTTGTTTTATGGTTGGGTTTGATAGTTTGAGTTCCTTCACCGGGCTTTTCAAGCGGATCGTTAAGCATTCACCATCGGTTTACCAACGCCAGTTTTTCCAAAGACTCGAGCAGATCAAAGATGTCCCTTTGGGCTTCATTCCCAATTGTTTTGCGGAAAATAAAGGATGGACCCAAAATAGCAATTTTCAAGAAGAGCAGTGATCAACCTTTGATCATGTTTGTGCCATAATAAACATATCGATGATCACAAAAATGAACCACGTTAGCGTGTTTGTTCTCAATCAGGACAGCGCTTATGAGTTTTACGTAAACAAACTCGGCTTTAAAGTTCACACCGATGCACCTATAGGGCCCGGTATGCGCTGGCTTACTGTTTGCCCTCCCGAACAGCCGGATCTCGAAATTTCTTTGATGTCAATTGAAGAAGGGATGATGTTCAAAGGCGCAGCAGCGAAACAGATGCGTGAACTGGTAAGCAAAGGAACTTTTGGCTTTGGCGTTTTTGAATGCAACGACTTGCTCGCTACTTATGAAGAAATGAAAACAAAGGGGATTGTTTTCAAAAAGCCACCGACTAAAGAATTTTACGGATTTGAAGCGCTCTTTGCCGATGACTCAGGGAATTGGTTTTCACTTGGGCAGAAAAAAAATTAGGCCTTACGACTTGGGATTTAGGCAATTTTCCAAAAACCCAGACCCAAATCCCAAGTCCTAACTTCAGTCAATCAACTTAAAGAACCTCTTCCACCTTATTCTATTGAAGAAGCTTCCGTATTTGTCCAGCGAGAGCCAAATGAAAAATCCTTTGCCCACAATGTGGTCTTCCGGAACGAAGCCCCAGTAGCGTGAGTCAAGTGAGTTATCGCGGTTGTCGCCCATCATGAAATAATAATTTTGCTGGAAAGTATATTTCGTCACTTCTTTTCCATCGATGGTCAGTTTTCCGTTTTCAATTTTCACATTTTTGTTGTGATCGTAATCGCGAATGGTCGATCCATAAATTGAAAGTGTAGAATCATTGATGTTGATAGTCATGCCTTCTTTGGGAAGAGTAAGCGGACCAAAATTATCGCCATTCCACGCTGAATATTTAGAAGCAGCAAAAATACGGGGGTCTGATTCAGAATTCATTTGCGGCAATTCAACCGATTTAATAAAAGGAAGGGCCCGTAGTTCTTCTGCTTTTTTTGGCGAAAGAAACATCGAATACTCAACCTGATCGGGTGCTGTGCGGCCGTACATTCCATAATCTTCCGGATCGAGACCAAGTTTGTCGAGATTGCGCTGGTTGATCTCATCCTTTGAAATCACGTGGTAGCGGTACTGCATGTTCTCCGGGTTTTTCAATGGTTGACCATTGATATTCAACTGCCGATCTTTTATTTCAAGTACATCGCCAGGAATGCCAACGCAGCGTTTAATGTAATTTGTTTTTAAGTCGACAGGGTAATCGATCCATCTCTCGCGTGGCATCATGTAATTATTCTCGGAAATGCCTGGTACATTAAATACAACCACATCTTCGCGCTTCACATGACTGATACCGGGGAGTCTGTAGCTTGGAAGTTGAATCCAGTTGAGGTACGAAGGAATTTCGGTGAACCAAATTTTTTGGTGTGTGAGCGGAATTTGCAAGGGCGTGCGCGGAGTACGTGTGCCGTAGTGAAATTTGCTTACAAAAAGAAAATCGCCCACGAGCAATGAGTTTTCCATCGATGGGGTTGGGATGGTATAAGCCTCCATGATCAGCCAGCGGATCAGTGTAGCTGCCACCACTGCGAACAGGATCGCATCCCACCATTCGCGAACAATCGACTTTGGTTTTTTATTTTCTTCCTTTTTTTTCTGCCAGAATTTCCAGTTCATAAAAACAATTCAAGATTTAAAATTCAATATTCAAATTTTTTTGTAGATGAACTCAAGATCCAATTTTAAACTTGGAATATGGAATCTTGAATTTTTTGACGGTGCAAAGAAAATCAAAATATTGGTAAGTCAGAATTTTAAAAAATCATCCATGGAGTAAACACCTGTTTTGCCGGCCAGCCATTCGGCCACGAGCACAGCACCAAGGGCAAAACCCTCGCGTGAATGGGCGGTGTGTTTGATCTCAATGTCATCTACTGCTGATTGATATTTTACCACATGTGTGCCAGGTGCAGGGTCAATGCGAAACGCCTTTATAACGAATGCTTCTGGCTTTGAGGTTTCATTCAGAGCCCATTCCTTTTTTGATCGGTAATTTTTGATGACGCCTTCCGCCAAAGTTATGGCTGTTCCGCTTGGCGCGTCCTTCTTTTGCGTATGGTGTGTTTCATCGATTGAGACCTCGTAACCTGCTTGGCCATTCATCAATTTTGCGAGAAATTCATTGAGTCTAAAAAAAATATTCACTCCCAAACTATAATTTGATGCATAAAAAAACGCACCACCTTTTTGTAAACACAAACTCTCGATTTCTTTTCTCTTTTCAAGCCAACCGGTGGTGCCACAGGCCACTGGAATTTTTTTATCAAAACAGAAATTCAAATTATCCACTACCGCATCGGGCTGGGAAAATTCAATGGCGGTATCGGCAGACGAATTAAATTTCAAAAGTTCTTCGCGATTGTCAATTCTTCCAACAATGGAGTGTCCTCGCTTCAACGCAATACCTTCGATAGTCTTGCCCATTTTACCGTAACCGATCAGAAGTAGCTTCATTTAAATTCAAGATTTAAAATTCAAGATTTAAAATTACGTGAAACATCAAAAGTCAATAGCAAATTTTGACGTTAAATTTAGAATCGCAGTGTCAATCCCATCCCTACACCGCTTGCTGGCGTATAACTCGGCTCAATGCGCACATGAAGCTGGGGGTTCAAGTCAAATTCTTTCAGGTGAGCATCTACGTGAGCATCCACCATTTGCAGGATGTAAAAGAAGCCTGTGAGAATGATGAAATAATCGCGTTGTCTTCGGGCCTGATCAACCGTTCTGCGAAGTGATTCAGGCGTTCGTAAAGTTCCAGGGTAGAATTTCAGGGTGGGGTGATTAATCAGGTAAAATAATTCTTCCTTGTATATCGCCTCCCCATCATTGTAAAACTTTACTACTGCAATCAACCCCAACAAACCTCCATAAACGAGCGGCACTTTCCAGTATTTTTTATTGTAAGCCTGACCGGCACCGGGCAGAATAGCGGAATAGAACATCGCTTTTCTTGGATCGAAACGTGATGCATACGACCGAATGTTAACCACCTTTCCGTTTTTCAGCCTGACAGAATCAGACGAAAGCCCGGTGGTGTCTTTTTTTGTTTCCTGTGCCCTGCCAGCGAAGCAAGTCAATAACAAGATCGCGAAGACGCTAACAGAGCGCATTTTACACTTTTAGGATATCAAGGATACGATTAAGATCTTCTACCGACAAAAAAGGAATACGAATATCGCCCTTCTTGCCATCGCTCTTCACAGTAACTTTCGTGCCAAAGTGTGACGAAAGTTTTGATTGCAGTTGGTGAATTTCTTTAGGAGGGGTTGCCGTCTGTTTTGTTTCCTCTTTCAACTTGGCGCCTTCTGAAACTTCGCGGGCCAGTGATTCAACAGCCCTAACCGAAAGATCTTCCGCAATTATTTTTTTAAAGATGAATAGCTGCGAGTCAGGGTTCTCTATATTGATGATCGCACGTGCATGACCCATTGAAATTCTATTGTCGCGCACAGCGATTTGAATATCGGGAGGCAATTTGAGTAAACGCAGATAGTTGGTAACAGTGGTTCTGTTTTTACCAACACGTTCGCCTAACTCATCTTGTTTCAGATTGCATTCTGAGATTAAACGCTGATAACTCAGTGAAATTTCTATCGGATTTAAATTTTCGCGTTGTATGTTTTCGATCAGCGCCATTTCCAGCATCTGCTGGTCGTTGGCAGTGCGCACATAGGCGGGCAACGATTTTAATCCAGCGAGCTTTGATGCTTGAAAACGCCTTTCGCCCGAAATCAACTGATATTGGTGCTGTGAGAGTTTCCTTACGGTTATCGGCTGGATGATGCCGTGCACCTTTATTGATTCAGCCAGCTCATTCAAAGCTTCCTGATCGAAATACTGACGTGGCTGAAATGGATTCGTCTCGATTTCTTCAATCGGAATTTCATTCAGATTACTGCTTGGTTGGCCAGACAAAGACGGGACGACAACCTCTACTTCCGACTTTTCGCCTTCAGAGTCGCTGAGCAGTGCGCTCAATCCCCGACCCAAGGCTTTTTTCTTTGTGCTCATTTGTGCATTCCGTTTTTGTTCAACACTTCATGTGCTAAATTCAAATAACTGATCGCTCCTTTGCTTTCGGCATCGTGTACGATCACGGGCAAACCGAAACTTGGTGACTCACTCAACTTCACATTGCGCGGGATGATCGTCTTGAAAGCAATGTTTTTAAAATGAGTGCGCACTTCTTCCACCACTTGATTGCCAAGTGATGTCCTTGCATCATATAACGTCAACAAAATTCCTTCGATTTCTAATTTTGGATTCAACCTCGTTTGAATGATCTTAATCGTATTCAATAATTTCCCCAAACCTTCCAATGCAAAATATTCGCACTGAACCGGAATAATTACGGAATCGGCCGCGGTCAAGGAGTTGATCGTAATCAATCCTAAGGAAGGAGAGCAATCAATCAAAACAAAATCGTATTGATCTTTCACTTTTGCCAATGCATTGCGCATTTTTTCTTCTCGATGCTCGATGTTCACCATCTCCACTTCTGCACCCACCAGATCGATGTGCGATGGCAGGACGTCTAAAAACTTTAACTCATTTTTGATGATGGCATCCGATGCATTCACGCCATCTACCATGCATTCATAAATGCTTTTCTTAATGTCTTTGGGGTTCATTCCTAACCCAGATGTAGAATTGGCCTGAGGATCGGCATCTACCAACAACGTTTTATATTCCAATACGGCTAAACTAGCAGCAAGGTTAATTGCCGAAGTGGTTTTTCCTACGCCTCCTTTTTGGTTTGCAATCGCAATAATTTTGCCCATGAATAATGGTTGTTAAGCTTAAAAGGCAACAAAGATAGTGTTATTAGGCCATCGTGGAACGTCCGTGAAACAATGTTATCCACGTACTTTCAACAGACGATAAACATTGGAATGTTAATAGAATTAATTTGAAGATGATTCAATTTGAAAATTTGAAGATTTGTTACGTCCCATTTTCAAATTCTCAAAGGTTAATTTTCAAATTATTTTTTTGTCTTCTTCCTGGCTTCTTCACTCGCTTTCATCGCGTCTTCGAGCTTGGTCATGAACTTCGATTTTTTGCTTGTGCCGGAAGCGGCTTTCTTGCGGTTCTCGTCCATGATCGCTTTGATCTTGTCTTCATCCACAAATCGTTTGACGATGGCTTGTTGCGAGAACGTGATCAGGTTGGAGATGAAATAATAGAAACTCAAACCTGCAGAGAATGAATTCAACACAAACATAAAGACCACTGGCATTACATAACCCATCGACTTCATCGGGCCTTGCACTGAGGTAAGTTGATTTTGTTGCGAGGTGTAAACGAGCTGTGAAGCTGTCATCAGCAGTACAAATAAACTCACGTGGTCGCCATAGAACGGAATAGAGAACGGAAGATTTAAAATCGAATCGTAGGTGGATAAATCTTCAGCCCACAAGAAACTTTGCTGGCGCAGATCGATGGAGTTAGGAAACAAATAAAACATGGAAAACAAAATCGGCATTTGGAGAAGCAATGGAATGCAACCACTAAACGGATTTACGCCCGCCTGTTGGTACAACTTCATCTGGTCTTGCTGCGCCTGGGCCATATTGTCTCCATTCTTTTCCTTGATCAGGTCGAGTTCTGGTTTCAGTAACCTCATTTTTGCCATGCCAAGCAGAGAATGATAGACAAGAGGAGTGAGCAACAACTTCATGAACAATACCAACAATAGAATGACGAGCCCGTAGTTACTTATGAATTTCTGCAAAAATTGAAACACGGGCATCACCAAAAATTTGTTTACCCAGATGACGGGTGGCCAGCCGAGATATACGTTGCGTGAAAATCCTTCAGTCACATCTTTGGTGATCCGATAATCGTTTGGTCCGAAGTAATAGGAGAAGTCAGCCTTGCCTTTTGCAAGCGTTGAAGCTGGGATTGAAAGATTAACTTCTGCCTTTTTAACAATCGATGAATCGTTTGCATCGAATGAAGTTGCCAGTGACGCAGTGTTGAACGAATTCTTTGCAAAAATTGCACTAATGAAAAATTTCTGCCGGATGGCGATCCATTGCAGCGGGTCTGTTAATGATTTAT
Source organism: Bacteroidota bacterium (assembly GCA_016178785.1). Taxonomy (GTDB): domain Bacteria; phylum Bacteroidota; class Bacteroidia; order Cytophagales; family Cyclobacteriaceae; genus ELB16-189. The sequence continues at coordinate 15,948 of JACOSO010000024.1, read as the reverse complement.
TGTCGGCCGAATTTTCACTCAAACCGTCAAATGAACCTTGGGTTGAATAATAGTTGATCGTTGTTCTGTTGCGGCTATCGGTGATGTCTTTTTCAACTAGTGGCATGTTATCAATCCAGGAAAATGCTAAATCCTTTCCCGCAATGGAAACTCCCTTCGTTTCGATGCTGTACCCGATTTTATATCCTTTATCAGGAATAGAGTAGACGTGTTTGATAAAAGAGCTTTCTGAAAGCTTTGCAACGAAACTGATTTTGGTGGTGTCAGATTGTTTTGAGGTTTCAGGTTGGTAATGCAATTGATAGAGATCGATCAATTTACCGTCATGCGATGCGATCAAAGAGAATTTATTGTTTCCGTTTTTCGATAGGAACAACGGCTGTTGACTGTAGGTCTTGTATTTTTTCAAATTCACCTCACTCACTGTTCCGCGATTGCTGAGTGTCAATTTCAACACATCGTTTTCAACGGATGTGAATTCTTCTTTTCCCGTAAGGAAAGAACCAAGATTGCCATATTGCTTAGTTGCTGTGCTATCGATTTTTGTTTCAGAGTTTTTCTCAGTAGTGCTGTCTTTTGCAGATGAAGTTACCGTAGTAGCAGCAGGTTTATTTTTTTGTGGCTCTGGGGAGGGCGAGAAAAAATAAAAATAACCGAACAACAACAAGGCCATTAATGTAAGACCGATGGCTGAATTTCTATCCATGATAATTAATTTGAAAACGAGGTGATTTGATACTTTGAAAACAACTCTTCAACTATTGACTATACTAATGCCTAATACTAAAGACTTAGACTATTGACTGTTTTTTTATGATCCATTGCTGCCCCAACGAATTTGACAAACAAAGGATGTGGATTGAGTACCGTGCTTCTCAACTCCGGATGAAATTGCACGCCTACAAACCAAGGGTGATCTTTCAGTTCGACTACCTCCACCAAACCCGAGTCAGGGTTAATACCCACCGCTTTCATTCCTGCTTCTTCCATTTGGTCGAGGTATTTGTTGTTGAACTCATATCTATGACGATGGCGCTCGTGAATTAGTGTATCACCGTAAATATGCTGCGCTTTTGAGCCTTTTTTCAACTTACAGGTGTATGCACCCAAGCGCATTGTGCCTCCTTTTGTAGTGATCTTCTTCTGTTCTTCCATCAAGTCGATCACGGGGTGTTTTGTTTTTGGGGTGAGCTCTGTAGTGCTTGCATCTAATTTCAGAATGTGGCGGGCAAATTCAACTACAGCACACTGCATCCCCAGACAAACGCCAAGAAACGGAATTTTATTTTCTCGTACATAACGCACGGCTTCAATCTTTCCTTCGAGGCCCCGCTCTCCAAAACCAGGAGCAACCAGCACACCATCTAAATTGCCCAGTATTTCCTCAACGGTTTCTTTGCTGATTTCCTCTGAGGAGATCCATTTCACATTCACTTTGCAGTCATTTTGCGAACCCGCATGTATGAAAGCTTCTGCAATTGATTTATAGGCATCTGGAAGTGAAACGTATTTTCCGACTAGCCCAATATTGACTTCGTTTACCGGATTTTTCAGTTTACCCAAAAAAGCTTTCCACTGTTCCAATTCCGGTTCATGCTTCGAAGTCATTTTTAGCTTAGAGAGCACTCGCTCATCGAGCTTTTCTTTCTTCATTAGAAGTGGAACATCATAGATCGTGTCGGCATCGATCGCTTCGATTACTGAATTGATATTCACATTGCAGAAGAGGGCCAATTTCTTTCTGATCTCCATTGAAAGAGGAAGCTCAGTTCGGCAAACCAAAATATCGGGTTGGATTCCGTATGAAAGCAATTCTTTAACGGAATGCTGCGTTGGTTTCGTCTTTAATTCTTTCGCAGCTTTTAAGTAAGGAATAAGCGTAAGATGGATGACCATTGAATTGTTTGCGCCCAATTCCCAGCGAACCTGGCGAACAGCTTCCACGAATGGAAGCGATTCAATGTCACCCACTGAGCCACCAATTTCAGTTATGATAAAATCGTATTGGCCGGTTTCGCCAAGTAGGAAAATGTTTCTCTTGATCTCGTCAGTGATGTGGGGCACGACTTGCACGGTTTTGCCGAGATATTCACCGTGACGTTCTTTGGTGATCACATTATTGTAGATGCGCCCGGTAGTAACATTGTTTGCCTGGCTGGTGCGCACATTCAAGAATCGCTCGTAATGACCAAGGTCGAGGTCGGTTTCGGCTCCATCATCGGTTACATAACATTCGCCATGCTCATAGGGATTGAGCGTACCCGGGTCAATGTTGATGTACGGGTCGAACTTTTGAATAGTGACTGTAAACCCTCTGGCCTGCAACAGCTTACCCAGCGATGCTGAAATAATGCCTTTGCCGAGTGAAGAAGTAACACCACCGGTAACGAATATGTATTTGGCTGATGACATGGCTTGAAAAAATCCGCGCAAAGGTAGCGCATTTGGTTATTCGACATGCCCTATTCTTAAATTATTTCGGAAAAAGGCAAGATCTCAGTTCCGTTTGTCCTGAAAAATTACGACTCATAGTCATTATTGTGTGTCTTGCCGCTAATCCATCTTTCACCTGCACTTCCTTTAGTTTCTTTGTATGCTATCGCTAAACCGTGCTGGTTTTATTATTCATGATAAAACAACGAGATGACTGCAAAATGGCACTATTATCTTTTTTTTATTCTTGCGCTTCTTACCACTGAAAATGTTAGGGCTCAATGTGGAGGTATCATGGAGCCCGGCTTTCAGTTTCTCACCAGTAGTCGCGGTTGTGCTCCTTACACCGTAAATATTGAGACCCATTACCTGTCGGCTGTGGCCGGCACAGTTTATTATGTCGATTGGGGTGACGGATCCCCGGAAGAAAATTATACCCAAACGAATGCCACGGGAGTAATCATGACTCATACCTATCCCTCCATTTCAAATAATTGCGGTTATGATGTGACTATTGATGCATCAAACGCTTGCAATCCGCGCGGCTCCGTAGTTCCGATCCAAACACAAGTGATCGTGTGGACAAATGATGTTATTTCAATCAGCCCGGGAGTATTTCGAGTTTGTCAAGGTTTTGCCGAGTCACTTCAATTCATTGATAATAGCACATGGAATTGTTTTCCTCGCGCTACCCGAGAAAATAATGCGCCTCGTTGGATTCAATGGATATATGGCACAGGCTCGGCTGCAACACAGATTCCGGGAATGAAAGTGAATGGAGTTACCCCGGGAAGCTTTCCATACTTCAATCCAGCGGCAAATACTAATCCCATTTACCCGGTGACATCTCCGGGGCAGCAGAGTCTGCTGGTCGATGTGCCGGTGACAGCTCCAGCTGACGTTGGAAAAACATTTATGGTGACATTGAAAAATTGGAATCAATGCAATGCTTACGACAACGACCTCACCGATAGCAACCCTTACAATCCAGTCAATGGCGACTTAGTCAATGGCGATAATCCTCCACAGATTACAACTGCCCAAATTGTGATTGTGCCAGCGCCTCAACCAAACTTTGTCACCAGGTTGGGTAACGCTTCCGGACCATTGCAAACTACCTTTTGCATTAGCGACAATATTTATTTTCAAAACCAAACTCCAGCCATCAGTGGAGCATCGTTTGGATATATCTGGCAATTTTTTGACAACAATACCGGGGCAGGCGCTCCGATTTCTACGTCAAATCAGACCAACCCCGTGTTTTCTTATTCGACAGGAGGTCAAAAGTTGATCAGGCTCTTGGTTACCGATAACAATGCAGCCGGTGGATGCGTAAACACCTATGACGGATTGATTACAATCTCACCAGCCCTTGTTGCTAAAATCCAGACTTCTGATTTTTCCAATAATCCAATTACGCCATACTTCTGCCAGAATACGGCAGCTTCACTTACCACATTTCAAGTTCGGTTTTCTGACGCATCTGTTGGAACAGTTACATCGTCAACCGAGTGGCAATGGCAATTTTATGACGAGAACAATATTTTGGTTCTTCAAGCACCTTCCTCCGGATTTTCTCCTACGGCTTTGGGGCCATTTGATCAGACTTTTGTTAATCGAGGAATTTATAAAGCGGTTTTAACCATTCGCGATAATGTCACAGGCTGTCAGACACAGGATCAAACGCAAGTGCGCGTATACGAAAAACCAACCACGGCATTTTCGGTATCGCGTGTCTGCAAGGGTCAAAGTACTTCCATTCAGGAAAGCTCAACACTGAATTCCATTAATGGTGAATCAATTGTGCTCCGTGAATGGGATTTCAATTACGATGGCACAACCTTCAACAAAGACCCGGCTTATGACAATCAGACTTCCTTTTCAAGATCGATGGGAGCAGTAGGAACTTATCAGGTGGCCCTTCGCGTGACTACCAATCAGAATTCTTGTTCCTCGATTTTAGTTCAACCCGCAGTTGTTGACCCGTTACCCACGGCAAACTTCACGCCCGATGTTGCTTCAGGCTGCAGCATTTTGACCGTTCATTTCACAAATAATTCGGCCGCAGGTCAGCCAGATGTAGTCGATCGCTTTGTTTGGGAAGAGGATGACAGAATAGGCTCAGGTTTTCAGGTATTAGCAACGCAACGACCCACTGATCCCGGATTCAGTAATGTATTCACCTATTCATTTCAAAATACAGGTACGGTTAACAAACTTGTGGACGTCAGGCTCCATGTTTATACCATTCACGGATGTGAGACCATTTCACCCGCGACTACCATCACAATTAATCCCGGAACAAAATCAGGATTTAATTCAACTAATTATTCTCCGTTCAATAATAATTGCTCGCCTCAAACGGTGAGTTTTTCTGTTGATGCAGCAACACAGTCACTGAACCCCTCTGACTACACCTGGACAATAAGTAACGCAAGCGGAATTATTTCATCCACAAGCACAGGCACTACGCCTGCATTCAGTTACAATTTTTCTAACGCAACCCAGGCACTCGAAGATTTTTCCGTAAAGCTCACTACAACATTATCTTCAGGTTGCTTTGGTGACTCCGTTCGCACTATTCGTATTTCTCCTGTTCCATCATCTGTGTTCACAGTTGACACGCTGCAGTTCGATTGTGACTTGATCAAGATAAATCTGGCGGCCACGCAAAAGGGACTCCCTTCATACCATTGGGTAATTGCAGAAAACGGGGTGGTGGTAAGTGATCTGACGAATGCGTTCGATCAGTTTCAATATACATTCAACAGGGCTGCCTCAGATATTAATGTTCAGTTTTCACTGGATACAAAAAACTTTGCCAATTGCTCAAGCATCGTTTCAAACAGCAGATGGATTGTTCCACAGAAAGACAACATGAATGTTTCTTTCACTGTTTCTCCTTCAACTCAGACCTTTCCCTCAGCCACGGTAACACTTACCAACGCAACAAATCAAGGACCATGGACTTACTTGTGGGATTTTGGCGATGGCTCAAGTTCGACCAATCCCTCAGAACCCAATCATTCCTATTCCACTTTCGGATCATACCCTATCAAACTGAGTGTGACTCATTATGGCTGCACTCAAAGTCAGACACAAACCATTACAATCTTGCCGGTGCCGCCTGCTGTTGACTTTAGTTACAATCCAGCAACCGGTTGCGAGGCGTTGACCGTGCAATTCACAAACCTTTCTTTGTATGCCGATCCTTCCTCTTACGTTTGGGATTTTGGCGATGGAACTTCATCACGTCTTTCTGATCCGACCCATACTTATATACAATCTGGAAAATATTCTGTTTCATTAAGCGCCTCCAATGCTTCAGGCCAGGTTATAACTAACACCAAGCCACAGATCATTACAGTAGACGTGAGGCCAATCGCCAATTTTAAAATCACTCCCAATCCGGTTTATATACCCGGAGGCATTTTATACACCATAAACTTAAGTCAGGATGCCACCGGCTATTGGTGGGATTTTGGTGATGGTGAAACTTCAACAGAAGTGAGACCTGAACATAGTTACAAAAAAGAGGGAGCATTCACCATCACACTAATAGCGAGCAACGAATTTAACTGTCGCGATACGACAAAGATTTCAAGTGCTGTAACAGTTAAGATGGGAGGCGAGATCCTGATACCCAATGCATTTTCGCCAAGCACTACTGGCGAGGGAGGTGGTGATGGAAAAAATGATGTGTTTCTTCCGGTGATGACTGGCATTGTTCAATTTGAAATGCTGGTGTTCAATCGATGGGGGCAATTGCTTTTTGAAAGTCGCGATTCAAGTCAGGGGTGGAACGGATATTACAAAGGCAAGCTGTGCGAGCAAGATGTTTATATGTACAAACTCACCGTACTTCTCGGTACCGGAGAAACGGTTGTGCGCACGGGAGATATCAATTTGATCAGATGAAGAAATATTTAACTCTGCTTTTGGTTTGCTTTACAATCTCGACTTTCGCACAGGATCCTGAGTTCAGTCAATACTATGCAGCTCCGTTGTATCTAAACCCTGCCTTCACCGGTACTACCAACGACCATAGATTCATTGCCAACTACCGCAATCAATGGCCCAGTGTGGCGCAGGGTTATACTACCACTGCATTTTCCTACGATTTTAATTTATTCGAATTGAATAGCGGGTTTGGTTTTTTGGCTACCCAGGATCAAGCCGGAACTGCAGGTATGAAATCAACGCAATTCAATTTCCTGTACTCCTACAAATGGAGAGTTTCAAGCAAGTGGGTGATTTCTTCAGGGCTGAATTTTGGATATGCCTCACGGAATATTGATTTCAATAAACTGCTTTTCGCAGATCAATTTCAAACAGGTGTTCCCTCAACAGTGCCCACTAGCGATCCTTCGATTAGCTCAGCAGGTTCTGCTCAGTATTTCGATTTTAAAGGAGGCCTGCTTGCATACAATAGAAATTTTTGGTTTGGTTTTGCAGCTCACCACATTAATCAACCCAATCGATCATTGATCAATCAATACGCTTATGTACCGATGAAAATAACTGTTCATGGAGGTGTACGCATTCCGCTATATAATGGCGTAAAGAAGACCCGCATCCCGGTTTTGTCACCGTCATTTGTTTATAAGCGTCAGGCAAACTTTGAGCAACTTGATGTTGGCGCCTATTTGCTGTATGACCCGATTATTTTCGGTCTTTGGTATAGAGGCATTCCGGTTTCTAAAAATGCAGAGAACAGCCCGAGTCAGGATGCAGTTGTTGTTATACTTGGATATCAAGTCGGTCCCTTTGAGATTGTTTACAGTTATGATTTCACGATTTCCGCTTTAGGCCCAGCCTCAGGTGGTGCACATGAGGTTGCTATTAAATATCATCACTCAATTTCCGAACGGCAAAAATCTAAGAAAAGAGAGAAGTTTTTACCTTGCCCATCGTTCAACAGAAAGGAGTGAAAACCTCGTTTCTGAAAAATCTTTTAATTTTGCTCTCTTAATCAACCAAAGAAAGGAAATGAATTTGCTGGATTTTGAAAAGCCGATAGCCGAACTTGAGTCGAAACTGGGAGATATGAAGCAATTGGCCGATGGCAGCGACAAAGCGGTTCATAACGCGATCCTTGCGTTAGAAAAAAAAATCATCGATTTGAAGAAAGAAACTTTTGAAAATCTCACGGGCTGGCAGCGCGTGCAACTCTCACGCCATCCCGATAGGCCTTATACACTTGACTACATTTACGAAATCACTACCGACTTTATTGAACTGTTTGGCGACCGCAATGTATCGGATGACAAAGCGATGATTGGCGGACTTGGTACTGTCGATGGACAAACGTTTATGTTCATTGGCCAGCAGAAGGGAAGAAACACTAAACAACGACAGATGCGCAATTTCGGGATGGCTAACCCCGAAGGCTATCGAAAGGCTTTACGCCTGATGAAGCTCGCAGAAAAATTTAATAAGCCAATTGTCACTTTCATTGATACACCTGGCGCTTTTCCCGGACTCGAGGCGGAAGAACGCGGACAAGGCGAGGCAATAGCTCGCAATCTTAAAGAGATGTTCATGCTTAAAGTGCCGGTCATTTGTATCATTATTGGTGAAGGGGCCTCTGGCGGAGCATTGGGTATTGCTATTGGCGACAGGGTGTTGATGCTGGAGAATACCTGGTACTCTGTTATTTCTCCGGAATCTTGTTCCTCAATTTTATGGAGAAGCTGGGATTATAAAGAACAAGCTGCTGAAGTACTCAAGCTTACTGCCAAAGACATGCTCCAAAATAAATTGATTGATGGCATTGTGAAAGAACCCCTTGGCGGAGCTCACACCGATGTGAAGACAATGGCTGCCGAGGTGAAGAAGACTATTCTCGATAATTTTAACGAACTCAATAAACTTTCTGCAGAGGAACGCATCAGTCAGCGTATTGACAAATTCTGCGCGATGGGAGTTGTTAAGGAGTAGGCAGTAGACAGAATACAGTCGGCAGTAGGTTCTTACGATCAGATATAATTGCTAACTTCTCAAATCCTGAATTCTAACTCCTGACTTCTCGTGAAACTATATCCAATTAATACTGGCTATTTTAAATTAGATGGTGGTGCCATGTTTGGCGTTGTGCCTAAATCCATTTGGCAAAAAACAAATCCTGCTGATGCCGGCAATATGTGCACCTGGGCGATGCGATGTCTTTTGATCGAGGATGGAAAGCAATTGATCCTGATCGACAATGGTATTGGTAATAAACAAGACCAGAGATTTTTTCAGCATTACTATTTGCATGGCGATGATTCGTTAACCAAAAGTTTAAATGCCCTTGGTTTCAGCGAGGGCGATGTCACCGACATGTTTCTTTCACATCTTCACTTCGATCATTGTGGGGGAGGAGTGAAAAATGAGGGAGATAAACTCGAACTCGTTTTTAAGAATGCAAAATATTGGAGCAATGCCGATCATTGGAAATGGGCCACTCAACCCAATGCCCGTGAGAAAGCAAGCTTTTTAAAAGAAAATATTTTGCCGATGCAGGAAAGCGGTCATCTCAATTTTATTGATATCAGCAAGCCATCACCGTTTTCGCAATTCGATTTGTTTTATGCTTCGGGGCATACCGATAAGATGATGATCCCTAAAATAAAATATAAAGACAAGATCATTTGCTTTGTTGCCGACTTGCTGCCATCGGTGGGCCACATTCCATTGCCTTATGTGATGGGTTACGACACGAGGCCTTTAATCACCATTGACGAGAAGGAAAAATTTTTGAAGGAAGCAGCCGTTAATAATTACGTTTTGTTTTTGGAGCACGATTCTGTGAATGAGTGTTGTACTGTGAAAGAAACCGAAAGAGGAGTACGGTTGGATAGAACTTTTTCGTTGAAGGAGATTTTGTAAATCGTTATTCGTTAATAGTTAAACGTTATTAGGAGTCTGGATTCGACTATGAGGTACAGATTATTTTTAATAAAAGCGAACACCACCAATTAACCAATAACGGTTAACGATTAACTTTTCAAGAATGAAAATCGGAATCACATTATCAGGAGGAGGAGCGCGGGGCATAGCTCATATCGGAGTACTCAAAGCACTCGAGGAAATGGGCGTGAATATTTCTGCGATCTCGGGCACAAGTGCAGGATCAATTGTTGCTTCGTTATATGCTTATGGTATTACGCCTGATCAAATACTTGAGCAAGTGAAACAACTGAGTCTCTTCAAATCAGTTCGCCCTGCATGGACGTGGGCCGGCTTGCTCACGATGGATGGGGTGAAGGAGTTGATTCTTAAAAACATTCCTGAAAATAATTTTGCTGCATTGAAAATTCCGCTGACCATTGCTGCCACTGAAATTAGAAAAGGTGAGGTGAATTATTTTTCTTCAGGCGAGTTGGCTACAGCCGTGGAAGCTTCATGCAGCATCCCTGCGATTTTTAGTCCCGCAAGCCTGAATGGCAGTTTGTATGTGGATGGTGGATTGCTTGATAACCTCCCGGCACGTAGCATTCGCCATCAGTGTGATTTTCTGATTGGCTCGCACTGCAATGAAATCAGTCGTGAGTTTGATCCAAAGAATCTGAAGAATGTGATTGAACGCAGCATGCTCATCGCAATTTCTGCCAACACGCAGCAAAGCAAAAGATTGTGTGATGTTTCCATTTCACCACCCAACATGGATCGATTTACCGTGTTTGATATCGGGAAAGCCCAGGAGATCTTCGAAACGGGGTATCAATTCACAAAAAATAATTTTAAAGCCAAACAATTTCAAAAAGCATCACCCGAATGACAACTACCGAACTTTCTTTTCAGGAACAGATTTTACAAGGAATCTCCGATGAACTTCCTGAAATAAAACCTTATGATCAGTCGGTAAGCCATGCACCCAAGCGAAAAGATATTTTATCGGTTGAAGAAAAGAAACTTGCACTCAAAAATGCACTTCGATATTTTCATTCGCGGCATCATGAAGTTTTAGCAAGCGAGTTTTATGAGGAACTTCAAAAGTTCGGTCGAATTTATATGTACCGTTTTCGGCCCGATTATAAAATGTTCGCCCGTCCCGTTAGCGATTACCCGCATCAATGCTTGCAGGCAGCGGCTATTCAACTGATGATTCAAAACAATTTGGATACTGAGGTGGCCCAGCATCCACACGAGTTGATCACGTATGGTGGAAATGGAGCTGTATTTCAAAACTGGGCTCAGTATTTATTGACCATGAAGTACCTGGCCACGATGACTGAAGAACAAACGCTTCATATGTACTCAGGCCATCCGATGGGCTTGTTCCCTTCTTCGAAAGAAGCGCCTCGCGTTGTTGTCACCAATGGAATGATGATCCCGAATTACTCCAAGCAAGATGACTGGGAAAAATTCAATGCACTTGGAGTAACGCAATATGGCCAGATGACTGCCGGGAGTTACATGTACATTGGTCCACAAGGAATTGTGCATGGCACAAACATTACGATACTAAATGCGGGAAGGAAAATTTCGAAAAAGGGGGAAGGCCTCGCGGGAAAATTATTTGTAACCTCTGGTCTCGGGGGAATGAGTGGTGCACAACCGAAGGCAGGGAATATTGCGGGCTGCATTACCGTTATCGCTGAGGTTAACGAAAAGGCAACGCAAAAAAGACATACGCAGGGTTGGGTGGATGAAGTGGTAACCGATCTCGATAAGCTTTGCACAAGAGTTTCAGTCGCTAAGAAAAATAAAGAAGTGGTTTCCATAGCTTATCAAGGAAACATCGTTGACATATGGGAAAAATTTTTGAAAGAGAATATTTTCATTGAGCTTGGATCTGATCAGACTTCATTACATAATCCTTGGGCTGGCGGATATTATCCTGCAGGTTTGACTTTTGAAGAATCAAATCAGTTGATGTCAGCGAAGCCGGAAGAATTTAGAAAACAGGTTCAGGCTTCATTGAGAAGGCAAGCTACGGCAATCAACGGACATGCAAAACGTGGCACTTATTTTTTTGATTATGGAAATGCCTTTCTGCTTGAAGCTTCACGCGCAGGAGCGGAAGTAATGGCTGCCGATGGAATTAATTTCCGTTATCCATCATACGTACAAGACATCATGGGGCCGATGTGTTTCGATTATGGTTTCGGTCCGTTCCGTTGGGTGTGTACTTCGGGCAAGCAAGAGGATTTGGATTACACTGATCTACTGGCAACAGAAGTTTTATCGAGAATTTCCGAGACGGCACCAAAAGAAATTCAGTCACAGCTCTTCGACAACATCAATTGGATCAAGGCAGCCAAGGCAAATAAGTTAGTGGTTGGTTCTAAGGCGCGCATTCTTTATGCCGATGCCGAAGGCCGAATGAAAATTGCAGAGGCATTCAATGATGCGATTAAAAACAAAAAAATCGGACCCGTGGTTTTAGGTCGAGATCACCACGATGTATCAGGAACTGATTCGCCTTATCGAGAGACGTCTAACATCTATGACGGCTCAAAGTTTACAGCCGACATGGCGATTCATAACGTCATTGGCGATTCATTTCGCGGGGCAACCTGGGTTTCCATTCACAATGGTGGGGGTGTGGGTTGGGGAGAAGTAATCAACGGTGGTTTCGGTATGGTACTTGATGGCTCTGTCGATGCGGACAGAAAACTCAAAAGCATGCTATACTTCGATGTGAACAACGGTATTGCTCGCAGGGCGTGGGCAAGAAATGAAGGTGCCCTTAATGCGATCAAAAAGGAATTGAACAGAGGCCTGCAAATCACGCTGCCGAATTTGACAGACGATCGGTTGATCGATAAGTTAATTTGACAAACTTATTTACAATTGTATGAGAATGTGGTATTGAAAGTTCGCCCTCCTTCCTTCTCAATTTTCGAAATAGGGTAACCTTCAACATTATACTGATAAATAAAAGTTTCTGTCTTCGGTTTTCCGCCTACCTCCACAACGGTAGCAGAAACTACGTTGTGAGTTGTAAAGGGGTTAAAATCATCAAGTGGATTCACGTAACCCGTGGTCTTCTTATCGTCATACACCAGCGTTATGGTTTCATCCGGGTTTCCTGTTTTGCCTTGGGCATTACCTGAGTATGCTTTGATCGTGCTGGGATTTTTAATGGTTGTGTTCGGATATGAAAAAACCCTGTATCCATAAAAATAATTTGGTCCCACAGCTACAGCCGATTGCGTCTCGATCAATTGATTAAACGAGTTGTAAGTAAACCTTGTAATGAATGCGGGAGTTGTTGCCGCGCCCATGAATTGCTCGTACTTAATAAGGTTATTGTTGTTGTCATAACTGAATGTTGCCCTGGCTAGACTATTGGTTGCAGCCTCATCGTGAATTATCTCAACAATATGTCCGCCTGAATTGGTTTTCACAGTCGTGTTTTTACCCAAAGAAGAAATGTGATTGTTGCCATCATACGAAAGCGAAATGGTGTCGCCATCTGCTTCGATAACTCTGGTGAGATAGCAAGTTTGCGCCTGCAAATCAGAAATAACATTGGCCCCGAATAGCAATGCCACCATATAAAAAAATGATTCCCTTAATTTTTTCATGGCATCAGTCTGTAAAGACAGTTAGTTTAAAAAATCAGATCACTTAGACTGATCTGTATATTTACAGCTATCCAAAGTTAAGCAGAAAAATGGAAAGCCTAATCAACCGATCAGGCTTTCTCATAAACCTAAACTACTGTCATCTGCAGTTGTAAACGTATTTGGTGCTAAACGTTCCATTGACCACTGTAGTCGTTCTTAAAATGGGGTAACCCTCGGAATTGTATTTATAAGTGATGGTTCGGTTATGGGTTGCTCCCATCAGAGAGGTCTTTACAGAAACGACATTATTGGTCGAGAAAGGACAAAACTCGTTATACAGAAATGGGGAGTGGTCAATATGCTTCTTATTGTCGTAGGTTAATTCGACTACCGAATTCGGAACTGTATTGAGAAGATTTATATAATAATTGATCACGGAAGGATTCTTGGACGAAGTATTTGGATAGGAAAAGGTCTCGCGATTTTCAGAAAAACTTTCCTTCAACCGCAGTGCTGTTCGCAATTCGATTAGTTGATCGAACGAATTTTACATATACTTAGTTATTTTGCGAGGTGTTGTCTCATTAAAACCGATCACTCGCTCTTCTGCCAAATGGTTTTTGCTATCATAAATGTAAATTGTCCTCGTATCAATGAGCAACTCACTAGGGGCGCCAGCTCTTGTTCGCGTTATCTCGGTAATGTAACCTTTTGAATCAGTGGTAACACTTGTGCCTACTCCCAATGAGGTAATATGATTGTTTTCATCATAGGTAATCATGGTTGAGTCAAGACCAGAAATGACTTTAGTGAGATAACACCCCTGCGTGCGAATTTTATCAAAGATTAGAGTGATCAAAAAAGTTAGAATAAAGATTCTTATTTTGGTTTTCATGGCTTGGGGTCTTTGAATTGCCAAAAAAGTTCAATGAGAACGATAATCCAAATTATTGTAGAAAATCAGATGTTCGTCTGAAGTAAAAATCGGATATTCATCCGAGTTATGCTGCGCCCGATTTACATTTTGATTTTTAAGTTGATCGGATGGAAGATCGAAGGATCATTTCCAAAAGAGTTGAGAAAATACATTGCTGCTGTAGCCCCACATACCAGCAACTGGGATTTTGTGATCGGTGTAATGGCACGAAGTATTTTAAAAATGCAGCGCGCGAAATTTTTAGGTAAAAGTCAACTGTTCGCGGCACCATTTGGTTGGTTTTTTCGCGCGATTGGTGGCTATCCCGTAGATCGCTCTTCATCGCACGAAATGGTTCATCAGGTGGTTTCTATTTTCAATTCGCACGAAGAATTTATTCTTGCACTTGCGCCAGAAGGCACCAGAAAGAAAGTAGATCGATTGAAAACCGGATTCTATTATATCGCAAAGCAAGCAAAGGTGCCGATCATTCCTTGCGGGTTTGATTATGCAAAAAAGAAAGTGATCGTTGGCTCGCCATTTTATCCGGCAGAAAATTTGGAAGATGACATGAAATTATTGACGAGGTTTTACGCCAGCATCAAAGGCAAGAATCCTGAATTAGGAATTAATTAGGTGGCACGATTTTTATTACCTTTGTTTCAAACCAAATTATTTAATATGAAAATAATGAAAGTATGTTTTGTCATCGTAAGCTTTTCTCTTTTGTCATTTGCAGCCAATGCGCAAGCATCAGTAGGTATTGGTATTAAAGGAGGATTGAACTTCGCAAACGTTAATGCGACCCAATCGGCCGGTACCACATATAATAACCGGACAGGTTATCACTTTGGTGCGTTTACATTAATTAAACTTGGTAAAATCGGTATTCAGCCTGAAGTTCTTTTCTCTAAACAAGGGACAAAGTACTCGTATTCCACTACTAATGTTGATGCTAATTTTGACTACGTTAATATCCCTGTTATCCTCAAATTGTACACGGTAGCGGGCATTAATTTACAAGTGGGCCCACAAATTGGATTCTTGTCAGGAGGTGACATAAAGTCGACCACTAGCGGAGCTACCACTACTCAAGGTGCAGCAAACTTTGTTAAGAGTTCTGATTTAAGTATTGCTTTAGGCGCGGGTTGGGATCTGCCTATGGGTTTGTCAATCGATGCCAGGTATAATCTTGGTGTATCGGATAACAATAACGTGACAGGAAGTTCAGGCAATGTAAAGAACCAGGTGATTATGGTCTCTGTAGGTTATCGCTTGTTTAAGTTTGGAAAATAATCTGATTGAATCGATAATAGAAAAATCCCGCCCAAGCGGGATTTTCTTTTTGTGAACTTTAGCCGTTTTGTATTTTTGTCGCGAAATAAAAAAATTATGAGAAGTTTATTGATTGTTGGATGCGCGTTGATGCTTATGTCTAAGATGTCTTCTGCTCAAATAAAAATAGAGCTAGGTCTGAAATGCGGCTTGAATATTTCGGGGCTTGCATTGAGCTCAGATGGAAAATTGGTAGGAGCCAAATACAATAACCTTAATGGTTTTCACGGAGGTGCATATGGTCTCTTTAGATTGAAAAAATTTGCTATTCAGCCGGAGATCATTTATTCCCGTCAAGGACAAGTTTACACTACACCTAATTATTCTAATCTCCGCACAGACCTAAACTATGTTAATGTACCGGTGATGATCAAATTTTATCCTGTCGGGGGAATTAATATTCAAATAGGGCCGCAACTTGGTTTCCTTCTGAGCGCCAAAGGTGATTTGGTTACACTATCCAATGGAAATGTTGGGCAGGCAATACTTAATCAGGATTTGAAAAATTATTTGAACAGCACCGATTTTTCTATTGCCGTTGGCGCGGGACTTGATCTTCCACTTGGAATAAATATTGGGGTGCGATACAATTATGGAGTGAGCAATATCAATAAATTCTCCGGAGGCTCGAACGACACTCCTTCGTTTAGCGTAGCCAAAACTCAAAACCAGGTGATTCAATTTTCTATTGGATACAGAATACGTAAAATTGGAAAGTGAAATTCACTCAATGCCTGATTGGTCGTCCCTTAAAAAGCCGATCGG
>JACOSO010000098.1 GCA_016178785.1 Bacteroidota bacterium | reverse complement strand
GGTTCTCCGTCTCGATTAATTTGAAAAAATTTTGGAAAAGGAAGCCCGCTCCCGGCTTCAATCACACCGGCTGGGAAAAACTCAACTCCATACTTTTCTTTCATGGGTTCGCGTGTTTCAGCCAGGAACACGGGGTCAAGCTTGACAAGATCAACCTCCTCCGAATACTCCCAGCAGCCATCCACATCATTAGGTTTCTCCTTGTTTGTGACAAAGCTTCCATCAATCCAAATTCTTTTTATCCCCGCCCCTCGTAAGTTCTCCGTAGCCCTTTCCAGCCCTCGCATCAATTTCTCACGTTTTGCTGATAAACTCCCGAAGCGATTCTTCACAATGGGAAGCGATGTTTTGTATTCACCGGGGGGAAGTTCACCCGCTTCGTTAAAGTTCGTTAAAGGAAGGGATCTTCATAGTGTTATATTGACATGACTAAGTAGACATGTCAACTAAAACATGACCTTAATGACTTAATAATAATTAATATGAACTTATGCCCAAAATTATTAGCCATAATTTAAATCATTTTTGGGGTTGTCTAGAATCGGGAATTGGAAAAACAGTTGCCAAGGTACTGTAGGCGGAAATTTCAAGAGTCTATTTTCTTACTCTTCTGAAGCAGTAAGTTCGCATAAATCCATGGATGCAAAAATTAAGTTCGGATAACTGCGGGTAATACGAAGTGGTGACCCCGTTGTGATGTATATAGACCGAGCTTATGTTGGGCCAAGTTATTTATTCATGTGACTGGTCGAGCAAGTGGAACAGAGGTGCATACCGCCCATCACAGCCGATATCAGGTCATACAAATATTCGCGATCTCCGTCATCCACCAAGGTCAGGTAAGCACCTTCCCAGTTCTTCAGATAAACGCTGCGCAAGAACAGATAGACTGGCATGCTCTCATTGTATCCTTCAAGGGTCAGGCTGCGTTGAATCCAGCCCATCACGTGTCCGTGCGTAAGGGTTTGATGTGTCCCAAGCGCGTCGTCTGCTTCAGTCAAAATTCTGGAAAATTTATGAAAGTCTTGTGGATGTTCGTCGAGGTATTTCGTCGAGATCGCCTGCAGGCCAAAAAGATTCATTCGCCGATCTGAAATCGGAATTTCATCGTATTTTGTACTCGCTACACAGGATTGGAGAACGAATATTATAGAAAGCCCCAAAAGGAACTTCTGCAGAAACCCAAAATAGGCTCGAAAAGGTGACATCCTTTACTCCAGATGAGACTGCGCGGATAGGTGATCTTACCTTTTTTACCCAGGGTTGCTTGGTTCTTTTGTGGACAGGTGAAGGGCTACCGGCTTAAGGTTTTGAGAAGGCGGAACAGGTGGTGGTCCGTACAGCGCAAGCAGCGACTGGCGCAGGACACTTAGAGCGGAGCTGAGGAAAAGGCCTGCGATGATGGCGCCGACGACGATGTCCGGCCAGCGGGAAACGAAAATGTAGGTGCCGCCAGCGGCGAGCAATACCTGGGTCAATGAGTCTCCATGGGGGAAGACGGAGCCGCTAAAATAGAGGGGACAGGGAGCGGCTCCATTAACTCCAGGCCGCTTAGAGAAAAACCTTCTGATTGATCTGACCACCGGACCTGGGCTTTCCTTTCTACCCTTTTTTGAGGGATGTTGACAGAGACAAGATCGCCTATCTTTAGAACCGGCAAGCCTGAATGTTTTATTTTCATCCCCTGACTGGAAATATTCTGTATTACTGCGATCAGTAAGGGAAAATCGGCTGCGAGTGCTATGTGGCAATCCGCATTCCACGGGTAACGCTCCTCTTTTCTCCACTCAATCGGAACAGCGGTGAGACCTCTGACCCGATCTAAAAGCTCCTTCGGATGAAAAGGTTTTTTAAGGATTCTCTGATGGATTTGTAAAAGAATCGCCTCACCCTCTTCTCCAGCCGGAGGATTCCCGGTCATTAAAAGGAATCTGCCTGTCAGGAAAGGAAAATCCTTTTTCACACAGAGATAGAGCTGATATCCATCCAGCCGGGGCATATTGAGATCTGACAGGATGAGATCATAAGGACAACTTTTTATTTTATTTAACGCATCCACGCCGTCAGCGGCTGTTTCCACGAAATAACCCGCGGAGGCCAGGATATTCTGACAGGTTTCTCTGATCAGATCGTCGTCATCGACCACCAGAATCCTTTTTTCGGGCGTGGCAATCATGCCTCTTCCCCTTCCTTACGGTTTGGCCGTCCTATTCTCACACATCTAGAAAACACTCGGTCACTTATCTTAAATTCCTTTGTTATGCAATCCTGACTCGGGTTGTTTTGCTTTTTGAATTGGACATCCTCCCCGTCCTGAAAACGCGGAGAGGCGGATCTGATGAAAAACCGTTATCTATAAATTGCTTGCCGCGAGTTGATGAAAGTAGGAATGCGCACGGTTATTTCTTCAATAAATGAATAAATGTTTTTTTAATCAATAGGTGATGTTTAATTTTACATCTGGTGAGAGTTTTGTCAAATCCAGGCCTTCGAAAGTGAGGAATCCCCGTGAATATAGGATAGTATACACTAACCTGTCAATGTCTTTTCACATCTCTTTTTAAACCACGTTTCTGATGGGATCTTGAGACGACATAAGCTTCAACGGACGAAACTTCGATCATCCAAATTTCTTGAGGAATTTTAACAATTTTCTTTCGAGCTTTTAGGCGCCCTTTTTGAATTGCCTTGAGAACCGATTCGGGAGTGATTCCCAGTTTTTTCGCCGCTTCGCGAATGGTGTAGGTTTTCTTGACGGCCATACTATAAAGATAACAGAGGGAAGGATTTTGTAAAGTTGGGAAAAAGGCTGGCTAATATTAAACTACTATAAAATCTCCAGGATCGCAATCTTCTGGCGAGGCTCCCTCGCCCGGAGCAAAATTCCGGACAGAAATTCCTGTTATGGAATGGGCCGTTCTTTTGTGGGACTAGGTAATACCTCCTCAAAAATAATATTATCTTAAAAGGTTATATTTATTTTGGGCTGAATTTTCCTTCCCCTTGAATTAGATTATTTTTCCAGTATCCAAGAATCTCGATGTGTCCGTCCGGGAGGATCCAAAAAATCTCTATTCCGATATTCTTTAAAGCAGGAAGAATTGGAGTTACCCATTTTTGATAAAACATGTTTTTTGAAAATGCAATGCCAGCCAGGTTTTTTCCGCAGACATTCTGAGTGGCCTGGTAGAGAACGTGTTCAACGTGTTTCTTGATTTGTTCTGAACCATAGGGCCTGGAGGGAGTGCTGGTACGTACCCGGGGGACAGTGGTGTTCCCTCGGACTTCTATAACAACATCCTGTGTTCCTTTAAGGGTCGCCCGGATATTATTGACCCTCTTGTCTATAAGGGGTGAATGAGTAACCAGAAATCCCCTTTCTTCAAGGTACTTACAGACAAGTTTTACGGCGTCCAATTGGGTCAGCATTCTGTTTTTGATTTGTTTAGTCATTGGTCTCCAATCGATGGTTTAATTTACCAAAATATAAATAGGGGGTTTTTGCACATCCCCCGAAAAGTGGGAGTATAACCTCTGAAAATTAGAAAAAATAAGGGAAAACCTCAAAAAAAATAAAAGGTTCTATTTCGTTAATCCGGCTAAAATTAAAAAGTTGGTGAAAAGTTTAGAGCCGGTTTTAAATAACTCGTTCTGGAGAAAACTATAGTCATTTTCCAGCTCGGGTTGTGAAAGACCGGCTAAATCCGGATCTTCCTTCCTCCATGACTCGAAGAGTTCTTCTGTCAGTTCCAGATGGCCCTGAATTCCGTAAGCCAGGGGACTGGCCTTGACAATCTGGTTCTGGCAATATTTCCCTGTTCCAAGAAGAGTCATTTGCCGCGTCAGCCGGACGGTTTCCCCATGAAGCTGAAAAATGTTAAAAGAGGTTTCCAAACCTTTGCAGAGAGGGTCGGTTTTCCCTTGAGGGGTCAGGTTGACCTCGAAAAATATCTTTTCCGGATCGCGGAACCCAATCTCCTTCACGGGATTTTTCACGACTGCTCCACCCCCTGCTTTTACAAGGAGTTGTAATCCAAGGCAAATTCCAAAATAAGGGATTTGAGAAGAGAGGGCTTCCTGTATCCGGGTCAAAACGTTTTGAATCTTTTTATTGTTATCATTGGCGCTATCCGGTCCCCCTAGGACGATGAGAGCGCTAAAATTATTCGGCGGAGGGAAAAAATCTCCCCCTTCAAGGTCAACGATTTTAAACGGAATCAAAAATTTCTTTAAAAGGACCTCAATGATTCCCGGACCTTCTCTGGTACAATTTTTAACAATCAGAACAGGATTCATGTCAGTTTATTCCATTTTCTTTAATCTAAATCGGGGTTTTTACAAATCCCCCGAAAAGTTATCGTATGACCTGGAAAAATGACCAACATGGCGTACAACCCACATATAGAAGAAAGCGCAACAGCTTACTCCGATCCGGTGAAGGTTATTTTTGGCTAAAGGTCGGTTCCGGTTTCTTCCGCTTTTTCGGATAGCCTTCGCTCCTTGCCTGCTTCGTGTTTTTTCTTCTCTTCTTTCGCGAGTTCCTCAAGGGAATAAACGTTCATAGGAGAACGCCTTTTGAAATACTTTAGGTAAAGCTCCTCGATGTACTCACCCAGCGGCAGCTTCCAGGATTCCTGTTCATGGTTAGAAAGCTTACCGAACTTCTTGGGGTTCATTCCAAGCTCTCGAGCCATCTGAATTTGAGGATGGGAGAGATGAAACTTCTTTCTGGCTTCAATCCAGATCAGGTATTTGAGGGGGAGGTTCTTATTCATGGCCGCCTTATGAAGTTATTCCCAACGTTATCTATTTCATAGAGAGGGAGGTTACCAAGATCGTTCAGTCCCCTTTTCCATGACGTCTGCCTCATTGACATCCTCCCCTCCCTAAAGGAAGGGGATTCCTACGGCGTTCAGCTAAAAGCTAACTGACTCACTTCGGCGGGTTCCTGATTCATCGAGCGGCCTGACTGAGCCATCTCTCCACAGGCTAACCGGGCGTGCCCCGCCCTTCTGATATTGATTGCGCCAACCAAATCCGCGAGGTTCTCATATCCGCAGGATATACATTGGAACCGGCTTTGTGTTCTGCGATTCCCGGCTGATATTGAGAAACATTCCGGACATTGCTGACTGGTATACATCGGAGGAACCGAAACGACCATTCCTCCCCTCCAGTTCTGCTTATATTCCAATTGCCGTCTGAATTCGAACCAACCCTGGTCCAAAATCGACCGGTTGAGTCCGGCCTTTGCCTTAACGTTCTTTCCAGGCTGATCGACCGTTCCTTTAGCTGACGCGGACATGTTTTTGACTTGAAGATCCTCAACAAAAATCAAAGCGTGGTTTTTGCTTAAATATGTTGAGGTCTTGTGCAAGAAGTCCTGTCTACTCCGGCCGATCTTCTGGTGGGTTTTGGAGACCAGGGTTTTGGTTTTCTTCCAGTTACTACTTCCCTTCTTTTTACGGCTCAGTTTCCGCTGGATTCTCGCGAGTTTTCCGGAATAGTCTTTCAAAGCCTGGACCGGCGGGATCATCGTTCCGTTTGAGAGAACGGCAAAGTTCTCAATCCCCATGTCAATCCCGATATCACTTGTCGCGGAATGTTTTGGAGTATCAACTTCCCGTTCGGTTTGAACAGAGATATACCACCGGTCAAGTTCTTTAGAAACCGTGACCTGTTTGGGGTTCCCTTCAACCTGTCTGGAGTTCCTATAGCGGATCCAGCCGAGTTTGGGGAGGTAGATCCGGCTGTTGGCCTGATCGAGCTTGAACCCCTGCGGGAAACGGAAACTATTTTTTTTACCTTTCTTTTTAAACCGGGGCCGGTCGGCCCGCTTTTGGAAGAAATTGACCCAGGCTTTCTCTAAATCTTTGAGGGTTTGTTGAAGAATCTGGGAATGAACGTCGACAAGAAAGTTAGTGTCTGGAGCTTTTTTCCATTCAACCAGAAGGCCGGCCAAATCGTTGTATCTGATTCGGGTACCATCAGCTTGGTAGCACTCTTGCTGCAACGCCAAAGCTTTGTTCCATACAAACCGGCAGGATCCAGAGAATTGCCGCATCCGAGATTCCAAACCGGGTGTAGTTTTCAGTTGAAACTTATAGGCTTGAAGCCGATTCATGATTTAAACCCTATCCTGTTTTAAAAACTCCCGCAAGAAAAAAGAATACTTCCACACTTAGAAAAGCACGGCTTATATCCCCCAGCTTAAGCAAGGGGTTTTACGCCGTTTTCCCGATAAAACAGTGTCGTAAATCGGCGGCACCTTCGATTTCTCCAAGAAGGCGATAGATGGTTTCGTCCAGGTCAGCGTCATCTTCATAAGGAATAATTAATTCATACCTGCAATCGCCTAACTTTTTCATGCTGTAATTACTGAGATAATATCGCTCAATGTTTTCAAGCGACCGTTTTTTCCCACGAACAAAGCTGCTGTTATTCTCCACACACAGCCACAATATTACAGTGGTAGTCTTTTCGGTCTGATGATTTAAGGCTGGAATACCGCATCCCTCATTGAGGGGTATTTCGCTCTTCAGGGAAGGTAAATCCACAGAGTAATGTGCTGTCACAGACATTATTTTATTTTTGAGATCAAAAGACATTCTACTCCATAACTTCGGCCGTACAATACCACTCCGCATCCATGTAGATCCCCTTTACGCCCTCGATTACCGTGACGAGATCCTCCGGTTTTACATTCCCGTCGTAAATCACGATCACGTGCCCCTTGATGCTCTTTAAATCTACACTCTTAACACCCTTTACGGCCATTAAGACCTCCGTGATTTTCTCGGGGTAAGATTCGCAGGAATGGCCCCCCAGCATCAGTACAACCTTTTGGTCTGATGCCTTTGCCTGACCCATCCAAAACACCATGGTCAATATTGATATGATCATGAACAATCGTAAGTTACCCATTGTCTACTCCATTTCCTGTTTTTTAATGTTTTATTTCTTGGGTATAATTTCATAAGAGGACAAAAAGTACCACAGGACTACGGCCCATGCGTGCAGATAATGAGTCTTTTGGTTGGGATCGCCCTCCTGATTACTGCTCACAAAACGGGTGGCCAATTTACTCAAATTCTTTTATCTCCCCATAATCTTTTTGATCTGAGTTAAATTTTCTTGGCTGTATATTCTCCAGTTTCTCCAATCCCGGCCGAGAGTTGAAATGAGGCCCTCTTTTTCCCATCGAAACAAGGTCGTTTTAGAAATATCAAACATCCGGCAGATCTCAGCCGTTTTAAACGTTTTGTGATTGTTTTTTTGGGTTTTTCTTTCCAAAATTTTTCCTTTTTTTCCAGAGTTAAACGCTAAATCCGGGACAGCTGGGTGTGGCTTGGTTGTCACTTGGGGATTTGAATGTCCCCGGATTGGATTCCGGATGCCAAATCTTCAAGAATTTGGGCAAAATGAAGAAATCCAAAATTCTGCCAGCCGAGCTCGTTAAACTCTTCCGGAGTTGTGCTTTCCATGATTTTTTTGAATCCGGGCATATAATCGTGCATCTCCCTGAGAATCTCGACGGTATCCCCGTCTACTTTGAGGATTTGTTTGACCTTTTGGTCGATC
>JACOSO010000023.1 GCA_016178785.1 Bacteroidota bacterium | reverse complement strand
GCCGTGATAAGTTATTTCATTGCTGAAAAAAATAAGAAACTCTACCAATTTGTAATTACCTCTAAAAAATTCAGAATCATCGCACGCACGTTACCGGAAGATTTCGATCGATCATGTAAAGGCTTCATTAACAGTTTACTGTACAGTGATTTCGAGACTTATCAAAATGCGCAGTCGTTAGCCAAACTTTTGCGGCCAAAAGTTACTCGGTCAGTAAAAAATATTGTGGTGATACCATCGGGCAGATTAGGTTCACTACCAATTGAAGCAATGCCCTTAAAAAAAATCACGGGAAACCATTTTAAAAGTGTTTCTTTTTTTATTGATCGATGGGCGATCAGTTACGAATTCGCTGCGGGGTTGATGTTGCAGAAAAGTAAGGAAAAAATAAATAAAAAATCTTCGGGCATTTTTCTTTGCGCGCCTGTTCATTTCACCGAAAATCAAAACCTGAACGATCTGCTCGGCACTGAACGAGAAGTGGATGCAATAGCAAAACTTTTCCCCAATCAATCCAAAGTCTTCACTTATGCTAACGCGAATGAGGCAACATTGAAATCGAAAGAAGTTCAGAATTATAGCTATTTACATTTGGCTACACACGGAATCGTTGATTCAAGCGACCCTTCTCAATCTGAAATTTTTTTGAACAGCAGTGGATCAGAAGATGGTAATTTGTTTTGCAGGGAAATCTACAACATGAATATGAGCGCTGACCTGGTAGTGCTTTCGGCATGCGAGACTGGTCTTGGAAAATTCTCGAAAGGCGAAGGTGTGATTGGTCTTTCGCGAGCGCTTACATACGCGGGGGCAAAAAATATTATCGTCTCGTTTTGGAAAGTCTCTGACGAATCTACTGCCGAATTGATGATCAGCTTTTACAAGCACTTGATTGAAAACGATAATCAGAGCTTCAGTGAAGCGATTCGGCAAGCGAAAATAGATATCATCAAAACCGAAAAATACTCTTCGCCTTATTACTGGGCCCCTTTTGTGCTAATTGGTAAATGAGTTGGTTCAACTTCCACACGCACAGCAACTACTGTGATGGCAAATCATCTTTGAGTGAGATTGTTGAACATGCCAAAAAAGTTAATGTAACCAGTCTCGGCTTCTCATCACATGCTCCTCTTCCCTTCGAAAGCAAGTGGTGTATGAAAAAAGAATCGTTTCACAAATACATTGATGAAATTCAATCCTTAAAGCATCTGCCTCATAGGATTGAGATTTACTCTGGACTTGAAGTGGATTATATTCCTTATCAAATCGGCCCAAAAGATTTTGAGAATAAACTTGATTACACGATTGGTTCAATTCATTTTGTTGAAAAATTCAACGATGGAATTGGATGGGAAATTGATGGGCCGCATTCTTTCTTTCTTGAAGGGCTCGAAAAAATTTTCGACAACGATTTTAAAAAGGCCGTAGCAAGATATTATGAATTGACAAGGGAGATGATAACCAAATCTCCACCTTCGGTCATCGGCCACTTGGATAAAATCAAGATCCAAAATATCGACAATAAGTTTTTCAACGAATCAGATCGGTGGTATCAAGACGAAATCAAAATAACGATAGATGCCATCCGTAAGACCAAGTCAATCATTGAAGTAAATACCAGAGGAGTTTATCAGAAAAAATCTGCGACAACTTATCCAAGTCCCTGGATCCTGGAGTTGATTCATCAAAAGATGATTCCCGTTACTATTAGTTCAGATGCACACCACCATCAAGACCTGATCAGTTATTTTAAGGAAACCGCTCATCTATTAAAGCAAATCGGGTTCAAAGAAATTTCTATTTTGCACGATGGCCAATGGAAGCCATTTGAATTCAACGCTAATGGAATTAAAAATAACTGAGCACTCGATTACAAACTGGCTCAAAAGTACGGGCACATTCAACTTTACTCTGTATGCTTCTGTAACTTCATTTTGTTTATACACTTGCATTTTTGCTCTCCGTAAAACATTTGGTGTAGCGACATACGAAGGGGTCTCTTATTGGGGCGTTGACCTCAAGGGTTGGATGGTGATATCTCAAGTGATGGGCTACCTCATCTCAAAATTCATCGGCATCAAAGTAGCTTCAGAATTAAAATCAAAGTATCGCGGCAAGGGCATACTCCTGATGGTTAGCATTGCAACTGTTTCATGGTTCTTCTTCGCTATCACACCTGCGCCTTACAATATATTTTTTCTATTCACGAATGGCTTGCCGCTGGGCATCGTGTGGAGTTTAGTTTTCAGTTTTCTGGAAGGAAGGAAAAGCACTGAGGTATTGGGTGCAAGCTTATCTGTGAGCTTCATTTTTTCAGCAGGCATAGGCAAAACCATTGGCGGGCTGGTGATGCGTGATTGGGGTGTCACAGAGTTCTGGATGCCGTTTGTATCGGCCTGCCTTTTTTTTGTGCCGTTATTACTTTTTTTGTGGCTGATCAACAAGCTCCCTCCTCCCACTCTTGAAGACGAGGCTCTTCGAACAAAACGCCAGCCAATGACAGGGCAAGAAAGAAGGGCATTCATAAAAGTGTTTTGGCCGGGACTAATTCTTTTGATTTTGTCTTACGCCCTATTGACTGCATTTAGAGACTTCCGCGATAATTTTTCAGCCGAGATATGGAGATCATTGGGTTATGGAGACAAGCCCTCCATCTTTACTCAGACTGAAACACCGATTTCAATCACGGTGTTATTGGCAATCGCCTCTTTAATGATTATAAAAAACAATCGAAGCGCTTTGCTTATCAATCACTTGATGGTACTTGGCGGGATGCTCCTTGTTGGAGCAAGTACGTTTGCCTTTCAACAAAAGATGATCTCACCACTCGTATGGATGACTTTAGTTGGCATGGGATTGTACTTTGGATATATTCAATTCAACAGCATTTTTTTTGATCGACTCTTAGCTGCATTCAAGTATGCCGGAACAGTTGCCTTCTTGATTAACCTCGCAGATTCATTTGGTTATCTTGGAAGCGTGAGCGTATTACTGTATAGGTATTTTGGCCAGTCGCAATTAAGCTGGCTCAGCTTTTTTATCACCAGCGGCTATGCCCTTTCAATCGCAGGAAGTTTTCTCATGCTGCTGTCGATGATTTATTTTAGGAACAAATTGAAATCATCCACCGGTTGAAAGAAAAAAATCCGGGGAGGCCCCGGATTTTCTAAATCAATTAATATCGAAATAACTTACTTGTTATCAGGCTCAACACCACTGGGGTTGAATTGCCAGCAATCGTCAAACTTGACTGACTGACCGCTTCCGCCAGTCACTATATAACCATAGTCACCGATTCCAAAACCAATGGCCGCAGCTCTAGACGCCCCGGTATTGGGAGTGTTGGTAGAAAAAGAGAAGTATTGAATCCATGAGTCTAATGAGGGATCATACTGCCAGGTATCGTTTGATGCGCCAAGTGCACTTGCAGGGCTACCGCAAACAACGTAACCATAATTACCAATTGTAAAAGTAGAGGCCAGCTCCTTTGATTTAGGCTGAGCAATGGCATTGCCGTTGGCATCCTTTCCAGTCAATCCGTTAAGCTGAGTCCACGGACTACCTGAGCCATCCGGGTTTAGTTTTGTTACATCAAATTTGTAAAAGTCTCTTGCAGGTTGGTTATTATCACTTCCTCCTCCAACATAAGCGATGTCATTAATGACCATCACAAATCCATTCTGACGTTTAGAACCTCCTAGACTTGGGGCTTGTTTCCAAACATTATTAGTCTGATCATATTCCCATAAATCCTTCAGGTCACTTACGTAATGCCCACCCCCAACAAAGGCACGGTTCTTCACTGTAAAAGCCAAGCTACCGTAACGTTTAGTAACTGTAGTATCATGCTGAGCAGCAGTGTATCCTAAATCGGCAATGCGTTTCCACTTCCCGTTAGTCCCAGCCGCAGGATCAAATTCATAAAAATCACTGAGTGCGTTTGAAGATTCGTCAAGGCCTGTACCAACATAGCCTTTGCCGTTAAGGCTGAATGCCACTGCACCGCTCCTGGGGCTGCCTGGAAAATCAGCTACGCGAGACCAATGGTCGCTGTTGGGGTCATACTTCCAAAAATCTTTAAGCCTTCCTGATGCGCCCGCCACCCCGGCAAGCTCAAAATTGTAACCGCAACCCACGTATGCGATTCCATTTATCACAAAGCCCGATGCTCCAGTGCGTGGATAGCCCTCGAAATCTCCGAGTTTGTCCCAAGAGCCCGGAAGTGTAGTAGTATTAGGTGAACTGTTACATGACGTCAGGCTCGTCTGCAATGCAAAAAAGACAAGAGTGATTGCAGCAAAAGAAATGTATTTCATAGACAATTTAGTTAAGTACATAAGTATAATATATTTTCAATTTAATCTTTGCCTGTGAGTTAAATCGACCTCCCAAATAAAGGCGTTGAACGCCATTCCCCTGGTTGCCTACTGGTGCAAGAATCAAAGGGGTAACATAGCCGGTACTACTTTTTAGTTGACCAAAAATAAAGGTGAAAAGTTGGTACCTATAATAAGTATTTACCCCATACTCATGATCATAAGCGATATTGGCACTACCACCAATAATGTTCGTCAAAGGAATGCTTGAACCATCTGTAGCATAAAGGTTAAGAGAGCTGGGCGGTAAAAAATTTTTCTCATACGATCCTTTGATCGGGCTGATATCAAGATAGGCCGCACTTATAACTATTCCGTTGTTGAGGGAAAAGAAGCTTTTTAGTGATGGAAAATCCAATCGGGTAACCAATCCCGTTCCTGTTTGAACAAAGCCAATATTATTGGTAGATTCTGTGGATACACGCTGTAATACTTTAGTGCCTGCCAAGCCGGTCCCCGATCTGTCATATTCTATATGATTGAACTGATAGCCCGGGTTAACCATCATGAAATCGGTGTGAGCAGCTTTATAAATATCACCGCTGAGTTGACGATAATATAATCTGATTTTCATTTTGTTAGCCTTAAAACCAACCACACAAGCATTTGTAGATGGATCTACATCAATGTGAAGGCCGTAAAAATATTTGGTTACAAAATTTACAACGCTTGAAAAAAGCTTACCCGAATCTTGCTGAGCAAGACTGAACCAATTGGCGCCAAAAGCCTGGGGCATTTTAATGTAAATCGAGTCGCGGTGAGGAGTCAGCTTAACAGAGGCCGATACAATTGGTGTTGGATTGTATTGGACTTTACTCGAATTATAAAATCCGGAACCGTTATTGAAAACTGATGTCTTGAGTTCCACTATTGGAGGCAAAAGCCTTGGTTGCATCTGCTGCGTAAGCCGATAGACACTGATGTTAACGGCATTTGTTGTATCTCCAGTGTAGGTATGGTTATACGGCAGTATCAGCGCAATAGAATCGAATTTAGATCTGATATCTGGCCGAAAGGCACCTGCATAACCCAATTGAAAATAAGTTGATGACGAAACAAATCCGAGCTGATCATCATGGTATCTTCCCAATAACATTGTACCTGAGTTGTTGGTAAGCACAGTGTCTAGTTGAACAGTAGACGTAATTACCGAAAATGTATCGATATACGCAGTCTGCAATTTATTTCCATTAAATACCTTACTTACAGGAAGCGTGGTGGGGTCTTCACAGGAGAAGAACAACACAACAATCATTAGAAAAAAAAACCGACCTCGCATTCCAGGATTTATAAACTGTTCTAATGATGTTTTATTGTACCCAAAAGTTTTAATGCCAATCTAACAAATTGTGGGCCCGTATGGATTCAAACCCCAAACCTTCTGATCCGTAGTCAGATGCTCTATTCAGTTGAGCTACGGGCCCGTTTAATTTTACAAAGCGGCAAATTTAAGAGAATAAATCCGATCACCAAACGTTCTTTTTGGCCACTGACGTTAAAAATGTATTTTTGCCGCGTTAAAAAAAATTCATGTCTAAAAGAATAGTGTTTTTTTTCATCCTGTGTTTTTCAAGCATCGGTTTGCTTGCTCAAGAAAAAACCAAAAAAGTTTACAGACCAGATATACCTGGTTCTTTTTTAATCGACTTTGGGTTTAACAGCGGCCAGAGTAAACCACAAGGTTTCACTCAAGGCTTCTGGGGATCTCGCACGCTAAATATTTATTACCATTACCCCGTACGTATTGGTGAAACAAAATTCACTTACAATCCCGGTGGTGGGTTTTCTTTTGAGCGCTTCAAATTCACTAATAATTACACCCTTGTGTTGCAAACCGATGGTACATACCTACTCGAAGACCCGACCTCCATTTTGCAATCCAGCACAATCAAAAAAAGTATGCTTGTTGCAAACTATTTTGATTTGATGCCGCTTGAATTCCGGTTCGATACAAATCCAAAAGATGTGTCACGCAGCTTCAGTGTTTCCATTGGAGCGCGTGTTGGATTTTTAATTGAGTCCCACACTAAAATAAACTATACCACTAATGGAGTGAGCGAGACACTGAAAAATAAGCAGAACAATGGATTGAATACTTTCCGCTACGGTGTGTATGGCAGGATTGGTATCGGCAACTTTAATGTTTTCGGTTTCTACAACATCTCCCCTTACTTCGCCACAAACAAGGGACCACTTAATAATACTACTACGGATCTAAACCACACTACGATGAATACCTTGACTCTTGGTATTTCTTTGAACGGATTTTGAAAAATTATTGTCCCTTAAAGGCGGGTTTTCTTTTTTCTAAAAATGCAGTGACGCCTTCTTTGTGATCAAAGGTGCTACCTGCAATCTCCTGACAGTAGGCTTCGTACTCGAGCATCTCCTCAAGTGTTGAAGTAGCAGACTTGTTGAGCATCTTTTTGATCAGGCCGATTGCCCGGGTGGGAGCTTGAGCAAAATAATCAGTATAATTTTTCACTACAGCATTTAGTTCCTCAGGTTTCACAACTTTGTTCACCAGGCCGAGTTCAAAAGCTTCACGAGCTTTCACACGGTTGCCCATACTGCAAAGCTCGAAGGCACGGGCCATACCCGTTAGGCGTGGCAGAAAAAACGATGAACCGGAATCAGGAACAAGCCCGATATTGATAAACACTTCGATGAGAGTTGCTTCCTCAGATGCAACTATGATGTCGCAAGCAAGGGCAAGAGAGCATCCCGCACCAGCAGCCACGCCATTAAGTTTGCAAACAATTGGTTTAGCAAGATTGCGCATGCTAAGAATCAATGGATTGTAACGTTTGTGAAGGGAATCGAGGAATGATCTCTTGGGTTGAGATGAACTCGCTTTCAAATCTTGTCCGGAGCAAAAAGCTTTACCCTCGCCAGTTAGCACCACTACTCGAACTGATTGATCTTTTGCAGCAGATTTAAATGCATCCTGAAGCTCGAAAGTGATCTCGTCATTCAACGCATTATAAACTTCAGGGCGATTGAGTGTTATGGTAGCAACACCAGTGGCTACATCATATTTTAGAAATTGAAAAGACATTCTATTATAGATTACAGATTACAAATTGCATAGACATCAAAATTCAAGCGTGACAAATCTAATATGAAATTTGTAATCTGTAATTTGAAATAATGCATCAATGCTGCGTATTCTTGTCAATCTTCAGCCGATCAATCATTTCATTGCTGAGGGATTCAGCATAGACACCATAGGCATCGACAAGAACACCCTTTAATCTACTTGAGCTTATGGCATAAAGTACTGCACTATCATCGGGGTTGGTTGCGCCTTCAAACCGATGCACTTCATCTACATGAAATTCATCCGGCTTCAATTTCAAATTCAAAGGCGGACATTCGATCCATTCGGGGTGAAGATTAAAATCATTCGAATAGCCTCGAATTTTCAGATCCGTAATAGCTTCTGACAGGGTTTCAAAATTTTTCATTCACCGAAGTTAGAAAATAAAAGATTATTTTAGAGCATTGGTAAAATCCAACATGCGTCCTTTCCTATTTCTCATGTGCCTTTTGTTACTTGCCTCATGCAAGTCTTCGAGAGGTACGAAGGTTTTAAAACCAAAGCCCCATAAAATGTGGGCAAAAGGGAACAAATATTTAATTGACATTCCGATTGGCACTCGTCACCTTCACCTCTTTGAAAGAAAGCGAACGAGGATAGTGCGCATGAATTAGTCTACTGCAAACCCTTCAACGCTAACTCAAGATTTTTCCTGAAGAAAAGTTTCAACGGTGCAATTTGATTGATGTGAGCCGTAACCACCGATCCATAAAAAATTGAAATGATAAGATGTGAAATATCGCGTGTTGAACTATTCTTTGTGATCTCTTTCTTGAATATCGCTTCCAGCGAAAATTTTTCAAACATCTGATCTACCGATTGAATCTCAATTGATAAGATTTCCTGCTCATCCGGAAAAATCAATTTCTTTTCTTCCGCTTTGACAGGAAACGGTCGAGGGGTGCGCTTAAGGTCAGCGAGGTACGCAAATAAACTGAGTATGATTCCCGGATGGGTTTCTGCATCTTCGCTGAGTTTATCGAATAAAAAAGTAATGCCAGCGAGGCCTTCCTTGGGTTTGTCTTTCAGTTCAACGGCTCGCCTTAAACACCAAATGCGGAAATAATAAAGAAGGATATCTTCCTTTTGCGGAAAATATTTAAATAATGTGACTTTCGAGATTTTGACCTTTGCGCAAATCTCATCCACATGAAGGTCATCAAACGATTTTTTACCGATTAGTCTCAGCGTACTGTCAAGTACGGAAAGTTTAAGTCGCGCAGCTTTTTCTTTTCTTAATCCCATGCTATTAGATTGCCTTGCACGCTAACACAAGCGCATTTATATTTAAGTTTTATAGCGTAATAAATAATACCGCGGTAAATAATACTATTAAACAAATGAAATTGAAAACAAATTCCACCAGGTGCGGCTACATTCTTTTATTGGTATTGCTTGTCTTTGCATGTCAATCGAATGACGACAAAAAGAGCACGGGCCTTGTAACTGACTCTGCCATGGTAGTAACTGCGCATCCACTCGCCTCGCAAGCTGGAGTGGCTATTTTAAAGAAAGGTGGCAATGCTGTTGATGCAGCTATTGCAGTACAGTTTGCGCTGGCGGTTGTTTTCCCTGCAGCAGGAAATATTGGGGGGGGCGGTTACATGGTCACTCGAATGAGGGATGGATCTGCATTAGCCCTGGATTATCGAGAAAAAGCTCCGGCAAAGGCCGCCACAAACATGTATCTCGATAAGGATGGAAATGTGATCCCGGATCTAAGCACCGAAGGCCACCTTGCCTCAGGTGTGCCTGGCTCAGTGGATGGAATGGTGGAAGCTCATAAGAAGCTTGGATCTCTTCCGTGGAAGGACTTGATTCAACCCTCCATCGATCTTGCATTAAAAGGATTTACCCTTACTAAGCGTGAAGCAAAGTGGTTCAATG
Organism: Bacteroidota bacterium; assembly: GCA_016178785.1. GTDB lineage: Bacteria > Bacteroidota > Bacteroidia > Cytophagales > Cyclobacteriaceae > ELB16-189. The sequence goes on along the minus strand of JACOSO010000023.1, from coordinate 206,407 downwards.
AGATGCGAGATGATTTGATCAAATACAATTCTGTAAAGCCTGATTTTCTATTAAACGACAATTGGGAAGCTGGCGACTCGATTAAGTTTATCGACTTGGGTCATACGCTCGAACTTATTCGAGACAATGGTCGTGCTGGATTTTATGAAGGCAAAACTGCGAAAGATTTAGTTGAAGAAATGGAACGAGGCAAAGGCCTCATTTCTCTTGAGGACTTAAAAAATTATAAATCCCAATGGCGTGAACCGCTTAAATCCAATTACAAAGAATACAAGATCATTTCAATGCCGCCTTCTTCAAGCGGGGGTGTCTGTTTAATTCAATTGCTGAAAAGCGTGGAACCATACCCGATGAAAGACTGGGGATTCAATTCTGCCAAGACTATTCACTTAATGGTAGAAGCGGAACGAAGAGTGTTTGCTGATCGTACAAAATATTTGGGTGATCCCGATTTCTATAAAGTGCCTGTCAAGGAACTGATGGATGATCAATACAATGATGAACGTATGAGTTCATTTGATCCAAATAAAGCTACGCCAAGTTCAGAAATAAAAGAAGGCAAAATTGCCGGATACGAATCTGAGGAGACCACTCATTTCTCAATTGTCGATGCTAAGGGCAATGCAGTCTCGATAACCACTACGCTCAATGGCTGGTTCGGCTCTCATGTTGTTGTTTCTGGCTCCGGCTTTTTTCTCAATAATGAGATGGATGACTTCAGCGCAAAACCGGGGGTACCAAATATGTTTGGCGTGATGGGCATGAAAGCAAATAAAATCGAACCGAACAAACGAATGCTTAGCGCAATGACGCCAACTATCCTTGAAAAGAACGGAGACCTCTTTATGGTAGTAGGCACGCCAGGGGGATCAACAATTATCACCTCGGTTTTTCAAGCAATACTAAACGTTGTTGAGCATGGCATGGGTATGCAACGAGCGGTTGACGCAAGGCGAATTCACAGCCAGTGGATGCCGGATGAAATTATAATTGAAAGAAAATCAATCAGCAAAAAAGACATCCTTGAGCTCATAAAGCTGGGGCACAAAATTGTTGCGCGTGGAAGCATCGGCCGTGTAGACGCTATCTTAGTCTTACCTGGAAAAAAACTGGAGGGCGGTGCTGATCATACACGAGGTGATGATACGGCCTCGGGATATTAATTTTTTCTTAAAAGCGCCAGCCAAAAACAACTTCCGAATATTTTTCTTTGGTGATGCTGCGCGATTTGTGCGCATCCAGGTAAAAGGAATAATTGACAGGTACTTGCCAATTATTTTCCAGGCCTTTAAAATACATGTCTTGCATGGATACGCTCAAACGCCAGCTTACTTGAAGATGCTTAAACTTCATTCCAATATCAAATCGTTCAAAAAGTGGGTGCTTAACCGCAATGTCTGTTACGTCCCTGCTGTCTTGGTATGAGGTACTTGGCGGAGGGTAATACAAAAGAACGATTGACACATTGGTTGCTTGCTCTGCAATGTGAGCATGTGTCAGTGAATTGTAACTTACTCCTGCACCGAAAAACAAACGCCAGTCTTCAACAAGGGGAAACGGACGCCAGTTAATTCTGACCATCAGCGGAACTTGCCAATACGTTGTCTCGATGTTAGTCTTCTTATAGTAATACGCATTGAAGACTGAAAAACTATTTTCCTGATTGAATCCGTTTCGCAAATAACTGACCCCGCTCAATAGTGAAATACTTACGGGAGAATATTCTGTAAAATTGAAAGTCTTCTCCACTTCTACACCATAAACCCCAAAGTTGCCTCCCTTGGCATAACCGCTGTACGATTCAGACAAGCGTGTAGAATTCAATCCGGCAATTGGAGTAAAATTTAACTGCCCTATTAAAGGCAGTGGAAGAATCATCAATATGAAAAAACATTTTCTCATTTTCCAAGCATAACAAAAGCGCCCCAATAAAAAGGTTCGGGAAAAGCTTGCCGCAATTGGATTTGTGCTTCCCTAAATGCCTCTTGATTTTTCTTGCCGGATCTTAATTGATAAAAGCTCGACATCAATTTTGCAGTAGCTGCGTCATCCACTTTCCAAAGTGACATGAGCAAGTTCTTGGCTCCCGCAACAATAATTGATCGTTGTAAACCGTAAACGCCTTCTCCATTACGCACTTCGCCTAACCCGGTTTGACATGCCGATAACGCAACTAAGTCTGTACCTTCCAAATCTAAATTTGTTGCTTCATATGCTGTCAATATTCCGTCTTCTTTGGCTTCGTCACTGGCGTTTCTCACACCGGCCAGGATAATACCGGAACGGATCATGGGGCTCACTGAACTGGCTGTATCCTCAATGAAAAAGCCATGAGTAGCTATATGCAATATCTCAGGATTCTTGAGTGCCTTCACATTTTCTTCCAAAGCATCAGTGCCGATGTAACTAGTGACGAGTGTATTTTGTTTTTGAAGCACAGAAGCGATAACAGAAACCTCTTCTTCAGTACCGGGCAAGTCAGTAAAATTCTGTTCTTTGAAACTGACAAGTTCATCTTTCGCCAGGCTTCTCATGCCATTGGCCAAAGAGACTGTTGGAGTTGATAAAGCCGTGGATATTTGACTTACAGAGAATTCAAAAGCCGGTCTTCCAATCAGGAAAGCGCCTTTACTTTCATTGGACGAAGCTGTGCTCAGCAGGTCGGCCGTATTCGTGAGGAGTACCAATTCAATTTCATCGATCACATAATTGTTCGTAGCAGTGTTCTTAAGTGTATTCAAATTAATTTGATTATAAGAACCATCTGCAGATAAGTAGACCCTTTTGATTCCATTCAAATATTTTTTGATGGGTTGCCAAAAATTATTGTAAGTGAGTTTATCATCCGTTTTCGTAAGTATTGAATTGCGATAGTATGGCAGATAGTGGCTCTCCAATTTATTTCCCATGGGCATTTGAAAGCATTGAGGCTGAGCCGATGAGGGAGTAATCATCAGCACCGCGTACAAAACTGAATCCGTAAGGCCATTTCTTATAGCAGACCTGTTTGGATTTTGTTTATCAAAGGCATTTACTCGAACGATCTCTAACGCGGCCTCACCCTCCTTCAAACTCGATTTGATCTCCTTCCATGAAACTTCCTTACCTTTTTTCTGAAAAGAACTGAAAGCCTGATTAATGTCGCGTTCCAGTGATTCGATGGATTTCTCCAATGATTCTATTTGCTCGGGCGTGTTCTTTTCAAAATACAAAGCCGCAAGTTGGTCTTTCGCTTTTTCCCATTGGTCGAGCTTATCAATTAAACTTTGATTGCCGCTACGGAGAATTTGATTTTTCAATCGGTTGGTTTCATTCAGCAAAAGCGCTTTAGTGTTGAGGATGTTATCATACATTTCACTATAAAGAAATGCGGCCGACTGGACTGGGTTTCCAACAACAAATGAATTGAACAGGTCAAAATCATTTTTTAATGTGTAATAAAATTGCTCACGTTCATAATCGCTCATCGAAGCGAAGTTGCTATGGATATTTTGCTGATACTCCTTTGTTAATTTTTGAAACGCTAGTGCAGCCTGATCTAAGCGACCCTGATACCAATTCAATAATGCTTCCGTTCTCAATAATTTTAATTTTATTTCCGAAGTAGCAACATTAGTTGGGTTGTAGCGATTTGACTTGTCAAGGTACTCTTGCGCTTTTCTAAAATCTCCAAAAGTGAGGTAGTATCTCGATTTTAATTCAAATACTCTGGCTACCTCCAATCGTGCCGCTATTGCCGAGCTGAATTTTGAAAAACCTGATGACGCGATTGACAACTGATTCAAATACTTCCACGCGGCCTCTTTGTTGCCGAGTCTCAAGCAAATGTCAACCATATCGTTTAAGAAGAGCCTGTTTAAGTTGTCGAAATCATAGCCAGTAGTGGTTGCCCGATTCATCATCTGTTGCGCTAAACTAAATTGAGCATAGGTTTTGTCGTACTGATTTTTTTTGAAATAATACGAACCCATCCCCACTACCGGATGAACGCGATGAATGCTATGCTGGGGAAAGAAATTATCGCGGAGCGTTTTGGATTCCTGAAAAAGTTGAGCTGCGTGTTTAAGGTTGCCGATCGTCAGATAAAAGTAGGCGAGTCTATCGATAGGATCAAAAAAGGTTTTCTGATTCTGCTGCTTCAGCAGGTAATATTTATGATGCCTTGCAGGCAAATGTTTTTTTGCTTCCTGGTATGCCTCCGTAAAAAAAGTTTCAGCTAATTCATACTCGTCTGTTTTTTCATATTGCTCGCCTATGAGCAACTGATAGTAGATCATCATGCCGTATTTGTCTTTAGATTTGGCAAAGTTGATCATCGATTGATAGTTGGCAATTGCCGCAGCGGGATTTCTCTGATTCCTGAATTTGACAGTCAACCTTCGCCAATTTGCGTTTTTGACCGTTCGGGTCTTCTGTTGAGTTTCCTGAGCGACTCCGACAAACGAGTTTACACTTATAATCAATATCAGAGCAATTATCTTGTTCATCGAATTCTGCACCCCATTTTAAAACCATAGGCATAAAAATCGGAATAGCCATTTGAGTTAATGAAAGTAGATTGTTGGGCATTTAGTCCCCAATGGCCTGATAAATCTTTAAGGGTGTTCTGTCCTTTAAATTCAAAAATAAAAAAGATTGAAATTAAGAATCGATTGAAGACGAATGTTTGCTGAAATTTGGCTACTTGAAAAAACCGATTGAGATGAGGCGCTATGTCGCCACTATAAACGATGAGATTCCCGTTTTTAAATTTGTCTAGTGACTCTGTCAACTTAGCCTGAACCAGGTAGGAAGCAACGATACCAAAGTCGATATAATAAAAATTTCGGTTACCTAAATTCCAGCGCGCCATGATGGGCACAGCTAAAAATCTCCCTTCATAATTGCTGTTTGCCGGGCCAAATATGTTTTTGGTCGATGAGTAGCCAACTCCATAGCTCGACAGTCCACTGACCAAATGAAGGGATCCGAAAACTTTTCTGTCAACTTCAACATCTGCTGTCCAGGCCGCTGGGGAAGCTTTAAGAAATGTATTCACATTGCCACCATAAGATTGAGTGAATCCAGCTGAAATAAACACACGATATTGGCCTCGGCATTGTGTTATCACCAGTATGAAAAGAATGATCAATATGTTTTTACTGTTTCTCATTTCACAGCGAACGGATAATGGCGAGTGACATACATAGAGTCTATATATCCTGAATGTTGATACCAGGAATCAATAAAGAACCGGCCATAGGTGCTATCGGGGAACCGAATGACATAACCGTGATGAAGTGCCGGAACAACAGTGTTGGTAAAGCCTGAAATAGGTTTGGCGACTTCACTGAGGCACTTTACGACACCAACATCTGCAATCTCTCCAAGTGTACACGGGGAAAAGTACTTGTAAGCTCTGATGCCTTGAGGCAAGTCAGGCGTCAACCAAAAACAGCCATCATAAGTACAACCGGAAAAAGGTATTTTAAAACAAAAAGTTTGATTTTTCTTTACTCTAACATTGTCAGCGCCAAGCGGATCAACACAGACTGTTGGCAAAGGATCATTGGAGCAATTCAACCCGAAACAGAAAAACAGAAAAAAGAAAACATACGTAGTTCTGATCTTCATTCTAAACTTTTCATTTTCCCTAGCTAAAATACAAAGAAAATCAATCGTCAGTTCTTCAGGATCAAAAACTCTACACGTCTGTTGAGTTTGCGTGATTCTTCATTTTCGTTCGTTGCTATCGGCCTGGTATCTCCATAACCTCTGCCTTTTAGTCTTTTTGCATTAATGCCTCTCGACACAAGATACTTTTTGATCACATCAACGCGCTGTTGTGAAAGTACCATGTTCTTTTTAGAATCTCCTCGATTGTCGGTATGCCCCTCGAGCTCAATTTCTATTTGCGGGTTGTCATTCAAAAAACCAACAACCACATTTAATTCTGAATATGATTCTTCAAGCAATTTTGTCGTGCCCATATAAAACAAGACGTTCTTCATCTGCACCACTGTTCCCACTTCAATGGGTTGAAGTTTAAAATTCATTTGAAGGTTTTTCAGATCAAAAACCTGCAAGTCGGCCCGATCAGAGAGATTCACATAACCAATCGAAAGTATTTCAATGGTGTACGATTTGTTAGTGGGGATTTTAATAGAGTAATTCCCATCTTCTGATGCGTAAACAAACTGCAATGAATCAGTCTTGAAAAAAATTTTAGCCTTAACTGCCGCTCCTGTTTTTGAATTGGTGATTGTTCCTGAAATCTGAACAACGCTCTTGCGATTTAAATACTGATGATTCTTAACATCCACAGTGTCTATCCAGGCACGAATGTCCCCATAGCCATCACTGTTTCGTGTAGTGGTAAAAAATGCAGAGCCTTTGGTGAATGGCCGGTAGAAAAGTTCACGTGCCTCCGTATTGATTAATGACTCCACGTTTTCAGGCCGGGACCAAGATTGCCAAGTATCGTCAAGTCGGGTTGATTTAAATATATCGAAGCCTCCTTCACCATTTCTTCCATTGGTTGAAAAATAAATTATCTTTCCGTCTTCGCTTAACGATGGACTTAATTCCTGATAAGGAGTGTTAATATCTCCCCCAAGGTTTATTGGCTCACCCCACTTTCCATCTTTCTTGAAGCTCACATAAATATCCTCCACTCCTTTTGTGTTGTACGAGTCAGCAGCAAAAACAAAAATATTTTCCGATGCATTAATCATCCCGGAAAGAGAATTTGATCGGTTTAAAAAGTAAGGCATAGAAATATTTTCCGGTGCAGACCAGCCGTAATCACCCAGCTTACTTATGGAGATTCCTTGAGTTGTAGCTAGTGTCCCTTTTTTCCCGTAATGGCTTAGCAAAAACATCGTCTTGCCGTCTGGGCTAAAGCCAGCTACTGAATTGTAAGCAGCATCATTGATCACGTCCCCTCCGTGGATTGGCTTGCTCCATGCTCCACCAACCCAAACAGAAACCCAGATGTCTCCCAAATCCTTCTTACCCGCGATATTCTGTGGATGATTGCCCACCGTAAAATAGAGTGCATCCGGACCAATGACAGGGTTTTGCTCATCGTACTTTGAATTGAGTGATTTAAACGGAGCACTTTGTATACTTTGGGCTTCAGTAAATAGTGGAAAGGATAAGACTAGTGCCACCCAATATACTTTGGAATTCATCTTATACTTGGTTCGTTAAAAACTTATAAACGACATCATAATTTACTAACCCAAATGTTATTCTTCAAAAAAAATCTCCACGGAAGAAGCGCATCCTCTCCTGCATAATCTATCCCTATCCGTTTTGCGCTTACAATATTGGTGGATCGAATTCTATAATTTTGATCTTCAATCCAAATTTCATTGCCATTTAATTTTTTTCCATTGAGCGATCGATCAATGCCCAATGCTTTCGTCAATTTGCCAGGGCCTGATGTAATCCTTCGTTGCGCCTCTGTCTTCATACGGTCCTTCATCGTATCAATTCCTACAACAGGCTCTAAAGCGCGTACTAAAATTGCATCCGCTTTTCCCTTTCCATTTGTAACCACATTGAACATCTCATGTACTCCATAACAAAGATAGACATAAGCCACTCCGCCAGGCTCAAACATCACCTCATTACGCTTAGTCATTCCATTGTGCGCGTGACAACCCTTTTCTTTGTAGGAATACGCTTCCGTTTCCACAATCAGTCCGCCTGTGATCTGACCATTTGCTTTTGTGAATAAAACTTTGCCCAACAATTGTCTCGCAATCGTGGTCACATTCTTTCTCAAATAGAAATCAGAAGTAAGCCGCATCGATTTTGTTAAAGCAATGTTAAAAAGTAAATTCGGCTCTAAACTATTCTAATTTTGTCGCGACTTAAAACAAATTCACTATGAAAACATTTTTATCCTTATTCCTGGTTGCGGTTGGCCTTTCTTCAATCGCGCAGGTAAAAGCTCCTGCCCCCAGCCCGGCAGGTTCCGTATCAACAGTTGTTGGGCTGACGGATGTAAAAATTGATTACTCTCGCCCACGAGTAAAAGGAAGGAAAATCTTTGGCGAAGGAGCGGGATTCCTTGAGCCCTTCGGCAAAATCTGGAGAACTGGCGCTAATGCCGGCACCATCATTTCGTTTTCAGATGATGTCACTGTTGAAGGTATTAAAGTACCTGCAGGAAAATATTTGATCTTCACCTGGCCGGGCGCTACTGAGTGGACCGTTTCATTGTATAAGGATCTTGATCTCGGTGGTGACACAGAGCATTATGACAAAACCAAAGAAGCTGCAAACTTCAAAGTGAAATCAGAAAAACTCACCGAGAAAGTTGAAACCCTTACATTCAACATCACAGATATTTCTGATGACAGCAAGTGGGCAAAAATCCAAATGGCGTGGGAAAACACTTCGTTAAAGTTCTCCATCGGGGTTGACTTTGATGCAAAAGTGATGAAGTCAATCGAGGCGAGCACAAAAGTAAACCCAAGCGCTTACTTTCAATCTGCCGTCTACTATTTGGAAACAGGAAAAGATTTGAAACAAGCAAAAGAATGGATTGACAAAGCAGCAGATGCGAATCCAACTTTCTATTGGGTGCAATATCAAAAGGCACGGATCTATAAGGCTCTGGGTGATAAAGCTGGAGCGCTAACCGCATCACAAAAATCCTGGGAAGATGCCAAGAAAGACAACAATCGCGACTACATTAACATGAATGAAGATCTTCAGAAATCACTGAAGTAATTTTCATGAAATATCATGAGCGAAGGCAACTTAAACGGTTGCCTTTTCTTTTTCCCCGAAAATTAGCTGAAGGATCAGCGAGAGACCCACCACTACCAAGCATCCAATGATGTTATAATACAAAAAGGCGATCTCATCGTAATAAAAACGGTAACAGATAAGAACCACTGTTTCACCAGCTATCGCTGACCAGAATACAGCATTGCTTTTTACTCTCTTCAAATAAAACGCCACCAGAAAAATCCCGAGGATCGTTCCGTAAAAAAGCGAGCCCACAATGTTGACGAACTGAATGAGGTTCTCGGCAAAATTGGCCAGTGCCGCAAAAGTCATAGCGATGAATGCCCACATCACCGTAAAAAATTTAGACGAAATTAAATAATGCTTAGAGGAAGCTTCGCGTTTAAACACCCGCTGATAAATATCAATCATAGTTGTTGATGCAAGTGCGTTTAATTCAGAAGCCATAGACGACATCGCTGCAGAAAACATAACCGCCAGCAAAAGACCAACCACCCCATGCGGTAAATGAGTCAAAACAAAATTTAAAAAAATGTAGTCTTTGTCTTGGGTCTTTGCGGCCGGAATTGCTTTTGCAATTGTTGTTTTTATTTGGGCTCTTATACTATCTTCTTTGAGTTTATGGTTTTGATAGACCGATTTAGCTTCATTAATTTCAATTTTATTTTGACTATTAATCCCTCCCACCAACTGATCAACGGCTTTTTGTTTATCGGAAAAAGTTTTGTTGAATTCTTTTTCTAACTCATTGATCTTTCCTGCCTGCTCAGTTTGCTTCGCCTGATTCAATAAAACCTGATTATGAAAAACTGGTGGTTGATTAAATTGGTAAAAAACAAAAACTAAAACACCTATAAAGAGAATTACAAACTGCATCGGGATTTTGAGAAGTCCGTTGAAGATCAGACCCATTCGGCTTTCCGTTAATGATTTTCCACCGAGGTAGCGCGCCACTTGCGACTGATCGGTGCCAAAGTAGGATAGAAAAAGAAAAGTAGAAGCAAACAATCCGGACCAGATATTAAAACGATCGCTCCAGCTAAAATTCGTAGTGACAATATTGAGCTTGCCAAGTTCCCCAGCAATACGAACTGTTTTTCCAAACGAAATACTTGATGGCAAAAGTGAATATGCAATAACTCCGGCCAGTATCATTCCTCCCATGATAACAGCCATTTGCTGACGCTGCGTGATGCTTACTGCATTACTTCCTCCGGAAACGGTATAGATAATTACGAGAATACCAATTAGCACCGTGGTGAAAAAAATATTCCAGCCCAAAACGGAAGACAAAACGAGGGAAGGGGCAAACAAAGTGATGCCCACTGAAAGTCCTCGTAAAATCAAAAACAAAATCGCTGCAAGTGTTCGTGTTTTCAAGTCAAACCGAGTTTCAAGGTATTCGTAGGCCGTGTAAACTTTCAGTCTGTAATAAATGGGTACCATGGTAACTGAGATGATTACCATGGCCAAAGGCAAACCAAAATAGAATTGGAGAAATCTCATGCCGTCTTCAATCGCCTGACCCGGTGTGGAAAGGAATGTAACAGCACTCGCTTGTGTGGCCATGATTGAAATACCGACCATCCACCATTTTAATTGTTGGTCGCCCTTCAAAAAAGATTCAACACTCTTGACGCCTCGCGATTTCCATGTTCCATACAAAACAATGAATGCGAGAGTGCCAAAAAGCACCAGCCAATCTATGCCGCTCATGAAAAGGAATTAGTGACAAGAAAGTACACGATTACTTGGGCAAGCATAACTGAAAGTACCAACCAGTACCATGTTTGCCATGACTGAAACACAGGTGGTTTTTCTTCTGTCATTTCGATTTGACTTTTACTTCTGCAGGTCCATCCTTTTTTCTCATGGAGACAAGATTGGTGAACAGTTTGTAGGCTCCAGCAACACCTTCAGGCAATTCGCGAAAAAAAGAAAGGGAAGTATAGATGTAATGGCCGCTTCCATAATCAGCAACAAGTAAGCTCCCGTCCCGAGCTAGTTCCCCAGCGTCATTCATCGACAACAAAGACTCGTACTCAGGTGCCCAGGCAGACGGGAAATACAATCCTCGCTCTTGCACCCATCCATCAAAATCTTTCACCGTAATTTTGTTTGGGTAATTCAGCAACGGATGATCTGGTTTCAAAATCCGCACCTCGCTGTTTTCTTGAGTGACTCTGTCGCGTGACATAGTGATCGGGAATGGCGAAAATTTGTCCTTATCAATTTCCAAATCCGAAGTAGTGTTGTATTGCACCACCATCGTTCCTCCGTTCTTTACAAAATCGAGGAGTGTTGGCATGAAGTGACGGATACGGTCATTTGTGTTGAGTGCACGAATACCTAAAACTATGGCATCCACTTTTCTAAGATTGGGAGCAGTAACTTCTTCATCCTTCATTTCCCAAACCTCGTAGCCAATATTTCGAAGGGTCGAAGGGATTTCATCACCAGCACCTTTGATGTAACCAATTACGTTTCCATCTCTTTTCAAATTCAATCGCAATGCCTCTGACTTTGCTTCTGGCAACAATGTCTGCGTAGGGATATGATCGTACTGAATGGTTTGCAATGATTGATGAAATTCTTTTGAGTCGATGGTAGCCGCGGCACCGATTGAAGTTGTCGATTCTTCACTTCCTGGCAACACCTTAAAAGTAAATTGCTGCTCTTCCCCCCTCTTTTTTATTTCGAATGAATAAAACTCAGGGTCTGATTTCCATCCAAGAGGAAGTTTCAATTCTAATTTGCCCGAACAGTTGCTGTTTGCTGATTTCAAGATTACGTGAACATCACGCGGTGATTGATCGGAAAATATGTAAACAGGTTTGTCTAAGTTGACAAAAACTTGCGGAACAATTTCAAAAGGTCGAGTTACTTCACCTTTCACGGGGTCAGTTACTTTATAAATCAGTGGAGCCTGAACAACAAACTTTTCATTGTTCATAGAGAACGTGAAATCAAATGAAATTGCCGGCCTATTCTCCGGAGTTCCTATCAACGCAGGATCGCTGACCGTAAACAATCCAAGTGTGTGATCCTTATGAAGCCAATAAGGATCACAATAACCCAGATTCTCATTCAGCTTCCTCTCCGATTTCAAAGTCAACAAAACATTTTTCTTCAAATCATAAGTGAATGCACTGTCAAATGACAAGTTGATTGAGGAAATCTGATTAAGTGAAACCGTTGCCCCACTTCGATTAATTACCTCAAATGCCACTTTGATTTTTCCTCCTGGCGGTGACCAAAAGCTATCAGCTGTTGCCTCAGCAAAAAGCCCAAGGCAATCTTGAATCAATCGGTTGACTTCATTCAATTTTCTGGTCTTCCAAACTGATGAAGGTAACGCGCTGACAGAGTTTCTTATTTTTAAAAGAGCAGGAATGGTGGCCGAAGGGTCTTCATCTTTGAATTTGATAACAGCCTCATTAACCAATGAAGGAATTTTTTCAGCGCCTTTTATCCTCGACCAGGTGGTATTTACGCCATCGAAAATCGTTGAAGTAGATTTTTCTCCTTTCACAAATTCAAAATATTCAGGCGCATCACCCCTTCTTCCCGATGATCCAAATCCTTGACTTTTATGTTGGGTGCGACTCTCTGCCGCAATTTCCGAATATGACTTGCCTAGCAATGGGTTATAGGCACCAATGTTTATCGTAATCACCCCCGGTGTTTTTTCATTGATTGTTTGGTTCCACCAGCGACCTGTGTTGGTAAACAATCGTTTCGGTTGCCACACAGTGCATTCTTTCGCCTGATCAGGAAATGAATTTGCATCTCCACTTAATTCAAAGGCTTCTTGCGCCAGAATCGCTGAGGCCGTGTGATGGCCGTGACCTGCTCGCTCATCGGGAGGAAAGCGCGTAATGATCACATCAGGCTGAAACTGACGATAAACGCGAACTACATCAGAGAGGATTTCATTCTTGTTCCAGATTTCAAAGGTCTCCGCTGCATTTTTGGAATACCCAAAATCATTCGCTCTTGTGAAAAATTGTTGCCCCCCATCAATCTTTCGCGCAGCGAGCAATTCCTGCGTGCGGATCAAACCAAGTTGGTCACGAATTTCAGAGCCAATCAGGTTTTGTCCGCCATCGCCACGAGTCATTGACAAGTAAGCAGTTGCTGCAAGTTGTTCACTGATAAAATAGGAAATAGCCCGAGTATTCTCATCATCCGGATGAGCCGCAACATACAAAACCGACCCAAGGAAGTTTAGCTTTTTTAATTTCAACTTTATTTCTGAAGCGCTCGGCTGCCTATTATTTTGAGCGCTTGAAACCGTGAGATGGAGCAAGCACACTATCGCTAATAAAATTCGCATGATTCTTTTTGTGCGAATTAACCGAAAAAAGATTGGCGGTACTGAACCGTTGAAAATATATTCAAGGAATTAACAAAACTTTTAGAATTTGCCATGCCATTTTCCGTTCACTTCGAAAGTGCCATCTGGGAGTACTGCGCAAACTATTTTTCGCAATTCTTTTTTTTCGGAGGAAAGAAAATACACAGTGATCTCATTACTGGTGACGCCTTTTTTTAGGTCATCTACAAATCCCATTTCAAAATTAATTTCGGGCACAGGAGTGGTTTTCTTTTTAAATAAATTTTTGCCCTTTGAGTCGACTACCTGAATTTTGAGCTCATCATCAAGGATTTTCACTTGTGATATATTTACAACCAAAAAAGCAACTGCTTCCCCTATCCTCCGATCCAATCTCTCGCCATCGGGTGAAAATGTATTTTGATCAACACGAGATGGCTTTTGTTTGAACTTTATATCTATTTTAACCAGAAATTCATCGGAATTTTTGAACGGAATTTCTCCTTGTATAAGAAAATAAAGTACAACAAATAGAGGCTTCATGTCTTCAAAGACTTAACTCTTCCCTTCCCGTTTGGCTCTTTTTTCAGCGCGTTTTTCTTTTAACGTTTTAGTAGGCTTCTTTTTTTCCTCTTTCTTTTTGTCTTGACCTTTTGACATAACAGATTGGTTTAGTTTAAATCAAAAATAGCTTAAAGGATTTACGCATCCAACTCTTGCCACAGATTACACAGATTCACACAAATATATTGATCCCAAAAGGGAGAGTTCAAATCTGAGTCCATCTGTGCTATCCGTGGCAAAACATTTTGCTATTTTTGCCGCTCACAAATTCATTCATTTCATGGGACGCATATTTGAAAAGAGAAAGCATAAGATGTTTGCCCGCTTTGACAAGATGGCCAAAGCCTTTACGCGCATCGGGAAAGACATTGCCATTGCCGTAAAACAAGCAGGTCCAAATCCTGACAATAATCCAAAACTGCGGATGGCGATTCAAAACGCCAAAGGATTGAATATGCCAAAAGACCGAGTAGAGTCAGCTATCAAGCGCGCATCTTCCAAAGAGGAAAAAGATTTTCAGGAAGTGGTTTACGAAGGATATGCTCCTCACGGTGTACCCGTAGTAGTAGAATGTGCTACCGATAATCCCACAAGAACCGTTGCCAATGTACGTTTGCATTTTTCAAAAAATGGCGGCAACATGGGCAATTCAGGCTCAGTAGCATTTATGTTCGAGCGAAAAGGTGTTTTTAAATTTGATCCTGCTAAATTAAATCTTGCCGAGCTTGAACTTGACTTGATTGATGGAGGAGCTGAGGACATCCAACAAGACGAAGAAGAAATTACTGTTTACACGAAGTTTGCCGACTTCGGTCATTTTCTAAAGTTTCTAGAAAGTAAAAAACTGGAAGCAAAAAGCTCATCGCTTCAGTACATTCCAACAACAACCAAAGAATTGGGCGAAGCTGAGCAAGACGAGGTTCTCAAGTGCATTGAGGCTATCGAAGAAGATGATGACGTACAAAATGTGTATCATAATCTGGCGTAATCATAACTCAACTTCGTTTAAATAGTTGCAATAACAAAGCGTACTAAAAATGACAAGGCCGCTACTTGGCGGCCTTGTCATTTAAGAATATTAAAATAATTATTTGCCGGGAAAAATATATGCAGCCCTTAGGCCAAGGTAATTAAGATCTGAAACTGCGTTGAAACGGAATGCGAAATCAAATTTTTCCAAACGATAACCCACTCCTGGTGAGAAACCAAACTTAGTACCCGCACTATTGTTTGCAATGAAAAAACCAAGATCTGCTGCACCATAAAAACCGCCATTGCTCTTTTGAAAATAATACTTAACACCTCCAGTAACAGGTATTATCGTTTCGCTTGGGGCAGTTATACTACCGAAACCACCAAAATTGTAGCTCTTTCCACTAAAAGAAATAAATCCTGCTGATGCAGTCCAGTTTAACTTTTCCTGAATAGGGGCCTCATACCGTACAGAAGCACCAAATCCTGTGCCCCAAAAATCTGACCAGCTCCCATTTGGTATCGCAAGGTCAAGACCAGCAGAGAATTGAGAGAATGCAGGTGCTACAGCCAATACAAACAGAACTGTGAATACTAGTTTGCTAAAGTTTTTCATTTATGACAATTTAAGTTAAACATTACTTTGCTTCAAAATAAGCGAATGTTTTTCACATTAGTAAAGATTTTTACTCGGATAAATAGCTGAGATTTTGCGATTTTTCTTACATGCAAAACGCTACTTATTTTTGATTACCCAATCTCTCGCATTCACAAAAGCTTCCATCCACGGGCCAACTTCATCCACCTTTTTTTCACGTGTGTAATGAGGCCAGTTCCATGGGAATAAGCTTCGCTCAATGTGAGGCATGATTGCCAGGTGCCGTCCATCTTTAGAGCAGAGGGCAGCAACCGCAAGATCAGAGCCGTTGGGCGTGCCAGGGTATTCCGTGTAAGTGTACTTAGCAGCTATACTATAAAGCGATAAGTCTTTCGGTAGCTTGAATTGTCCTTCACCATGCGCGAGCCAGACTCCTAATTGCGCACCGGCATAGCTCTTCAACATAACCGAATTGTTTTCAGGAATCGTGACAGAAATAAACCCGCATTCGAATTTTCCCGATTCATTGTGATGCATTTTTTGTTGCCACTCGGGATAGAGTAATCCAAGCTCCATCATCAATTGACAACCATTGCAAACCCCAAGACTCAACGTATCATTGCGTTTGTAAAAATTATCAAGCGCGGCCTTTGCTTTTGGATTATACAAGAATGCTCCCGCCCACCCTTTAGCCGCACCGAGCACATCACTGTTTGAAAAACCACCCACAAAAACGATGAGGTTCACTTCACTCAAATCTTCACGGCCAGATACCAGATCGGTCATGTGCACATCTTTTACATCGAAGCCAGCAAGGTAAAGAGCGTAGGCCATCTCACGATCGCTATTCACTCCTTTCTCGCGGATGATTGCCGCCTTGATCCCCGATTTACTTTTTCGCTTTGGATCCAGCCCGTAGGTGGAAAGCTTTCCGTCAAATCGTTTTTGAAATTTGTACTTAAGCGTTTGCTTGAAAATATTTTCCTTGCGTTTTTCTGCGTGACCTTTCGGTCTTTGGATTTTGTCGAGTAAGTAGGAAGTATGGAACCATTTCTCTCTTAATTGGTGAATGGCCAAAAGTTGATCGCCAATGGACAACTGTGCTTTTTCAACTACTTTACCAATCACTTTTCGGCAAAAAGAATTTTGATTAGGTCATGTCCAAGTAGTGATACATTCAGATCGATGCCCGTATTGACTGTTGGAAAACACATCTCCAATAGAGTAGTGATCAATCCTCCTGAAGAAATATCGTGTCCCGCCAAAATCAAATCTCCTTTGATGAGTTGTTGAACCGCTTCAAAAGCTTTTGCAAAATACTTTTCGTCACGAATAGTTGGCGCACTTTCTCCCAGGCAATTCATTATTTGACCAAAACTGCTTCCACCCAACCTCAATTCATCTTTCGAGAAATCGATATAGATAATTTTTGAACCAGAAACATTTTTCAGATCAGGTGAAACCGTTTTTCGAATGTCCTCTACTTCAGCCACTGCTGAAATGATCACCGTGCCCGGAGAAAGAACCACGGAGCCATCAGGATACTTTTGGGCCATCGAGAGGGAATCTTTTCCAGTCGGAATGTTGATGCCGAGTTTGCAGGCAAAATCACTCACTGCCTCTACTGCTTTGTACAATCTTGAATTCTCTCCCTCATTCTTTGCCGGCCACATCCAATTCGCGCTAAGCGAAACACCTTTCAGTCCGTGCGTGAGTGGAGCCCAAACTAAATTAGTCAACGCTTCTGCAATCGCGAGTTTGCTTCCCGCAGCAGGATCAACCAAGGCGGCAGCAGGCGCATGACCAATTGAAGTTGCCACACCTTTATGACTTGAGAAATCCAGGGCCATTACAGCTACATTATTCAACGGAAGTTGAATGGCACCGCATGTTTGCTGCGTTGCAACTTTTCCTGAGACACAACGATCCACTTTGTTGGTCAACCAATCTTTACAGGCCACTCCTTCAAGTTGCAGAACTTGGGTGAGGTACTCTTCCAATTTTTCTTGCCGATACTTTATTTCACCAAAGGAGCTCTCCAATGATCTATCTGTGATGATTGTTTTCGGAGAAGAACCAAAAAGGTTCTCGACTTTTAAGTCGATTGGCCTTAATCCATCCTTTGAATCAGAAAAAATTAATTTATGATCGCCACTGACTGTACCTGCCACATACATTGGCGCGCGCTCACGCTCCGCGATCTTTTTGAGCGTTTCCACATTTTTTTCGGTGATGGCTAAGCCCATCCGCTCTTGCGACTCGTTGCTGATAATTTCTTTATCAGATAAAGTCGGATCGCCTACCGGAAGTTGATCGATATTGATGATACCGCCCGTCTCTTCAAGCAATTCTGAAAAGCAATTGAGATGACCGCCAGCTCCATGATCATGAATAGAGACAATGGGATTAACATCCAGCTCCACCATGGCACGAATAGCGTTCATCACACGCTTTTGCATTTCAGGGTTGGAGCGTTGAATTGCATTGAGTTCAATAGTGTTGCTCATCTCTCCGGTTGCTACCGAAGAAACTGCTCCACCGCCCATGCCGATCCTGTAATTGTCTCCACCCAACATGACAATTTTATCACCTTGCTTCAGCTTTTCTTTCAGGCTGTCTTTCTCCTTTCCAAAACCTATTCCGCCTGCAAGCATGATCACCTTATCGAAGCCTAATTTTTTTTCGTTTTCAAAATGTTCAAACGTAAGGACGCTTCCACAAATCAGTGGTTGCCCAAATTTGTTTCCAAAATCACTTGCGCCATCAGATGCTTTGATTAAAATTTCGAGAGGCGTTTGGTACAGCCATTTGCGTTCGTCAAATTTTTTCTCCCATGGTCTTCCTCCCTCAAGTCGAGGATAAGAAGTCATGTAAACGGCTGTGCCTGCCAGTGGCAATGAACCTTTGCCGCCTGCAAGCCGGTCGCGAATTTCTCCACCTGAACCTGTGGCCGCGCCATTGAAGGGTTCAACTGTTGTCGGAAAATTATGTGTCTCTGCTTTTAAGGAAATGACTGAATCGAATTCCTTTGTTTCAAAAAAATCAGGAACGTCTTGTCTTGCGGGAGCAAACTGCTCGATCTTCGGGCCTTTAATGAAAGCTACATTGTCTTTGTATGCAGAAACAATATAGTTGGGATTTTCTTTCGATGTTTTCTTGATCAACTGAAAAAGGGTTGACTCCTTTTCTTTTCCATCAATAACGAAAGTGCCATTGAAAATTTTATGGCGGCAGTGCTCGCTGTTTACTTGTGAGAACCCAAATACCTCGCTATCCGTAAGCCTTCGACCAAGTTTCCAGCTTACATCTTTTAAATATTCAATTTCTTCACTACTTAAGGCAAGACCTTCTTTTTCGTTGTATGCGGCAAGGTCTTCTATTTCTAAAATTGGTTCAGGCGTATGATGAATGGTGAACATCTCCTGATCAAGCAAAGTGTAAACCCGCTGCAGCATAGAGTCGTGGAGAGCATTCGCATCTTTCACTTCAAAAAACTCTTCCATGCGCAAAATGTCACCGATGCCCATAGTTTGTGTGATCTCCACTGCATTCGTACTCCACGGAGTCACCATTTCCTTGCGAGGGCCTATAAAAAATCCTTTGATTTCCTTTTCGGGAAGTGGTTTAGCCCCACCAAAAAGCCAAGTCAATTTTTCGTAATCTAGAACATCAAAGGCGCGGTTTGCACTTACCGCATAAATGATACCGCTGGCGCGGAAAAAAACGATCATGTGAGAAAAGGTAAGCCCAAAATTAGTATGAATTTTATGGATTAAGAATTTTTACTTCAAATATTCATCTTTGTACTCTTCTATGATCCATCGTTTCTCATTCTTCCTTATTTTACTAACGACCTGGCATTTCGGTCAAGCACAAAAGCGGCATCCTATACAACGACATCCGACTGTTAACAGTAAAGAAGTGGTGAGCTTTGGTGGTGGTCTTGGCTCCGACTATGGAGGGATTGGCGCGCGCGTCAGTTACTCTCCTATTGCAAATGTTAGCCTTTTTGCATCTGGCGGATACGCTCTTATAGGCGCGGGCTATAACGTTGGGGCAATCGTCCGTATCCAATCAAAGGACAGTTATGAAAAAATTGTGCCCACCGTCAGTGGTATGTACGGATTCAATTCAGGAATCTATACCGCTGATGCCCAATACAATAAACTTTATTATGGTACATCGATTGGCCTGGGGTTCATCAGTAAACCCGAGAAACATGCCGGCAACTACTGGCATTTCGAATTGATCATCCCCTTCCGGCCAGACTCATACGACAGTGATGTTCAAAATCTAAAAAATTTAGGGGTCAGAAAAACTGAGTTGCCATCTGTGCTTTTCAGCGTTGGCTATCATTTCAAATACAAGTAAAAAACTCCCCGCAAGCCACAGGGATTTTTACTTCCTTTTATTCGAAAATATCCATTTCAAAAATTCAGGTTCTGCAAAAGCATTGTCCCAACTATTGTGGTTTATCCCCGGGTATTCTGAATATTTGACATTAACTCCAATCGATTTCAATTTCTCGACCATTTCGCGAGAATACTTCGCATTCACTACGGCATCATCAGCACCATGAAAAATCCAGAACGGAATTGCTTTTACCCCTTTAATATAATGTTTACTATCACCACCTCCGCAAATTGGAAGCGCTGCCGCGAATAGTTTAGGAAAGCGATACACCGCCTCAAACGTGCCCATGCCACCCATAGAAAGACCTGTGATATAAACTCGCTTCTTGTCCACACTTTCTTCTTTGATAATTTTTTTAAGCAATGTGATAACGATCTCAAGCTGATCAGTTGCCGGCTGGGAATAATCAAAGTCGAATACCAATGGAGTTTTAGTGCGATCAATATTTACATTGCCCCAAAAGCCTTCGGCTCTACACTGCGGAAAAATCACGATGGATTGAAAATCTTTTCGAGCCTCAGGCGAAAGAAACAATTTAGCACCGTGCGTCAGTTGCTTTTCGTTATCATTTCCTCGTTCACCAGCTCCGTGAAGAAAAAGTACAAGAGGATATTTTTTGGTTCGGTCATAATTCTCGGGAAAGAGAATTCGGTAGGGCATCGTTTTTTCAGACAACTTAAACTCTTTCTTTTGGTACAAAGAAAGATCTTGTGCCGATGCCGTTACACCTAGCAGCAAAAGAAAACAGAATATTATTTTCATGGGGAAGTAATTTTTCATCGCCAGTTTAAAAAAATTCGATCGCTTTATCAATGAGATTATTGTGGCCTGTCTCAAGAATTTCAAGTTTGCCAAGTGGAACATACTTCAGCAGTCGCTGCATGTCCTTCTCCGGAATAACCTTATCAAATTTGCCTACGAAGATTTTCAAGGGAATTACTTTTTCATTAAGCAACTTGGCAACAAGCTTCATGTCGAATTTGAGACAACTGAAAATAATCCACGTACAATAAACACGCTTTCGCTTTTCTTCCGTATCCATTTGAACCATCACAAACCGAAGCAGGTATTTATTGATCAAGCCCAAAGATTCCAGAATTCTTGCAAGCGTAAAGAATACTTTTGGCTTGGAAACAAAGCTTTCAAATAATGCTCGCATCAAAAAGGGATAGGTTGCTAACCTATACCAAAAGTTGACCTTGATTCCATCTGGGGCAACCAGTGCTATTTTCTTTATTCGGTCGGGAAAAGATTCAAGTGTTGAGAGTACAAACTTCCCACCCATGCTAAAACCAGCCAATTCGAAGTGGTTGATTTTCTCTTTCTGTAAGAAAAGTTCGATTATATTTTTCCAATCCTCCTTTGCGAGAGCGTTGGGACTTACCCAAACACTTTCACCATGAAAAAATAGATCGAACGAATAAACGGTGTAGTCATTTTTCAAAACTTCGATCCATGAACTAAAAGCAGTATGATCCTGACCAAATCCATGAAAAAGTAAAATCGCCTTCTGCCCTACTCCATATTTATAGTAGAAGAGTTTGCTTTCACCGTAATCAATTGTGCATCGCATCACAAAAGTTCGACAATTTAATAAGGTTTTTTTTCTGGACTCCGTCTCACATCAAATAGGCACAAAATCTCGATCCTACTTTTTTTTATCCGATAGTAAATCAGATTGTGAGGGGTAAGCAAAATGCTTCGCACGCCTTTCTTCTTGAAAGATTGCTTTCCAATGGTTGGATGCTTCGATAGCAATTCAATCCTCTCCTCAATTTTCTCCAAAAAAAGAAAAGCAGTTTTGGAAGAGAAGTTTTTAATCAGGTGTTTATATATACTATAGGTGTGGTTGCGAAACCTCTGCGTGATTACTACTTTCTTTTCCATTCACCAAGCTCTTTCTTAAAATCCTGCCACTTGATCACTTGGTTATTATCGGCTTCTGTCATTGCAACTTCCAGTTCCTTCAATTGATTTTCATCGAGGCCCTCAGTCACATCTTTTTTGGATGAATAAAAAGCAATATCTTCCATTACTTTCATCAATGTTCCCTCATCTTTTATGGTTTCCAGCAACTTATAAATCTTATCTTTCACTTTACTAGCCATAACGTTTGATTAAATCTTAAGTGATCAAGTTAAGGATTTTTCGCGGAATGAAATCAGAAAAAGTCATTGTTGAAGAATCTCTGTGAACTACAGTTAATGGATGCATTCATTCCTTAGATTTTCCATCTTTACAGAAATTTTAATTTCTTTTTACAATAAAATCTTACCTCCTCCCGTCTCTACAACCAAATGATGCGGACGATGGACCTGGCCATGTCACAGATACAGCAGAACACATTCCTGAAGGAAAAAGACAAACTGCTCGGATTTATCCGAAGCCGCGTGTCATCGGTGGAGGAGGCGGAGGATATTCTTCAGGATGTGTTCTACCAGTTCGTATCAGGCTTTGAAGCGATTGAGTCGATTGATCGTGCAACTTCCTGGTTGTATAGTGTGGCGCGCAACAAGATCATCGATCGCTATCGCAGAGATGCCGTTCGTCCGCAGCGAGCCGACTTTGAGTTGGTGAGTGGCAAAGACGATGACACTCCGCTCACACTCCAGGAAATTTTGCCTGACCTTGATAGCAGTCCTGAGTCGACATTGCTTCGCGAAGCAATCTGGGATGAAATTACCGATGCCCTGGCAGAACTTCCGGCAGATCAGCGAGAAATCTTTATTCAAAATGAAATTGAAGAAAAGGGCTTTCGTGAAATCTCAGAAGAGACTGGTGTATCGATCAATACTTTGCTTTCACGAAAACGCTATGCCATCCTTGCATTGAGAAAGAGATTGAAAAAGTTTTATGATGATGTTGTTGGGGACTAGGGCTTTGGCCCTTGTGAACTTGAAATATTGAATAATGAATTTTAAATAATAAAGATATGAAACGTGGAATTCGGATTGTGCTTGCGATAATAGTGTTTGTTCCGCTGGCTATTGCCGTGGTAGGGTTTATCACCATGAGTTTATGGAATTGGCTTGTGCCTGAATTGTTTCATGGACCTGTGATTACATTTTGGCAGGCACTCGGCTTGCTGATATTGAGTAAAATTCTTTTCTGGAGTTTTGGTAAAAAACATTACGGACATGGAGGTCATTGGAGACCGTACTGGAAAGAAAGATGGAACAGGATGAGTATGGAAGACCGTGAGAGATTTAAGCAAAAAATGAAGGAGAAATGGTGCGGCTGGGGCGAACGGTCGTCAGGTGAGAAAACAAGCACACCAAATGCGTAAAGGTCAATTCGTTAGAAAAAATAACAGAAATTTTTTCCTAAAAAGCCAACCCTAAGCTAAAAAAGGCGTTTAACGAAACTATGGAAACTTTGAACTTAAAATAAGTTTCCATAGTTTTGCGTCCATATTGGAGCAAACCAAACGTCTATATGGAAGAAACTCAAACAAAAGATAAGATTCTGAAAGGGGCAGCAGACCTCTTTACAAAATACGGTATCCGAAGCATTTCTATGGATGACATTGCAAGACATTTATCCGTATCCAAAAAGACATTGTACCAACACTTCGTTGACAAAGACGAACTGGTAACAATGGTGACACAAGCGCACCTGAAAGCTAATCAGAAAATCTACGATGACATTAATAAGCAATCAGAAAACTCGATTGATGAACTGCACAAAATCGGTTTGACACTACGCAGACACATTGAAGAGCAAAACCCATCCCTCCTTTTCGATATTCAAAAATTTCATCCGAAAGCGTGGAGTGAATGGGTGGAATACAAAAACAATTTTATTCATAGTTCGATTGTGCGCAATATCGAGCAGGGCATTAAAGACGGTCACATCCGCGAAGTGAATGCGGAGATTTTTGCACAATTGCGGGTAGCCACGATTCAGCTTTGCTGCGATGAACAAATTTTTCCGCGCGACAAATTTAATGTTGCTGAAGTGCAGAGCCTGGTCTTTGAGCATTTCGTGTTTGGACTGTGCACTGAAAAAGGAAAAAAACTTTACCAAAAATACAAAGAGAACAATCACAAACAATTATCTAATGAAGCAGTTATATAAAACCACTTTACTCATCGCACTGATTGCCGTTGCTTCCATTGCGAATGCACAACAGGAGCAACAGTCCCAATCCTTTACGTTGGATCAGTGTATTGATTACGCGCTTAAGAATTCGATCAGTGCACAAAATTCATACCTCGATCAGCGTATTGCAACCGCAAAAGTAAGAGAAACCGTTGGGCTAGGCCTTCCTCAAATTTCGGGTACCGGAAATGTGGTGCACAACGAGAAATTACAGAGGTTCTTCACCCGTTATGACACTAGTAAGAGTAGTTTTATTAAACTTGACCCTTCAGCGGCTCAAGGTCTAAAACCAGGAGATGTTATAGCTGCTCAGAATTTTTTTCAATTAAAAAATTCCGCTACAGCAACACTTACGGTAAACCAACTAATTTTTAGCGGCTCTTATATTGTTGGGCTGCAGGCTTCGAGAACCTATAAGGAACTTTCCGAAAAGACTGCACTTCAAACCAAGGAGCAAGTAATCCAACAAGTCACGAAGGCTTACTACAATGTTCTAATTAACCGAGAAAGGGCCAGCCTGTTTACTAATAATATTGCTAGAGTTGACTCTTTATTGAAGAATACCATCGCATTAAATAAAAATGGGTTTACTGAAAGTATTGATGTTGACAGAATTCAAGTGACTTATAACAATTTAGTAGCTGAGAGAGACAAGTTTTTAAAACTAAACGAGTTGAGTTCTGAGTTATTAAAATTTCAAATGAATTACCCAATGGATCAACCAATAAACGTGGTAGGTGACATCCAGGAAATAAAAGTGGAGGCGAATAGTGATGCCTATGAAAAGGATTGGGATTATAAAACCCGTCCGGACTATAAGGTTCTTGAGACTAATAAACGTCTGCAAGAACTAAATGTCAAGAATCTTTATTCTGGCGCGTTGCCAACAATTTCTGCCTTTGGAAATTTGGGATACAACACGCAATCTGGTGATATCGCAGGGCTTTTTAAGACAAACACTAATTACTCTGATAACGGCACTCTTGGACCTGATAAATGGTATAGTTATTCGCAATTTGGCGTCAATGTGAATATCCCACTCTTTACAGGCTTTCAACGTCACCAAAGAATTCAACAGGAGAAATTAAACCTGCTGAAGATCGAAAATGGTTTTAGGAATTTGAAACAGGGCATTGCACTCGAGACAAAACAAGCGTCTGCCAACTTTGAAAATGCCTTATCATCACTCACATCACAAAAGGCGAATATGGAATTAGCTGGAAAAGTAGCTCGGGTTACAAAAATCAAATATCAGCAAGGCGTGGGCTCAAACCTGGAAGTGGTTGACGCAGAAAATAGTCTTCGTCAATCTCAGACGAACTATTACAACTCCTTATTTGACGCCATGGTCGCTAAAGTAGATCTGGACAAAGCATATGGAAAACTCTTACCGCAAACTCAAAACAAAAATTAATAACAACTCAACGATATACCGAAAATGAAATCTTTACTTAACATCCAAAACTCAAGTGCGGTTATTTTGATTGCACTTTTATCCGCCTGCAGCGGGAAGCCAGAAAATAAAAGTTCGCAACTCGAAGCTTTGAAAAAAGAACAAGTTGAGATTACCAAAAAAATTGAAGCGCTTCAAAAAGAAATCGAGAAAGAGAATCCTGATGCCGCACCCAAAGTGAAAATGAAAGAAATAAATGTAGTTGAGCTTGCTCCGCGTTCATTTGATCATTTTGTTCAAACCCAGGGAAGCATTGTCGCGATCGACAACATCCAAATGGGAGCCAAAACCGGTGGGGTTGTTACCCATGTTTATACTCGCGAGGGTGAGGTTATTTCCCAAGGTCAAACGCTTGCTCAAATCGATAATTCATTGATTGTGCGAAATATTGACGAACTGAAATCCAATCTCGAATTGGCTAACACAGTTTATGATCGTCAGAAAAATTTGTGGGATCAAAAGATTGGAACCGAAGTTCAATTCCTTCAGGCAAAAACGAATAAAGAAGGTTTAGAGCGCAGGCTTGCCACTTTGCAAGAGCAAAATGAAATGACAAAAATCAAGGCACCTATCAGCGGAACTGTTGAAGCTGTCAACATCAAAGTAGGCGAGAATGTAATGCCAGGTCTGCCTGTTTTCAGGGTGATCAATACCAATGATCTGAAAGCCTCTGCAAAAGTGTCTGAAGCTTACATTACAACAATACAAAAAGGAAATAAGGCAACGGTTGTATTCTCTGATTTGGATAAGAGTATAAATGCCAATGTATCGTTCGTAGGTCGTAACATAGACGCATTGACACGTTCATTTCCAATAGAAGTGAAACTTCCTTCTGCTTCTTATTTAAGACCTAATATGACTGCAGTATTGAAAATCATATTCCATACTGAACCTAATGCACTTTGCGTTCCTGTGAATGTGGTACAAGACATTAATGGCCAAAAAATAATTTATGTTGCTGAAAGTGATGGCAAAAATCTTGTTGCTCGTAGAAAAGTGGTTGAAATAGAAGGTGTTTACGGAAACTTTGCTCAAGTCAAATCAGGACTGCAGGCTGGCGACAAAGTCATTACGGTTGGCTATCAAGGACTCAACGATGGCGAACTCGTCAAGAACTAAACGATTAACTAATAACGATTAACGTTATCTCAAATGAAAGACACCGAAAAAGAATTTAAACCCACCAGTTGGTCTGTCGACAATAAGGTGGCGATATATGTGGCTACGGCCATCATCTGTCTCGCAGGCATGATGACATTCAATAGTTTGCCAAAAGAAAATTTCCCTGAGATTGTGTTGCCACAAATTTATGTGGCTACGGTTTTTCCTGGCGCTTCGCCTGAAGATGTAGAGAACTTAGTGACTAAGCAGATCGAAAAACAAGTAAAGTCGATTGCCGGCATTAAAAAAATAACCAGCAATTCAGTACAGGATTTCTAGAACGTGATCATTGAGTTTGATACTGATATCGAAGTGAGTGAAGCAAAACGTGAAGTTCAGGAAGCCGTGGACAAAGCCAAAACGGACTTGCCTCCTGTACCTTCAAGTTTGCCAAACGAGCCGCAAGTGATTGACATTGATTTTTCTGAAATGCCAATCATGAACGTTAACCTTTCAGGTGATTACGACCTGAAGACCTTGAAAAAATATGCCGACCAGATGCAAGACCGCATCGAGACATTAGGTGAGATTCGCAGGGTAGATATTGTAGGCGCGCTCGATCGCGAGATCCAGATTAATGTTGACATGTTCAAGGCTGCGCTGGCCGGTGTGAGCTTGGATGATATTTCAAGTGCTATCAATTTTGAAAATAAAATTATTTCAGGAGGCCAACTTTCAGTGGATGGGATGAAACGCTCTCTCAGCGTAAATGGCGAATACACTAATGCCGAGCAGATAGGCAACACTGTTATTGGTTCAATCAAAGGCGGAAAAATTTATTTGAAAGATGTTGCCGAGGTAATCGACTCGCACAAGGAGCAAGAAAGCTTTGCTCGTCTTGATAGTAAGAATGTAATCACCCTTAATATCGTGAAGCGCGGTGGTCAAAACCTGATCAATGCAGCCGATAAAATTGAAGAAATCAAAAAGGATTTTGTAGACAATATTTTACCGAAGGGTGTAAAAGTTACCATCACTGCCGACCAGAGCGTAAATACCCGCACTACCGTGCATGACCTGATCAATACAATCATCATTGGATTTATTTTAGTTACGATCGTGCTCATGTTTTTCATGGGCGCAACCAATGCAATCTTTGTTGGGCTTTCTGTCCCGGTTTCAAGTTTCATTGCATTCCTTGTTTTCCCAACCATTGGCTTCACATTGAATTTGATGACGCTGTTCTCATTCCTGCTTGCACTTGGTATAGTGGTTGATGATGCAATCGTAGTAATTGAAAACACGCATCGTGTATTTGACAATGGCAAAGTGCCCATTCGTAAAGCTGCGAAGATTGCAGCCGGTGAAGTTTTCCTTCCTGTATTGTCAGGAACATTAGTAGTACTTGCTCCGTTCGTTCCCCTGGCCTTCTGGCCCGGCACAATCGGTGAGTTTATGAAATTCTTGCCAATCACGTTGATCATTGCATTGCTTGCCTCATTAGTGGTAGCCTACATTATGAATCCGGTGTTTGCAGCAGACTTCATGGGCGTGCACGACCACGATCATAATAGAAAAAAATTCACGAAAGGATATAAAATAACAGGGGTTATTTTCATCGCCATTGCTCTTCTGTTTTACATTTCCGGTTCGAAAGGCGTAGGCAATTTCACTCTATTCATTTTTGCAATCTATTCTCTGCATCGCTTTGTGTTGGAGCAAGTGATCTCTGGTTTCCAAACCAAAGCCTGGCCAAAAGTGCAGAGCCTTTATAAAGATATTATTCGCTGGCACCTGCACAGATATCGTCCGTTGTTTGTAGTGGCAGGTGTCATTGTGCTCTTCATTTTCTCAATCATATTTACCGGAATCCGCAAGCCACCAGTGGTATTCTTCCCTCATGGCGACCCGAATTTTATTTTCACTTACATCCAAATGCCCATTGGCACGGATCAAAGAGTGACGGATTCCATTACATCTATTATTGAAAAAAGAGTGACAAAGGTTGTTGGTACGTCCAATCCGGTTGTTGAGTCAATTATTTCTAACGTGGCAATTGGTGCCAGCGAAAATCCTTTTGAAGGAGGTAAAAACTCAAGCCCTCACCTTGGCAAAGTAACCGTGGCGTTTGTTACCTACGCTAAACGCAATGGTCAGTCAACCGCTCTATATCTGGACAAAATTCGTGACGCTGTAAAGGGAATCAAGGGAGCTGAAATTTCGGTTGACCAGGAAAAAGGTGGCCCTCCTACTGGTAAACCGATCAGCATCGAAATCTCTGCTGACAACTTTGATGTACTGGTTGCGACATCTAATCGTGCCAAAAAATATTTGGATTCTCTCCAGATTCCCGGTGTCGAAGAATTGAAATCGGATTTTGAAAGCAATAAACCCGAGATCGTAATTAGCATCGATCGTGAAAAAGCTAATCGCGAAGGAATTTCGACTGCACAAATTGGCGGAGCTTTGCGCACTGCAATCTATGGTTTTGAAGTTTCCAAATTCCGCGATGACAATGACGACTATCCTATTCAACTTCGCATCAAAGAAAGCCAGCGCAACGACATCAACACGTTGATGAACTTGCCCATTACCTTTCGCGATATGACCATGGGTGGGCAAGTACGCCAAGTACCGCTTTCATCATTTGCGAAAATTGAATACTCCAACAGTTTTGCAGGTATCCGCAGGATCGATCAGAAACGCACTGTTACGCTTGGCTCAAATGTGTTGAGTGGGTTTACACCTAACGATGTGGTTGCGCAGATTCAGGAAGCGATGAACTCATTCAGCTTGCCCGATGGAGTAACTTTGAATATGACTGGCGAACAAGAAAAGCAAGCAGAGACTATGAGTTTCCTTGGAACTGCAGGGCTAGTTGCACTCGGATTGATTTTTATGATTTTGGTTTTGCAATTCAATTCAGTTTTAAAACCGGTGATCATCACATCAGAAATTTTCCTGAGCTTGATTGGGGTGCTCATCGGGTTCTCATTATTTAGAATGGAAATCTCGATTGTTATGACGGGTGTTGGTCTTTTGGCCTTCTCAGGGATTGTTGTGCGAAACGGAATCTTATTAGTTGAATTTACAGATTTATTAATTTCTCAAGGTGTTGAAGTTAAAGAAGCAATCATCGAGGCAAGTAAGACCCGTATGACTCCTGTGTTGCTTACCGCGATGGCCGCCACGCTTGGTTTGGTACCATTGGCAGTTGGCCTCAACATCGATTTCGCAAAACTATTTACAGAGTTGAACCCGCACATTTTCTTTGGTGGCGATAACGTTGCCTTCTGGAAACCAATGTCATGGACGATGATTTTCGGGATTATATTTGGAACGTTCCTCACCCTTATATTTGTACCTGTGATGTATTTGCTCCGATTGAAACTCAAAGAACGTCTGGCCAGATTGATTGTATGGATTCGCAAATCTTCTTCAGAAGAAACAACTCCATCAGAATTTGTCGCTTAAAATAAATTTCTTAAATGATCGTCTTGTAAATTCAAGACGATCATTTCTTTTATGACCACTCGAATCATGACACTGTTTGTTTTCATTTTGGTTTTTCTAATGATCGATGCCTATGTTTTTCAGGCAGTGATTAATGTGAGTAAAGAATGGTCGCCATTGTGGAAACAGGTTTTTCGTTATGGCTATTGGCTACCAACAGCGGTTGCTATACTTGGTTTGTTGTGGTGGACTTTTAGCGATCCCTATCGGGGCACTGATTATCTGAGAATCTATGTTTTAGCAGGTTCAGCGATTCTTTATTTTTCAAAACTATTTGCCGTTCTCTTTTTATTCATCGATGATTTGCAACGTGGTGTCAGATTGATTGTACAGCAATTCTTTACAAAGAAGGAATCATTGCCGGGCGAGCCTATAACACGTTCCGAGTTTCTTTCGCAAGCGGCTTTGATTGCTTCAGCAGTTCCTATTGGTCTCTCAGTCTACGGTGTAATTACTGGTGCTCACGATTATCGAGTGAAGCGAGTAACCCTCAAACTTCCTAACCTCCCTAAATCATTTGATGGAATTCGCATCGGGCAAATCTCCGACATCCACTCAGGAAGTTTTTGGAACAAGACGGCTGTCAAGGGTGGAGTAGAAATGATGATGAAGGAAAAACCGGATTTGATTTTTTTCACGGGCGATCTCGTAAACAATGAATCAGCAGAAGTAAAAGATTTCGTTCCTATTTTTGAAAAATTGAAAGCTCCTCTTGGTGTTTTTTCGATCACAGGCAACCACGACTATGGTGATTATCGCTCCTGGCAAAGCAAAGAGGCCAAGCAAAACAATTTCAAAGATCTAATTGAAGCTCACCGCCTGCTCGGTTACGATTTATTGATGAATGAAAACCGAATCATCAAACAGAATGGCGATCAACTTGCCATCATTGGAATTGAGAATTGGGGCGCAGGAAGATTTTCAAAATACGGAAAACTAGATCAGGCCTATCAGGGAACAGATGAAGCCGCTGCAAAAATCCTTCTCTCCCATGATCCCACAAGCTGGGATGCTATTGTTCGCCCGAATCACAAAGACATCGATCTCACGCTTTCAGGTCACACACACGGATTTCAATTTGGTGTTGAGATAGCCAACATAAAATGGAGCCCATGCCAATATGTTTATAAACAATGGGCCGGGCTCTATCAGGAAGGTGAACAATATTTGTACGTCAATCGCGGCTTTGGTTATCTGGGATATCCAGGAAGGATTGGTATGCCACCCGAGTTGACGATTATTGAACTCCAAAGAAGTTAATCGTTATTAGTTAAGCGTTAATCGTCAGTAGGTTTTCACTATTAACGATTAACGAATAACCAATTCACGCGCCTCGCTTCATTTTCTTCTCCTCTATCACGTAGGCAAGCCCAAGGCCGATGCCACCGAAAATAAAGATCATTGAAAAGTAGGCTACTTCTTCCATGTCCCAGGCGCGGTCGAGGAAGTATCCAAAAAGTAGTCCTGTGCCTGCACCAATAAAAAGCAGAGCCAATCGCAACGTTGGCGCACTTGAACTCTCTTTCTTAAAGATAGCAGGATCGAGGCCCTTGTCGATAATGGCCATACGCTCAAGGTTCGCGAATTTGCGAATGTAGATGATCGTGATAAATACTCCGATTGAAATTATGATCGGGATCAGGGTTCCTATAACGGCAACTTCCATAGTTATTGTGTTTAATTTTGCCCTATGACGCAGGGTTTTAAAATCCGGTTACAGGTCTTTTTTAAGAAATCTTTATAATTAATCTGTAACTTAAAAATAAATAATTGCGTCAAAAGGCCGTGATCACAATTCAGGAAGAATACTCATTGATCGACCAGATCTTGGCGGGCGAAGAGGCATTGTACGCCACGTTGGTAGATAAGTACAAGAGTTTCGCTTTTACGATTGCTCTAAAAGTGGTGAATAACCGCGCAGAGGCAGAAGAAATTGCGCAAGATGGATTCATCAAAGCCTTTCACTACTTAAAAAAATTCAATCGCGAGGCGAAATTTAGTACATGGCTTTACCGCATTGTCTTTAACACGGCAATTAGTTACAAAAGAAAAAGCAAGCAGCAGTTTGAAAGCATAGAAAACAGTATTGTAACATATTCCGAGAGGGCAGATCACGAACTTGAAAAAGATGACAAACGAGTCTTCCTTTCGCAGGCGCTGGAAAAGCTTTCAGAGGCAGACCGAGTAGCAGTGCAACTTTATTACATTAAAGAATACTCCCTTGAAGAAACAGCCGAGATACTTGGGCAAAATATTAATACACTAAAAGTAAGAGTGCACCGCGCACGCCAGCGATTAGCAGATGAACTAAAAAAGATTTTAAAGGAAGAAGCTTTAACTTTGTGATTTATGGAAAAGAGTAAACTTACCGATGACGAACTTCTCAACTACCTGGACGGGATGGGAACAGAAGCTGCGAGAAAAGCCTTGAAAGAATCAATCATTAAAAATTCCGTGATTCAAAAACGGTTGAAAGAACTCGAGGCCATTCATTTCTTTTTGCAAAACCAAAAAGGATTAGAGCAGCCTTCGAAAAATTTTACAGACAAAGTAATACAACGCTTACATGCAAAGCCTTCGTTCACCATCTTCTCGCCAAAAAATGGATTGATCCTGTTGATCGGACTGGTCGTTGCTTCAGGGTTGGCTTTGATTTTGCTGACAGCCGGATCATTTGATCAATTGCATACTGTTTTCAATTTCAATTCACTTCCGATAAAGACCGAGGCAATCAAAATCCCAAAAACAATTCCTTTTGACGTAAAGACGTTTGTAAAAGTATTTGTGATGCTTAATCTCGTTATTGGGTTCATCCTGCTTGATCGTACAATTCTGCGGCCAATTTTTCAGCGAAGGTCTGAGCGAATGAGTTTATAAAGAATTACCACCTCGTTCTCCGTCTGGTTGCTGTGCCAAACAACATCCCAAAAACTCCGCGCACTATTTCTTTACCTACTTGCTTGGTAATAGGTGAAGCAAGCACTTGCTCGAATGTGCTCTTTCCTGCTTTTCCTTTGGGCGCAGGAGTATCTCCGGTAGCTTCTTGCGACCGCTGTGCTGACTGAACACGCTCATTCAAAATTTCAAATGCACTCTTTGGATCAATACTGTCTTTGTATTTTTTATAAAACTCAGATTGATCCAGTTGCAATTTGTATTCAGATTCGGTTAGCGGTCCCATGAACGAAGCGGGTGGGGCCAAATGCGTAACGACTGTTTCTGTTGGAATTCCTTTTTCATCGAGCACAGTTACAAACGCCTGACCGATTCCCAACTGGGTGAATTGCTTTTCGAGATCGTAAAATTCAGACTTTGGAAATGTCTTGATCGTTTCTTTAAGGTCGCGAACATCATTGGGTGTGAATGCCCGAATAACATGATGGACACGGTTTCCCAGCTGGCCAAGAACAGTGGGAGGAACATCCTGAGTCATTTGCGTGCAAAAGAAAATACCAACTCCTTTCGATCTAATCAATCGAATCACCTGCTCGATCTGGTCCATAAATGCTTTGGGCGCATCTTTGAAAAGCAAATGTGCTTCATCCAAAAAGAAAACCAACTTGGGTTTATCAAGATCACCTGCCTCGGGAAGTTTTTGATACAATTCAGCAAGTAAAGACAACATGAACGTAGAAAAGATCATGGGTTGACTTTGAACATCAGACACGTTGAGCAAACTGATCACCCCTCTCCCATCCACTTTTTCAAAAAGATCCTGGATATCAAACGATGTCTCTCCAAAAATTTGTGCCACACCTTGTTGTTCGAGCGCAACAATCTTTCTTAAAATCGTACTTGCTGTAGCTCCGGAGATTTTACCATAAGCTTCTTTGATTTCAGCTGCTCCTTCCGGGCTTGTCAAATAATTCAAAACTTTTTTCAAGTCGTTGATGTCAACGATAGGAAGTTTTTTGTCATCGGCATACTTGAACAAAATCATCAGCACGCCACTTTGAACTTCATTTAGCTCAAGAATTTTACTAAGTAACACGGGACCAAACTCGGTGACTGTGGCACGCATCTGCGCACCAAGCCTTCCGCTGAGTGAGTAAATCTCCAACGGGAATCCCGAGGAAGAATAATTTATTCCAAGAGCTTTTACGCGTTCGTCTATCTTTTCATTATTTACCCCTTCTTTAGCAAATCCGCTGAGGTCACCTTTCATGTCGGGCATGAAAACGGAAACACCGGCACTAGAAAGTTGTTCGGCAATTAATTGAAGCGTTCTTGTTTTTCCGGAGCCGGTTGCGCCCGTTACTAATCCATGACGGTTCATCATACGCAGCGGAAGATTTACTTTTGCATCGCTTACGATTTCATTTTCAAAAACACCTGCTCCCAAGTAAATAGATGCACCTTTGGGTGAATATGATTTTTGGACTGCGGAGATGAATGATTCTTTGGACATTCGTTAATCGTTAATCGTTAATCGTTAATCGTTATTCGTTATTCGTTATTCGTCAATGGTAAATTAAAATATGGAATTTGAAATCTTGAATCTGCATCATTCATAATTTCTTCTTCAACAACCAATCCGTTTGCGGGTCATCTCCCATTTGAAAGACGTGCTCGCTGAATCTTTCAAAACCCCACTTCGCATAAAATTTTTGTGCCCGAAAATTTTTTTCCCATACACCGAGCCAAATCCATTCATGCTTTTTTGCCTTAGCGTACTTCAACGCTTCTTCCATAAACATTTTAGATACCGCACTTCCGTGATAATCTCGATGAATATAGAGTCGATGCAACTCTATGTGATTTGTTCCCAGGTATTTGTCTGCTTCGCTGCTTTTTCGCAATCTTAGAAACCCAACAATCTTTAAATCATCAAGCGCAATGTACAGCGCAGCCTCAGGTTCATGAAATTCGGAATTGAATTTCTCCAGGCTATAAGAATCTCTGAAGAATGCCTCCAGGTTCTCGCTTGTGTTATCCTTTGCAAAGGTATCGGTGTAAACTTCAATAGCGAGTTCGCGCACAGCTGACAACTCTTCAATTTTGGCTTTTCGAATGCGTATCATCTAAGCTAAAATACTTAAAAATCAGTCACGCCTAAAAACAAAATGCCCCTACAACAGCAGGAGCATTTTTAATGTATAAAAATTGATTCTTTATTTCTTACTCACTTTTGCGGTATCCGCTTTCACGGGGCTAGACTTTTCATTTTTGAACTCTTCGTTCAAGCCTTTGATCACATCTTTAGAAATGTCAATACCGGGGCCCCCGAAAAGTACATCGCTGGTTTGATCGTATTTCATCACCACCTGGAGGTCGCTGCCTTCAGCATATTTTTTCAAGAATGCGGTGATCTTGCCATACAATTCATTTTGTAATTTAGATTGATCATTCACCACCTCCTGCTCAACACTCTGTTGATACAAGCGAAAGTTTTGCTGCTTTTTTCCAAGGTCCTCTTCCACTGCTTTTGCCTGACCTATGGTAAGGTTGCCTACGTTACGCTGGTAAGCATTGATATCATTTTGCAAACTCTGCGCACGGTTCTGCATGTCTTGATCGAGTCTTTTGTTTTTCGCTTCGTAAATGATCTTCATTTCTTTGAAGAAATCGTAATACTTTAATATCGTATCAGTCTTGATATAGGCTATCTTCAAATTAGAAGGGGCTGTAATAGCGCTTGCATTGCCTTTCTTATTCGAAAAAAAGAGAAAATACAAAACACCCACGGCCACCAGAAGTACTCCATTAAGGATGAGAGAGAGATTTTTCATTGATCATTGATTTAAGGGCGCAAATATAATCGAATTTGAAAATGAGACAATTTGAAGATTTGAAAATGACAATGAGCTGGTTAGTCAGTTGCCAGTTTTCAGCAACCAGAAACTGATCCTATTCCTTAAACCATTCAGCATACATAGGGTAATTACGGGCGGTGCGGGCAATTACCTCTTTCATTTCAGGGCCAACATCCTTCACCCGTTTGGCGGGGGTGCCGGCATAGATGCTGCCAGGCTCCACCTTTGTACCTGGCAAAACTACTGCTCCAGCGGCAATCACAGAGCCGGTTCCTACCACCGCTTCATCCATGATAATCGCCCCCATGCCGATGAGCACATTGTCTTCGATAGTGCAACCATGAACGATTGCATTATGCGCGATTGAAACGCCACTGCCAATGATCACTTTTGCCCTTTGATAGGTGCAATGGATCACTGCTCCGTCCTGAATATTTGTATTGTTGCCAATCGTAATCGAATGCACATCGCCACGCACCACAGCATTGAACCATACAGTGCAATTGTCGCCCATGACCACTTCACCTACCACAGTAGCATTGTCTGCGAGGAAGCAGTTGTTGCCAAATTGAGGAGTATGCCCCCGAACAGATTTGATGAGTGCCATTCTATTTCTTATTAGGCTTTACTTGGAAAAATTGGAGTTCTTTTATTTTAGAGAAGACGCTATCTGCCGAAATAAGAGGAGAATCATCCAAAATTGCAGATGCAGCCACGAATGCGTCCGACATCTTAAGATTGTACTTTTTGCGAACATCAATCACCTTTTCTTTTAAAGCAGATGAATATTCAATTACTCTACACTTTCCGATAAAATTCCGGATCAACTTCGAGTCGAGTTCACTTAGTTGAGGCCAAGATAAAAGCTCAATCTCGGTGATAAAGGATATTGAGAGCCTCTCCTCATCAATCAGGTCAGAGATATGTTTATCACCCTGTAACGCATAAATAACAATATTTGTATCAAGAATGAGTTTACTGTTCATCGCGCTGTGAGCGTTGAACTTTCAAGGCATCTCCCTTCCATCTCAGTTTACCGGTAAATGTCTTAACGCTGACACCTTTTTTTTTCGATTTCGACTTATTCAAAAGGCTTTTAAATTCCTCCTTCGACATATTTTTATCAATAATGATTGTCATTGTCAGTCTTTATTCTCTCAAAGATAATCTCAACAAATGGATTATTGAAAGTTAGAAGACCATTCCTAAAATCTGAAACCTTTAAATTTAGAGTTCCCCTCCTGCCAATCTGTCACTAAAAGATCAGCTTTTTGTTTAAATTTGCAGTCCGAAAAATTGAGTGGAGATGCAGGAAACGCAGAATTTGATCACTGATCTGGATATTTTGGACAGGAACCAGCCATCCGAAGAGGTAAAAGCAACCCTTGATTCCAACTCGGGCAATCAGCGCAAGCTTTACATCGAAAGCTATGGCTGTCAAATGAATTTTTCTGATAGCGAGATTGTAGCATCCATTTTGCATAACGAAGGCTTCGATACAACTTCGGATATTACCCAGGCTGATTTGATTTTTCTGAACACGTGCTCTATTCGCGAGAAAGCTGAGCAAACGGTTCGTAATCGTCTCAACCATATCCATGGCTTGAAAAAGAAAAAACCTGAAATGATGGTAGGCATTCTTGGCTGCATGGCTGAGCGGCTGAAAACCAAATTGCTGGAAGAAGAAAAAATCGTTGATCTCGTTGCAGGCCCTGATGCCTATCGCGATTTGCCTCAACTCATTGCTCAAGTAGACGATGGTGCGAAAGCTGTGAATACATTCTTATCCCGTGAGGAAACGTATGCTGACATCAGCCCAGTGCGATTGAACTCTAACGGAGTAACGGCATTCGTTTCCATCATGCGCGGGTGCGACAACATGTGTTCGTTTTGCGTAGTGCCATTTACACGCGGCCGTGAGCGCAGTCGCGATCCTCATTCGATTGTGGCAGAAGCTAAGAATCTATTCGATCAGGGTTATCGCGAAGTGACTTTACTTGGCCAAAATGTTGACTCTTACAAATGGAGCGAAGAGGAAAACAATAAAGCTCGCCTTGAGAAGAAAGAAGTCAACCGGATTGTAAATTTCGCTAACCTGCTTGAAATGATCGCGCAAATTCATCCGGATCTTCGAGTGCGGTTTTCCACTTCACACCCCAAAGACATCACAGATGAAGTACTTCATACGATGGCCAGGTACGAAAACATTTGCAAAAACATTCACCTTCCCATACAAAGTGGAAGTAGTCGCGTGCTTGAATTGATGAACCGGGGCTATTCGCGCGAATGGTATTTGGATCGGGTGAAAAGCATCCGCAACATTTTAGGCGAAGACTGCGGAATCACATCAGACATGATTGCAGGCTTTTGTTCCGAAACTGAAGAAGAGCATAGGGAGACCGTCTCGATAATGGATGAAGTGAAGTACGATTACTCGTTCATGTTTTTCTATTCCGAGAGGCCCGGAACATTGGCAGCAAAGAAATATGCAGATGACATTCCATTGGAAGTTAAGAAGAGAAGACTTGATGAGATCATCAAAAAGCAATCAGAAATATCACGGTTTCGTTATGGGCAGGACGTAAACAAGATTCATAAAGTTTTGATCGAAGGAACTTCCAAGCGTTCAGATGAATTCTTACAAGGGAGGAACACAGCCAACAAAGTGGTGATCTTCCCCAGAGAAAATAAAAACAAAGGCGAATACGTCAATGTAATGGTGGAGAGTTGTTCTCAGGGAACATTGTTCGGTAAGATTGTAGACGTAGAATAGAAATGGCAAACCTCGAAACTGAAATACAAAATATTAAACAACGGTTCGGCATCATTGGCAATGCGCCCATGCTAAACCATGCCGTGCACATAGCCATGCAAGTAGCTCCTACCGACATGTCGGTATTGATTACAGGTGAGAGCGGTAGTGGCAAAGAATCGTTTTCAAAAATCATTCACAACCTTAGCCCCCGTAAGCACGGACAGTTTATAGCTATCAACTGCGGCTCGATTCCTGAAGGAACAATTGATTCAGAGCTGTTCGGTCATGAAAAAGGCTCATTCACAGGGGCACATGAAGCGCGTAAAGGATATTTTGAAGTGACGAATGGCGGAACGATTTTCCTGGACGAGATTGGTGAAATGCCTTTGGGAACGCAGGCAAGGTTGCTCCGTGTATTGGAGTACGGTGAGTTTATCAAAGTAGGTTCATCGAAAGTTTTGAAGACCGATGTGCGTGTGGTTGCCGCAACGAATGTGAATTTGTTGAACAAAGTCTCGGAAGGGCGTTTTCGCGAGGATCTTTACTACCGATTGAACACGGTTCCTATTTTTGTTCCGCCCTTGCGCGACCGCGGAAAAGATGTGGAGTTACTTTTCAGAAAATTTGCTTCTGACTTTGCCGAGAAATATAAAGTAAAACCTATTTCGTTGACTGAGGAGGCAAAATCGGTTCTGTTGAATTTTCGTTTTCCGGGGAATATTCGTCAGCTGAAAAATCTGGCCGAGCAAATTTCAGTTCTCTCAGCCAATCAAAAGGAAATCGATGCCGTTACGCTAGAACATTATCTACCCAAAGAAACCAATCTTCCGGCAGTGATTAATGGACAGCATTCAAAAGAAAACATTTCGGAAAGAGAGATTCTTTACAAAGTACTTTTCGACTTGAAGAAAGATGTGACTGAAGTGAAGAAGATGGTGCTTGAGATGTTTGCCGACCCAACGAAAGCGCACCAGATTCTGAAAAACAACACCCATCTTTTTGAAGGGATTCAGGAAACGAAAATTCCCCAAGATCAGCCGGTGGTTCTTGCCCAAAGCAATGTTCCGGATGAAGTCGAAGAAGAGATTCAAGACATTTCACACGAGGCCGAAGACGAATCGCTTTCCATTCAGAAGAAAGAAAAAGAGCTGATCGTGCGTGCGTTGAGCAAAAATAAAAACAAGCGCAAGTATGCTGCCCGCGATCTCGGGATCTCTGAAAGAACGCTTTATCGAAAAATTAAAGAATACGATCTGGAAAAATAAGGCATTAGGTATTAGGCATTGGGTCTTGGGCATTAGGGATTAGACGTTGGGGAGTAGGCATTTGCAACTCAAAATTTGAACAAAGGCAGTAGACAGTTGACAAAACATGGTACCGTCAACACATGAGCACATCAACACATGAACACATGAATCGGTTTTCAGTTCTCACGTTACTAATCGCAATCAGTTCAATGATTTTATTGAACGGATGCATTAAGTATTCTCTTTCAGGTGCTTCGACCAATGCAAAATCGATTCAGGTAGATCAGTTTTACAACAACACGGAATTAAGTCCGGCCAATTTAGGCCAAACTGTGACTAACAGAGTGAAGGATTATTATCAGCAAAATTCAAGCTTGCGAGTTGTGCCTGCTAATGGCGAACTTCAAATTGAAGGAACGATCGTTACCTATGCAACCGCGCCAATCGCTCCGCAGGCTAGCCAAGGTACGGGTACTAACGTTACTCCTAACTATGGAGCGCAAACGAGGCTAACCATTGCCGTGAAAGTAAACTACGTTGATACGCTTGAGCCTAAAAACAGTTTTAAAGACCGCACTTTTTCCTTCTACGCGGACTTTGACAATAGCACTTCTGAATTTTTTTCTGTTCAAGAATCGCTTGAGAAGAAAATCTTCGATCAGATCATGATCGATATTTTTAATGCCACGATAGCTACCTGGTAATTCACATGAATCACTCCTAAAAAACGGACAGAAATGAGTAATTTGTGTTGTGAAAAAACGAATGACTAAAGGACTCAATTTTGTAATTGATAAGCTGACCAATTCGATTGAGAACAGAATTACGAGGGACAGTTTCACGACCAGTATCATTCACCTGACAAGAGAGGACTTAAAAACTGTTACTAAGAAAAACGGTTGGGTTTTCGACTGGAAATTTGAGTTAAATCAACCCGATAGAGAAGTTTATAAACTCACTACGACTGAAAACAAAAATATAACTCAAGGATTAATGAGCCTTGAGATTAAGTCCGACCATGTATATATGCACTTGGTCGAGAGCGCTCCCTTTAACAAAGGCAGCGAAAAAGTCTACGAAGGAGTGCCTGGAAACTTGGTAGCATTTGCTTGTCGACTTTCTTTTCAGCGAGGGTTTGAGGGAAACATATCATTCGTTTCAAAAACCCAATTAATCAATCATTATGTTGAGACATTGGGCCTTTCATGCAGGTGGAAGGTTAATGGTTATTGAAACCAGATCAGCCTTAAAATTATTAGACAGATACTTTAAAAACACTGAGTTATGAGAGCCAAAAAAAAAGAACTGGATGTTGACTTTATTGGTGGTGTTGAACCCTTAACAAAAGAAGAGGGGAAAAGAATAAGTGAGGCAATTAAGAAACTTAAAGTCAAGCAAAGTTCACCTCGTAAACAGACAAGGAAGTTAACAACCAAGAAAAGGGTGACGGTATAACGGCACTGCCAAGAACGTGATCGTGATCTGGAGCTGCGAGTATCACACTTCATGACTTGAGTTTCTTTAAAAGGGATTTCCTGCAAACAACGGGTGACGATTTCAGGTTTCCGCGACCAGTAAATTGTTGTTTCTGCCTCCTTTTTATTTTACATTTACTTTCCTCGAACCTGTAGCCTGTGGAAAGAGAATCATTTAATAATCTGTTGGCCAATTTTACTTCATTGACGGCTGAGGAAGCAAATGAGCTCGCTTCGTTATCAACAGATTTTCCTTACAGCCAGGTGATCAACAATCTTGCCGCACGGGCGGCACAAGACAACGGTCTTCAATCCAAAGAAAAATTGCTTCACAAAAGCGCCATTTACAGCACAGACCGCTCAGCGCTAAAATCTGTGATGACTGCCCCTGTTCGCATAAGAGTAGAATCTAAATCATTAGTTACCGAAGAATTACCTAAGGCTTCTTCGACAGATACAAAGTCAAACGACCAATTCCTCGATCAATTGATGGCCGACATAGCCACCATGCATGAGTCTAAGAAAGCTTTTGAGGATTTCATTGAAAAGATGGAGAGTGAGAAAGCTTCTCCCCTTACAGCGGCTGAAAAGGCTGCAGTACAGGCAGGAAAAAAAGAAAAAACGGAGCACAAGCCGGTACCAATGATTGCAACAGACCTGGTCGAGGAAATCAAAACGACAAAAAAAAAAATAAAGCCTGAAAGCATCAAGCAGATCGAACAGATCGAAATCATAGATCAATTCATAAAGACACAGCCCTCCATTACCAGAACAAAATCAACACTTCCACCTCCTCCGCAAGAAAGTAATGATCTGTCCGAGCATAGTGGACAATTCGGGGATAATATCGTTTCGGAAACATTGGTTGAAATTCTATTGAAACAGGGCAAAAAAGAGAAGGCCATAGAAGCTTTGAAAAAACTGATTTGGAAGTTTCCCCAGAAAAAGGCTTACT
Source organism: Bacteroidota bacterium (assembly GCA_016178785.1). Lineage (GTDB taxonomy): Bacteria > Bacteroidota > Bacteroidia > Cytophagales > Cyclobacteriaceae > ELB16-189. The sequence continues at coordinate 164,426 of JACOSO010000023.1, read as the reverse complement.
TTGCAGCCCAAATTGAAGATTTAAGAAAATAAGCCATGTACGTATTATTGATCAGCCTTGCCATTGTTAGCGCAATTTTATTGGTTTTAGTAGTGTTAGCCCAGAATTCCAAAGGTGGTGGCCTTTCCAGCCAATTTGGTGGCTCAGGTGCCAGCAACCTTATCGGGGTGAAAAAGACGGGAGATATCCTTGAGCGCCTCACCTGGGGTTTTGCCATAGCGATTATCGCATTTTCGTTAGCTACTAACTTCACAACGCCAAACGTTGCAGCGACTACAGACGAGATCATGGAGAAAGCTAATGAGCAACAAGCCGCTCCTGCAGCCCTTCCTAAGCAACAGGCAAAACCTGCCGATAGCGTTAAAAAGTAATCAAACCTATCGGGATTTCTTTTACCAAGGCCATACTGTTTGAGTAAGGTTTTAAACAGAACTTGAGTCAGCAAATTTTCTTTAAAGCTTCCTCGCAGATTGCAAGCGATGTAAAATTTCTAATGAAATACAGGAAAATCCTTCTTATGTACTCCAAAAGAAGTATTGTCGCCTGCTGGAAAGACAGTTACTTTTGCAGCCATGATCAAACTTGCAATTGTTGACGATGATGAAGCCCTTGCCACCGCTTTAAAGAAAGAACTCCTCGAGTTTTCGGAAATCGAATCGATAGATATCAGCAACGGAGGAATTAAATTTTTCAAGCACCTTCAGCAGTTACCTCCTGAGCAGCGCCCACAGGTAATTATTATGGATATAAGCATGGGCTTTCCTGACGAAGGAATTCACGCCACACGGTTGATCAAAGAACTCTTTCCGGATATTCTTATCGTCATGTTTACCATCTCGGATACTGACGAACTGATTTTTGATGCTTTCCGGGTGGGGGCTGTTGGCTATTTACTTAAAAATGAAAAGCCTTCTTTTATTCTTAAGACTATTCTTGATGTTTACAACGGTGGCGCCCAGATGTCGCCCAGCATCGCGCGGAAGGCAATCGCATTTCTATCGCCAGCCACCAACAGGAGCAAACTGCAAAAAGAAACTGCCGAGGGAGTGATTTTAACTGACCGTGAATTTGAGATCTTACGATTGGTTGAACAAGGGGCAACTTATGACAACGTTGCCGACACCTTAGCGATTGCACCTAATACCGTGAAGAAGCACATGATGAACATTTTCACAAAGCTGCAGGTTAACAATAAAATTGAAGCCATAAAGAAAGCAGGGCTTTAGGTCTCATCGGTAAGTCGGAGAGAAACCATCACCTGTGTTCCTTTCATTGGCTCCGTGGATATTTCAAATGATGCCTTGATCTCCTCCGCTCTTGATCTCATATTTTTTAATCCGTATCGCTCATTGAAAGGGGAGTTGTTTAAATTAAAACCTCTTCCGTTGTCTTCCACTTTTACACAAAAACGATTGAGTTTATCGTCACAAACATTTAAAGAAATGAGATCTGCCTGGCTGTATTTCTGGCTGTTAGCTATTGCCTCCTGGACAATGCGATAAAGGTTTATAGCCTGGGTTGGCTTGAGTGTGATATTCTCCTGTGTTGTTTTAATCTGCAGATCATAGTGAATAGTGCCGTTATTTTGCCTTAGCCTCCACACCAGGTTTTTCACTTTGTCGCAAAATTCGACCACGGTTACACCCTCCTTTTGTATAGCCCAGATCGTATCCCTAAGTTCGGATACAGTTGAATTAACATTGCTATAAATTTGCTCTGCTGTTGAAGATTCTATCTCATATTCTTTTACCACATGATTAAACCCCAAAGACAAAGAGACTAATTTCGAACCAATGTTATCGTGAAGATCCTGGGCGATGCGCTCCTTCTCTGACTTTAACTTATCGGCCAGCTCCAGCTTCAACAACCTGCTTTTATATTTTGCACGGAAGTAAATGAAAAAGATCAAACCTGTTACGAGCAGGATCATCAATCTAAAGTAGATCGTTTCCCACCACACCGGTTTGATATTCACAGTGCTCGGAAAGATGATCTTTTTCCAGTGGGTACGGTCCGTTGAATATTCTACATCGAATGTGTATTTGCCCGAGGCTAATGAATAATAATTGACATTAAAATCCTGGGTGTAATTCCATTGAACGGAGGAAGAAGACCTATGTCTTAAGAAAAGATTCCTGTTATTGTAGGACTGAAACCCAAAATCAAAACCAATATTATTGTCCCGGTAGGACAAATCAACCAATTGAGTGGAGTCTACCGTACTTGAATTGACACTTATTCTATCAATGCGAGGTACGGGGTTCTTATTGGCAAAACGAATCTCCCGGTCATCGAATACAGAAAAACCATCATTGGAGATGCACCATGTTTCGTTTCCACTTCGCGCAATGTAATTCACTTTGTTGCTAATCAGGCCTGATGTTTTATCAAGAAGGTTGTAGCTGAACTCGCCCTTATCCAATAATAAGTTGAGATCGACTTTTAGAAGCCCCTTTTCCGTGCCCAGCCATAGCGAGCTGTCAACTGCAGTTGCATAAATACTTTCAAAGATGAGTCCTTCTTTTTTTGAATACGATGTGATCTTTTCTCCTTCAATTATTTTAAACCCGCTGCCCACTGTCGACACCAGAATTCTCTTGCCTGGCATGAGTGTTAACCCTGATATTGTATCATTGCTGAATGCACTGATCTCCGTGATCTTTCTAAAAGACTTGTCCGTTTTGCGCAGCCCCGTTATGCCGGCTAAATAAACATCATTGCCGTTCACAAAAATGCTCCTGCTCCAAAAGTCAAGTTTATGCATGGATAGTAAATTGCTTTTCAAATCAAACTCTAATGCTCCATAGCGATTGACGCCCCAAATTCGATCGTGAGTCTTAAAAAATTTCTTTGCCATAAATTTCGAGCCAACTTCAGCAATAAACGGATACTCTTTCACCACTACCCCTTGTTTATTTAATAATACAGAATTGAGAGAGGTTGAAATCCATAATAGGCTGTCGTCTTTCAGGAATTCACCTGCTACCACCGGTTTGTGTAAATCTACAGACCATTTCTTCTGCCTTGTCTTCTTATCTATGTTCAGTAAAGCTCCACTGTAAAAGCCAACGAAAACGCTTTCATCATTTGACAGAGCAAAATTCATTTTTGAATCCTCCGGCAAATTATGACTCATGATTTTATGGTTAGGTATATAGTAGACCCCCCTCTCCAAGGTTGAAAACCAAAAACCCCCTTCCGTGTCCTGAAGTATAGATGTAACGGAACGACCTTTCAGTAAGGGCATTTCCTGGGGATGCTTAAAGGAATTATCTGAAAAGTATAACGCACCGTTATTCAAACAACCAATCCAAAAATTATTTTCTTTGTCAACCGACAGATGGATAATAGGCTCTGGAGAGACCAAGACCGGTTTTGCTTCATTCCCTGTAAGCTTGAATAATATCTTGTTTACCGCCAGGTACATTTCGTCATGCCAGAGCTTGCAAATTACAGAGCCAGTGCCCTCATCTGTAGAAATCCGAATGCTAAACTTCTTTCCATTAAAATAAACATTCTCCAAACTCTGACTTGGAAGGAATCCAACCATAAAATCCTTTTTTGCAAATCGCAAAATGCTGAAAGCACGCGGTGGTACTGCTATTTGCTCCTTTACACCATGACGTGTGATTCTGACAAATCCATATTGGGAAACATAAACCTGACCAAGGCTATCGACTGCCATTGACATAAACTCGGTTCCATTCATTGACTTCAGGTGGTCGTTAAATTTGTACGGAGTCATTTTTCCATTTTTATAAATGGAAGTTACTCGTGCAAAGGTTTTGAACCATAGATTGTAGTTGGGATCTTCAATGATTGAGAAAACTACAGCATCTGCCAGGCCATTCGATTTGTTGAATAATTTAAATTCGCCCCCATCAAATCTTACCACGCCATTATCGGTGGCAAACCAGATGAACCCCTCGTGGTCCTGAAACACCTGGTAGACTTCAGAACTTGGCAGCCCGTTTTGTTCGTTATAATTTTTAAATGTGAATTCTTGGCCAACGCAATCGAGCATACATACAAAAACCAGAATCAATGATTGGTAATAAGAATTCACGCCAAGAGATTTAGATTATCGCCCTATTTCGGCACTGACAAGGAAATTCATCAATGTCGAGCGCAAATATCCTGTTTTTGTTGCAAAATATCTTAGTTACTATTCAGCCTAAAGATGAGATAACCATTGGAGTAAAACTCCATCAAAGATTTCTTATGAAACTTATTGCTTTACAGATTCTTATTAAGCCGCTTTCGAGATTTCCTTTACCAAGAGCCTTTTGGCAATGGGCATGAGCGTTTGCACATAGGGGAATTTCAATTTTGACAGTACAAGGTAGGCCGCAGGATTGGGCATCGAGGTGTACTTCTTGATCAATGTCATCTTGATGTTTTCGTACGTTCGGGCTATACTCTTCTCACATGTTTCGACAAACGAAGTTTGAATGCCACGCATCGGCTCACTGCTCTGCTCAAAAAACGTGATTTGGTAACGATAGATATTGGTTTCTTTTTCAGGGGGTTGGGTCACAAACAAGTAACCTTCATTGGCGTACAACATAGTAAGACCAACCGGAGAAATTTCGCACTTAGATTCTACGAATTCATAGATAAATGAGCCTTCATCAAGCGATGCCTTAAATTGTGGCAAGGCGTACTCCATGATTGACTCAATCTCGCGCATAACGGTGTCGTCCTCTATCATTTTGCGATAACTGATTTCCAATTTTTGTAAATTCTCCGTTGAGATCTCCTTGGGGAAGGATTCACCAATCAGTATTTTATTCTCGCGTAACGAGATCAGGTTGCGATAATGAAAAACCAAATCAGAGAGATAGGGATAGAGTTCCACACGTTGAAAAGAATCTTTCACTTTCTTGAGATAGGCCAGCAGTAAATATTTTTTATACTCAAAGTCGATGAGACCTTCTGTGAGCCAATTATCTTTCAAGCCATCCATACATCAACATTTTTCGTGATTAATATACGTAAAATCGGAAAGGTAAGTATATATCAAGCCAACCTTTTGGCATTGCATCCATCCAATTTTCATATTTGAGTTTGAAAGCCAATTATCATTTGCTTTATTTAGGTCACTCGAAAACAAATAACATGAAAATAAAACTCCTGCTCTTTTGCTTATCCCTTAGCTGGATTCAATTGAACGCTCAAAAGACGCTCACTGGTTTCACTAAAGAATCGGCCGATGCTGAACTTAAGCTTGAAGAAAAATTTGAAACAAGTCTTCACATAGGGAACATTGATGATTTGATTAAGCAACTCTCTGCAAGACCCCACCATGTGGGCTCCGTTTATGGAAAACAAAATGCTGAGTTCATGCGCGACCTTTTCAAGAGTTGGGGTTATGATGCCAATATCGAAACGTATCACGTCCTCTTCCCTACTCCTAAAACAAGATTACTCGAGCTCCTTAGTCCGACCAAGTTTATCGCAAAATTGGAAGAGCCTGAGTTGAAAGAAGATGCTACATCAGGGCAAAAATCTGAACAGCTGCCGGTTTACAACTGCTGGTCGCCCGATGGAGATGTCACGGCCGAATTGGTCTTTGTTAATTATGGCGTGCCTGCTGATTACGAAGAGCTTGCTAAATATGGAATTGATGTGAAAGGAAAGATTGTGATCGCAAAGTATGGTGGCTCGTGGCGCGGCATCAAGCCAAAAGTAGCACAAGAGCATGGAGCGATAGGCTGCATTATTTATTCAGACCCCGAGGAAGACGGATATTACCAAGGCGATGTCTATCCCAAGGGGCCGTTCAAGAGTTCTTCAGGGGCGCAACGCGGCTCCGTAATGGACATGCCAATTTATGCTGGTGACCCAACAACTCCGGGCTATGCGTCAACAGAAAATGCAAAACGCATTGACCGTTTGCAAGCAGCGAGTTTGCTGAAGATCCCCGTACTTCCAATCTCGTATGGAGATGCACAGCCATTACTAGCATCTCTTGGCGGACCGGTGGCCCCGGAAAAGTGGAGAGGTGCACTTCCTATTACATATCACATCGGGCCAAGTGAGGCTAAAGTTCATTTGAAATTGGAGTTCAATTGGGATATCAAACCAGCCCATAATGTCATTGCAAAGATGAAAGGCAATAAATTTCCTGGTGAATGGGTAATTCGTGGAAATCATCATGACGCCTGGGTCAATGGCGCAAGCGATCCCATTAGCGGCATGGCTGCATTGCTCGAAGAAGCGCGTGGTATTGCCCAGCTCGTGGCAGGAGGTTGGAAACCAAAACGAACAATTATTTTCTGCGCCTGGGATGCTGAAGAGCCTTCACTCATGGGCTCAACAGAGTGGGTAGAAGATCATGCCGAAGAATTACAAAAGAAAACCGTTGCTTACATCAACAGTGATGGCAACGGGCGCGGGTTCTACTCAGCACAAGGCTCGCATACACTCGAAACATTCATGAACGAGGTGAGCCGTGACGTAACCGATCCACAAACAGGAGTAAGCGTATTAGAAAGAAGAAAATCTGCCGATGCCTCTAATGCCGCAACCACTAAAGCAAAGAAAGACATCTTAGCGAAGAAAACATTGGCTCTTGGTGCGATGGGATCGGGCTCAGATTACACTCCATTTATTCAGCATTTAGGCATTGCTTCGCTCAATATCGGTTATGGTGGTGAAAGTAGCGGAGGCGAGTACCATAGCATTTATGATTCGTACGATCACTACAGAAAATTCAAAGATCCCAAATTTGAATATGGATTGACGCTTGCAAAAACGACAGGCCGTGCCACACTTCGATTGGCAGATGCGGAGGTGCTCCCTTTTGATTTTAAAGCCTTCCAAAAAACAGTTGCCACCTATTTGACAGAAGTAACCGCGTTAATTGACAACATGCGTGAAACCACGGAAGTTGAAAACCAGATGGTGAAAGAAAATCGATATGTACTGGCCTCCGACCCAACTCAAAAACGCGTAGCGCCTACAGCTAAGGAGGAAATTCCTTTCATCAATTTCTCCAGCTTGCAAAATGCCGTTACGAAATTGGAGAAGAGCACCACTGCATTCGCAGAATTATTTTCTGCGGGCCCAAATACTAATCTCGAGCAACTAAATAATCTTCTTTACCAATCGGAAAGAAAGCTTTTGGGTGACGGCCTCCCTAGAAGACCCTGGTATAAACACACGATCTATGCTCCAGGGTTTTATACCGGCTACGGAGTAAAGACGCTGCCCGGAGTGCGCGAAGCGATTGAGCAAAGAAATTTTGTTGAAGCACAGCAACAGATTGAGATTGTCTCAAAAACAATTGAGGCTTTCAATCAACAAGTAGAAGCTGCGAATAAAATCCTGATGATGAAATAGAAAGAATTAGGCGTCTGCTTGATTGAAGAGGTCGGACGCCTAATTTTAACGATCAATCCATTAACAATGACCAAGGAACAATCGAGCAAAGAATTGATGCTGATTCCCGGAATCGGTAAATCGATCGCTGCTGATCTTTGGAACATTGGCATAAAACGGATTTCAGATTTGAGAGGGCAAGACCCCGAATCACTCTTCGACTTGTCGAATAGGTTTGCTGGTGCAGTTCAAGATCGATGTGTTTTGTACGTTTTTCGATGCGCAGTTTACTTTGCGAATACCCCGTTGCAAACAAGAGAGTCTGAAAAACTGAAATGGTGGAATTGGAAAGACGAGAAATCGTTTACAAAAACTTCTTAATCCGCTCCACCATCTCCAACACAGCCGGGCACACCAACGTGTTCTTGTAAGTCAAGTCCATTATCTGCACCATTTTCTTCCTATTGGTGTGTGGATATTCACGGCACGCTTTGGGTCTCGATTCATAGATCGTGCAATAATTATCTGAATCAAGAAAGGCACAAGGTGAAGATTTCAAAACATAGTCTTTGTCTTCATCGATCTGCAAATATTTTTCAATGAAGTCGCCCGGCTTCATACGGAGGAATTTTGCCGCACGCTCAATATCGATTTGATAAAAAATTGGGCTGGTGGTTTTGCAGCAATTGGCACAGGTGAGACAGGCAGTTTCGCCAAAAACTTCCTCGTGAGTAGCATGAAAGGCATCGTCTACTTTTCGAGCGTCTTTCTTCTTTAATCGCTGAAGGAATTTTTTGTTCTCTTCCGACTTGCTTTTAGAAATTTCTTTAAATCGTTTTAAATCTATTTCCAATGTTCCTTCCAATTAACGATTAATCATTCACGAATAACTTACTAAGCCGAATTACGGGCCGCGTTGATGATACCAAACATGCAGCGGATAATCAACTTGCGATACGTTTGTTCAAATTCTTTGTCATTATTTTCCGGTTGACGCAAACTCATCAGTGCAAATTGCTGAATGGCAACCAGGGGAAGTACAATATTTTCGCGCAATTTTACCGACTCGCGGATCATCGGATTGTTTTCCATGAGCCGATCAAAGCCCGACACCGAGAGCACCATCTCTTTAGAAAGCCGGTATTCATCGTACATCATCTTCCAAAGGCCGGCAAATTCATTATCATCTTTCAAGTAAGTGGTAGCCTGATAAAAACTTTTCGTTAGCGACATCATGCTATTGCCCAGCAGGGTTCTAAAAAAAAGTGAATTTGAATAAAGTGATTTCAGCCTTTTCTTATTTCCCTCGTCAGATAATTTCTTCAATGCAGATCCAACTCCATAAAAACCGGGAATATTTTGCTTCATCATGGCCCATGACCCTACAAAAGGAATCGCGCGAAGGTCTTCAAACTTCAGGCCCTCAGATGCATTCCTTTTAACAGGTCGTGACCCAATGTTCGTATCGCCAAAAAAAGAAAGTGGAGTAACTTTTTCCAAATACTCAACGAACTTCGGATGGTGTTTCAAATCCAGGTATGTCTTGTAACCTTCAGTTGCAAGTTCATCGAGTAATTTTTTAACTTCATCATTCATCTGGTTTTCTGGTCGCCTGGAAACTGCACTATCCAATCCTGACGACAAAAGTTGCTCAAGGTTATATCTGCACGAAGCAGGTTTGCCAAAATTGGAACTGATCGTTTGTCCCTGAATGGTGATTTGCACTTCATCATTTTCAACGGTGTCGCCAAGTGATGAATAAAAATCATGAGTGTTGCCACCACCACGCGCAGGAGGCCCTCCGCGGCCGTCAAAGAAAATAGCTTTGAGCCCATGCTTTCGGGCAACAGCAGTGAGTGTTTCTTTTGCACGAAAGATCGACCAGTTGGCACGTAAGTATCCGCCATCTTTCGTGCCGTCCGAAAACCCAAGCATGATCGTCTGTTTATCAGATCTTGCTTTCAAATGTTCGCGATAAACAGGAATGGAAAACAATTCTTCCATGATTGCCGGGGCATGCGCCAGGTCATCGATCGTCTCAAACAAAGGAACTACGTCCAACTCCAATTCTTCCCCGTTGCTAATCAGTAATCGAGCCAGTACAAATACTTCGATCACATGCAATGCACTTTGGCAATTACTGATTATGTATCGATGACACCCACGGACTCCGTTTTCTTTTTGAATCTCCCCTATCGCAATAATGCTTTGAATGGTTTCTTTGACCAGTTCATCTGTGAATTTTTCATTTCGCAAATCAACTTGCAGGTTCAAGAGGTAATTAACTTTATCAGTGGAAGAAAGCCCGCTGAATTTTTCAAATGAAGTTGAAGTGTTTTTTACGGGGAGTGTTAGCAGAATCGTTTCCCAAACTGTGTCATGTTTACGAGAGTCTTGCCGTATGTCCAGGCTGGCGAAATGAAATCCAAACAGTTTTACTTTCAGAATAAATACATCAAGCAATTCCAAAAATAATCCGTTGTGATCGTTCACCAAATTTGTTCTTGCTTCATTCAATTCAGAAAGCAAGTCTGCCGAGGTTCCGTAATTTTTTTCCCGGCCAGATACGTCTGCTAAAACTTTCTGCTCGATTGCTGCGATAATTTTTGAAACCCCATGAAACGTCAGTCTGCGCCTGAGTAATCGCAAATCGCGATAGTAACACTTCAAAATGGTTTCTTTAAGGCGAGCTGCTACTTTTAAAGTAATATCACTGGTGACAAACGGATTTCCATCACGGTCGCCACCGGGCCAAAATCCAACCATGACGAGCTGATTGTTTTGCCAATCATTTAAATCCATTCGAAGTCCGTTGGCAAGCGAGCGAATGATTTCAGGTACGATCGAGTAAAAAACGTTTTCCAGGTACCAGCACAAACTCAGGGCCTCATCATAGGGGGTTGGTTTTGTTTGGTTGATGAACGCGGTTTTTCCCAATTGGCGCAACAACAAATTGATCTGCTCCAACTCGTTTTCGCGAATAGCTTTTTCTAAATCAGTTAAAATGCCGAGTACGTATCCCGGATAAAATTGAGTAGGATGGGCTGTAAGCACAACTCTCAGGCTAAAATCATCCAGCTTAGCTTTAAGTGCTTGCAATTTGTTTTCGTAGCCCGCCAGAAGAAGCAAGGCAGAGATTGTTCCCTTGCCATCGATGTCGTTGATCTGCTCAAAAGCAGCATCTTCAACCGAATCGAATAATGCCACCTGACGCTCAACATATTGTATGAAATTAAAAAGCAGGTCGAACTGCTCTTTTTCACTTGCCTGCGGAGCAAAATCATGAAAGAAACTGCGGATTATTTCACGAGGGGAGTCACCTTGCTCAAACTTAACCTCACAATGACGCTGCAATAATGGCAAAAGAGTGCCAGTACGCAGAATGTCCTGAAAAGGCAGATTCAAAAACAGACTGTTATAAATGTGAAATCTTGTACCTACTATTTGTTCGTACATAGGGCTGTAAAGAATTAGCCCAAAACTACCCCTCCTTAATGATTTGACCAAGCCAATAAAAAGGTTAACTTTAAAAACACAACTTCAGGTATGAAAAAATTGTACATTTTTGGATTCCTGGCTTTGACATCCTGTCTTGGGTTTAAGGAATTGCCGGTAGACTACGACTACAGCTATAAGGGAAATTTCAAAAAGTACCGCACATTTGATATGATGAAATCATTGAACAGTGCGGATAGTTCGATGATCAATGCATCCATTGAGAAATCGATCACTGCCCGAATGAAATTTCTCGGTTATAAGAAAACAGGCACCCGCCCCCACCTCATCATCAGCTATAAAATGTATTTTGATAGTTTGAGGTTCAATGGCTATGAACAACCTGACATCGAAACCTGGATCAAAAACAAAAAGGAGGATTTGAGTTACGACAAGAGAAAATACAACCTGAAGACTGGCACCCTGCTTATTCAGTTTTATGACAGAAGGCAGAACCGATCTATTTGGCAAGGATATGCAACTACACTTTATGGTAACATCGATTTCGGCAACCAGCGCCACTTGCGAAACGCAGTGATTTCCATTCTTGACAAATACCGCTTCTGGGCAGATGGCTTCATTGAACAGCAAGCAGATGTTCAGGAAGAAGTTGACAATCCGTGATTATCTTTCGGGAATTTTTTTCCTGATGCTTTCAAAGGAACAACTTCTCATCAATCATTTCAGCCAGTACGTTACCGAACACAAAAAGGATTTCATCGAGAAAGTTCTCAAGGAACGAACCCGCCACATCACACTGGTGCTCGAAGATATTTATCAGTCGCAAAACGCGAGCGCTGTTTTGCGCACATGCGAGTGTCTTGGACTGCAAGATGTGCATATCATTGAAGATGACACTAAGTATTCGGTAAACAAACGTGTGTTGAAAGGTGCCAACAAATGGATTGACCTTCATAGATATAAAATGAAAGGTTTCAATAATTCAGAAATCTGTTTTCGGAAATTGAGAGAGTCTGGATACAGAATTTTAGTGACCGACCCCTCACCTGACGGAGTTTCGATAAATGAAATTGTGTTAGACCAAAAAATAGCGGTGGTGATGGGCAATGAACTTCATGGCACTTCAGAATTTGCCATTAACAGCGCTGATCAAAAAATTTTTATTCCAATGCACGGCTTTACGGAAAGCTTCAATATCTCAGTGAGTGCTGCCATTATTCTGAACACACTTCTAACCAAAATGAGGGGATCAAATGCTGAATGGCATTTGACTGATACAGAAAAAGAATCCATTCGTTTGCAGTGGCTTAGGAAAATTGTGCGAAGATCAGATCTTATCGAACAAGAATTTCTCAAAACGATTAAGTAACTTCGCGTTGGTTTTAATCTGACGATCATGTTTTCCTGGCGGAAGTTGAAGTGGGTGATGGTAGCGCTGTTTGCTCTGGCAGCGATATTAATCCTTTGCGCCAATCTCTGGGTAGTGATCAGTACCGAAGACAAAGTATTCACCAATATCAATTCACTTGACGGGCACAAAGTAGCATTGGTGCTTGGCACGAGCAAAAAACTGACCAGCGGTGCTTCCAATCCTTTTTTCGAAAACCGAATCAAAGCTGCCGCTGAATTGTACAGAGATGGAAAGATTTCTCATTTCATTGTGAGTGGCGATAACCGCACCCTCTATTACAATGAGCCGATGGAGATGAAGAAGGCGTTGATTCAACTGGGCGTTCCTGAAACTGTTATCACCCTTGATTACGCTGGCCTCCGAACGCTCGACTCTATTGTTAGAAGTAAGGAAATATTTGGCCAGGAAAAGATTACCATCATTACACAATCCTTTCATTGTTATCGGGCTTTGTTCATCAGTAATTTTTATGACATCGATGCTGTCGCTCTGGTGACTCAGGATTCTACAGCAGAAACACCGATTCGGGTTTACATACGCGAATGTTTTGCCCGCACCAAAGCTGTGCTTGACCTCTACGTGCTAAACACGGCTCCTCGCCACCTGGGAGAGAAAGAACCGCTTGATATTTAATTTTAGATTACAGATTTGCAGATTACAAATTTACTGGTTGCTTTGTAACCAATTTGAAATTTGTAATTTGACATTTGAAATTTAAATACTATGGCATTTACCGTTGACAGCGATATCACACAAGCGAAAACCATCGATACTGATTTTTACCTGAGCGAGAATTTTTTTCAACAATCAAAAGAGAAAATTTTTGCCAACAGCTGGCAATTCATTGGTGATACTGATTCAGTAAAAGAAAAAGGGTGGGTAACTCCAGTGAATCTTTTGGAAAATTTCATTGATGAGCCATTAATCATCTCCAGAGACAAAAACGAAAAACTGCATTGTCTCTCTAATGTTTGCACACATCGTGGCAATTTGATTGTAGAGCGACCATGCAAACTCAACGACATCAGGTGCAAATATCACGGGCGAAGATTTCAACTGGATGGAAAATTCTCATCAATGCCGGAGTTTAAAGAAGTGAAAAATTTTCCGAGCACTGCAGATGATCTCCACCAGCTTCCCTTACACACATGGGGCAAGTGGCTTTTCACCTCGCTGGGATCAAAAATAAAGGCAGAAGATTTTATTGGGCCCATGGCCGAACGTGTGGGCTGGATGCCTTTTCAGGATTTTGTTTTTCACCCTGAATCATCAAAGGACTATCTGATCGATGCGCATTGGGCTTTGTACTGTGAAAATTATCTCGAGGGGTTTCACATTCCTTTCGTTCATGCAGGATTGAACTCGGTAATCGATTACGGAAATTATACCGTAGAGCTTTTCAAGTATTCAAACCTTCAGCTTGGTGTAGCCAAAGAAGGAGAGCTGGTTTTTGATTTGCCTCCCTCCTCACCCGACTATGGCAAGCGTGTAGCGGGTTATTATTTCTGGGTGTTTCCCAACATGATGTTCAACTTTTATCCGTGGGGGCTTTCCATCAATATCATCCGGCCTCTTGGAGTTAATAAAACAAAAGTTTCTTTCCTGTCTTATGTACTTGATGAAAGTAAACTTCGTCAGGGTGCAGGAGCTGATCTTCATAAAGTGGAATTGGAAGATGAAGATGTTGTACAAAATGTGCAGAAAGGAATTAGATCCAGGTTTTATAACTATGGTCGCTACTCCGTTACTCGCGAGCAAGGCACCCATCATTTTCATCGGCTTATTGCGGAGTTTATGAAATGATCTGGCTATGCAAGAACAAGAACCAAACAAAAAGCTGTCGTTCTTTGATCTTGCGGTCCTCATCCTCTCGACTTATGTTCTCATTGCCTTACTGGTTGATTCCTTCTTTGTTCTTCCAACTGAGATCTCCAGGCTTTTAACTCTAATCGACAATGCAATCTGTTTCGTATTTATTTTTGATTTCTTACAGAGGCTTTTTACGGCTCGTTCAAAATTAGAATATTTGAAATGGGGCTGGATCGATTTAATTTCCAGTATCCCAACGGTTGACTACCTCCGATTTGGACGATTTGTAAGACTGCTGAGAATTCTAAGAGTGCTAAGGGCCTTTCGATCATTAAAATTTATTGTCAATCACCTTTTCAAAAATCGAACTCAGGCGACATTTGCCTCGGTGTCTTTGATTGCCGTGCTGATGATCATCTTCGGCTCAATTTCCCTTTTGCAGGTAGAGCAAGATCCAAATAGCAATATTAAGACCGCAGAGGATGCAATCTGGTGGGCCTTTGTAACTATCACTACGGTTGGCTATGGAGATAAATATCCTGTCACCACGGAAGGAAGAATAATTGCAGCATTTCTCATGGTAACAGGAGTAGGGCTTTTCGGAACGTTTACCGGTTATATGACATCCTGGTTTGTTGGCAATCAAAGAAGAGATAAGAATGAAAGTTGATCAATGCCCCTATTATCGACTTATCTCCAACCCGAGATCCAACCTAGTGCTTTTAAGCAATTTATTATGCGAACCATCGCAATACGGTGGAATCATAGTTTGCTTACACATACAAAGCCAAACTTTCCTGCGAATGGACACCGTAAATTCTTTTGGATTAGACCCTGTTCCGTAGTGCGATTTACTATCACAAAATGGTTGGCTCTTTGATTTTCCGCATTGACACCAGGAATAAGTCTTTCCGGGAGTCAATTCGATTTCTACAGGGTGGTTGGATGCACCGACAGGCTGTTTACTTTCTAACATACTGGAATGATTAAGGAAATTAATTGCATTGTTATCTTAACTTTCTGTCAGCTTCGATAATTGGCAAATCGTTAATACTCGCAAAGCGTTTTTGCATTTGTCCATTGTCTGCAAATTCCCATAATTCATTCCCATAACTACGAAACCACTGGCCACCTTCGTTATGCCACTCATACTCAAAGCGTACTGCCATTCGATTATTGCGAAAACCCCACAGTTCTTTTTTGAGTTTGTAATCCAATTCTTTTTCCCATTTGTGTTTAAGAAACTGTTTTACTTCTTCCCTGCCGTTTATAAATTCAGTTCTGTTTCTCCATTCAGTATCAAGGGTATAAGCCAAGCAGACTTTTTCAGGGTCTTTTGTATTCCATGCGTCTTCCGCCATCTGGACTTTCTCTAAAGCGGTTTCCATCGTAAATGGAGGTACAGGCATTTTTATCTCTTCCATTTTCATTTTGCTTCTACATTTAATGATTTTACAATTGCTGGCCAGTCAACCTCCGTTTCCGAAATAATGTTGATGTAGTTGGTGAAAATATTCCTAATCACATTGGCAACGATTTCCAATATATCTCCATCGGAATAGCCAACCGCTCTTAAGGGTTCAATATCAGCGCTAGAAATTTCTTTTGGTGTCTCGAGCATTTTTTTCACAAACAACAACCCTGCATTCATTTTTTCGTCAGGTGAATAAAATGATCGTCCTTCTAACATTTGCTCCTCCGATAGTCCAATTCTTGCTCCAAAAAAACTGTGAGCTGAAAGACAGTAAGAGCAAGCATTGGCCTCGGCTGTTGCAAGAGCAATTAACTCTGCCATTCTGTTGCCTAATGTTCCGCCACTTAATGCTCCGTTGAACTTTACATAGGCTTCTAAGACGGCTGGAGAATTTGCCATCACTTGATACATGTTAGGCACTCGACCTAATTTTTTCTTTACCATTTCCATTGTAGTTTTTGCTGCTTCGGAAGTTGCTTCCGGTGAGATTGGTTTGATCATTTCCATTTTTATTTTATTTAAAGGTTTAATAGTTGAATTTTTTAAACTTAAATAGACCAGTCTGTCTATTTATTGCTCAAATTTTTTTAGGTCGTCAATGTCAGGATATTATTAGTCGTTTGTTTTGCAGCCACAATTGGCCACACATCGCGATAAACTTTACTTTCCATTATTGCCGCCTCAAAAAGCAGATAAATAGAATCATGTGCATTTGGTATAGCTAATTTTATTCTGTCATTCGTATAGAGCTTAATCATGGTTTTAAATAATTTTCTCAATTTAGTCTTGTGTTCTAAAATCTGTTGTTGCATTCCTTTACTTGTGTTGTCGATATCAGAGAGTAAATTCAAGAAGCGGCAGCCTTTATAATCATTGAGCCTCAAATTCATTTCTAAAAAGTCAAAGGCAGCGAGGATTTTTTGCTTGGGGTCTTCTTTTTTTGATAAATGATTCTCAAACGACTGAAACCAATCCTCTCTTACCTTCTTTATATACTCAATTCCTAAATCTTCTTTAGACCCAAAATGTTGGTAAAGGCTTGCTTTTGCAACTTTCGATTCATCAAGAATTTGGTTGATTCCGGTCACATTATATCCCTGAATATAAAAGAGCTTATATGCCGTTTCTAAAATTCTGTCTTTCGGTGCAGAACTATTTTTCATACTGCAAACTTAATAAGGATTCCTGATATAGACAAGTCTGTCTATTTTTAATTCTAAAAAATTTCATTAGAAGCGATTCCGTCTAAGGCACTTTTATCGTGGCCTAGACCAGACCAATGGGTTATCTAATTCAGGTCACTTCACTTTCGTAAAAACCTTAGTCTCACACTCTTTTACGGCATCATGAATTTTTAGGGAGGTTTCTGTCAATTCATCTATTAAAAACCTGCGGGTGATCATCCCAGATTTTTTATCTGTGAAGTTCAGTTCTTGACCGGAGAATTTGTATTGGAAAGAATTCATCCCAGATCCTTTCTTTTTACCAACCGAAAAAATCCCCTCCTGGCCCGATCCATCTTTTTTGAAAATAATCAACTTCGCTACAGTGCTTGTTGAGTTACTACCCATCATGGGAGTCAATTCTTTTTCAGTTTCACTTTCTTGCATATTGGTTTGAAAGCAGGTCTTGCTGTCAGTCATTTGCCATGTACCTTGAATAGATTGCGAAAAGGCTGTACATGAGATTAAAGCAAGAACAAAGGCGAGGATTGTTTTCATATTTTTTAGGTTCAATGTTCAAAAGTTCAAGGTTCAATGTTTATGGTCAAAACGATTAAACTAAATTACGAATAACCGAATTGCTAATGAAGTTGCGGAATAATAGCTTTGTTCAAACAGTCTGTTCATGGATCTAACCATTTTCTTCTCCCCCATCGATGAATCAATTTACTCGGCCGACTATCCGGCCAATTCTTTTTTCAAGAACATAAGAGTCTATGCAGAAAAGATGCCAGATTATAATGGCGCACAACTGGCGCTGATTGGGGTGAATGAGGAGCGAGGCACCACCGACAATCAAGGCTCGGCTCAAGGGCCAGATGAGATCAGAAAAAAACTTTATCGATTAAAAAAAGGAACGGGCAAATACAATATCGTTGATTTAGGAAATCTGAATAGTGGAATCGATCTTGATGAAACTTACACGCGCATAAGTGAAGTCTGCCGAATGCTTTTAGAAAATAATGTGATGCCGATTTTACTTGGCGGCACGCACGATCTCGATTATGGTCAATATCGCGGCTACGAAGAAATGCAAAAACTGATCAGTTTTTTAAACGTAGATGCTTTCCTTGATCTGGATGACAGCAAGCAAGCTCCCGCATCGCGAAAGCACATTCACAAAATGCTTTTGCATGAACCAAATTATCTTTTCGGTTACACCCATCTCGCCCATCAAAGCTATCTTGTAGATCCGTTTTCAACAGCTGTGCTGGAGAAGTTAAATTTTGAAGCACATCGCATTGGGCAAATGAGAACCAATCTTACTGAGATGGAGCCGGCCATTCGCTATGCCGACATGTTTTCATTTGATGTTACTGCAATCAAATCTTCGGATGCCCCGGGTAATGCCAATGCTCAGCCTTTTGGCTTGACAGGCGAAGAAGCTTGTCAGATTTGCTGGTATGCCGGTATGAATGAAAAATTGAGTTCGGCAGGTTTCTACGAATACAATCCCAACTATGATGACGTCCACAAAAAAACGGCATCAGTCGTGGCCACAATGATATGGTATTTTGTTGAAGGCTTTTATCATCGCAAACAAGAAAGCAATTTCAAGTCAAATGATTTTTTGAAATATGTGGTATCAATGCCTGTTGAGCCTGAGACTATTGCATTCTATAAAAGCAAACTCACCGAAAAATGGTGGATGGAAGTAAGCCACAGCCGTGCAGGCGCAAAATACGCACGCAACTCTATCGTGCCTTGCAGCTATGCAGATTATCAAACGGCAACGAAAGGAGAATTGCCTGAGCGTTATATCAATGCGCTGGCGAAGATGACTTAAGTCCATAGTCGATAGTTGATGCACCAGCAACTATCGACTATGGACCATAACTATTGATTAATCCCCTTCAACACTCCACTTCTCAGGTGAGCGCCACAAGCTGGAGAGTAACAATTCACGCATGAAAATAAATTCTTTTGGCAATCGGTCATACATGCGCTCGAATAGTTCTGCGTGAGAATGAAGTTCTGTTTTCCATTGCTCACGGTCGATTTGCATGATCTGATCGAATTGCTGCTTCGTGAAATCAAGGCCGGTCCAATCGATATCTTCATAATGCGGCATCCAACCGATCGGGCTTTCCACAGCGTTTGATTTCCCGCGTACTTTTTCAACGATCCATTTCAATACGCGCATGTTGTCGCCAAAACCTGGCCACAGGAAGTTTCCTTTTTCATCTTTACGAAACCAGTTCACGCCAAAGATGCGTGGCGGATTTTGAATGTCGCGCCCGAACTGCAACCAGTGGTTGAAATATTCGCCCATATGATACCCGCAGAAAGGCAACATGGCAAACGGATCGCGTCTCACTTTGCCGATCTCGCCAAATGCAGCGGCTGTCATTTCAGAGCCCATCGTTGCAGCCAGGTACACTCCGTAGTTCCAGTTGTGCGCCTGATAAATTAATGGAATGGTATTGCTGCGTCTTCCTCCGAAAATGAATGCACTGATCGGCACCCCATTCGGGTTTTCCCAATCACTGTCAATGCTCGGGCATTGTGAAGCGGGAGCAGTGAATCGAGCATTGGGGTGAGCCGCGGGTTTGCCCGATGTGGGATCCCACTTCTGCCCTGTCCATCCAATTAAATTCTTTGGTGGTTCTTTCGTCATTCCTTCCCACCATATATCGCCATCGTCAGTTACAGCTACATTCGTGAAAATGGTGTTTTTTTCGATGGTCTTCATTGCATTTGGGTTGCTCTTGACATTCGTGCCAGGTGCAACACCAAAATATCCTGCTTCGGGATTGATCGCATAGAGTTTTCCATCCTTGCCCGGTTTGATCCATGCAATATCATCACCTACTGTTGTTACTTTCCAACCGCCAATTTCTTTAGGCGGAATAAGCATGGCGAAATTTGTTTTTCCGCACGCACTTGGGAAAGCCGCGGCCACATACGTTTTTTCTTTATCCGGACTTTCCACCCCAAGGATCAGCATGTGTTCTGCCAACCAATCTTCTTCCTGTGCCATGGTCGAAGCAATGCGAAGCGCAAAACATTTTTTACCCAGCAATGCGTTACCACCATAACCTGATCCATAAGAAACGATTGAACGCTCTTCAGGATAGTGAACAATATATTTTGTAGTGGGATTACACGGCCACTTCACATCAGCCTGACCGGCAGATAGAGGAGCTCCTAAGGTGTGAAGAGCCTTTACAAATTCTCCACCAGAACCCAGTGCATCGATCACTTTCGTTCCTGCACGGGTCATGATGTGCATGTTGGCAACAACATATTCCGAATCTGTGATCTGAATCCCGATGTGTGAAATATCCGAGCCAATGGGGCCCATGCTGAATGGAATCACATACATCGTTCTTCCCTTCATGCAGCCATCGAGCAACTTATTCAGTGTTTGTTTCATCTCCCGCGGATCAACCCAATTGTTGGTAGGGCCCGCATCTTCTTTCTTGCGACTACAAATAAAGGTGCGGTCTTCTACACGAGCCACATCGCTCGGGTCAGAGAAGCAGGCAAAACTATTTGGCCTTTTAGATTCGTTAAGTCTTATGAACGTGCCCTTTTCAACAAGTTCATTGCACATTTCATCGTACTCTTCTCGCGATCCATCGCACCAGTAAACTTGATCGGGCTTGCACTGGTCTGCAATTTGTTTGACCCAATTTTTTAAAGCGGTATGATTAACAGGGTAAGTGGATGTATGTTTCTCTATAGCTACCATAAACAACGGTTTAGGGGCGCAAGATAAAAAAAATGCCCCAAATGATACAGTTCAAACGGTTGCATTTGAACAAATTCCAAAAATTAGAAATTATTTGGAATGCTTAACCCAATGCGGTTTACTTAAGCGTTTTCCCTTAGCTTCGCGGTGAAAAAATAACCGCGAAGGCGCAGAGGCGCAAAGTATCTGAGGTGTTAATCCGTTAAGTAAACGACATTGATGGGTAATCCGTAATCAAATCAGAGAATTGCCCGGATATTTTTAGCGCAAGCTTTTATACTTTCAATGGATGACACCGGATAAGTCTCTTGCTCGATATAAAAGTGCTTCATGCCCGATTCTTTTGCTTTTGAAAAAATAGCTTTGAAGTCGATCGTGCCTGTGCCTACATCCGCATTGAGCTTGCGATCTGCCTTGCTCATGTCTTTGACATGCCACTGCTCAAACCTGCCCGGATGCTCTTTAAATAATTTCAATGGATCGTGATTGGCATACGTTACCCAAAACAAATCCATTTCCATTCCTACCAATTTTGGATCAAGCTCTTTAAGCATCACTTCGTAAGGGATTTGGCCATCGGCCTGAGAAAACTCAAAGTCGTGGTTGTGATAACCTATTCGGATTCCGTATTTCTTACAAACTTCAGCCTGTTTATTTATTTGGTTACAAATCTTTTTGTAATCATCTATTGTTTTGCGTTCCTCCTGCTGAAGATAGGCGATCACCATATTCTCATGGCCTAAAATTTTAGCATCATTAACTGCTTTCTCCCACTGACCAAAATGATTAGTTCCATAATGACCGCTGGGCATTTTCATTCCCAAATCATTTACCATTTTAACAACGTCACTTACGGGCAGGCCAAATAATTTTCCTTCGTTGTAACTGAAGGCTTCCAATTCCTGGTAGCCAAAGTCAGCGACTTGTTTTAAAACCCCGCTTACATCCTTGAAGATCAGATCGCGGAGGGAATATAATTGCAAGCCGATCTTCTTTTTACCGGAAGTAAGAAAAGAAGGAAAGATCACTGCGGCCGATACGGCCATGGCTGAAGTCTGAACAAATTCTCTCCGATTCATAGGATATTGCTTTGGTTAAAACACAATCTAACCAGATGATTGATTATTCCGAAGGTTTTTTCTTCTATCTGTTAATAAATTATTTCAATAGCTTAAACGCGTGATGTCTTTGGCCGCTGATCATGCTCGGAATACACCACAACATGCAAAGAGGTTCTATCGCGCGGGCAGCCTCAGCTTTGCCAAAATCGGCCACCTCCCACCCAAAAGCATTTACGATCGAGGCCACTTCCTTTCTTGCCTCATCGTTGTTACCGCAAATGAACATGGTTGGTTTAACGCCAGCAAACGAAGGGTTAACCATAAGCTTATTGCCAACACTGTTGAAGGCTTTTACAAAATTTGCCGGAGGTGTAATGGCTTGCAGTCGCTCCATTAATGACTCACTAAGTGAAGTAAAGTATTGCAATACTCCGTTCATGGGTGGTTTTTCGGCAATGGGATTGGTTGTATCGATTATTGTTTTTCCAGTGAGAGCATGCGCCAACGATTTCACAAGCGCCTCTGCGACTACACCCTTCACGGCAAGTACAATTGTCTCACCGAATTTTGCGGCTTCCTCAAAGCTCCCCAATTTTGCTTTTGGGTTATTATTTTTCCAGTCGGCAAGTTTGGAGGCACTGCTTGTACCAACAGTCACTTCATGTCCTAGATTTAAAAAGCCGGTAGCCAGGACTTGCGCCACCTGGCCAGAGCCGAGAACGCCAATTTTCTTTTTCATTGATTTGAAGGGTTAGGTTTGAGTCTATAAACAAAGTTCGTGGTGAAAAATTTCACGGTTCAAACAAACTTATTGATAAGTCAGATTCATTTAATTTTAAATCTTGAATTTTAATCCTTGAATTAACAGAATGCGCATCGGCTTGATCTCAGACACACATAGTTACCTTGACCAAAAGGTCTTTGAATATTTTAAAAATGTGGATGAGATCTGGCATGCGGGCGATATCGGAGATCCAAGTGTTGCGGACGAGCTCGAAAAATTCAAACCGCTTCGTGCTGTTTATGGAAACATCGATGACAAAGATTTGCAAACCCGTTTTGAAGAAGATCTTTGGTTTGAGTGTGAAGATTTAAAAGTCTGGATGACGCATATTGGAGGTACACCACCGAATTACAACCCCAGAATCAAAAAAATTCTAAAAGAGAAAATCCCAAATATTTTTATTTGTGGTCACTCGCATATTCTGCGCATCAAAAAAGATCCGAATTATAATAACATGCTTTATCTAAATCCGGGTGCAGCTGGCAATCATGGGTTTCACCTCAAGAAAACCATTATCCGCTTTGAAATAGTGAAAAAAGAAATCAAAAATATGGAAGTGATTGAGTTGGGGAAGCGTGGGGCGATTAATTAGTGTATAATTTGGTTGTGTAGATTAGTTCCTACCCTTCTTCCGACAGTTTATCTACCAGTTGTCGAAGTTGATCTAGCTTGTCTTCAGGTAATGTTTTGAGTTTACCGAGGATGCTGCCCTTCCGAGTACGGCCAGCCAGTTTTTGCAATGCAGTTTTATCCGTGTTTTTCTTGCTGTCGGGTGTCCAACTGAATAGATCATTGGGTGTACAGTTGAGGATAAGGCACAGTTGCTCCAGGTTTCGGTAATTAATACTTGCGACATTTTGATGCAGTAGCCTGCTAGCAGTGTGCCGGGTTAAGCCCGACTTCATAAGGAACTGCAACGGGTTTTGAATTTCTTTGCTCTCCATAAGGCGAGCGAGATCGAAGGTTAACATGACTTGAAAATTTTGGGGGTTGCGGAAGGTTACAGGAGTGCGTGTTACTTTGGTCTTTGGTCTACTGACCCTTTCTCACATTTCACTCTTACTAAACTTTATACGATAGGTGTAAAAAAGTGTTTAGCCGATGTGAACATTTGTTTACACTATTTCAAGTTCATTAAAGTAGGTGCTAACCATACTAAAGTCGCTGCTGACTTCAGCGCAACAGATGACAGCCTATGACCGATCGATACAATTATATCAAAGAATCCTGTCAAATTTGGAACAGCTGCTTCAGCTTTCTCTAAAGGAGGTGGAATGTTTAGTCCAGATACTGCTACAATGCACAACGCATATCAAATTTCACAGCGAGGATGTGAAAGCTTTGGTACAACGTATGAGGTTACTTCTTTTTCTGCAGCGGAAACTCAAAGCCCATACGAATGTTGAGCTTGCTCACATAAGGGCTTTGGTTGTGTTTATCCAACAGGTTATACATGACCTGAAGGCTGCCTAGCATGTTTTTAGAATACCTGAATTCCTTCTTCAGTCCTGCCATCCAGGTCCACACCCATTTCTTTGTGCCGGGGTCAGTCGAGTTGAAGGAAGGCGGAACCAATGCGTTCATTGCTTCAGGCGTCACAAGTGCATAAATACCTGTCTTGATCTTGACTTGCATGTAAGCCCGCGGACCGTAGACATGATCATTACTGATATATTTCCATTTATTGAAATCATAACCCCAGCGCTCGTTCCATCCGAACCCTGCTGTAAGCCTGCCGCTGATCCTGTACCCTACCTGAGGGTTGAAGTCGAGCATCACCTCATGCTTTGATTGAAATTGTAAATTGAATCCAGGACGCAGCCTTTCGATGAACGGCTTTCCCTTCATTGCATTGCCAGGCTTTTTAAACATGTCAAGAACGCCCTCATAGTCTTTGTATTTTGTCTTGACATTGGTCAGTTGCTGCATGGCGGCCATCAATTGTTTTTCCTGCCCCGCAAAATGATTGATCGCTTGTTCCTTGGCTTTGGTCACTGCCAATTCTTTTCTGTACTCAGGATCTGACTCCCATTTCTCCACCATCTTTTTGTACTGCTCGACTTGTGCAGCTTCTCCGCTCAACTGCTTTACTTCTTTGATATTCTGAGCATCCTTTTCAAGAGTTTTCTCGAGGTTATCTGAGTTTAGGTTTTTGATCTCGCCCTGCGCCTTGCTTATTTCACTAGTTGCCTTGGTGATCTGGCCTGCTTCTTTTTGAATGTTAGGCAATTCTTTCAATTCCTTCGAAGGCAATAAGTTTCCTGGCAAGCTCGCAGAAGTTGAAGGCATGCTTGGAGCATTGGCTTGCGCTATTCCATTCACGGGCAGATTCCCGTTAGGAATAGTTGCGTTTCCTAAAGAAGGCACTGATACATTCGGCAAGCTTGTATTCAAGCCTAAATTGGAATTAGGAAGGGTTGTGCTTACGCCCGGCAGGCTGACATTGGGAACTTTGAGGTTGGGTACATTCAAATTAGGAACCTTGACATTGCCCAAGTTCATTGCGCTTAGTTCCTTGTTGACCTTTGATTCAAACCCTTTCACTTTAGAGTTCAGACCAGACTTAGCCAACTTCTCTTCGCCCCTTTTGACATCTTTAATAGACTTGGCCTCTTTTAGATGATTCATTTTCTTCTTGAGGCTATCCATGGTTTTGGTGACGTGGGCGTCTTTCACCTGCAGTTTGCCGAGGCTATCAAGGTGGTGTTTGAAATGTTTTTGCAGCACCTGCACCTTTTGATTGTACGTAGCAACTTCCTCTTTGGGGGCATCCAATTTATCAGTCACCTTCTTTTCTACCGACTTCGACTTATTGAGAAGTCTTTGTTCTGCTTCGCCAGGTTTGTTAAGAACTCCCTGTGTTGCGGACTGTACAGAGTCCACTTTTTTGATTTTAGGAGCTTTGAGTCTTTTGGAATGCACCTTCTCCAACCTGGAATTGATCCTTTCAATTTTCTTCTTGTTCTTTTCTGAAAGTGAATTGATGTTGTTCAACGGCAGACGTGAAGTATCACTCACACGAGATTTGCTTTTGGTTGTGTCTGATTGCTGGGCGGAAGCACTCAGCGTCATTAAGGTGAAAATTGATATGAAGAAAATTTTGATCACTTACTTACCATACTTTTATTCCCTAGAAATATCTCCTTCCCTTTGCCCATCAGTTCTATTCTCACTCATTTTTCCATCATCAAGCGGAATCCTGAGGCGGAGGTTCAGCTAGGATAAAGCCTATTATTATTATTATTATTATTTTCGATTCCAGACACCTTTCTTGTACCACGACTTCTTTTTAAACCAGATATCAGAAGAATCCGGTCGTACTTTCGTCTTATAAAACTTATACTCAAGTTGATCAAATTTAACAGTTCCATCCTTGCCATAATTTAAGTATGTACCTGGACACCACTCACAATATCCCTTTGTTAATATTATACTCGAATCATTCACAACTGTACCGCGTAGCTCCAGGGTATTAATTGCATAAAATGATCCTGGGTTAATCTCAAATATTTGCATGGATATCTCTTTACTTCGCACAAAATAATGCCCCTTATAGTCGAATCTTAGATTCAATCTTTTCAAATACTTATCAGGGTTCTCCCAAAAGTGAATGTCTGACACTACGCTTATCCCTGAGCCCAAGCCAGGCGCTATACTTCCATCAAAGAATAAAAAGAAAAAATGTGGGGGCTCATGAGCGACATCTCTAAACGGCTTCATGAAATAGATTCCATCAATTCTAAGTTGAGCACTACTTGAATCAAAAGGCTCTTTCTTATAAGCGGTGAAATGCTTGTGACTTATGAGGTTGCATGAGTTTAGGAGCAATCCTATTATTAAACCAATCACTCTCATTTTACAACTCATAAAAATAAGTGCTAATAAAGGGAGTACGGGTCATACGTTCTCATAAAGAAATATGGTTGTGACTGTCTGCCATAATCCATGAAGTATGGGGTGGTCTTTGTAATATACCGGTGAACACCATTCTGGAAAAAATCTTGAACAAATGGCGCATCTATTCCCACACGATATGCCATCCCTCCATGTCTGTAACCAAAGTATAGATTACTGCTCATTACTTCTCCGTTTCTCCATGCTCCTTGATCTTCACCTGCCCCAGCCCCACGCCTTGGAATATGTGGTCCCCATATTGGGGACGAGACTCCAGTTTCTTTGTTAGAACCGATTCCTGTGTAAATATTGAAACCAACAGAATAATCTCCAATTCCAATCTCAGCAGCAGCAGTTCTGTATTTATCACCGCCACCCAAATTTTTACCAATTTTATCAATAAAGGCATCATTTGTTAGTGAAAAATGGAAACTACGATATCGGTAGGTCCCCATCCAATTCGTTTGCTGATCTGTACCTCCAAAATGCGTAAACCCAATCGAGCCTCCACTTGTTCCATCAAAATAACTCACGCTACCGCCAACACGGCTTTCAAAGCGACCTTTGTACGAACCTGTGGCACCAATCCCTCCTCCCACTGACCAATCTCCATCGGTGTAAGAGGCATTCAAACTCGCACCCGCTCCTGTCAAGCTAAACGTTGGCGAAATGCTCAATGAAAAATTCTTGTCCTGATAAAGTGGCATACTTGGAACAACCGATGATGCCGCGATACTAATGGCGCTTGAGCCAATGAAAGCCCCTGCATTACTAATCGTTGCAGCAGCTGAAGCTGTCTCCACCTCGGCTGCGGCTGCTCCTCCGGCCGCTGTCAATCCACCTCCGGCAGTTAAATAGCCTAATTCAAACAATGCTGCATTAATGCCACCATTAGCTAGCGCATGACCTCCCCAATCTCCGTGCTGTACTCCATAAGATACATAGCCATAAACAAATCCAACCCCGGCAACTATTACATCATCAATGCCAAACCACTCCCCATTCGAATCCCTTCCCATCATTGGCATATTGCCCATAGCAAGGTAAGGACTAGCAAATTGGTTTTGCGGGTCGGTTGCGAACCACCGACCTAAGTCTGCATAATACATCCGGCTGCCGAAGTCGTGCCAGCCTGTTTGCGCAATTAATTCTTTGCCCTGAAATAAATAGGCATTATCCGTTTCGCCTGAGCGCAGCCAAGAATAGCTCTCCATACCAAATGGATAATAGTTGTTCACCTGTATCACATTGCTCTCCTGCGCGATGATCTTCAAGTCATCGAAGTACACGTCATTGCCGCTGTCATTGTCATAGCTGAGATAGATAAAAACATAACCAAGTTCTTGTACCTGAAATGCCGGAATAGAGACTAACCCGCCACCACCCTGAGGCACGGGTGCAGATTGACCACTAATTGGGGTGTAATCCTTATCAAACAGAATATAATTAAGGAATGCAGAAGGTGTACTCGATCCTTGGTTGGGACTTAAGCCTGCAATAATTGGATTGGACGTGTTGTTCAGATTAGTAAAGATTGAGCCCGGATCGCCCGATCCGCTTACCCCACCAAATACAGGAGTAACCGCAGCCATCACTACAGCCAATGGTGTTTTAGTATAAGTACCTTCTGTAGTGTAAGATGAATTGACTGTTGCACTGATTTGATCGCCTGGATAAACTTTCAAACTTTTACTCGGTCCGATTTTGAACGCCGAATTCATTTTCAATGCATAGCTGCCACCAGGAGTTGTATTGCCAATCAGGAAAACTTTGGAATAATCCATATTATGAAATTTTCCTTTCACCCCCGTATTTGGATCAGTATATGTATCGTCTTCCGATGGCTGGTTGTGCGGCTCCATGGTAGCCGTGTATTGTTGCACACCTGGGGTGGTCTGCATCACTACTCGAGTGCTTCCTACTTGATCATTGATAAAATAATTGTACTCAAAGTCGGTTTTGTACAGCGCTACGCGGTTTATGTAAAAAGTATTTCCAACCGCAGGTGCACTCCATTGAACACCGAGTTGAATTGAAGTGACACCATTGGGAATTGTGAAGGTGGCATTTACCCAGTTTTCATTCGCTGATCCTTGCATTAAAGAGACACCTGGCCAGATTAAATCCCCACTGTTTGTTTTTACGTACAACGATGCAGAAGAGCCAACAGACTGATAACCGAGTATTTTAAAAATATAGCTCTCTCCTTGTTTCACGGGAATGGAAGTCCCTTTTGTAGAGTTGATGGGAAAAATTCCTGGTGTAGAAGTAGTTTGGTTGCAGACCGCACTCACATAAGTCTGCCCGCTGGTGTAGTTTGTTGCCAAAGTCACGTTTTGATTGGCTGTATATCCATCAAGGCTTCCCGCCTCGGGGTTGGATAATAGATTGGCATACGTTGGTGCGGTTATACGACCCTCAGAATGATTGACTACAAGAACTTGCCCTTGCAATAAAACAATACTGCTTATATAGTCTGTTACGACCGGAGGCTGAGGGCTTCCGCTTGCAAATGCAACATAAGCCTGGCTCAGTTTAATGCCCGCAGCATCGTAGGTATATTGTAAGTATGAACCATCTGAGAAAGTGACTTTATTGGGCAGGTTGTTGAAATAGTATGTCATGTTCACGATGCCTTTGTTTTGATCCTTTTTCATATTCCCGTTGGCGTCATATTGATAGTCGGGATTCGCAATAGTATTTGAACCTCCGTCCTTAAAGCCCAGTTGGTTAGTAGCACTGATGGAATTTTCTTTTACATACTGAAGCTGGTTGCCATTGTCAGAAGCTGTTTGAGAATTGGAACCATATACATAGCTGAGTTGATCAATGATACTTGCTCCGTTGGATCCGTTGTTGAAATATTCAGTGTTGCGGTTCAGCGAAAGAATATTTCCATTCAAATCATAAGTAAGCCCCGTTTCTGAAAAAAAATCCTGTTCTCCTGTCCATGTAACACTATTATCCTTACTCATAATCTGATTGGAGGAAGTAACGCGGCCCAGGTTGTCGTAGGAAAAATTATAAACTCTCCTTTTCAGGCCAAGGTCCTGCTTCCAGCGAATGTCATTAATGAAGCCATCCTTGCGTGGAGTATTGACAGCACCGATACCAGCAATCGTACCAACATAGGTTAGGTCCATTCCAAAATAATCATCTGAATCATCACCCGTATCGTTTGCGGTTGGAATGTTGTTGATATTGGTCAGCCAATTGCGGATGTTATACCTGTAATCAATTTTCTGCAAGAAATTTGTTCCGTCAACACTGTGCAGTTTCTTCTTGACTACTTGCCCGAGTTCGTTGTACTCCAAAGCAGATAGGGTAATCATGGGCTGCGAATTAATTTGGTGTTTCACGGAAGTGGGCAGCAAACTCACAGGATCATAAGAAAAAACTTTGCGCATGGTACTTATGCCTCCGCTGTTATAGCCGATGGCTGTCTGTAGCTCCTCTAATTTTTTTCCACTGAAATCTACATAAGTAGATATCCGGTCTCGCCCACCCAAATGGTTGCTACCGATAACCTGAATAGCCTGTCCACCTCGATTGTAGTAACTGACCGTATTAAGCCACGTAGATGTCCCTAAAATTTTAATGCTGCTTGCTACTACACTTCCTTTTATTCGCGTGTAGTTGTTAAAAGGTTCCGTATTGCCAGTAGTAGTCCAGGCCTCTGCAACAAATTGATAATTGGGGTCGCTACAAATATTGCAATTGGCATAAGAGTCATAATAAGTTATAGCCAAAGCCTCATCATTGGCAATAGGAAAAATATCTGCGGGGACGCCATCAGTTCCTGAGCCATTATCAATACTGGCACGGAATGATGTACTCGTTGTTCCTCCAATAAAATAAAAGCCAGGCTTTAGTGTGATGGAAGTAATAGAACGATACTCGTTGATTCCTTCATATGCGGAAATCACAAATTCCATCCCTGACTTCACACCATTTGATACGGAAGTAGAAATGTTTTGATAACCCTGACCGCTTGCAAGGCCATCCACATACTCCTGCATGGCTGAACGGGTGGTGTAGATGTTGTCTGGTCCATAGATACCAGAAATCACTGGGCTGTTTTGCTCATCGTATTTCGTGTAACTCCACTTATTGGCAGGGATTGACTGTGCTGCATCACCATTACGTTGATTGGCATCCTGTGTAAGCACAACTCTGTTTCGCGCATCATAAATCGTATAAACCCAACCTGCACCTGGTGTTTTGGATTCGACAAGGCGATTAAGGTTATCGTAATTATACTGATTAGCCCACCGGTCTAATTGCGTTTGAGTTGGTGAGGAGTTATTTGCCGCTTTCAAAATTTTTATAAGTTCCGGAGGCAACACGAACTTTAAATTATTTTTTAAATCATAAACATAATAAGTCTCTGCCCAAACGCCCCCACCTGCATCCGTGCGGGTTGCTATTTTCAACCCATTTATATTGGAGTAAACTTCCGAAGCAACCCCCTGCTCATCTGTTACTGTTTTTTTGCTAAGCAGAGCTCCCATGTAATAGACTGAATTATCTATTTGGGGCAACCCGGTTGCAGCGTTCAGGGACCATTGTAAAATGTAACCTGCGCCATTGGTTCCATAACCAAAAGTTTTTGCCCCCACACCAAGCTGCCACGAGCTTCCGCTAGAGCCTTGCTGGATTACCCTGCTCATCGGAGAAAGTTCAAATGTACGTTGGGAATAAGGCACATCATCTGCTATCTTATCATTGGCTGTATTATAAAAAGTCTGTTGCGTGCTTTGTGCCGCTGACACGGGAATGAAATTTCCAGAGGTGCTTGCATTCGCATAAGGCAAATAGCTGGTAGCCTCTCTTCCCAAGCCATCAAACACCTTGAACGTAACAATATCATTGCCGCTAGGGGATCCTTTTACTTTCACCTTTTCAACTGCGCGCCCCAGATCATCCTGATAGCTAAAAGTTGTGATTTTGTTTCCTATTGGTAAGCCTTGCACTTGCGTTGACGTGGTTTGTCCATCAACCAATACTTTATCTTCCTGCAGATAGTTATAATTATTTGTGAGGGCGGAGGCAGTAACAATTATATCATCGGTTGAAGATTTGCTATGTGAATCAGTAACGGTTAATCTAAAAGTATAAGTACCCGTTACAATATTCGACAATGTTAATGCACTTGAATTGGTATTGGCCATTGAAATTGTTGGTCCGGATAATTGTGACCATAACAATGTGAAGCTATCATTGTCATCGGGATCATAACCAGTGCCATTTAATGTGTAGGAAGATATAGGCAACCCAATATTCTTATCGAGGCCGGCATCTGCTATCGGGAAGTAATTAACCAGCCGGGAGGTAGTTGGAGTTGTACCACACAGAGAGTTTGCTGTTAAATAGTAGGTACCACCTTTAGTGGGAACGTAACTGACGCTGGTGCTAAGTATTGGGTTCAAAACACTACCAAACCTCCATTGATAATTTGATCCGTTAGTTGCGGTTAACGTAAGATTATTGCTAGAAGAAACCCCCATTGGATCAATACTTGAAGAGATGGAAGGAGAGTTATATACATTTATGGTGTTTAAACTCGCAGTGCAACCACCAGTCACTGAAATGCCATAACCGGAACCAGGATATGCCCAAACAATGTCAATATAACCAAGGCCATTTCCCCCGCCTACAACTTGTGCTGCAGCTGGGTAATGCCAGGTAGGTGAGCCTGAACATCCTGATAAGATATAGTGATTAGATGTAGTTGAGCTCGCACAGACTGATGTAGGCCCCGAGATGGATTGTGCATTCGCCCTGCCAAAACCGATGGTAAGGCAAAGTATAGACAGTAGACTTCCACTAAAGGGTTTCAAGAAAAAATAATTACCAGCTGAAGTCATAGATAATTTCAATTTTAGACGCATACCTTTTAATTTTTTGTGTTGTATATATATGACTTAATAATATTGAGGTTCTCATCTACAATATTCAGGGCCCTGCCCCATGCATCGTATTGAGTATACACTACACGACTGTTATTATCGGTTTGCGAGGTTGGGCCATAAACCAAATCGTAAGTACTGGTGGTCATGCTTGCCCTTGTGGGATAAAGGCGAAGTTCATCGATAGATGCGCTGCCACTCGTTAATTTCAGACTAAGGGAACTTAAACCGGTAACTGTATATTCCTGATAAGCCCAAGTAGATAAGGTGCCCAAATTTATTGCACCAACACCATCTAAGTTCAACAAACCGCTAGTGCTTTTGGCCCAAAAGGATAAGGTATATTTTTCGCTGGAGGATAATCCGCTTGTACTTATGCCAGTCGTCCCAATATTCATATAATTATTGCCCGTCTTGCCAGTGCCATTGGTAATTGTACCATCGGTCCAAGACCAATTTCCTTTGCTGTTATCTTCAAAACTGGTGAAAGCAACCTGGCTAAAATTGGCATTGACTACTTTAGCGAGCGACCTGATTTTATATTGGTCTAAAATAACCGCTGAGAAAATATTTCCTTTTGCTAAAGTTTCAAGGGGGGCTCCGGTATAATTATCCCTCACTGAAATCTGTTGGGCCAGAGACCAATCCGTTAATGAACCGGAAGCAATGGTAGCATCCCAAGAAGTGAATGCAGAACTGTTGGTGCCCTTCCAGACAAGTTGATCAAATACGCCAGGGGCTGTTGCTGATCCCCCAAGATTAAGCGCACTCCAGTTTTTATATCTCGTTACCAAGGCCCCGGTAATACTATTGTTTACTAAGTTGGTCACCTGTGCTACCGGTGTAAGTAAATGCTGAGACTGAGTTGGATCATATTTTTCGTACCAATAGAGGTAGTCACTTTCTTCTGGAATTTGTGTTCCAAATGAATTACCTTTTCTCTCGGTCCTTACCAATCCTGAATTTAGATCGTAGGTGTATGATGTGATTACTTCAATGCCATCAGCATTTCTGTTGATAGATGAAGGTCTTACATAGTATCCTACGTCAACCTTGGTATTTGCCGAGTTGTTAATTGGTTTAGACGTAACTGCGTAAAACGTGGTATATGTTGAAATTATGTTACTGTTGGCATCGTAGGCTTTTGCAAAATAGGGTTGCCCAAGCCAGCGGAGGTCTATCGATACACCAGAGATTGCAGGAATATTTGAATCATCCCAATAATGATCAAGGCCATTATTGAAAAAAGTCTTGGTAAATCCGTTCGGTTTGGAGGAGGCTACATTGCTACCTGGGATTACATTCACTTCTGCATATTGAGCAACACTACCAGATGGATCCACAGTTGCAGTAGAAAAATTATACTCGAATGCTACACTTTGATCGATTGAATTAGCCCCGCTAATCGTAATGGAGTTGACAGGATAGTCAACTTGTTGGCCTTTGATATCTTCGCCCACGACCCGATAAAGATTTAATGACTTTGCATCCTTTATCGTGATATTGACAAGCCCACCACCAACAGTATAATTCGCAACAGTATTCGGACCGACCAAATACCTGGTGATCCAATTATTAAATTGATCTTTATCCGAGTATTGAAAAAAATTAGTTGGCGGATCGATCGTATTTGTCTTACTGCTGAAGCTACCATTTTTAAAGAAATATATACCTCCGCCAAATAGGTAACTATTGCCAAGTATACCTGGGGAAGACATGATCGGAGTCCAGTTCCCATTGGGCATTCGATAATAGTTGCTCCCTGAATTACTATAATAGTTTCCTGTGGTCATGACATGGACACCGCTGCCTTCTGACGAAGAAACTGGAGAGTACCACGCACCAACATTCGGGTTAAATGTTGAAATATATTTAGTTGACCAATTACTTCCTACGTATAAAGCGAAGTCGACACCATAAGTAATAAGGTAAGATCTATTTGTATTATAAGTTGAGGATGTAATCCAATTATTGCCATCAAACCTCGCAGAAAGTCCTTTGATTTGATAGTCTGCTAATCCAATCATAGAATTATCTACGTTGAATACCCAGCTGTGATCATCCCAAATTCCTAGTATACTACTCCCCCCATTGTCCCTGAAGAAATTAGTGTAACTCAAATCCCATCTATAAATAAATTCCGGGTTATTTCCAGCCATCGCAACCGCGAAAGAATTTGACCCATACCAATAACTTTGACTGGAGGACGAAAATTCAAGCCAACTTCCCCAAGGTTTCGTTATCCAATTTTTATCTTCAGATAGGTAGGTAAAATTAATTTCCGGATAACCATCAAAACCTGCCCTATTATGGCTAATGAAATAGTTATTTGCAGAGCAATAATAGTGGTCCCCAATGGTTTGATTGAGTTGAACATCATTCCAGTTATTTCCCTGGAAAGTGTAAAGATGACAGGGATGCGTACTGTCGTCCTGAAAGGACCCTACAGCAATAAAATTGTCTCCGGACATTAACGTTGGAATACCAGCACCGTAATCAATTGAAGAGGAGTTATCAAGCCACTTGCCCCTAGTAGATTCATCTTTATACCTGATAAAAAGTTGATAGGTATCGCCAACAGGGTGCGAAAGCACAGCAAAAAAATTTTCTTCAATGACTACTTGGAAATCCACATAGTGGCTTGCGTCCAAGGTTATTGTATTATTGTTACTGTCTTTACCAGTAAATGTTGCACTTACATTACCTATTGTTTGAAGAAACTGCTCCTTCCATTCGCCAACCCATTGATAAACATAAAGCTTTACATTTGCAGGACCTGTCAAATGACTCCCACCACTGCCCAGTGCCCGCCACGTAACCACAACATAATCTGAGCCAAACCACATTAATGGCTCTGCATAGCCGTACGGCCCATCAAAATCTGCTGGCCGAGCTGGTATGTTTAAGTTTCGGTTTGAATGTCCTAAGACATTATTAGTCATTGAGTAATTATAAGAAACCGTGCCGCCTGCGGGGTAAGTTATTTTTTGTAAAAAGCCCTTGAAGCCAGTTGTACCGGTTGCTGTAAAATAATCAAAGTGAATGCCGGGCATTGCCCGACCAGCACCATTTCGTTTTTCAATATAAGACAACAGCATTTTTGCTGTATTGCCACCATCATTAATTGTGGTGTATCTGAAATTAACTGATAAATACTTATTGCCTGTCTCTTGCAGTACATCAATATGGTCTAAGTATTGTTTTTCATACACCTCCTGGTATGCATCCGGTTCTGCCTGTTCAGTATGCGGCTCCATATAAAACTGAGCACTTTTGTTGTTATAGAAGAACTGAACTTTTCTTCCGATGGGGTCAACGATTTGCTTCAGGTAAGAAGCTTCAGTTTGTTTTTGTCCAGATGCTGAGCCTACATACTGTTCTACATTGGTGTATTCAAATGTAACCTTCTCTCCCCATAAATTATTAATCTCTGATAGGTTCCACGTGCTGGCCATTTGAGTTTGCCCCGTTGTATTAGAGCTGTTGCCGATCCAGTTGTTCCATCGAACTGTATATTGAATGGTGCTTCTACCACTGTTCTTGTCGCCATACACATATTTAAAACCATTCTCGCGAACAATGACCCACTTATTGGAGCCGCTTCCAGAGAACCCATAGTCAATCGGGTCATAATAAAATTTGATTAGCCAAAATTGGTATTTCTTGGTTTGGTAGATGTTAAAGGAGCCTATAGCATCTGAACCGGAACCTGATCTAACAAGGCGGTTGCTGCCTCCCCCATCCACAATATAATAGGTGTCATCTTCTCGTGTGCCCGTACCTTTGTGATCACACACGATCTTAGGCATATCCATGTTCCAGCCTAAACCAAGTATTCCGGCCGGGGCATCAAGGTTCCAGGTGTCCACCTGATTCTGAACATTGGAATTGTAGGAAATTGAAACACTAACATCAAGGCCTTCTTTACCAGAAATAGAAACTAGGTTAAATGGTAAGTTAAGGTCACCTGTAAAAAGATTTACAGAATGAGAAGCCGCTCCAATTTTATCAGGATTTAGATTAAAATTACTGATATCAGGCGCTGCCGAAGGAGGAATAGTTTGCCCAGCCACCTTAAATACAAGGAGGCTTGTAAGCACGAATAGAGGGGCTAAAATTTTCTTTATCATAACTTTTATTGCTTTTCAATTTTTTCAACTCTTGTTTTTAAAGTAGCGTTTTCCTCTTTCATCTCTTCCATCCTCTTATTCATTTCTATCGCGTAAAGCGTCAGCTCCTCAATCTTCTTCAGCAACAGCATATTCATCTCTCCCAATTGCACACCATTCTTTTCCATCTCTTTGGCAGAAGGAACTTCGGGCAGGTGTTTGTTTTGATCGATATAGGTTTTTATTTCTTCGAGCGAGGTGAGTTTATATTCTTTTTCGAAGACGTAGTCGGGGCCGGGGACAGTGACAGATACTTTTACTTCTTGCGCGTGAACTTGGCCGCTGACGGCTAGCTTAGCGTCTGGCGAAGTGTTACCGATGCCCACGTTGCCGTTATTTAGGAGTACCATTTTTTCTGATCCTATTCCAGACGCCCCGGAATTTCTAGTATAAAATGCAATGCCTCCATAATAAGGGTTGTTGACATTGTATGTTGAAAAATCAATGAACGATGATGGTTTAGAATTATCGGGTATTTCCCAGCTTCCGATTTTCGTTCTCGCATTTACACCGATGATATTATCGGCTGAATTACTAGTAACATAAAAACTAACAGGACCTGAAGAGCTTGGCTCTATACTTAATCCATAATCACCTTTGACTGACAAAATACTTGATGGGTTTGTTGTGCCTATACCAACGTTGCCATTATCAGCGATCGTCATTCGTTCCATCCTGCTCTGTAAACTCCCATTATAAGTTGTTGTGTAAAGCCCCAAATAAACTCTGTCAACTCCAGGCTGACCTGATGGCACATATCCTCTAATACCTGCAGCATATGAGCTGTTGCTTCCAGATCCCATCGTTATATCTAAGGAACCTCCTACCCCTCCCACTGAAGGATTATTAATATTTAATCTGCTTTGAAGTCCATCTTGCCCATCCACGTGAAATCTCGTCAACGGGCTTGTTCCTATCCCTACATCCCCTTTGTCGGATATTGTCAATCTTTCAATTCTGGATTGCAAGCCACCACTATACGTTGTAGTATATAATCCTAAAAAAACTCTATCTATCCCTGGCATACCTGAAGGAACATATCCTCTAATTCCTGAAGCATATGAACTGTTGCCAGACCCCATAGCGATATCCAACGAACCACCAACGCCCCCTACAAAGGGATTATTGATTGCTAATTTGCTTTGCAGCCCTGATGGCCCTTCAATATGTAAATTAGCCTGAGGGCTTATCGTACCAATGCCTACATTGCCAGAGTAGTCAACAACCATCCTATCCTGCATAGTATTGTTGACATCCCAAAGGCTAAAGAACATTTTTGGTCTCGTTGCCCAATACGTTTCCTTCAATGTAATTTTCCCTAGTATATTGTTATTGGTATCGTTATTACCAATTCCAAAATCCAGGGATACCCCTGCACTATTATTTGGATTGGTGGGATTGTACTGCTGAATGATTAAACCTGTTTGCACAGTGTTATTATCTCCAGTCACTCGAAGCTCTAATGGGCTTCTTGGTGTCGAAGTTCCTATTCCCACATTTCCCGTTGACGGATTAGTAGTTGCTCCTGCAACTGTTCCGGTTGGAGTATATGCGCCCGTTTGAGCCCTGACGGACCATGAGCCTATCAAAAAAAGGAGCAGTATAATATTTTTCATTTTGTTTTCGTGTTTTTCAATTTTTCAACTTCCATCAAAAGAGTTTCAATTTGCTTCTTCTGATCTTGATCTCTTTTATTCTGATCTATCATGTACAAAGTCAACTCCTCAATCTTCTTTAGCAACAGCATATTCATCTCACCCAGTTGCACACCATTCTTTTCCATCTCTTTGGCAGAAGGCATTTCGGGCAGATGCTTGTTTTGATCGATGTAAGTTTTGATTTCTTCGAGCGAGGTGAGCTTGTAGTCTTTTTCGAAGACGTAGTCGGGGCCGGGAACGTTGAGGTCAACTTTTACTTCGTTGGCATGAATTTGACCTTTGACAGCAAGCTTGGCATCAGGATTCGTGGAGCCAATGCCTACATTTCCGCTACTGGCTATGGTCAATAGACCTCCCGAGCTATTAGAAAAATTAAATCCCCTGATGGCAGAGCTATTACTAAAATTAATTCCGTCATCGTTAACTCCTATACTTAAATCGTACCCGCTTGTATTTGTCCCGGTTAAAAACTTGAACCCTTGATTGCCATTTACTAAATGGAATTTTGCCAGAGGCGTATTTGTACCGATACCCACGTTGCCGCTGAAATAGTTATTAGTTGCAATACTTACAAGCCCATAACCGGATCCCCCTCCATTGCTTAATTCGAGCGCTGGCTTAAGGTCTGAACCAACCGGGTTGGTAGACTGATTGATGTAAACCAATGATGAGTTTACCGGAGTTCCAGAGTAACCAGGAAGAGCAACTGTGAGTTGCGCTCCCGGTGTCATTGTTCCTATTCCAGTTTTTCCGTTCGATTGAACTACAAAACGATTAACTCCCAAATTATCATCCATCTGCAGCACGGGAGTGGCGTCCGCCCCTGCAGCCTGTATTCGAACTCCTTTACCAGTGCCTCCTGTATTCTGAATATAAGCGGCCCAGTCGGTATTAGAACTTTGAAGTAAATGGAGTTTTGCAGATGGAGTCGATGTTCCAATTCCTATATAGCCACTCTGGTTCGCGTTATTGGTACTAATTGTATTACTAAATGAAGGTATCGGACTGCAAACAATCCACCATTGAGTGCCGGTACTTTTATATTGATTAAATTCTTGCTCGCTCAATACCACAGAACTATAGTTACTGAAATCAGAACCGTTGAAACTTTGGTCAAAATAATTCCCCTTTACCGCAGCTTGAGGATGCCAACCTGAATTGATCTGTGTATTCGCATTATACTCTAATGTATTCGTCCCATCCCAGGGTATCATAATAATTGAAAAACTCTTTCCCGGATTTCGGGCCGCCATAATTGCATACCCCGTTGCACGCGCATTTCGCATTTGGGTCTCTGACAAGGTCTGGCCAATCGTATGATGAACCATAACTAATGTCAAACCGATGAACAGTAAAGTTTTTCTCATATCTATCTGAAATTTGATTTTATCAGTTTCGTTTTGTTTGAAGCTCCATTTGCTTTTGTTGAAGCTCAACCTTTTTGCTTTGGCCTACCCTTCTTTATTCTTGCTCAACCGCATACAGCGTCAGCCCTTCAATCTTCTTCGCATTCTTTCCTTTTCTTTGTAAGAGACAGCTTGAGCTTTGATTTGAATTGGATTTGTTTTTTGGGGTGCAAACATAGCGCTACTAAATTTCTAATATTAGGCGAATCTGTAGTTCCCTGAAAATTGCCGGACAAATTTGGAGGTTAACTGTCATTGCAAAAGATCATTCTGAGTGGAATGCTTACTTAAAATTTAATACTCCTTAAGGAGTATGCGTATTTTATAATAAGCTGATTATCATTGTTTTTTCAATACTTAATTTTACTAATCTGCCTATCACTCTTACCCTTAAGTGCGGTGAGGATACACAACCGTATTTGCAATTGACTACTTTTATTCAGGCCACATAGTTAGAATGATCCCTGATCCATCATTAGACAAGGTCTCTGTATAGCCACGAGCTGCTATGTATTGTGCTCACGGTGGGCGGAACGAAGATTCAGGAAATCCAAAGATCAGACGAAACCGTAGTCAATCTCGCTTCGTATCCACAACCCCTACGGTAAAAGCCTCACAGGAACTATCGCTTTATTTTCTTTGATCATTGGCCTCAACCGGTCTGTCAATAAAGTTGCAGATACAAATATTAAAACAAAGATGGCAGTCAAAACGATGAGTAGCCTCAGGTATGAAAAAGTCATTGAGCTACGCTGGCTATTGTTGGTGGAGTCTACCACGGTCATCCGGTAACGTGTAACCAGTCGTTTGTACAACGACTTCTTGCGGGGTGATCCCTCCGATCTTGATCGTATGCCGAACATTGACCTTAAAAGAAAAATCAAGATCATGACAAAGGGCGAGACAAAGAGAGCGAAAAACAAAATTGTCCGCGGATTTAAAAGAGAATACCTGTCTTTAATGATCTTCACACCTTCAATTACTCCATCGATATTAAGATTAGCATTGACATCACCCGAATAAATAATCTGTCCGGTAAAACCATCTTCATGCTCCAATATTTTAAAATCAAAACTGATGCTTTCGTCAGCGGGGTTATAGTTTCCCAAAGTGATCTGTGTGACACTCCTGGATACTTTTAATAATTTATAATCAAGCATTTTGCATCCTTTCGGCAGCCTGAGCTTCAGCGGTTGCAAGATGTTCTCTTTTTTAATTGACTCATTCCCCTGGTTGAAAAAATAGAAAGTAATGACACAAACATTTTCACGTACCTCATTGCCTGTGGAATCAACAATACGAAGTGGTTTGTTTTTGAATAGCTCTTTGTCAACCAATGTTGGCCGGATGGGGTCAACAACAAAAGTAGGTTCCCTGTCTTTCTTGCTTTCATAAAAGAAATAGAACCCGCTAACACAACTGACGATGGTAATTGTCCAACTAACGATTCCTGAAAATCTTTTCATTTGAAAAATTAATTGCCATTAATGTAAGCAATGTTTTTGCAATGAAAGAAATCTCAATCTACTGGTGATTGTTTTAACCTGCGAATGGAATTTTGAATTAAGGAGAAATCAGGCGCTTGGCTTCTTCGCTTTATAGGTCGATGGTTTTTGGACCGATCGCTTTCCGTAGGAAGGGCAATAATGAGAACCGACACAACCGGCCAGTATGGAGGCGATTAAAAGCAAGCCTATAAACTTTTTCATATCTCAAGCCTTTCTTAAATATCCTTAACCTGAAGCAAAAGTAACCAAGATCTTGCAATTGTACTATCACATGTGCATGTGAGAAAGTTAGAAATATTTACAACCGTTAACAAATAAAAAAGGCCTCATCTGAATGATGAAGCCTTTGTCGGGGTGGCCAGATTCGAACTGACGATCTCTTGGTCCCAAACCAAGCGCGATACCGGGCTACGCTACACCCCGAGAAGTCAAAATTCAAAATTTCAAATTCAAAATTTCAAATCAGGGCTGCAAATGTAACCCAAATTTTGAATTTCGAATCTATAATTTGAAATTCATTTGTGATCCGGCAGGGAATCGAACCCCGAACCGTCAGATTAGAAATCTGATGCTCTATCCAGTTGAGCTACCGGACCTAAATTTTAAACCCCGCTTCTTCTGCGGGGTTTATGCGGAGAGGGGGGGATTCGAACCCCCGGTACGGTTTGACCCGTACGACAGTTTAGCAAACTGCTGGTTTAAGCCTCTCACCCACCTCTCCAGTTGTATAAAAAGAGGTGCAAATATAGCCACGATTTTCAATTAGGCTGAATCAAAAGGCAAATTTTCCAATATTCTTCAGCATACCTACACATTTCATCAGCTGATTCTTTTTTCTTTAGATTTGAAAAATTCGTCCTCTTTTTTGAAAAATACATTCCAGTTTGATCTTGCAATAGTCGGTGGCGGAGCAGCCGGTTTCTTTGGAGCAATCATAGCAGCAGAAACGAATCCCGATCTATCAATGCTCATCCTCGAGAAAACAACCAAGCTTCTCTCTAAAGTAAAAGTATCGGGTGGCGGGCGCTGCAATGTCACTCATCATTGTTTTGAACCCACTCCCCTTTCCAAACATTACCCTCGCGGAAGCAAAGAATTAAAATCTCTTTTCAGAAAATTTCAGGCTAAAGACATAGTCGAATGGTTTGAATCGAAAGGTGTAAAACTAAAAACAGAAGAAGATGGCCGGATATTTCCGGTGAGTAACAATTCACAAACGATTATCGATTGCCTTTTAGATGAAACCGAACGCCATGGAATAAAAATTAAACTCCAATCTGAAGTAAGAAAAATAACTCCTCAAGGAAATGGTTTTACGCTTGAATTAAATAACGAGAAGATCATTGCCAGGAAAGTCTTGATCGCGTGCGGTGGGTATAACAATTTACACAGTTATGATTGGCTTAAACCTGCTCCTATTATCAATCCGATCCCTTCATTGTTTACGTTCAATGATTCAG
This sequence comes from Bacteroidota bacterium, assembly GCA_016178785.1. Lineage (GTDB taxonomy): Bacteria > Bacteroidota > Bacteroidia > Cytophagales > Cyclobacteriaceae > ELB16-189. Next base: position 122,187 of record JACOSO010000023.1, on the reverse strand, counting down.
ATAAAAAATTCAAAGACCTGATGGGCGTTGCTGTCTCCCAGGCTGAAGTAAAAATTGCGGGAACAAAATTTTCAGAAACGGGCCCTTGCCTCATTACGCATTGGGGACTGAGCGGACCGGCCGTGATAAAGCTATCAGCATGGGCTGCCGAATATTTGCACGAGAAAAAATATGAGTTCACTGCACTCGTCAACTGGACCGGCACTGTTGGTGAAGAAGGGCTCCGCAAAGATTTGCAAGAGCTGAACGCCAACCACGGAAAGCAAAAAATTATCAACAATCCACTTTATAAAATCCCTTCGCGTTTGTGGATGCGTTTGTGTGAGTTAGCAGAGATTGAAGAAACTCGAACCTGGGCAGAGCTTCCTCGAAAGAGTCTGAACCGGCTGGTTGAGTTTATGATCCGCTGCCCTTTTGAGATCAAAGGCAAAACTACTTTCAAAGAAGAGTTTGTTACCTGTGGCGGAGTCGACCTGAAATCGATTGACTTGGAGACTATGGAAAGCAAGCATCAAAATGGAATTTACTTTGCAGGGGAAGTTCTCAACATTGATGGCGAAACGGGCGGCTTCAATTTTCAAAGCGCCTGGACAACGGCTTATGTGGCGGCCAAGGCGATAAGTGAATCTTAATGAAATTGCTATTAGTGATGAAAATTCTTCCGTCAACGTTTTTATAAAACATCCACTACTCATTTATTATCGAGTTGTTCTGCCAGCCCGATGAGAAGTCCTTCGGTTCCGCGAATGTAGCAGAGCCGATACGAGTCCTCGTACTGAACCACTTCGCCAACGAGCTGAGCGCCATGCTTCCGGAGCCTGGATACCATCTCGTCAATGTCTTCAACAGCAAACATGACGCGTAGATAGCCGAGAGAATTCACAGGAGCAGTCCGGTGATCTGAAATCGTATGTGGGGTGAGAAATCGCGAAAGCTCTAGCCGACTGTGGCCATCGGGGGTAACCATCATAGCAATCTCTACGCACTGAGAGCCCAGTCCGGTAACGCGACCAGCCCATTCTCCTTCTATCGTTGCGCGCCCTTCGAGCTTCAGGCCTATCTCCGTAAAAAAAAAGATGGCGTCATCGAGGGATTCGACAACGATGCCAACATTGTCCATTCGGAGTAATTTGTTTTTTGCCATAGTTTTATCACTATTAATCTTTATTTAAGATTTTGTTCAATTGAGTTTATGCCCAAGTGACTCTTGTCCTAAAGTTGAGCACAAAAACCTATGCCCATGACCTTGTTATGCGTTCTTTGTTAGTGGCATGTTTCGTTCAGTCTGTTTAAAAAGTTTCTATTCTTTTTTTATTTCATACCATAGTTCAATCATGCCGTTTTTGTAGGCTGTTACATCTTTCAAGTGCAATGCCTGTTCTTGCCCTATATGGTCAAAAAATAATGTCCCGTCACCCAAAATAATAGGCAAAACCGATACTCTTATTTCGTCTGTCAATTTTAAACGAATGAAATCCTTAACGAGCATTGCACCGCCTACAAGCCAAACATTCTTGTAGTTTGGTTTTAGTCGTTCATTCACAAGTTTGTTCAGGTCACCAGAATAAAATTCAATGTTCTGTCTTTCAATTGGCAGGTTTCGGCTGGTTACTACAATTGTCGGCTTGTCTCCATATGCCCACCCATAAGATTTTGAAAGTTCCAAGGCATGTTCGTATGTCCGAGACCCCATTACATAGCAATCTATTGTCTTCAGAAATTCTTCAGGATCTTGCCCAGAAACACCTTTCTTGTAGTTACTTGATGCCTCAAACCACGAAACACTATTGTCTTTTTTAGCAATAACGCCATCAAGGCTTGAAACCATATGTATAGTCACTTTAAATGAGTCTGTAGTCATCTTTGAATTGTTACTTTCTCATATCTTTTTTACGATTCAAGAATTTTGCATTCAAAACCAACTGCACTAATCACTTCAATTATCTTTTCAGAATTAATCTGATTGCCTTCCACTCTCAAAATCCTATCGCAATCGTCCATGTCAAAATTGATTTTGAAAAAAGGGAAGCGATCATGAAGGGCTGATGCGAGTTGATCGGCCAGTTCACTATTCTCCACATTTGTTTTAAAGACTTCAACCATTTTATTTCTTGAGGGCATAAGTGTTTACTACTACTCCGCATTCGTACGATTGTGATTTTTGGAATCGCAAATTTGTTCTGTTCAGAAAAACTTTTAATCCATTACCGATGGCCGTGGGGTTGATAAACAGGTTCAGTTCATCAATCAGGTTTTCCTTAATCAGGTTGGAAACAAACTCAGCACCGCCATAAACAATAATATCTTTTCCTCCCGATAGTGATTGGGATTGCTTTTTAAGTTTGAGAACCTCGTCTGCAAGATTTCCCTTCGCCACGGTGGTGTTGTGCCAAGTAGATTTGTCAAGTGTCTTACTGAAAACAACCTTTGGAGTATCTACCATTTTTTTTGCAAAAGAATACTCAGGGCTTTCAGGCGTCTTCAATACAGAAGTCCAGTAATTGACAAATCCATCGGTCATTTTTCTGCCCAATAAAATGGTGTCAGATGAATCTGTTAAAGCATTGACATGTTGTAAAAGTTTTTCGTCTAAATTTCGCGTCATCCAATCCAATTGGCCTTCGGGTCCTGCAACGAATCCATCTACGGACATTTGCATTTGTAATTTTAGCTTTCTCATTATTTCTTTTGGTGTGAAGTGGTTTTGTTATGAGTTATATAAGTATCTATGAAGCCTATTTTATATTTTCTTCTCCTGTTTATAGTATTTCAACATACCCTTCTGTTCCATGCACGCGAATTCGTTGCCTATCTTTTATCAGTTTGGTAGCATTTTCTACTCCCACAACTGCGGGCAAACCATATTCACGGGCGATAACGGCTCCATGCGTCATCAGTCCACCAACTTCGGTGACCAGGCCTTTTATGGATACAAACAAGGGTGTCCAACTAGGATCAGTAAAGGAGGTGACTAATATATCTCCATCTTCTATATCAGCATCTTCCATGCTTAAGATGACACGTGCCCGTCCCTCTATAATTCCGGAAGAAACTGCCAGACCTACAAGAGCTTCGACTGGGAGATTTTCTCGTTTGTACGCACCTCTAATAATTTCACCGTCAGATGTGATAACTCGTGGCGGGTTTAGTTTTTCATTTATTTTGTGTTCGTCTTTTCGATTTTTGATAATCTGGTAATCCAATTTATTTGTGCCGGCCTGGCCGGCTGGCAGACGTACTGCTTCTCGAAGTTCTTCAAAAGTGAGATAGTATATATCTTCTTTTTCGTGAATGAGTTTGGCTTGTACGAGTTGCTCGGCTTCTTTCAGTAAAGCCTGCTTATAAACGAAGTAGCGATTAACAATGCCGTATTTTGGATATTCACGATAACCGGCAAAATTCCGGACCAGGTCGATCATTCGTTTTGTTTCTTTGGCTTTTTGTTCACCATCCGGTAATTGCTTCAATCGATCTAGTAACTCTTGTTCTTTTTTCAAAGCTTCCTCTCGCCCTTGCTCAAATTTCCGCTTGCCGGCATTAGGCTCAAAGCTTTTGATATTATTAAGAATCATGGGGACAAGTGTAGTTGGTTTTTCGCTCCAACGGGTTTTAGTAATATCAATTTCTCCGGAACATCGCATTCCATATTTGTTGAGAAAAGAGTAGATAGCATCCTGAACTTTCTTTCCACCATCAAACTTAACCAGTTCATTCAAAAAGTTATCGTCTTTTACTCGTTGTAAATAATCAACTACTTCCGGATAAGGACGGATCACATCTGCTACATCCAATAGTGCCAGACCCATTTCCGAAGTAATATTATTTGGTACAGATTGAGAAAGCGTGTCTGCTGCATTTTTTTCACCCAACCACTCGTTCATTTTTTCATTGATCCATGATGCAGCATTCATACCAGTCATAATAACACCAAAACTTGGTGACTCAGAACGGGTCTTATTTGATTGCTGAATATCTTGCAGGATAAAATCAAACAGATTCGACCCTGATGTCGTTTGGATGTTTTGTTTTAACGCTTCTATCGAAGTTTGACTACTCCTGATCAGATCAGAAACAATTGTTGGATCGTAGTCGTTTAGTGTTTGATAATTCGGAAGCGATACAGCTTCATTTCTTTTATCGGGACCTGATTCTTTTTTATCATCCGATAACGATTTTATAAAATCTCCCCGCTCTATGATAGTCGTAAGAGCGTCTTTTATGACCGGATCGGATTTTCCCAGAACATTTACTAAAGTTTCTCTGCCGGCAGGTGACCCCAGCATAGGTGTAACATCAACAAATAACCTGCCACCAGCAGTCCGCATAAGTGCCGGGGTGGTTAGCAGAAAAAAAGACAATCCCAATGGTTTCATGGCATCGGTCATCATTTGTTGATGACCGACAGATACATAGACGTGATTTTCCTGATCATTCACTTCGGGGATCGGATATACAGTAGTGATGGGCCGGCTCTGTACAATATAAAATACCTGCCCGTCCGGCAGGCGGGTATCATCAACCAAGCACCATTCAATGTCCTGGGGGCAGCCAAAATGTTCTTCGATTTTTCTGCCTATGCGCTCAAGCTGTAAAATCTGTTCATCTGTCAACGCTTGCTTGTTCTGCCTCTCATACTCAATCTCCTGTTCTTTCGTACCGCCATCTTTTAAGGCGTAAATAGCGAGCTTCTTGGTGGAAATTTTCTTATCGATAACCTTGCCATCACGCACTTTATAATTATCAGCATTTACAAGTCCGGAAACCAATGCCTCACCAAGTCCGAAGCTGGCGTCAATCGAGAGTACCCTTCTGTTTGAGCTGACTGGGTCTGCTGTAAACATAATCCCTGCTACATCTGGAAAAATCATTTTCTGAATAACGACAGACAAATGTATTTTACGGTGATCAAACTCCTGCCCGTCCTGCAAGCAGGCATTTTGCATTCGGTAGATTACTGCACGATCTGTAAATAGAGAAGCCCAGCACTTGCTGATATGCTTTAGGATTGCCTCCTTTCCGATAATGTTCAAATACGTATCCTGCTGCCCAGCAAAAGAGGCTGTGGGAAGATCCTCCGCTGTGGCGCTGGAACGCACTGCATAGGCATTTCTTTCGCCCATTTGTTCATGGCGTTGAGTGATCTCATGATCGATGCCTTTCGGAATCGCTATTTCTTCAATCACCTTTCGGATTTTTGCACTGGTTTCACTAATACCTTTCCTATTATTTGCCTTTAGAACGGCTAACTGATCCAGCAGCGAATTAAGCTCTTCGCTGCTCTCAACAATTTCTTTATATGCTTCCGTAGTAATGCAAAAGCCCTCAGGCACTTGTACACCCTCAATCCCGGATAGTTCCCCCAGGTTGGCGCCTTTACCACCAACCACCGCAAGCATTGCTTTATTGATTTCCTGAAAACCAAGTATGTATGCACTCCTATTTTTCATTCGCTTTTCTTTTTTACGATTATTTGTTGTTGCGTTTATTAACTCCATCATAATTTTATATTAAGGTCTCTTTGAACGCAAGGCGTTTGTTGTCTCATTCATTATTTCAATTGCTTTTAGAAAGTAGGTTTCAATGACTTTAATTTCCTTGTTTGAAAATGAAGCAGTAAGCTTTTCTGATTTGTTTCGGAAATCTTTATAGAGCGGCACGAAAAGCGCCATTATCCTCTCGGTGTTTGGCTCAATGATAATCTTCCGTCTGTCGTCTTTCGCAAATTGTCTTTTCACCAATTTTTTCTTTTCAAACCTGTCTATTAAACCTGTAATTGCTCCCGTAGTTAGGCCTGTTAAATTCGAAAGCTCGCCTGCTGTCATTTGCCCTTTTTCTATTAAAAATCCCAGGTACTTGTGGTCAGTTCCTGAAAGCCCTGCCTCTCGGCCAATGGCTTCGTGCATCTGAATGGAGGTATAAGCGTAGAGTTGGCTCAGTTTTCTCATTTGTTTGATTGTGTCAATATCCATACTATATCTTATTAAGTAAATATCTTAGCAACAAAGATAATATTATTTTTTGTTATGCTCCAAAATAATTTTGGCTGGCGCCCCAGACTTATCACACCTTTCATTTGCTTTCACATAGCAAAATGGAATGAGGCCAACTGAATCGAAGGTTAAAAAAGTGTGATTGGGAAGAAGTAAAACCCAAAACAAAAAATTGTTGTGGAAGTGAAAAAATTAAAATATTTTCTTTTCCATTTGTTAACCAAATGGATTAGGTCAAAACTGCAAATAAGGTCAGTAAACCAAACTGTCGGTCACTCTCTATGCTTGGCTGTAACAGCCTGTGTTTAGTAACTGAGCAGCTGTTCTTCTCTTGTGGTCGTCAATCCATTGTATCATCATAAATATATCATGACGAATATGGCACTTAGGTAAGTCCAGAAAATAGAAAACAGGATATGAACTATCGTTTCAAATGGTTTCCCTCTCCAGGTTTTTGACGAATAACCAAAGAACTGAACATACAACCGCACAATCCAGAATATTCCAAGCCCCAAAGAAATTCGTTTACCTAATGTTGTTTCAATAAGTTCTTTTGATGATGTTATGCACAAGACTCCCACAAGAAGCACTGTAAATGCAATAAAGAAAGTATGAACATACATCATTTCTCTGTTCATGATGCTTAGCGAACTTAGCTCCTGTTTCCAGTTAAATTGCTTGGGAAAAATGGCATGAACTAAGCCAAGTGCAATCAAACAACAGCCGATTATTCTTAGATGCAGTTCCATTAGCGGCTACAGCTAAAGATTGACATAAATGGTGTGAATTTCGTTTCCTGAAAAGCAGAAAAGCCCGCACGCTCAAAAGCATTTTTCCACACAGAACGGGAGAAAAAGTGAGTGAAGCCTACCGAAAAAGCCAGAAAATTTGGGAAGTCACGTAAATGTTCTACCATAATTACTTTTCCACCTGATTTACATAACCGATGGCATTCCTTTAAGAACTGAACTTTCTCATCGTGCGACCTTATTTCATGCACTGCTGACAGCAAGAAAATAATGTCTGCTGTATTATCTTTTAAAGGAATTGAATTGGATGCTATTTGTTGCGTATTGGGATATATCAAACTCACTTTGCGGGCCCTTATAATAGCAGGCTCGGTATGCTGCTTCGCATTATAAAAGTCAAACACTCTTAAATCTGATTCGGGAAACTTGTTCTTAATAATAAAGCTTGTTTCATCAAAGCCAGCATTAATGTTGATAATCAGTTTTATTTTTTCGTTATCACTAACGATATTTTTTAACCAATTGAATTTATAATAACCTGAGAAATCATAGACATAAGCGGATACAAGCAAAGGCATAATCAGCCCATACATAAATGCTGCAATGATCAGCCAAAAAATAATAACCGGCCATTCAGCAAGAAAATGGACGAGGAGCAGCACAGCTAAAATCCCCAAGCCGATAATATAAAAGTGGCGGTTAAAGCTTAAAATATTTAAAACACCCTGAAACTTTCTTCTTTCTACTTCCATTGCTCAAGTTTACCCTTTTTCCAGTAGTAAGGAATTTTACGGATGATAAAAGCATTCGCCAGTTTAGCATCATTTAGTTTTAAATTATCAATGAAGGAAAAATCATAGTCAATGACTTTAACCGGCATTGGTTTCCAGTTTTCTCTCACGCCTTCAATAATTAAAATTTTCTTGGTGGCAGCATTGTACGTAAACGTAAATGGCAGAGGTCCTGCAAATCTTCTTGCTTCCTTCCAATCAGTAAATGGCGAGCCAACAGGCAAGGAAATACTTTCATTATCTGAGTTCTCTATCCGTAGTTTGAAACCAGATTTTTCCGAATTGATCTCTGTTGTTCCGTTTTGTTTTACCTGATGAATATCGGTAGTGGTGTAATTGTAATGAGTGAAAATGTTACCAAAGAATTCCATTTTCTTTTTGTCCGTTTCTGATTTAAGAATATACAACCCTCTTAAACTTTTTCCTGCATTATTTGTGTACCTCACAAACACACGATAACCGATAAGAAAAAAATCATTGCCAAATATTTCCGAAAACCCTTTTGGTCTTAAACCTTTGGTCTGAACCATGGCTATAGCAATGAAAGCCCATTTGTCATTGAATGTGTCTAACTCCAGGCATTCAGGAATAAGATGTTGAATTTGTTCTTTGGGAACGGCAAAGGTCAAAACAAGAGAACTTTCAAAAAATGCTTCCACAGCAAAAGGATGGTTTTTTAAAAATGAAAACATGTTAGGCCTGTTGAGCTAATTTTTTATTCAGATAAACCTCGTTATAATAGATTAAAAGTATGAACATAAAAGCAAATAGCGAATTTGCTTTACCCCATAACAATAAATCAGGCACGAGCGCAAACTCCAAAGCGTTCATTGTTGCTATGACAAGAATTTGTATAGCGGCATTCAGTCGTGTTCTCATACCGCTTAAGATCCATATGGCCATCCCAATTTCTGCAAGGCCAGTTAAGAGTGTCAAAGGCCTAGAATAGTCATCACCTAAAATACGAGCAACAATTTGTCGGTGTCGTGGCACCAGGTTAAGCACTTTGCAGAAAAGCCCGTTAGCAATCCAAACGGTGGCAATGGCGTAGTTTAAAAGTTTGTGTTTTACTCTGTCGGTCATGTTTTACAAAGACGGTTAGAATGGCTACCAACCTTTGTGCAGGTGACGTAACAGGCTAGGAGGACTTATCAATGAAGCGAAGCGGAATGCAAAGCTGACCTGCTGCGCATTGTCCCACACACCGAAACGAAATTAAGAAACAAAACTACAACGCATCACTGAGCCCCGCTATGGCACATGAATTTTGTTATGCTCAGTGCCTCGCATACACTGTACTCAACCACACGGATGCCAGTGCTTTGGTTGTATGTCGGCATGGCTGCTCTGGCATTGGTGTGGTTCTTTAGAATCTACTTTTCTATGAGAATTTGTCTAATAACTAAGTCCTGTCCTCGTATTACATGCAAGTAATAAATCCCTTTTTGAATATTACGAACGTCAAAGACAATCTTTCCATTTTCACTTATTCCCTTTCGCAATTCTGAATTAAATTGATCAATAAGCTTTGCACTAAATGTCTCATTGGTTAACAATGAAGATGCAGTAGTTGAATTGTTCGAAATTGTCAAATCAGACTGCCTAGACTCGATTGTAAGATCAGTCGAAGTTGGATTCGGGTATGCTGCAATCCTTTGTTGTTGCCCGCCTCCACCGATATTAATTACTAAACTATGGGTATAACTTGAGCCACATGCATTATTAGCTGAACAATATAAAGTGTATGTTCCTTCAGACATAGAGGTAAGTATTCCAGGCGTTGAAGTATTCTGACCGCTTATAAAGGAGAATCCAGGAGGCAACAACCAAGTATACGATGTTGCCCCTGCAACAAAGTCGACAAGAAAATTATAAGAACAACCAGCACAAAGAGTAACGGGATTAACACCACGTTGACCACTTGGGTAAATTAATGTAGAATTGGACGCAGAAGGTGCACAGAGAAGTATAGCATCTGTAGTCAGTACTCCCGTTTTTGCCGTGTTTAACCAATTACTCAAACGAGTAGAATTTGTACCTCCACCGGTCCATGAATTGTCAAACCTGCCATAAGCATCTCGCTCATCTGGTTTTCCACAACCCGATGGACCAATAGCTAATTGTCCCACAATTCTATGATCTTGATCAAACAAAGGTGAACCCGAAGAACCAGGTTCCGTCACCCCCTGACTCCAAGTTACAACCCAGACCTTGTTTAAGCCTGGGAGCTGTGGAGATGGAAATGGATTATTTGCTGGCCTTTCTAACGCAGAAGTGTACGTTGAAATTTTCATTACATCACCATGAGGATGATGGATTCCAACTCCGCTGACTGAAGTACCGGTTGCACGGGACCATCCAGCAGCTATAATGGAAGAATTTGCTGGGGGCAAGTCTTTAAGTTCAAGTAACATGAAATCGGTGTCACCATTTCGGGCTCTGAGAATAGATCCATTGAAGAGTATCCCATCGGCATTTTGAGTAGGGGTGCATTGGGGGCTCCAGGCGTGAAAGAAGAATTTCCAGTTCGCTTCAGCGCCATCAAAACAATGATTAGCTGTTAGAAAATATGGAATAGTTAGGTTGCCAGTGTTGTTGACCATCGCACCAGTGCAAAGTGCTGTGCCACTGCCACCCAGTATCAAGGCAACCGAATTTCGTTCACTCTCCCAACCGTTACCTGCAGGACATAGTACATTTACATTGCAAGAACCTGACGTTCCAAAATTTCCAGATGGAACCTTTGGTTGGTAAATATCTTTGTAGCCATAAGCAACGCTTGCAATATGAAGTTTAATGTAAGCACGGTTTTGAGTTTGAGTTTTAAATTCAACAGTTAGTTTCTCCCCTTTATAAACCCAACTCCCCCAAAAATTATTTTCATTGTTTTCATTTTCTGTTACTGGGCCTGTAATCATTTCACCATTTTCACTATAGATGAACATCTCCGTTCCTTCCGGAAGTTTAAACTGGTCAAAATTGACGCTGATAGATTTGGCGCCTGCAGCTATAATTGTAAAGCTACCATGTGAATAACTTCCTTCTTCAATCCATGATGCTTCTTGAACTATATTGATGTCAACAGGGATAGCTTCAGCTATTCTAAATGGCTTCGACTCGTCTGCCCCTTTTTCTAATATCTCTTTTTCAAATAGCGCTTTAATATCTTTCGGTGGAATAAGATATGGTGCCTTTGCGCTATAGTTCTTTCTAAACTTGCCTCTTGCAGTTATTACTTCATCATTATTAATATTTGTTCTCACCTGGGCATTTGCAATACTCCAGATGAAAAGAAATGCAGTGGATATTAAAATTAGCCTCATAATATATGTGGGATAAACTTAATTGCCAGATGCGCAAGGGCGTGATGCAAAGGAAGTTATTATTATAGTTTGTGTTGGGGGGCAACACACTTTGCAAATCAAAAATTGCTCTAACACATAATTGAAATAAAAGACAGAATCAGAAGATCCTATAACTCTACTCCAATCTTCGTTAGCTTTTGAAAGTGTACTATCTAACGCAGCCACAACTGCATGGTGATATGTTTTCCCGCCCCTAGTCCATTCTTCTCCTATGCTTTTATCGGATAATATTTCTATCGCAGCACCACTGCAAAAATTCCAAACTAATTTAGCGGTAGTATGACCACATTTATTATCAGTTTTTACAGTTTCATTTTTGCCGCAGCTAAAGGCGAGTAGAAATACGATTGCTGGGAAAATGTACTTCATTAGATTTTTCATAGATCTTATATTTTATGATTTTTCCTTCAGTTTGGAAGCAAAGTACTACCATCGGATACCGCTATACAAGTTTAAGCATTTTCATCGTTTTTTTTAGTGGCAATACGATTACTAGAGAGCTTGCAAAATTGGCTCTTTTGCTTGCTTAGGTGTCGGGTGGGTTTGTGCGGCAAGCAAATGTGCCAATGTTCGAAGCACCGTCATCGGGTTGTCCGCGCGGCATTGAGCATAACATTTCGCTATAAGCAATTTGCTTATAGCCCATTATTATCTATCAAATAAGATATACCTAACCTTAATCAAAAATCACTTCAAAACCACCACGGTAATTCCATCTCCTCCTCTTTCCACATGCTCATCGGCAAAGGATGCTACCTGCTTTATTTTCTTTAAATGCTCGCGTACAATTTTGCGTAAAACTCCTTCGCCCTTGCCATGAAGGATTTTCAATTCACCCTGACTCAATAAAATCGCATCGTCTAAAAAGCGCTCGAGTTCAGGTACAACTTCTTCCGCCCTCCTTCCTCGAAGGTCGAGTGTGGAATCAAAGGAAGACTGCTTCTGCATTACATCCAATCCCATGGAACGAACCTTACGAACAAAAGAAGAAGGCTCAACCAAATCACTCCGCACCAGATGATTTAATTTCACGGTAGACCTCACGCTTCCGAATTCTACAATGGCCTGTGTGCCTTTGATGCTCACCAATGTGCCCGTCACCTCCTGCCCTATCATACGCACTTTATCTCCTTCTTTCACCTCACCGGCCGGCACTGATTCTTTTTTAATGGGCTGTACTTTTTCAGCAAGCTGCTCTAATCCCTGTCGAACTTTTCGCGTTTCTTTTTTCTCAGCTTTATTTTCACGGATGTGACGAATCGTTTTCTCAATCTCACGGTTAGTCTCTTTTAATATCGAAGAGGCTTCGGCTTTCGCCCGATCGACAATTTCCTTTTTCTTCGATTCTAATTCCGAATTCAGTTTCTGGTAACGGTTGTGTTCATCTGTTGCCTTTTTTTCTTTCTCATTTAACTCGCGTTGTCGCTTCACGAGCTGCTGTTTCTCTTCCGCCACCGTTTTCATCAGCGTCTCTAATCCCGTTAATTCCTTTCCGATGATTTGCTCTGCCTTTTCTAAGGTTTCATTTGGCAGTCCTGTCTTGCGTGCGATCTCTAAGGCAAATGAACTTCCTGGCTTTCCGATCTCCAATTGAAACAAAGGCTGAAGCTTTTTGGTATCGAATTGCATCGATGCATTTCTAATGTCTGAACGATTAGAAGCAAATAACTTCAGATTATAATAGTGTGTAGTAGCTACACCCCATGATTTCCTTTCTAAAAGAGAGGCAAGGATGGCCTCTGCAATTCCTCCACCAAAATTCGGGTCAGTGCCCGAACCCAGTTCATCCATAAGCACAAGCGTTGACGCGGAAACATTTTGCAGAAAGAAATTCATATTCTTCAAATGCGAACTGTACGTGCTTAGGTCATTATCTATCGATTGCTGATCGCCAATATCAAGGAATATATTTTGAAAAATCCCAACCGTTGATTTTTCATACAACGGAACTAACAGTCCACATTGCAGCATGTACTGAATGAGGCCCACTGTTTTCAAACAAACCGATTTTCCTCCGGCATTTGGCCCTGATACTAAGAGAAAACGTTCATGATCGTTCAAATCAATAGTAAGGGGAACAACTTCGCGCTTTCCTTTCAAACTCAAATACAATAGCGGATGACGTGCCAACATCCAATTCAAATCAGGCTTATCAGCAAGGGTTGGCATTATTGCCTCTAAGTCAATTGCCAGTTTTGCTTTCGCCCTGTTAAAATCAATCAAGCCTAAAAATTGACAAGCCGATTTTATGGGTTCAATATTTTCCCGAAGCAGTGTGGTTAGTTCTTTTAAAATCTTTACTACTTCTCTTCGGTCGGCATGGATCAAATCGCGAATCTCATTGTTGGCCTCCATCGATTCCGCGGGCTCGATGTAAACCGTTTGCCCCGTAGAAGATTCATCAAGAATAAACCCCCGAAGTTTTCGTTTGTGCTCAGCAAGCACTGGAATAACAACGCGCCCATCGCGAATAGTAAGTGTAGCTCCTTCGGGCACCCAGCTTTGGCCCACAGAATCGCGAAAAATCTGGTCCGTCAATTTCCTGACACGCGCTTCTTCTTCGCGCAAACGCTTTCTGATACGCGCTAGCTCGGGACTTGCATTGTCTTTAATTTTTCCTTTCTCGTTGAATTTGCCTTCAAGTGATGAAATCAATGACACAGGAAGCGTAACAAGTTCGGTTAGGCGATGTAGTTCCGGGTATCCTTCTTTTTCTTTCGAAAGAAATTTGAAAGCAGCTATAACCATATGAAGCGATTGGACTATCTCTTGAATATTTTCTTCTTCAAGAAAGCTGTCTTCAATTCGGATCACATCGAAATAAACCGTTGGATTAGAGTAATTATTGATGGGAAATGATTCACCTTTCTCAAGTATGGTTTTGAATTCATCAGATTGCCTCAATAAAATTTTGATTGATTGATGATTTGTCAAAAAAGAAAGTTGATGCACTTCGTTGGTGCCCAATTCTCCCAGGCAATAATTGATCAGCCTCGTTCGAATTTGATCGAAGCCAAGTTTGATTTCGAGATCGTTGGGATAAATTTTCAAGCTGACGAATAAAATCTTATTGTTCAGGGCTTTGGTTTAAGTGGAGCGTACTTGCCCACACGTTGTTCTCGTAATACCAAAGTATCGATCACGGAGTCATAGACTTGCTCTAACTCTTTGGGATTTGACATATAGTAAGTATATGTCTCTTTCAAAACAGAGTCTGCAATACCCCGATCTTTCAAAAGCTTTTGTTCAAAAGGAATAAAGTAGCGGATGGTGGAATCCTTAATCTTCGGAATGCTCTCTGTGCGAGCTTCGGCCAAGTAGACATCCACCAGCAATGATGAAAGCTGCGCCTTGGTCAATATCTGTTTCGGCTTTTCCTTCGTTTGACACGAAAGCATCGAAGCTAAAATGAAAATGCTAAGTATTTTTCCCATAAAGTTTCTCTCCTCTAAACAATTTAAATGCCACCCTAAAAAAATCAGACCTCAAATTTAACCTTGATTGTGCATTGACAAGTTGCCAAACATAAAAAAGTTATTACTTACCGATCCAGCTAATGATTAAACTTGATTTCCATGATATTTTAGCACGAGTACTCAAATATCTTGTTTTCATCTCATATTCAGATTTCATATAAATGCTTTTACTATCAAGGGAATCAAATCAATCATTCGTTTCGGACAAGAGATAAATTAATTGTTGAAGCAAAAAAATCCAATGAAAAATCATAGTCCTATTTCTTATTTTTAGCCCCGAAAATGAAAGACCTTCTCAAAAAACTGCGCAGATACGAAATCCAGATACGCAAGGCGGTCAATAGCCAGATGCAGGGCGACTTTCATTCGCTTTTTAAAGGAACCGGGCTGGAGTTTGATGATGTGCGTCCGTATCAATATGGTGATGACATCCGCACTATCGATTGGAATGTGTCAGCCAAAGGCCATGGTACTTTTGTAAAAACTTTTCGTGAAGAAAAAGAGCAAACCATTTTTTTTATTCTGGATGTGAGCGCTTCTCAAAATATCGGCTCACCAACTAAAACCAAAGTTGATATTGCCAAAGAGGTTTGCGGAGTGTTAGCCTTATCGGGTGCTAAGGAATCAAGTCAATTAGGATTGATTTGTTTTTCGGATATCCGTGAAAAAGCAATCAAACCGAAAAAAGGTTTAGCCCAGGCCTATGAAATCATATACAACATCATTGGCCTGAAGCCGCAGTCATTGAAAACAAATTTGAACAAAGCCATTGCTTTTGCTCAGAACTTCATCAAGCGGAGAAGTGTAATTGTGATGATTTCAGATTTTATTGACGAAAACTATCTTCAAGGACTCAAGTCATTGGCCCGTAAACATGACCTGGTTGTCATTCGGATCACTGATAAACGCGAAACACAATTGCCTAAACTCGGAATCATACCCGTTTTTGATAAGGAAACCCAAAAGACAATATGGGTGAATACTTCTTTTGGTGGATTCCGTGAAAAGATTGCAGCCCATAACACAACGCGGCAACAAGAATTAGCTGACTTCAGCAAAAAACATCAGATCAATTTTTTGTCTATCGACACGGATGAGGATTATGTTCCCAAATTGCTGAAGTTGTTTAAAGTGAGGAATAAAGCGATGAAGACAGGATGATGCTCTACATTCAAAATTTCAAATTCAAGATTTCAAATTGGGCATTCATTAAACGAAGCCTCATTCTGTTTTCTGTATTCTGTATTCTGAATTCTTTTTCTCTTCATGCCCAAGAAATAAGGGTTCAAGGCAAATTCAGCAGCGATTCGGTAAAGCTCGGAAAGCCGATTGAGTTTTATCTCTCCGCCCATTATCCTGAAAAATTAAACTTACTTTTCCCCGATTCCACGTTTTCTTATGCTCCTTTTGAATTACAAAAGAAAAAATACTTTCCCACGAAAACGAAAAACGGAATCAGCATCGACAGCGTAACCTACATTCTCGCAACTTATGAAGTGGACAGTATTCAAAAATTGAAGTTGCCGGTGTTTGTAGTGAACGCCATGGACTGCACACAAGTTTTCTCCAACACTGACACGGTTTATTTTCAGCACATGGTCAAATCCATTCCTGACTCATTGACAACCGAAAAGCTGCCACTAAAAGTCAATGTAAATTACCTTGGGGTACCCTGGCAACTCAATTATATTTTAATGGGAATTATTGTCGGGATTTTAATCGCTGTACTGATTTTGGTTTGGATTTTCTTTGGGAAGAAGATTAGGAAATATTTCAGGCTGAAAAAATTAGTCAGCGGCTATGAATCTTTCCGCATACAGTTCGATTCATCAGTCGATAGATTGAATAAAGAATTTTCTCCTCAGAGCGCAGAGCAAAGTTTAGTGATTTGGAAAAAATATTTGGAATCATTGCTTTCTAAACCGTATACCAAATACACTTCCAAAGAAATCCGTGCGATTGAGCAAAGTGAAGAACTCGGCCTTTCTTTGATGGCAATCGACAAAATGATCTACGGACATCGGCATGAAAACGTTCTCTCGCCATTTTCCAATTTAAAAGAGTACGTGCAACAACAGTTTGAAAAAAAGAAAGTGGAGGTGGCGAATGGATAACTTAAATGCACCATGGTATTCGTTGGATTGGTTTTCAACGTCAACCTTCAAGGCGCTGACGTGGGAAAATGAATTCTTTCTATACCTGATCCCTGCTATTCCCATTTTGTTTTTGGTTCGCTGGCTCATTCGTTATTTCGCGAATCAAAAATTGCCGGTGGCATTAATAAAAAGTGATCTGAAGACTTCACCTATTCATTTGCTTCGATTTATACCGGAGATTTTTTTGATGATTGTTATTGCGCTTATCCTCACCGCGCTCGCCCGACCTCAAAAGACGAATGAAAAAGTAGAACAATGGACCGAGGGTATTGACATTATGCTTGCACTCGACATTTCGCAGTCGATGCAGATTGAAGATTTTCAGCCTAATCGATTGGATGCAGCCAAACAGGTAGCGCGTGATTTTATTCACGGCCGTATTCAAGATCGTATCGGGTTGGTAGTATTTTCGGGTGACGCCTTTTCTCTCGCACCGCTCACGACCGATTATGAATTACTCTACTCCTATTTGAACGATATTTCTTTCGACATGATTGAATCGCGAGGGACGGCCATTGGAAGCGCTCTCGCGGTTGTTACAAACAGAATGCGCGAGTCGGAATCAAAATCAAAAGTATGCATTCTCATCAGCGATGGAGACAACACGGCAGGCAATATCGACCCTATAACTTCAGCCGAACTGGCAGCAGCGTATAACATTAAGATTTATACAATTGTTGTTGGCAAGGAAGGGCTTGTGCCTTACGGAAAAGATTATTTTGGAAGACCTCAGATGGTAGAAAACACCGTGGACGAAACTACGATGAGAAAAATTGCTGATATAGGGTCCGGGCAGTTTTTCAGAGTAACAGATAACCAGGCGCTGAAAAATGTTTTCGAACGGATTGACAAATACGAGAAAGCCGAAATCAAAGAGAGCCGCTTCAAAGACACTTCCGATTTTTATTTCATCTACCTGCAATGGGCAATGATTTTATTTTTGCTGTGGCTTGTGCTCAAGTCAAGCTTTATGTCAAATGTGTTGCAGGATTAGGGGTTATTCGTTAATCGTTATTAGGTAATAGACTCATCTTTTACGATTAACGATTAACGTCTAACAATTAACCATCTAACCTGACCGGAGCTGACTAAAAATGATTACCTTTGGGCATTCAATCTTGAATTCTGCCAAGGACCATTCTAATCGTAAGATAATTCTTACGTCCACTGGATTTTCCATTGAATCGACATATAAGTTAATATCTAAAACAAATAACAAATCTACATGGAACCTAGATTCTTCAGCAGCATGGTCAATCCCGTTTACGCTTCTTTATGGAACAAATATCGTCCTGCTATCATTCAGCTTATGCTCGCCTCTGAAGAGGGTGCGCAACAGTACAGGCTTTTTGATCATGAGTTTAAAGCGCTGGCTCCTAAAGAAAAAAAATATTCTTTTGAGCTTCATGCCTACCAGGGAAAATCTGTAAACAACGTTAAACCTTCTATAGCAGCCAGAAACCTTCTCGATACACTGAATACATCAAGAAAGGCATGTGAATTAATGAATGAAGGACGTTTTGCGTTTAAGCTTGACAAGGAGTTCATATTGCATATATCAAGGATTAACTAGGGCGTCATTATCATCTATAGACAAAGGCATGAGTATTTCTGATTCGATAGGCTTATTTTTTGGAGTGAAGGAGAAGCAGTCGCTTTCGTCAGACTCTACTTTGTATAAGATTGAGACCAATCCGCATGAATACATTGGTAGAATAATTTATCAGGATGACACCGTGATTAAATTTCAAAAGGAATTTGGAGCGCGACTTATAAAAATTCTGAAATCCAATATTAGGTGCATCTCCATAGTACACGTTGATCCCTTGCAGTCTTAACTAATGATACAATTGCCCTATAGCCAAGGCTTCTTTGTACTATTGGCCAAAATTTAATCCAGCCTTTCCCCACTCCTGCTTTTCTGTTTCGTTCCATAGCTCAGGATAGAAAATGATTTTCTGAAAACGGGGCGGCAGATATTTCTGCCAATTGGTTCCACCGGTTGCCCTGATATCTTCAGGGTCTTTTTGCAAATACCTGGCAGCCGATTTGAGGTGTGCCAAAGGCCAGCGCACATTGGCCAACTCATCAAATTCGCGCAAACGTTTTTTTACTTCTTCCGAATTGGGGAAATTTTTCAAATAGATTTTTCTCAAATTTCTGTCGCGGTGTTTTTCTCCGAGAGTTTTGAAGTCTTCAATATATTTTTCTTCAAACTGTTTCAATGTCAATGTCTTTTTGCCTGTGGCTAATTCTGTTGCGCCACTCCGCCAATAGAGTTTTTCCAATAATCGATTAATATCATCGACATCCGTCATCGATTTACGATCATCGGTATTCACAATATTGATCATATCGGTCGAGCAGATTTCAATCATACGATACTGCCCGGACTGAAATCCCGAAGCGGGAAGAAGTGACATTCTGAATTTTAAAAACTGATTGCGGTCCATCCCATCCACCATCACGCCAAACGAATTCACCAATTGACGAAAGTAATTGATCATCCGATCCATTCTTTCACAGAAAAATTTCTCAGTAAGATTAGTTTGCTCAACAATCTGATCGATCTCCCAAAGAATCAGATTGAAATACAACTCAGTGATCTGATGATACACAATAAAGACTTTTTCATCCTTAAAATGAGTCTTTGGTGTCTGCAGACTTAAAAGTGTATCGAGGTGGATATAATCCCAATAGGTGAGATAATCGGAATACAAAAGTCCATCGAGGTAAGATGAAAGGTCTTGCCCCATAACATCGTATTTTTGCTGCAGTTTTTGGAGTTGTTCGTGGAGTTTCGGGTCAATAGGATTGGACATAGATCAAGATTTGTGCTTCGTACTTAGTTGCGTAAATTTGCGCGTTAAAAAAGAATAACCCAAACTTTATGGCAGCCCATACCGCAGAAGCCCCCGCGAAAAAATCAATGAAACAAGATCGTTACGAGCAACCCGATTTTTACGCTATTGATGACCTGCTCACCGAAGAACACAAACTCATTCGCAGTTCAATTCGTGAGTTTGTAAAGAAAGAAATTTCACCTAACATCGAAGATTGGGCTCAGCGTGCACATTTTCCTTATGAAATCGTACGCAAGTTTGGAGAAATTGGAGCTTTTGGCCCAACTGTGCCTCAGCAATATGGCGGTGGTGGTCTCGATTATATTTCTTATGGAATTTTGATGCAAGAGATTGAGCGGGGCGACTCCGGCATGCGTTCGACTGCCTCTGTGCAAGGTTCGTTGGTGATGTATCCTATCTATAAGTTCGGAAGTGAGGCGCAACGCAAGAAATATTTACCCAAACTCGCAAGCGGTGAGTGGCTCGGTTGTTTTGGATTGACCGAACCTGATCACGGCTCGAATCCTTCGGGCATGGTGACCAACTTCAAAGACATGGGCGACCATTATTTATTGAATGGTGCAAAAATGTGGATTTCAAATTCACCCAAAGCAGATGTGGCTGTAGTGTGGGCGAAGAACGAGGCAGGGAGAATTCACGGTTTGATCGTAGAACGAGGAATGTCTGGTTTCACCACCCCTGAAACACATGGTAAATGGAGTTTGCGCGCGAGTACAACTGGCGAATTAGTTTTCCATGATGTAAAAGTGCCCAAAGAAAATTTATTGCCCGGCAAAAACGGACTTGGTGCACCGATGATGTGCCTTGACTCAGCCCGTTATGGCATTTCATGGGGCGCGATTGGTGCAGCTATGGACTGCTACGATTCTGCAAGAAGATATGCAATGGAAAGAATTCAGTTTGGAAAGCCAATCGGTTCATTTCAATTAGTTCAAAAAAAATTAGCTGAGATGCTAACTGAAATCACCAAAGCACAATTGCTCAACTGGCGACTAGGTACTTTGATGAACGAAGGCAAAGCAAGTACTCCGCAAATTTCACTAGCAAAAAGAAACAATGTCCATGTGGCATTGGAGATTGCCCGCGAAGCACGACAAATTCATGGAGGCATGGGCATCACTGGTGAGTACCCCATCATGCGCCACATGATGAATTTGGAATCGGTGTTGACCTACGAAGGCACACACGATATTCATTTGCTGATTCTTGGAAATCAGATCACAGGGATTCCTGCTTTTGTTTAGAAATTATCAGAGATTTTAGATTTTCGCGCGGCCTTAAGGTCGGGCTTGCTATTTTCATGATTCAATTCACTGCAGTAGTAAAGGTGATCCGTTGCACAGGGTTTTGCGGATCGGTTGAGTAAATCGTCACTGATTTGTTTTGAGGGCCGGTACGACCTTGGGTGTCAAGAGTGATTTTCATGGAAATTTCTTGTCCTGGTTTTAGTGCTCGTTGTCCCGGAGAAATTGTAAGGCAAGAGCAATTAGATTGTGCATGACGAATGATCAACTCTTTTTTTCCAGTATTGGTGATTTTAATTTCGCGAGAGAGAACAGCCCCCGCTCTGACAACTCCAAAATTTACCACATTGGCTTGAAGCGACAGTATTGGGGCATCAGCTAATTCCTTGTCAGAAAGTTTCGGAAAATATTCTTCCGTAGTGGCGTAAACCGAAAATGACTTCTCCGGAAACTCGACATCATCGGTCTTCAATTCGATATTTTCTGATGTGAATCCGTATTGATTTTTCAGTTTGGCATCAAACGAGATTTTAAGGTTAGCGATTTGGTCAGGCGCAATGACCTTCGGCACGTTCACTTTAATATAACGCGGTGAAACATAGCCTTTGAAATGAACAGAATCCTTCCCTCCATTTCTAATGGGAAAAGAAATCGCTTCCGTATCTCTGTTGATAAACACCTTGCCAAGATTAAATGAGTTTGATTTGAATCTCAGGCTTCCGATCACCACTGAAAACAAAGAAGGGTCATTGGCAGTCTGAGGGTTAACGACCGTTCCCTTGATGTGCAGTACCACAGGAGTTCCATCCCAATCGGTTGTGATGGTAAGCGTTTTATCAAAATACCCGGGCCTTCCTTTAGGATCATAGCTTGCTTTTATAAAACCTGTACCGTTTACAGCGATCGGTTCTTTGGTCCAATCGGGCGTTGTGCAACCGCAGGAGGG
Source organism: Bacteroidota bacterium (assembly GCA_016178785.1). Lineage (GTDB taxonomy): Bacteria > Bacteroidota > Bacteroidia > Cytophagales > Cyclobacteriaceae > ELB16-189. Next base: position 100,606 of record JACOSO010000023.1, on the reverse strand, counting down.
TTGAACATTGATGATTTTCACCGGCCTCGTACTCTTATTGAATACCACAAATTCAAACGTGGCCGGGCCATCTTGTTCAAGGATATTTCCAAAGTCATGGATCTTCTCGCGAAAGATCAAAGGCTCGGATAGCTGGCCAAATGAAAATTGGTAAGTCAATGCAAAAACAACAAACAGCACGGATCGGATCATAATAAATTCAAAATTCAAAGTTTAAAATTCAAAATTAACAAGAGAACGCCAAATCCTTCTTAAAATTTTAAATCTGAAATCTAAAGTCAAAATATGTAATATCGAATCTTTATGTTTGCCACTTCAATTTTGAATGTGAAATTTGGAATTTTGAATCAAAAGGCATGTCAAGAATTTTAACAGGAATACAAAGCAGTGGCCGTCCGCATCTTGGTAATTTGTTAGGCGCAATTATTCCCGCGATCAAACTTTCCAGGCAATCGGGCAATGAATCGTTTTTCTTTATTGCAGACCTTCATTCTCTTATTTCAATTAAGGATGCTAAGGTGCGAGAAGAGAATGTGCGGGCAGTTGCAGCCGCATGGCTCGCCTTCGGTTTTGATGTAGAGAAAAATTTATTGTACCGGCAGAGCCGCATCCCAGTAGTTTGTGAATTGACCTGGTACCTGAATTGTATCACGCCATTTCCTATGTTGGCCAATGCGCATTCGTTCAAAGACAAATCAGAAAAACTTTCGGATGTAAATGCCGGGCTTTTCACTTACCCGGTGCTAATGGCTGCAGACATCATTTTGTACGATGCCAATTTCGTTCCGGTTGGAAAAGATCAAAAGCAACATTTGGAAATGGCACGCGACATAGCAAGTACATTCAACACTATGTATGGTGAAACTTTTGTTTTACCTGAAGCCAAGATTGAAGAAAGTGTGATGACCATTCCTGGAATAGACGGACAGAAAATGAGTAAATCGTACGGCAACATCATCGATATTTTCTTACCCGATAAAGAACTTAGAAAACAAGTGATGAGCATCGTCACAGACAGCACACCCATGGAAGCCCCAAAGAATCCGGACAAAGACAATGTGTTTTCGATTTATCAATTGGTTGGGTCAGCAGAACAAACTGAATCACTTCGTAAAAAATATCTGGCTGGCAATTTTGGCTACGGCCACGCCAAACAAGAATTATTTGACTTGATCCTTCAGAAATTTTCGAAAGAGCGTGAGGCATTTAACTATTACATGACGAATATTTCTGAATTGGAAAAGACACTTGAAAAATGTGAGGCGAAAGCAACAGTAATTGCAACTGAAGTGATAGGGAGAGTTAAGAAAAAACTTGGATTTTAGTCTATGCACCAAACAATAATACCAGAACAAAAAAATCTATGCCTGACGTGTGGCACAAAACTGAAAGGTAATTATTGTTCTCATTGCGGAGAGAAGAAACTCAATCCAACCGCAGACTATTCGATCCACAAATTTATAGAACAAAGTGTTGACGGATTCACTCATTTCGACTCAAAGTTTCTGAGAAGTTTTAGAGCGCTCTTGTTCAAGCCCGGATTACTTACTGTAGAATTTATTCACGGTAGGCGAATGCGCTACATGAAGCCTGTGCAGATCTTCATCATCGCCAGCGTTTTGTTCTACTTCTTCTTTCCCAAAGCAAGTACGTTCTTTGCCCCAGTTGCACAACTCCAATTGAATAATCGTTTTGGGTTCAATGCAACGAAAGTAGTCCAAGATAAAGCCACGGCTGACAGCACTACAACGCACTTAATAATCAAAGCTGCTGAAACTGAAGCAGTCCACAAATCGAAGGCTTATTTATTTATCCTTATTCCCTTTTGGGGTCTTCTATTCTATCTTCTCTTTTGGCGATCTAATCCTTTCCTGGTGCCGCACGTGATCCTAGCTGCTCACAGTCTTTCTTTTTTTATTGTCCTATTTATGATATACTACCCGGTAATGATGCTGGTTGGACTGAAGAAATTTGGTGACAATGAATTGATCCTTATGGCAGTGATATTCTTGACTTATTTGTTTTTTTCGATCAAGAGAGTGTACCAACAAAGTATATTTTTGTCATTGGTCAAAAGCATCTTAGCACTATTAGCTTTTATGACCTTATTTGCTACTTACCGAGAAGGAATTACAATTTGGGTGTTATCGACTTGAACTTTACACCGCACTCCAAACCACCTGCTGTTTTTCTTTGGTATTCAATAATATTCGCAAAGGATTAGGAACAATCACCAGTTTGGTTTCTTTACCCGGCATAGAATCAACTTCTACAAAAACGCCTTCAGCACTGGTCACGGCAAATTCATTATTTGCGTTGATCGTATAGGTCTTGGCGAAATAGGCAATCGGAAAGAGAATATCGGTATCCGGAGCAAGTTTGTCGTGGACTTCTTGTAAGGCCTCTTCCAAATATTCGCCATACTTAACCTGAAGCGCATCCTCCAAATCGTGAAGCTCCTCTTCGAGATCATCGTATTTGGGGTTATTGTAATCAATCTTCTTTAACTCATTTCGCCTGACGGCTATCTCCTGAATAGCTTTGTCCAATGCTTTGATGTCCATGTTCAAAATTTTTCCAAGATTATGGAAATGGCTTCGATTTTAAAAATTTACCTGAATTATGCTTGGGCAAAGTGATTAGTTTTGGCTCCCCATGAAATACTTTGGTTGAGCTACTGATTTGTTTGATTACCCTGAATTTTTTCGCAGCCGATTGTTTTTAATGCCTGCTTCATGTTATGGGGAAAATGAGAAAAATGAAAGTTTTATTGTGAGAATCACATAAATCATCCCTTTTTACAGGTTATGAATATTGTTGACAAAGTGTACCATTTTCAAAATGAATAATCCGGGTTAAATTTACTCCTCAAATTTTCAAATTATGCCAACCGATTTCCTTCCCCTCAACGGCACCGACCACATCGAATTTTATGTGGGCAATGCCAAACAAACCGCTTTGTATTACCAGCATTGTTTTGGATTTGAGTTGGTAGCGTATGCAGGCCCTGAGACAGGCGTGCGCGACAGAGCTTCATATGTAGTGCAGCAGCATAAAATTCGTTTTGTTTTAACTACGTCTCTGGTTCCTGATTCTGAAATCAACAAGCACGTTGGCAAACATGGCGATGGCGTAAAAGTATTAGCCCTCTGGGTTGATGATGCCACCAAATCATTTCAGGAAACTTTAATGCGGGGAGGAGTGGCAGTGCACGAGCCAAAGACTTTAAAAGATGAATTTGGTGAAGTAGTTCTCTCCTCTATTAAGACTTACGGAGACACCATTCACACATTCGTGGAAAGGAAAAATTACAAGGGTGCATTTCTTCCCGGATTCAAAGCAGTGAAAAGCAATTTGAAGGTCTCTCCTATCGGATTGAAACATGTTGATCATTGCGTGGGCAATGTTGAGCTTGGCCAAATGAATAAATGGGTAAAATTTTATGAAGATGTGATGGGCTTCAAATTACTAATCACTTTTGATGACAAAGACATCTCGACCGAATACAGCGCACTGATGAGCAAAGTGGTTTCAAACGGAAACGGCTACATCAAATTCCCAATCAATGAACCGGCCAAAGGAAAAAGGAAATCACAGATCGAAGAGTATCTCGATTTTTATCACGGAGCAGGAGTGCAGCATATTGCCATAGCTACAGATGACATCATTCATACCGTAAGTGAATTAAGAAACCGCGGGATAGAGTTCTTGCACGTACCCGAAGTTTATTATGATGATGTAAAAGAACGTGTTGGCCACATCAACGAAGATTGGAAAGAATTGCAAAAACTGAACGTCCTTATCGATCGTGATGAAGAAGGTTATTTGTTGCAAATATTTTCTAAGCCGGTGCAAGACAGACCCACATTGTTTTTTGAAATCATCGAACGCCATGGAGCCAAATCTTTCGGTAAAGGAAATTTCAAAGCCCTCTTCGAGGCCATTGAACACGAGCAGGCATTGAGAGGAAATCTTTAATCATAACTATGCCATCCCATCTTGAAAATGCAAAAGCCAAAGCAAATCATTGGCTCAACAGCAATATTGATGATGTCACCAAAGAGCAAGTCCGGAAACTTCTTGCAAGCGCTGATCAAAAATTGTTAATTGACAGTTTTTACAAAGACCTTGAATTCGGCACTGGTGGTCTGCGCGGTCTCATGGGTGTTGGTTCGAATTGCATGAACCAATATACTATTGGGGCGGCAACACAGGGTTTGGCGAACTACTTGAAAAAATCTTTTTCCTCAAAGCCAATTCAGGTTGCCATTGCATATGATAGTCGCAACAACAGTAAATTCTTTGCACAGATAACAGCGAATATTTTTTCCGCCAACGGAATAACAGTTCATTTATTCACAGAGCTTCGTCCAACTCCTCTCCTTTCGTTCGCTATTCGGTATTTAAAATGTGATTCGGGCATCGTAATCACCGCCTCGCACAATCCGAAAGAATACAACGGCTACAAGGCTTATTGGAATGAAGGCGCACAACTTGTTCCGCCTCATGACAAAAATGTGATCACAGAGGTGAATGCGATCACCGATTTTGATCAAATAAAATTTACTGCCGATCCATCAAAAATAAAATCGATAAGCAATGCTGTGGAGGACGCGTATTACAAAGAAGTCATTCAACGGATTCCGAAAAAAGAAAGCATTGCCAGGCAGAAAAATATTTCATTGGTCTATTCAAGTCTACACGGAGCGGGGATCACTATGGTACCTGAATGTCTAAAGCGACTCGGTTTCGAGAATGTAACCGTTGTTGAGGAACAAAAAAATCCTGATGGAAATTTTCCAACCATCCATTCACCGAACCCCGAAGAGCAATCTGCAATGGAAATGGCGTTGAAGAAAGCAAAAACAGTCAATGCCGAACTTGTGATGGCAACAGACCCTGATACGGATAGAGTTGGCTTTGGAATTAAGAATGACAGGGGCGATTTTTTTCTATTGAACGGAAATCAGGGATTCAGTTTGATGATGTGGTTCATCTTGAAGAATCTCAAAGAAAAAAATGATGCCTATATCGCCAAGACAATCGTGACTTCAGAATTGGTTGATGACATGGCGCGTAATCTTGGTGTTGAGTGCTACAATACACTTACTGGTTTCAAGTACATCGCTGAATTGATGAGTGAACTCGATGGTAAGAAAAAATTTATAGCTGCCGGGGAAGAAAGTTATGGTTATATGGTTGGAGATTTTGTGCGCGACAAAGACGCTGTGAGTGCGTGTGCATTTTTTGCAGCCATGGCTGCCGCTGCTAAAGATGAAGGCAAGACCTTGTACGATTGGCTTCTTCAAATGTATGTCGAAAATGGTTTGTACAAAGAGGGATTGATCAACTTGGTTCGGACTGGCGCAGATGGTGAGCAACAGATCAAAGCTATGATGGAAAAATTCAGGAACGACCCTCCCCAAACTTTAGCGGGGGAAAAAATAGAGCGGCAGCTGGATTATAAAATCAGCGTTGAGAAAAATATGGCCAACGGAAAGACTTCAGAAATTCTTCTTCCGAAATCGGATGTCCTCCAATTTTACACAGATCAAGGTTCTAAAATTTCAGTGCGCCCCTCCGGCACCGAGCCAAAAATCAAGTTTTATGTTAGCGTGAAGAGTAACCTTAATACAGCTGCTGATTTCACGTCTAAAGAAAAATTATTAGACGATAAGATCAAAGCAATCGGAAAAGAGATAGTGGGGTAAATGTCTCCATAATTTCGTCTTTCTCTAATCTTACGTAATTTGCTATAGATGCCAAATCTCTACGTCATTGCTGGCTGCAACGGAGCAGGAAAAACTACCGCCTCATATACTGTGCTTCCAGAGATTCTCAATTGTAAAGAGTTTGTCAATGCGGACGAGATTGCTAGAGGTCTCTCCCCATTTCAACCGGAGACAGTTTCTTTTCAGGCAGGCAGAATAATGTTACAACGAGTAAAAGAATTGCTCAAATCAAAAGTTGATTTTGGTTTTGAAACTACACTTGCAACACGTAGTTATGTTCAACTTATCAACCAGGCCAAAAAATACGGATTCACGGTAGTCCTGATTTATTTTTGGCTTGAATCGGTTGATTTAGCCAAAGCAAGAGTGAAATCAAGAGTCGAAAAGGGGGGACACAATATTCCTCCTGATGTAATAGAAAGAAGATATAAACGTGGTGTGGATAATTTTTTCAGTACCTATAAAAACTTAGCTGACAAATGGATTTTTTATAATAACTCATTCGAGGCCCCTGTAACAATAGCTGGTGGAAATTCTTCACTGGCTAATTACGTTTATAATGATGAACTTTGGAAAACAATACAAGCAAATCAATGATTCCCGTAGAATCCGATCCATTACTTGATAAAATTACCGATGGTGTTAAGCTCGCGATCAGGCGACTCATCGAACACGCTCAGAAAGAAGATGGTGAACTTGTGGTTTCAAGAAATGGAAAGGTCGTTCGCATAAAGGCCAGAAGCATTAAGATTAAGTAGTTTCTGTCTTCTTCATTGCAGTTCGAGCAAGGATGGCGGCCATTATCAAGAAGCAAAGCGTGCCGAAAATCTGATAGCCATTTTCACTTAACAATTCAGTTAATCCATGCTCAAAGCTGATCGATTGCAAAGCTTCGTAGTAAAACACCGACAACACAGCAACCACAACTCCTGAAATTGCTCCGCCCGCAATCAAGCCAGTAGCGAATAAATTTCCGCGACCGAGATCATCTTCTTCCTTCTTCTCATGCTTCTTTTCTATGCGCCAATCAATGATTCCTTTTATCGCGCCCCCAATGAAAATCGGTAGTGTGGTTGCCAACGGTAAGTACAGCCCAATAGCAAAGGCCAACGCTTTTATGCCACAGAGTTCAAGTGTGATGGCAATGAAAAAACCAACCATCACATATTGCCAATCCAGGTTGAACGACAAAATTCCTTTAATGAGGGTGGCCATTAATGTAGCCTGAGGTGCAGGATATTTTGTGCCAATAGCGTGCTTAACAAAAGGATCTGCAGCCAGGAGGTCGGGAGTCGGAGTGTCCAATATCTTAATTATGATACCTATGGCCACCGAAGAAACCAGTGCCCCAATAAATAAAGCAATCTGTTGATGCCTGGGGGTTGCACCTATAATAAAACCTGTTTTCAAATCTTGAGATGTACCTCCCGCGTTTGCTGCCGCGATACAAATAATTCCACCTACCACGAGCGCCATCGGTTCGTACATTTTGCCTGTCCAACCTACGGCCGTAAAAATTAAACAAGTGCCCATTAAGGTGGCAATGGTCATTCCGCTGATAGGGCTATTACTTGTTCCAACTAAGCCCACAATGCGACTGGCCACAGTAACAAAAAAGAAACCGAAGGTAATGATTAAAACGCCAAGCAAGCCCTTTTGCGCAATGCTGTCTCCAGGGATTTTTGGGAGAATTGCAATCAAGACGACAAGCAAAAGGCTTCCTATAATTACTACTTTAAATGATAAATCTCTTTCCGTACGCAAGATCCCGGCTTCACCCTTTTCTTTCAGCGAGCCCATGCTTTCCCGGAACGAACTTACAATGGTAGGAATGGTTTTCATTAGTGTAATAAAACCACCGGCTGCAACTGCTCCCGCGCCAATTTGTCGGATGTATGCGAAATACAATGCGCTTGCCGGATTTGCAAAAGTTTTCGTCACCGGATCCCAGTTGCCTTTGCCTCCGGAAACCGTTAGGTCTTTAAGATAACCGAGAGTCACCAACTGATGAGCCACGGTCTCGAATGGAACGAGGGTGGCGAGCAAAGGAATGATTGCCCACCACGCGAGTACAGATCCCGCAACCAGCACTCCGGAAATTCTTGGGCCGATGATGTAGCCCACCCCCAAATACTCGGGTGTGATCTCGCCATTGATGGTTGCTGATGGCCAGAACTTATTTACTTGCTTAGTTACAAATGCAGGAGTCTCGGCAATCACATGAAAAACTTTCTGCAACATGGCATAGACAAATGCTACTCCCATTCCGACAAAAGCAGTTTGCGCAAAGACTCCGCCTTTCTCACCAGCCTGCAACACTGATGCGCAGGCAGTTCCTTCTGGATAAGGAAGAGCCCCGTGCTCTTTTACGATCAATGATCTTCGCAATGGAATCATCATCATCGTACCAAGCATTCCACCTAAAGCTGCCAAAGAAAAAATAGTGAAGTAGTTGAAATACTCCGCACTGTTGATATTTCCATTTTCATCGGCCGATAGAAACAGAAATCCTGGAAGAGTAAAAGCAACACCGCCAGCAATCGATTCTCCCGCAGATCCGGCTGTTTGAATAATGTTATTTTCGAGAATCGTTGTCTTCAGAAGTTTTCTTCCCAGGGTGATTGCGATCACGGCAATCGGGATTGATGCTGTAACCGTAAGCCCGGCTTTGATCGCCAGATAAGTAGTTGAACATCCAAACACAATTCCAAAAAAACATCCGAGCAAAATGGATTTGATTGTGAGCTCGGCAATGTTTTGCTCAGGAGCCACATATGGTTTGAAAGGATTGGACATAGGTTAACCAGTAATTAGGTTTTTGATGTCTGGGTTTTTTATTTCAAAGGTCGAGTAAGGTTCGTAAACATTACGCCCGTACATCAACCGTCTTAGCAAAAGCAGCATTGTGAATAATGACAAGCAATGTTCCTATCGCACCAAGTCCTGCAAGGATATACCACATCATCGATGGATTGGTACTCATGAAAGTCAGCCGCAACCAGTCGGCCAGATAGCCTGCCATAAAAGAACCTATCGCTACGGGCAAAAAAGCGAATCCCATAAATGTTCCTACCTGGTGTTTCGGTGCGAACGAACTTACATAATCATAGAAGCGCGGTGTTTGGGTTGCATCGGCCAATCCAAAAAGAAAAACACCTATAACTACAAACTTTACTGTGACAACCACTCCGACTACAAACCACGCAAGGCTTCCGAGCACAAAACCCAATATCATTACATAATATGGTTTCCAGTTTTTTAGCAAGGCCCCCATAGGCACGGTTAGGAGAATGACGGCCAATGCATCTAGCGATTCTAATAGCTCAAACCTTTTAAATTTAAGAACTTCAGTGGCGTAGAAGGGAAGCAAGTAATAGATCTGCCAGAATATCAACCAGAAAATGGAAAAGATTGCGAGGAAGCTGATGAATTTGAAATTCTTAAAGACAAGCACCATGTCTTGAAAAACTTTTCCGAAAGTGCGCTTGTCTTCACCCCCGTTCTCTATTTCCTTAAAAAATAAAAAAGTGCAAACGAAAAGAATGGCAGATGTAATGGCGGACATGATAAGGACATACTCAATGCCCAAATCCTCTCTGATGTTTAACGCAACGACTGGCCCTAACGCGCCACCCAAATTCACTAATGTATAATAAATAGAAAACCCGAGTGGCTTTGACTCGGGCGTGGAGGTTTTCGCCACAGTGCCAACAATGCAAGGTTTGATAAGAGACCCGCCCATTGCCGTAATCAAAATAGCAAAGATTACGTAATTACGAACTCCGATCACATTTGTTATTGGTGCACTCCACTGCATGCCGGCAAGACCAATACTGAAATAACCGACTGCAAAAATACCGAAGCAGGTCATCAACGTTTTTTTAAATCCATAGCGATCTACAAATACCCCTGCGATAATCGGCAAGGAAAAAATTATGGTAGAAAACCAGCCAGTGATTGTTGCCGCCTCATCATGAAGCCCAACCTTGTTAGCCAGATAATAAGCGAGTACAGCTTTGGAACCATAAAAAGCCAGTCTCTCAAAAAGCTCAAGTGTATTGGCAATCCAGAATGTTGACGTGAAGCCGGTGCGAAGGATCGTGAGCCGATCAGTAAAACTCATGCAAGAATTCAGGTTTAGGTTTAACGCGCGCCAAAGTAGGTGTATTAATTAATATTGACAACATACAATTCGCTTAGAAAAAACAAGTATCCTTATTTTGAAACCATGAACGTACTACACTGGATTGGTTTTCTAGGTGTGACAAATTCTGTTGATTGCATTTCTATTGAATCTTCTCAAAAAGATTTCAGCAGAAAGCCTTTTCTATATTTTGATGAATCTGTGGGGCAGGTCTTTTGTGGTCTTGCTTCAATTTTGATCAACTATGTTCCTTTCATCATACTTGTGGGCATGGACACTTGTCACTCTGATCAGCCTTGTTCGAATAATCACAGGTAAGAAAACCACCTAACCTTTCACTTTTTTTGAAAGGAAAAAATGGTAACATTGGCTTAACATTGGCCACTGACCTGAACGCTACCTTTGCCCTAACCTATTTTTATGTTTGATCTTGATTTTAGCTATTCAGCTCTCCTAGTTCTCTGCCTTTTTGCAGCATGTGCCTTTGAATTTGTCAATGGCTTTCATGACACAGCCAATGCTGTAGCAACAGTAATATACACCAATACCCTCAAGCCTTGGATTGCAGTGATTTGGTCTGCCACATGGAATTTTTTAGGTGTGCTTACAGGAGGTATTGCAGTGGCAATGAGCATTGTTAATCTGTTGCCGGTAGAGACCCTGGTTGATCAAAACATTTCGCACAGTTTGGCGATGATCTTAGCCTTGCTGCTGACAGCCATATTCTGGAATTTGCTCACATGGTATTTTGGTATTCCCTGTTCAAGTTCACATACGTTGATCGGTTCAATACTTGGTGTGGCCCTTGCATATTCAGTACTTCCTCAAGCTTCTGGCGATGCTGTAAATTGGGGCAAAGCGAAAGAGATTGGTTATTCTTTGTTGCTCTCACCTTTGTTCGGATTTACAATGACGATTATACTCATGTACTTCCTTCGTGTGGCCACACGCAAAACCCCGATGGAAGACATGCTGTTCAGAGAACCGAAAAAGAACCAACCACCACCAACCTGGGTACGCGGCATTCTTTTTCTTACCTGCACGTTGGTGAGTTTTTTTCATGGACAAAACGATGGGCAAAAAGGCGTGGGCTTGATGATGCTCATCCTTATTGGGATTGTGCCAGCATATTTTGCACTGGATAGCAATTTTGATGTACACAAACTTCCCCCCTCACTACACAAGATCGAGCTTGCTATTTCTTCCATCGATTCCTCTACATTGTCGCTACTTGACAAGAAAAAATTGTCTGACACCAAAGCCATGAACTCAAGGCTTCTGGCGGTATTTTCTTCCGCCACTTTTGTAAACGATATTCAAAAAGACAAAAAATTTGAAGCACGCAAGGATGTGATGTTAATGGATCGGAATATCAAATCTTTAATCGACAAAGAAGAAGTACGACTCAGCGATAAAGAGAAAGGCTCTTTGAAAGATGAACTGAAGAAAGTGAGAAAAATCACAGACTATTCGCCACGGTGGGTAATCGTTTTAATTTCCTTGTCCTTAGGCTTAGGCACAATGATCGGCTGGAAAAGGATTGTAAAAACAGTAGGTGAAAAAATTGGGAAGGAACATCTTACTTATGCTCAAGGCGCAAGCGCAGAAATGGTTGCTTCGATCACGATTGGCTTGTCTTCCAGATTCGGTTGGCCGGTGAGCACCACTCATGTTTTATCTTCTGGAATTGCAGGAAGTATGGTAGCAAGCAAAGGGGTGAAAAACCTGCAACCGGATACGGTGCGAAACATTCTTATCGCCTGGTTCCTTACACTACCTGTGGTGATGATCCTTGGTGGTTCGTTGTTCTTGCTGTTCCGCTCAATTTTTTGATTTGATTTCGATGATGCGCTTATTCTGACGCATCGCCTTGGCAATATCATACTGAGGTTACTCACACTCGCTCTCACGATAAGACTGAGTGCCTGGATATCTTTGATTATAGGCTTACCGTCCATCATAAAATCATGGACTCGAAAATCCATTCTTACTGGTTATCTATCCAAAATTTCGTTCCGAAATAGGAAATATTAATGTATTAAACAGAATTTTATTCTGAATAAGTATTAGCATTAAAATAATAATCGTCTTTTTTTGCCCTATGCAATCGTTTGTTCTTTGATTTTAAAAATATAGTAATATTTTCGCACCACCTAAACCAAACCTTACCTTTCATGAAAAAACATTTACTAATCTGGATAGTTATGCTTGTAACTATCTGTTCTGGCTTTGCTCAGAACAAAAACCACTGGCTGAAGACCACTCAGTCACAAGTCTCATCAAGATTAAGCTCGACCAGATACCAGGTCTTCGGCTTGGAAATGGCCGGGCTTAAGTCTGATCTTGCCAGCGCACCTGATCGCGAAAAGGCAAGAGGTATCACCAACCTTGTTGTTGTTTTCCCTAACCCCGATGGCGTATTCGAACGCTACAAGGTCATGGAAGCTTCTGTTTTACATCCTGAGTTAGCCGCAAAATATCCAGGTATTAAGTCCTATGCCGGTCAAGGCATTGACGACCCCACAGCAAGTATCCGCTTCAGCGTTTCGAACCAAACTGGATTTCACGGTATGGTTCTATCTGCAAAACAGCGGATGTTCTTCATTGACCCAACTACTACAAAAGACCACAGCAATTACATAGTATATTCAAGGGAAGGGCTGGAAAGAGGTTCTGATTTCTCATGTCTCACCTCATCTCCGAATATTTCAGGCCGCTATGCAGCTACTGCTGCAGCGAATACCATATCAGCTACGAATGACAAGAAGATGAGAAAGTACAGACTCGCGCTCTCTTGCACTGCTGAGTATGGAAACATCTTTGCTGGCGCAACTGGAACTGATGCTCAAAAGAAAGCAAACATCATGGCTCAAATGAACATAACGATGACCCGCGTTATTGGTGTTTACGAACGAGATTTAGCGATCACTATGCAGATCGTTCCAAATAATAATCTGATCATGTATTACGGAGATGTAAATGCAGATCCATGGAGCACCGAGTGGAACACAAAAACACAACAGGTAACTGATGCCGCCATTGGTGACGCTAATTATGACATTGGTCACAACTTTAACACAACAGGTGGTGGAAATGCAGGTTGCATTGCATGCGTGTGTACCAGCGGTAGCAAAGGAAGTGGTTACACCGGCCGTTCAGATCCTACGGGTGATGCATTCGATATTGATTACGTTGCTCACGAAATGGGTCACCAGTTTGGAGGGTATCACATTCAAAGCAGCTCTGGCTGCCGCAGTGGTAGCGGAACTACTGAAGTAGAGCCAGGAAGTGGTAGCTCAATCATGGGTTACGCTGGTATTTGTCCCGCAAACGTGCAGAACAATAGTGATGCTTATTTTGCCTACGTAAATATCCGTGATATCTCCGCCAATGTTAAGACGGGAGCCAGCTCAGGATGCGCACAGATCATCAGTATTGCAAACAACCCTCCTACCGCCAATGCCGGTCTTGATTATACGATCCCTTATTCAACTGCATTTGTGTTGAAAGGTTCTGGCTCAGATCCAGATGGAGATGCGTTAACATACACCTGGGAAGAAAATGATCCTGAAAACCCCAATACCACAGCAGCTCCTACTTCAACAAGAGCGGCCGGCCCGATGTTCCGTTCACGCGAAGGAACTTCTTCACCCAATCGTTATATGCCGCAAATAAGCGACGTAGTTGCCAATAATTTGACTCCGACATGGGAAGTAGTTCCTTCTATTGCACGAACCCTGAACTTCTCGCTAGTGGTTCGCGATAACAAAGCAGGTGGAGGACAAACCGCTGATGATTTGATGAAAGTAACTGTAAGCGGAACTTCCGGACCTTTCATTGTAAGCTCACCAAATACAGCCGTAAGTTGGGCTGCCGGCAGCTTGCAGACGATCACATGGAATGTAGCGAGCACCAATGTTAGCCCCGTAAATTGTTTAAATGTGAATATTCTCTTGTCGACAGATGGAGGATTTACATACCCAATCACACTTGCGTCAAACACCCCGAATGATGGTTCACAGTCTGTAACAATACCAAACAATCAGGGTTCTACGTGCAGAGTTAAAGTTGAAGCTGCTGACAATATCTTTTATGATATATCAAATGTCAACTTCACTATCACCGGTGCTGTAAGTTGTACTGCAACAACTCCAACCGGTCTGGCTGCATCCGGAATTACTTCAAACTCTGCTACACTAAATTGGAGCGCTGTTAGTGGCGCAACTTACGATGTACAGTATAGGGTAATCGGAACTACCACTTGGTCAACGGTATCTGCCATTGCAAGTACCTCAACTTCTTTAACGGGATTGTCAGCATCAACACAGTATGAAGCTCAAGTAAGAAGCAATTGCACAAGCTCGTCTTCAGCGTTTAGTCCTTCTGTTAACTTTACAACGTCCGCTGTTCAACTGACTTACTGTGCTTCAAAAGGAAATAGTGTTACTGACGAGTACATTGGAAAGGTTCAACTAGGTACTATTAATAATACAAGTACCGCTTCAACCGGTTACAGCGACTACACATCGCTATCCACCAGCCTCGCCAGAAGTTCGTCAAATACCATTACCATTACGCCTACTTGGACAAGCACCAAGTACAATGAAGGCGAAGCCGTATGGATTGATTATAACATCGATGGCGACTTTGCAGATGCAGGTGAACTCGTTTGGTCAAAGGCTGCTTCCCAAACATCGCCTGTAAGCGGAACATTTACGGTTCCTGCTACTGCAACATTGGGAGCTACACGCATGCGCGTTTCGTTGAAGTATAATGCGATACCTACCTCATGTGAGACATTCAGCTATGGAGAGGTAGAAGATTATACCGTAAACATTACCGCAGCAGGTGTTGATACACAAGCACCATCTGCTCCGACTAACCTCGCGGCATCTAATATTACAGCTTCATCTGCTACTATTTCATGGACTGCCTCAACAGATAACTTTGGAGTGACAGGTTATGAAGTGCGAGTGAATGGAACATTAACTGCAACAGTTACCACAACTTCGTATTCGTTGAGTGGCCTAGCCTCCGGAACTACTTATGCTGTATCGGTAACTGCGAAAGACGCTGCAGGTAATGCTTCTGCGGCAAGTTCCATAAATGTAACTACCACTGGAGCCTGCACAAATGTTACGCTGACTTTAACGTTTGATAACTATCCAACTGAAACAAGCTGGAATATTAAAAATTCGGGCGGCACAACGGTAGCTTCAGGTGGACCATATACTTCAGCTCAAAAAGCTACCACCATCACAAGCACAAACTGTCTTGTTGCCGCGTGCTACACGTTCACCATTCTTGATTCTTACGGAGATGGAATTTGCTGTGCTTACGGGAATGGTTCTTACACTTTGAAAGATGCTTCAGGAACAGTTCTGGGCTCAGGCGGAACCTTTACTACTTCAAGCTCGAACAGCTTCTGTGTGGGCGGTGCTACATCCAGAACTGAAGGTGAAGGAAATCTTAGCGGAAGTGCGATTCACCCTAACCCTGTTAAGGACATCCTGCATTTTTCTGTTCCTCAGTCGGCTACGGTGCAGTCAGTTCACATCACGTCATCAACTGGCGTGACTACCCAAGTGACTAGCGTTGAGAACAGTGTCAATGTATCTGGCCTTAGCAGCGGACTTTATATTTTATCAGTAAAAACCGACCAAGGCCGCATTGTACATAAGTTCATAAAGGAATAATAGAATAGCCCCAAATACCTAAAGAGGCCCCAAAAATTGGGGTCTCTTTTTTCTTTGATGCAATCCCATTCATTCGTAATTTATAATTTGATATCTATGAAATCTATTCTCGTATTTTTATGGCTGACTTCGTATACAATTCTGGCACAAAAGACTGCCGATATTGTTAGAATTGAATTCAGCTCACTTACCCGGGGTTATCAAGAACTTGTTGTCATTACTGCAGATAGCCTCAAAGCGACCACCCCGACTCAACACAAGGCAATAAAAAATAAAGATTGGACTGGCGTTATCAAGTCCTTGTATGGCGTCCACCTGAACGATATTGAAGGCTTGAAATCTCCCACTATGAAACGTGCCTATGATGGCGCTCGGCATTCTACTATTACAATAATTACTAAATCGGGGAAGTACTCTCATTCTTTCGATGACGAGGATCCGCATGAGAAACTAAAACCTCTCATGAAAGTTATTCACGATACTAAGAAAAGATTGACAGGAAAATAGCCTCTTCAAATGATACAAAAACAAAACGCCCGCAGTTTCTCACGGGCGTCTCGCTGATCTTACCATTAAAGTTTAGCTCACTTTGATGGTCTGCTTCAATATTTTCTTTTCATCTTTTGGTATTACCAACTCAAGGATACCATTGTTGTACTTCGCGTTGATTTTGGTACCATCTACATTTTCAGGCAACGTAAACGAACGGCTAAACGAGCCGTACTGAGTTTCTACCGAGTGGTAATTTTTTTCTTTCTTCTCGTTGGTGAATTTGCGTTCGCCACTCACGGTAAGAAAGTTGTCGTTCACTTCAACTTTGAAGTCTTCCTTGTTCACGCCTGGTACAGCTAAATGCACTTCATAAGAACTTTCATTCTCGATCACATCTACTTTTGGCGAGAATGTGCTGCCGCCATTTTTGACCATTGATTCATTGAAGAACCGATCAACAAGGCTACTGAAAGTGGATGGCACGAAATCATTTGGGTTATAACGTATGATGCTCATAGTTTTTTTATTTTTTTGGTTAAACATGTTTTTTTAAAGTCATGCTTACCACATCTGAAAAACTATGCCAACACCACTTCAAAATAAAATAAGTCATTATGTCTTATTTATTGGGAGTTTTGATATTAAAATGAGACCTTTTGTCATGTTATGTTTATTTATCATACTCTTTAGCATTAGAAATATTCCAGCTACCTCGGTTCGTATTTCTATTAAAATATGAGCAACAGTGATTTTATTTGCTGACGATAAAATTTTCACGGTTAAACATTTTGAATTTCGTAGACATGATTGTCATCACAGACATTGAGGTAAAAGATATTCGCTTTCCTACCAGTAAAACTTTAGATGGCTCTGATGCCATGAACCCTGATCCTGATTACTCAGCAGCTTACATCATCTTAAAGACTAATCACCCCGAAGGATTAGAAGGACACGGTCTCACTTTCACCATCGGCAGAGGAAATGAAATCGTGGCAAGCGCGCTTCACGCACTTTCGTATTTGATCAAAGGTAAATCGCTCGATTCGTTTACCTCCAACATGGGCGCTTTCTGGAAAATGATTACGAGCGATAGTCAACTTCGATGGCTTGGTCCGGAAAAAGGAGTAATCCACTTAGCAACGGGAGCTGTCGTCAATGCCGTTTGGGATCTGTATGCTAAAGTTGAAAAGAAACCTTTATGGCAACTGCTTGCCGATATGACTCCGGAGCAATTGGTTTCATGCATCGACTTCACCTACATCACTGACGCGATCACACCTGAGGAAGCAATTGCGCTGCTCGCAAAAAATCAATCCACTAAAAAGGAACGAATCGAAAAACTAAAGTTGAATGGCTATCCTGCCTACACTACTTCTGCAGGATGGCTTGGCTATCCCGATGAAAAAATCAGGAGACTCTGTCGTGAAGCTAAGGCGGAAGGATGGAAGCACATCAAAATGAAAGTAGGCTCGAACTTGCAAGACGACATTCGAAGGGCAACGATTATCCGCGAAGAAATCGGCAACGATTTGTTTTTGATGATGGATGCCAATCAGAAATGGGATGTGCCTACCGCTATTACAAGCATGAAAGAGTTGGCTCGCTTCGACCCACTGTGGATCGAAGAGCCAACCAGTCCGGATGATGTGCTTGGTCATGCAGCCATTGGCAAAGCTATTGCCCCTATAAAAGTTGCTACGGGCGAACATTGCCAGAACCGAGTAGTCTTCAAACAGCTCATGCAGGCAAAGGCATTTGATTTTTGTCAGATTGATAGCTGCCGTGTGGGCGGTGTCAATGAGAATCTCGCCATCTTGTTGATGGCTGCGAAGTTTGGCATTCCCGTTTGCCCCCACGCAGGCGGTGTTGGCTTATGCGAATATGTTCAGCATCTTTCCATGTTTGATTACATTGCAGTGACGGGCACTATCGAAAATCGATTGATTGAATTTGTTGACCACCTGCACGAACATTTCCTTGATCCGGTGGTGATCAAACGAGGCCATTATATGCCGCCCACGAAAGCGGGATATAGTATTGAGATGAAAAAGGAAACCTTGATCGATTACGAATTCCCGAATGGAAAAATCTGGAAACAATAACATATGCTTTTCGATTTAAAAAATAAAGTGGCCGTCATCACAGGTGGCGCCAGTGGCATAGGCAAAGCGATCGCTGAGGTCTTCGCTGCACAGGGTGCGCGGGTTTGTATTTTGGACTTGAACGAAAATGCGGTTAGTGAATTGACACAAGCTTTATCCAGTCAAAAGTTACTCGCTAAAGGATACATTTGCAATGTAGCGCTCCAATCGGATGTTCAATCGGTGTTTGAATTCATTAGTAAAGAATTTGGCAGAATCGACATTCTTGTAAACAGTGCAGGCATTGCTCACATTGGCAAACTGGAAAATACTAGCGAAGAGGATTTCGATAAAATTTTCCAGGTGAATGTAAAGGGCGTGTATAATTCCATGCAAGCCGTGATAGGCACCATGACCAAGCAAAAGAGCGGAGTGATTCTCAATGTGGCATCGATCGCTTCAAGCGTTGGCATCCCCGATCGGTTTGCTTACTCCATGAGTAAGGGTGCCGTAGTTACGATGACCCTATCCACAGCAAAAGATTACATCAAAGAGGGAATTCGTTGCAACTGCGTTTCACCCGCGCGCGTTCACACGCCCTTTGTTGACGGCTTCTTGAAAAAGAATTATCCCGACAAGGAAAAAGAAATGTTCGAGAAGCTTTCGCAGACGCAGCCTATCGGCAGAATGGCAAAGCCCATCGAGGTGGCCTACCTTGCGCTTTACCTTTGCTCTGATGAAGCATCGTTCATTACAGGATGCGATTACCCGCTCGATGGAGGCTTTATCCGACTAAATAATTAATACAAAACTTTTTCTATGAAACTTTTGCGCTTTGGGGATTTTGGAAAGGAGAAACCAGGTGTTTTACTAAACAATGAAATCATCGATGTTTCATCTTTCGGTGATGATTATGACGAACGCTTTTTTGAAACAGATGGTATTAGCCGCTTGAAGCAATGGCTTAGCTCCAATCAAAGCAAGCTTCCAAAAGTAAGATCAGGCACTCGACTTGGTGCTCCATTCCTGAGACCATCAAAGATCATTTGCATTGGCCTCAACTACACCAAGCACGCCTTCGAAACAAAAATGCCATTGCCCAGCGAGCCCATTATTTTTTTTAAATCTACAACTGCACTTACAGGGCCTGATGATGGGGTCCTCATTCCCAAGAACAGCGCAAAGACAGATTGGGAAGTGGAGCTGGCTGTAATTGTCGGAAAAAAAGCTTCTTACGTGGAAGAGAAAGATGCAATGGATTATGTGGCCGGCTTTTGTCTGCACAATGATTATAGTGAGCGCGAATTTCAATTGGAACGAAACGGCCAGTGGACAAAAGGCAAAGGCTGCGACACGTTTGCGCCTATGGGCCCCTATCTCGTAACCAAAGATGAAATTGCGGATTTCAACAACCTGCACATGTGGCTAAAAGTCAACGGTCAATTAATGCAAGACAACAATACAGACGATATGATTTTCGAAGTTCCATTTCTCATCAATTATATAAGCCAGTTTATGACACTCCTTCCGGGCGATGTCATTTCCACCGGCACACCGCATGGCGTTGGGATGAGTATGAAGCCACCGATATATTTGAAGACAGGAGATGTGATTGAATTGGGTATTGAAGGACTTGGTGAGCAAAAACAGATTGCCAGGGCGTACAAACCATGATCATCGACTCGCATCAGCATTTCTGGAAATATGATCCTGTTCGAGATAACTGGATCAACGATGAGATGAAGATTTTGATGCGAGATTTCTTTCCAAAAGACCTCGCTCCTATTTTAAGCAAACACAAAATTGAAGGCAGTGTTGCTGTACAAGCCGATCAATCAGAAGACGAAACAAATTTTCTCATAACTCTCGCCAATCAAAATCCATTCATCAAGGGAGTGGTGGGTTGGGTTGATTTGCGTGCTGACAAAATAGCTGAACAATTGGAGTATTTCTCTCAATTTAAAATCATAAAAGGTTTTCGGCACATCATTCAGACTGAAGCATCGGGCTTCATGAAACAACCCAGTTTTCAAAATGGAATCCGTCAACTCGAAAAACATAACTTTACTTACGACATTCTCATCTATCCTCATCAACTGCAAGAAGCTGTAGAACTAGTAAGAGAATTTCCGAATCAAAAATTTGTAGTTGATCACTTGGCTAAACCCATGATCAAACAAAACGAATTTGCAGCCTGGTCGAAAGGGATTGCTCAGCTTGCTTCCTACGACAATGTTTTTTGTAAACTTTCTGGTTTTACCACCGAAGCCGATTGGAAAGACTGGAAACCCCAAGACTTCACTCGCTATTTCGATTTTGTATTGGAAAGTTTTGGCGCAAATCGATTGATGTACGGATCCGATTGGCCAGTGTGCCTGCTCGCGTCATCCTATGCGCAACAACTAACTTTACTTGAGGAGTTTGTCTCTAAACTTTCGATCACCGAAAAACAACAAATCACGGGTGGTAATGCCATTAAATTTTATAAACTTTAACCAGGATACTCTCCAGCTAAAAAATGTACGCATTGAAAATAAATTTTGCTTCACAAATAAAGGAGTGATTCACATGATTAACCTGATTGGTAAGAAGGTGTCCTACACCTCGTAATCGAAGAAAAAATAGGTGAGGACACCTTCACAAAAGACTTCAGAAAAAAAATATTGTTTCATGGACTTACTGCTTAAAGACAAAGTCATTGTTGTAACAGGCGGAGCTAAAGGCATCGGGCTTGGCATTGTTGAAGTGCTTGCCAAAGAAGGAGCCATCCCGGTGATTGTAGGCCGAAGCAAAGAAGACAACCAACAGGCGTTGGATAAAATAAAGGTCGCTGGAAGTTATCAGATCACTGCTGAACTTTCAAAACCTGAAGATTGCAAGAAAGCAGTTGACGCAATTGCAAAACAATCCGGCAAAATGGATGGGCTGGTCAACAATGCAGGCGTAAACGATGGTGTTGGCCTGGAACATGGAAACTATGAGCGCTTTATGGAATCACTTCATAAAAATTTAGTTCATTATTATTTGATGGCGCACCACGCTCTTCCATTCTTGATAAAATCAAAAGGCGCGATCGTGAACATTGGCTCAAAGACAGCTGAGACAGGTCAAGGAAATACTTCAGCATACGCAGCTGCCAATGGCGGACGTAACGCGCTTACTCGTGAGTGGGCAGTGGAGTTACTGCCTCACGGAATCCGCGTAAATGCCATCATCATTGCTGAGAGCTACACTCCGTTGTACGAAAATTGGATTAAAACATTTCCTAATCCGGAAGAAAAACTAAAATCGATCACCTCAAAAATCCCCTTGGAAAAAAGAATGACTACCACTGAAGAAATCGCAAACATGGCTGCGTTTCTCCTCTCCCAAAAATCAAGTCACACCACTGGGCAGTTGATTCATGTGGATGGAGGTTATGTACATTTGGATCGAGCAATCAGCTAAACATTTTGCATGGCAATCATCACCACTAAAACTACTTCTGAGGGCATTGACTTATCTAAATCATATCTACTTCCGTTCATTCTTGTTACCAGCTTGTTTTTCCTCTGGGGCATGGCCAACATACTTAACTCCGCGCTGATCGCACACTTTCAACCTGTCTTCGAAATCAAGCGGACTCAAGCATTATTGGTGGAAACGGCATTTTATTTCGGCTACTTCACCATCGCCATCCCTGCGGGTTTATTTATGGAAAGGTACAGTTACAAAAAAGGGATTCTTCTGGGATTGATTCTGTACGCCCTGGGTGCATTGCTTTTTATTCCTGCGGCAGAGACACTCACCTTCGGTTTTTTTTTAATTGCTCTCTATATCATCGCCAGTGGTTTGGCTTTTCTTGAAACTGCAGCCAATCCATACGTTACTATTCTTGGCAAGGCAGAATCATCCGTACAACGATTGAATTTTTCCCAATCGTTTAATGGCTTAGCTTTGGTAGTTGGTCCATGGGTGGCCGGGCAATTTATTTTTGCCGGCAACGAAGGCACGTTAAGCAGCATCGAACAAAAACAGCAAGCAGCGAGCGCTGTAGTTTTTCCTTACACAATGCTTGCGGCTACCGTACTATTTGTGGCGGCTCTTTTCTACCTCATCAAAATGCCAGAGCCTGCTAAAGGCACTCAGCTTAAATTTGACAAAAGCATTTTCAAAAATAAAATCCTTACTAATGCCATTGTTGCGCAGTTGTTTTATGTAGGTGCACAGGCAGGCGTGTGGGGCATTACCATCAATTTCATTACTACGCTGTTGCCCAATACTTCCAATGAAGTCGCTTCAAAAAATTATATGGCCGTGGGCACGTTGCTTTTTGTGGTGGGAAGATTCTTCGGCACCTGGCTGATGACGATTGTCAAAAACAACAAGCTGCTTACCCTCTACGGTGCGTGCGCTTCACTTTTGTGCTTGCTCGGAATTTTTAGTGGTGGTTTAGTAGCCGTATACTCTATTTTGATTCTCAATTTTTTCATGTCCATTATGTTTCCGACCATTTTTGCGTTGGGTGTAAAAGATTTAGGGGAGCAAACAAAGCTTGGTTCATCGCTCATCATCATGGCCATCGTGGGTGGTGCCCTGATGCCTCCGCTCATGGGCATCATTGCGGACAAAATCGGTATTCAACAATCGTTGTTCATTCCCTTCTTTTGTTTTCTGGTGGTCGTTTATTTTGGATGGAAAGGATATGATGTAAAATCTAAAACTGCATGAACCGATATTGTTTGGCATTGGATTTAAAAGACGATTCCAAATTGATTGCTGAATATGAAGCATATCATCGGCACGTTTGGCCGGAGATTTTAAAGAGCATCAAAGATTCCGGCATTCAGAAAATGGAAATCTACCGGGCCGGAAATCGGTTGGTGATGATCATTGAAGCTGATGTATCATTCTCTTTCGAGAAGAAATCCAAAGCAGATGGCAGCAATCCGAAGGTACAGGAGTGGGAACAACTGATGTGGAAATACCAGCAGGCCCTTCCACATGCCAAGGCCGGAGAAAAATGGATGCTCATGGAAAAAATTTTTAATGTATGAGTGAAGGCATTAAAAAATATCCGGCTCAGGTTTTAAAAGAATTTTCGATTCAGGTGTTCAGGCATTTTGGAGTTTCACAAAAAGATGCTGAGCAGGCTGCGGATGTGCTCAATCTTTCCGATATCAGGGGTATCGATTCACATGGCGTAGCACGACTGCATACCTATTTCGATATGCTCACGCTTGGAAAAATAAATCCGAAGCCCAATATCAAAATCATCCGCGACAAGAAAAGCGTTTGCACCATTGATGGCGACAATGGTTTGGGCTTGGTTGTCGGCCCAAAAGCGAATGAGATTGCCATGGAAAAAGCTACGCAGCATGGGTCAGGCTGGGCAAGTGTATGCAACACCAATCACTATGGTATCGCCTCCTATTATTCATTGAAAGCTTTGGAGCGCGATATGATTGGCTGGTCGATGACCAACACAACAAAACTAGTTGCACCCCTGTGGGGAGCAGAGCGGATGCTGGGAACAAATCCTATTTCCATTGCCTTTCCAGCTTTAAAAAATCGGCCGATCGTAATTGATTTGGCAACAAGTGCTGCTGCCTACGGAAAAATCGAAATTGCAAAAAGGAAAAATGAGCCTGTACCTAAAGGTTGGATCATCAACAACGAAGGTGCGATGACCACCAACCCAAATGACATGATCAATGGCGGTGCTTTGCTGCCACTCGGTTCTGAACGCGAGCTTGGAGGACACAAAGGCTATGCACTTTCTGCCATGGTCGATATTCTTACATCCGTTTTAAGTGGCGCGAACTGGGGACCATTTGCACCTCCATTTGCCTTGCGACAAGAAATTCCATCGCGAAGTGTTGGCAAGGGCATCGGCCATTTTTTTGGTGCGATGGAAATCGATGGGTTCATGGACGTAACCGAATTCAAAAAAAGAATCGATGAGTGGATCGAAGTTTTTCGCAACACCAAAAAAGCAAAAGGCACGGATGGCGTTTTGATCCCAGGCGATCCAGAGCATCAAGAGGAGGTCATCCGAAGAAAAGAAGGAATCCCCCTCATGCCTCCCGTGGTCAATGATCTCATAGATATATCGAGGCGCACCGGAATTCCTTTTGAATAAAACATTTATAAATTAGGGAATTCACAAACGGGAATGAAAGTTACGAGGACTCATTTCCACAATTTAGTTGTCATACCGGACTGCAAGTGCTGTGGGAAGCGGGGTTCCGGTATCCCGTTGATAGGAGACAGAAAGTACGATGTAGTCCGTACCCTCGGTGCTCGCTCTTGGGGATGCCGGAACGCCCGCCTGCACTCGCACATGCTGTCCGGCATGACAGTAATTGCTGAAAAAAGTGGCTTGGCCTATTCAAAGGACTTTCAGAAAAAAAGCACTGGCGTTGAGTTCACAGAATTTTAAATCCTGGCTTGATAAGTATAGAGCTCGAAGTAGCGTCCTTTCTTGTTGATCAGTTCTTCATGCTTTCCGCGTTCTGCAATTTGCCCATTCTCAACCACCAAAATCTGATCAGCTTGTCGAATGGTGCTCAGGCGGTGGGCAATCACAAATGTGGTACGACCATGCATCAGGCTCTTCAAACTCTCTTGAATATAGCTTTCGCTTTCAGTATCTAAATTAGAAGTCGCTTCATCGAGAATAAGAACCCTTGGATTGGCAAGTATTGCTCTCGCTATTGCAATGCGCTGACGCTGCCCTCCGGAAAGTTTAACTCCGCGTTCACCAATAACTGTATCAAGTCCCAATTCAAAGCGGCTAGTGAATTCATCCACATAAGCAGCTTTTACCGCTTGCGTCAACTCAGCCTCCGTTGCTTTCGGTCTTGGGAATAGAATATTTTCACGAATAGTCCCTTCAAATAAAAAATCGTCTTGCAGCACAACTCCGAGCTGGCTTCGGTAACTATCCAAAGAAACTTTAGACATATCAACTCCATCAACTGTAATCGTTCCACTTATGGGGTTAAGGAATGAAGCAGCTAATCCCGCAATGGTGGTTTTTCCAGATCCGGAAGTCCCAACTAAAGCAGTGACAGACCCCGCGGGAGCTTTAAAGCTCACTTCATTCAAAACATTCTTACCCTCTTCGTAAGCAAATGAAACATTTTCGTAGACTATATCTCCGCTCACCGCCCCGATTTTAATAGTGCGTACTGATATGTCGTCTTCCACAGGCGTGTTCATCAATTCTTCAGTTCGGTCAAGCCCTGCAAATGCTTCTGTCAATTGACTTCCGATGTTACTCATCTGAACGATCGGTGCGATCATGAACACCATGAACATGGTGAACTGAAGAAAGGCTCCGGCAGTTAAATCAAAATATCCGCTCAAGCCCATAATGCCAACGCTCGCAAGCCCAACCAGGAATGCTCCCGAGCTTGTAACAATACTTGTTGACGTGAGGCTCTTCTTCACATTAAGAAAAAGTTTTTCAACACCATCTTCAAATACTTTTATTTCCTGGGGTTCGGCATTAAATCCTTTGATGACGCGGATTCCATTTAACGTTTCCGTAAGTCTGCCTGTAACGTCAGCTGTTATTTTCCCACGTTCGCGAAAAACAGGGCGGATGATGGAAAACGCTTTCAGCGTGATGACTCCAAAAATGGACATCGGCAAAAGAACGAACAACGTCATCCAAGGACTTATATAAACTAAGAATCCAACTGAAATCACGGCTGTAAGAATTCCACCGATCAGTTGAACCAAACCGGTGCCCACAAGATTGCGAACGCCCTCCACATCATTCATCACGCGAGATACTAATGCTCCTGACTTTTGATTATCGAAGAATCGGGTAGGCAACCGGAGCAAATGCTTTTGAACCTTCGACCGCAATACTGAAATAAGATGCTGCGCCTCCACACTTAAGAGCTTGGTCAGCAAAAACGAGGTGACTGCCTGCACAGAAATGGCAACCATCACCAAGGTCAAGAGCATCGGCAACTTATCCAGATCCTTTTTCACCAAAATGTCGTCCATAAAAGGCTTGGTAGCCCACGGTGCCACTAAGCCAGCACCGCGACTAATGAAGATAAGTATAAGCCCAATGAAGAGAAGTTTTTTGCGGAGCCAGATGATGGTTTTAAAAACCTGGCCAATAGTAACTTTAGATTTCGACATGAAAGTATTTGTGGGTTATTCCTATAAAGTCGGCAATGTTCCGCTTTTATTTTAAAAGGGGCAAATAAAAAATCTATTAGTCACGATTTGGCAGAGCGGATTTTTCCATTCGCGAAAAGGAGCAAACGCTTTTCGAAACAAATTGGTTTCTATTTTCTTGTTTTAATCATCCAGTGTAAGGCGATGCAGGGCGCCAGGAAAAAGAATAGCAGCACAATACGCACGATAGAAAAAAATGTCAGGACTATCTCACCCATTTCACCATCACCCAAGGCAAATGCTCTTTCAATACGATGCATCATCCAGGAATCCCAAAGTAAAAAAGTGACAATTCCGATGAAAATTGCAAAAGCCAAGCCTACAATGAATGTCTTAACTAGGAAATCCCGCAGGAAAATAATTTTTTCGGTTTCCATGATCTTGAATTTTTATGCTGTCCTACTTGTCAAGTTACAATAATTGCTTCTGATATCATGGATTTTTAATAATTGATCCGGATCGATGCAAGCTTGTGTTTTTGAATTTTTTCGAGCGAACGAACACCGATGAGAGAAGGAATAGAAATGGATTGTATAATCTGATATAGTGGAATTAAAAACTTAAATTTGATAGACTCATTCGTAATGACTTTGGCTTGGCATTATGAAAAGATATCTTCAAGTTGGCTTTGCCCTCCTTTTTACAGCAGCGTTTGGTCAGTCTCAAGAACCAGACAGTCTACTCACTTCGCTATTGGCCAGACCTGATGATACTACAAAAGTTATTTTGCTCAACAACTATATTTCATCCATTCGCGAAAGTAACAATACCGAGGCATTACGGGTGGGAGAAGTGGCCAAGACGATTGCCGAGAAATTGAATTTCAGAAAAGCGCTCGGACCTATTTTCGAAAATATAGGATGGGTACTTTATCGCAAGGGTAATTATGCAAAGGCGTTGATCTATGGAACAGAAGCGTTAAAAATTAACCGGGAGTTTGGCAACAGGCGAGGTGAAGCCAGTTGCACGAATAATATATGCGGTATTCTTTTCGAACAGAACCGAAACGAAGAAGCCATACGAATTTTAAAGAGAGCTTTCTTAATTGCCCAAGAACTTGAAGACTACGCCATCATGGCCCGCTGCGCAACCAATATTGCACTTAACTTTTTGTCTTTACATCAATTGGATTCCGCACAATATTACACTGAGCTGGCGCTTGCACATGGCATACGGGCTAAAGATCCTTATCGTATTGCATTTTGCAAGCGTACACTCGGTGATATTTTCATTGAAAAAAAAGAATATGTTCAGGCCCAGAAAAATTTCTTTGAGGCATTGCTTCCTACCGATAAGGGAGGAAACGTTTTTTTAGAAGCCTCCACGTTGTATCGCATTGGTAAAACCTACTTTACACTTAAAGACTACGATAAAGCCTTGCAATATCTGAATCGTAACAAAGTGATTTCGGAAAAATTTGAATTTAAGAGTGAACTGGAAAGAACATATAGTCTTTTGGCTGATATTTATCGAATTAAGAAGGATATCCCCAAAGTCATATACTATCAGGATAGGTACTTACTAGTACATGACTCACTTCTTATTCAGCGCGGCAATGAACAGATGGCACTAAAACTGGCTAAGTACGAAGCCGATATTCAACAAGCTCAAATTGATTTACTCAAGAAAGACGCACTCTTAAAAGAAGAGGAACTAAAAAGCAATCAAGTTTGGAATTACATTTCTGTGGCAGGCCTGCTTATCCTTGCTATAATCGGCTCTGCTTTATACTATGGTAATAAGCGCGTAAAAAAAATTAACACGGAGTTGCATGACAGCAACAAAAAGATCAATGTGCAGTCAACACAACTTAGCGAATTGAATGCAACAAAAGACAAAATTTTTTCCATCATCGGTCACGACCTGCGAAGCCCTCTCGCTAGTTTACGCGGACTGATGGATTTGGTGAGTGGCTCAAATCTTACGCAGGAAGAGTTTGTTCATTTTTCAAAAAAATTAAAAAACAATCTTGATTACGTTAGTGATGATCTTGATAATTTATTGAATTGGGCACGAGCACAGTCAAGAAGCATTGATCCACAATTTGAACAGTGCAATCCAAGAAGCATCGTTGACGAGTTGCACCATTTGTATACGGAGACCGCTCAGGCAAAAAATGTTGCCCTTGAAAACAGTATTCCTGAAGCTCTTGAAATTAATGCAGACAGAAATCATCTGAAGTTAATTTTACGCAACCTGATTGGCAACTCGATTAAATTTAGTCAGGGAGGCAGTATAACTGCCACAGGCCACATTCATAATGACAGAGCAATACTCTCCATCACCGATGAGGGAAAGGGCATGTCTGATGAAGAGGTGAAAAATTTGTTTTTCATCGGCACCCATTTTACCAAACCGGGTACAAACAATGAAAAGGGTCTTGGCATAGGTCTGCTGTTGGTAAGAGAATTTGTCGAAAAGAATAACGGCACCATTTCGGTAAAGAGTGAATTGGGGAGAGGATCAATTTTTACCATATCCCTTCAGGGCCATAAAGTGTTGGCTGAAGTTTCATGAAATTTAGTGCGAATGAGTTGTGGGAATAAACTCAGTCGGAATGTTGGCCGCAACTTTGTTTCAAAATGAAATAACCTTTCAATACTCTGCCTTGAACAGCACCTTTAACTTTTCCCTCTTCAACATCTTCTGACCCGTTTTTCCGGTGGCAATAATCCGGTCTCCAACTTTAGCTTCGATGGTGCAGATCAATTCATTCTTGAAGATAGTTTCAATAGTGGCCGTGAATGTAACTTCCTCACCTATAAATGCAGGACTCTTATGTTCGATCGAAAGCATCGTGCCTACCCCCTCTTCATCATCTTCTTTCATTTCAATAAAAAACAAGCGTGATGACCACTCGAAATCACGGGCAAGTGCAAACGTGGAGCAAACCCGATGCAGCAACTCACCATTAAAAATAGCGCAGTCGTTTTCCTGGACAGTTCGCTTGAAAGATTTTTGATCGCCTGTTTTGAAAATGTTTTTCACGAATAGTTAAATCACTTTTTCAGCAAGTTATTACCACCATGGCAAGAAGTTTTGAATTCTTGTAGCCTGATATTCAGCAGATAAAAATAAAACAAATTTTTATTCGGTAAATCAAATAATTCATCGGTGAAAAAAATCAACGCACCACAACAAACTGATTGCGCAGTCCCCTGAAACCTGTTATCTCGGTGCCTGCATGACCGATGAACATTTTCGCATCAACTTTAATTGGGATCTGATTTCCATCTGCAGATATCCAAGCGGTAACTGAATTTTCGCCTCTGAACAACTGGTTGTCGGGCATAATGGGTATAAGTTTGTAGCAAGGTATTTTGCCCAATTCAGTTTCAATCGTCTCTTTGCCGTGATAAATGATTTTGAACCGATAAGTCTTATCTTCAAAAAAACCTGATACCGTGATTGTATCTCTCAATTTGTACTTCGAAAAATCGATAATCCGTAAATACATAAACCCAGAGACTATATCGCGGACTTTATCAGGAGTAGAGTAAACTTTAGGCTCACCATACTTGCCTGTCTTTTTATCGGCAACTATCACAGAGGCCTGATCCTTTTCATGATCATAAGTGATCAGTTCATTAAGACG
Source organism: Bacteroidota bacterium (assembly GCA_016178785.1). Taxonomy (GTDB): domain Bacteria; phylum Bacteroidota; class Bacteroidia; order Cytophagales; family Cyclobacteriaceae; genus ELB16-189. Next base: position 70,685 of record JACOSO010000023.1, on the reverse strand, counting down.
ATAAGTTCCTTCACTCAGTTTTCGATACGACTCATGTGTTACCAGTTCGCTAGTATCCACATACGCGCCCCAGTTGTCATTCACTTTCGAAATCCAGGTGGCAATGCCCAGTGTTTGCATATACGCATCTACCTTGTAGCATTTTCGGTTGTTCTTTGTATGATAACTATTGTCAACCGTGGTTGTCCCCTTTCCAACGGTGAAAAAGCCGAGATACATCCTGTAATCCAGTCGCTCACCCGTAGAAATCGTTGATTTTTTGCCAGGAGGTGCAGGGAGTTCCTGCGCAAATCCAAAGCCGAGCAACAAGGCAAGTATTATTACCATCCACTTCATGACGCAAATTTAACTGTGATTATGCATTAGCAACTTAATTGTGAAAAAAAACCTTACGTCTCTTCGAATATTTTAGTGATTGGCGCCTGATTCCCATGATTTCTCTGTCATCTGTGCGCATTTTTCATTAAACCAATAGTTGTCCTTTCAAAATGTCTGCCAATCATGGAAATCATCTAAATCAGTCCCTTCGACTGAGAGATAAATTCTGAATCAAAGGAAATTTTCCATTAATAATCCAGGTTTAATTTCAGTTGGACACAGAATCAAAGACAAATTTCAGACCGAAATTTGATTGTCGCGTAAAGCATCGTTGAGTGAGGTTTTTTTATCGGTGCTCTCCTTTCGTTTACCGATAATTAACGCACAGGGAACCTGGAATTCACCGGATGGAAATTTTTTAGGAATGGTGCCAGGGATCACTACAGAGCGTGGCGGCACATAGCTTTTATATTCTACGGGCTGCGAACCTGTAACATCGATGATTTTTGAACTAGCTGTAAGCACCACATTGGCACCAAGCACGGCTTCGCTTCCTACACGAACCCCTTCTACAATAATACAACGGGAACCAATGAAAGCACTGTCTTCCACAATCACAGGTGCAGCTTGCACCGGCTCAAGCACACCACCAATCCCGACACCTCCGCTCAAGTGAACATTTTTTCCAATCTGCGCGCAGCTTCCCACCGTTGCCCACGTATCTACCATGGTGCCCTCATCTACGTAGGCACCAATGTTCACGTACGAAGGCATCATGATCACCCCTTTGCTCAAGTAAGAACCATGACGTGCGATGGCATGAGGCACAACGCGAACACCTAGTGATTTATAATTTTTCTTCAATGCAATCTTATCGTGAAATTCGAAAGGGCCAACTTCTATCGTCTTCATTTGCTGAATGGGGAAATAAAGGATCACCGCTTTCTTTATCCATTCATTTACTTTCCAACCATCACCGGCCGGTTCAGCCACTCGCAGTTTTCCTTTATCTAATTGATCCACGACTTCGCGAATGGCTTTTTGGGTATCGGCTGTTTGAAGGAGTTCGCGGTTACTCCACGCTTTTTCGATTTGTTCTTGTAGTTGCATCTATATTTGCTGTTAAATCAGGATGCAAGAAATAAAAAAAAGAAGAATACTCCTCGCCTCGGTGCTTAAACCTGCAGATGAGCCACGCATGTTCGAGCGGATGGGGCAATCGCTTGCCGCTAATGGCTATGAAGTTTTTATTGCCGGCTTTCCTTCATCAATGGGCAAATCGTTGAGTGCAATTCACTTACTTCCTCACAAAAAATTTAAGCGGATCAGTTTGGCCAGAATTAAAGTTCGATTTAAGATTTTAAAGGAAGCGTTTTCGATCAGGCCGGAAGTGTTTATTATCTCAACTCATGAGCTGATCGGTGTCGCAATTCTCTATAGAATATTTTCAGGAAGAAAAATAGTTTATGATGTACAGGAGGATTATTGGAAGAACATCATGTATACGAGGGCCTGGCCGATAGTCATAAGACCGCTAATTGCCTATATGGTGCGATTAAAAGAAACTGTTACATCACCCTTTTTCTCAAAGTTCTTGCTTGCCGAAAGATGTTACGAAAATGAATTACTGTTCACGAAAAGGAAATCATTGATCGTTGAAAACAAGTGCCGAGTCCCAGATAATTTTTTCCGACAACCTTCAAGCAATAATGTTAAATTGATTTTCACCGGAACGATAGCAGAAAGCACCGGAGTTTCTCAAGCTATTGAGTTGACAAAGAAGCTGCACGCAGTAGACCCCAGGATTCAATTGCAGATTATTGGTCATTTTCCACAACCAAGATATTTTCAAAAGATCGAGTCTGAAATCGCGGCATACTCATTCATTTCTTTGGTTGGAGGAGACTTTGTCTCGCACGAGAAGATAATGGAGGCTATCGGGTCAGCTCACTTTGGGATTGTTTTTTATCCATCTTCACCGCACACGAAAAACAAAATTCCTTCAAAACTTTACGAATATCTCACATGCCAACTTCCAATACTCCTTCAAGACAACAAAGTGTGGGTTAATTTATGCCAACCCTTCAATTCAGCTATTGTGATTGACTTCGCTAGAATTGATCCGAGTTCCACTCTCAAACAAATGCGCGAAAAGAATTTCTACTCCCGGAAAGCTGAAAATGTCGATTGGCAGAGCGAAGAAGGCAAATTCCTAAGTGCAATCGATTCCATCACCTGATTTTCAATGCCTATTTATTAAATAATGCTAAAACATTTTTTAGGTTAGTCTAAATTATTAATTTTGAGGCTTGAACTTTGAATTTAGGCATGTTGAGCTTCACTGAAGAGAATTATTTAAAAGCGATCTACCATTTGTCGGAGGCAGGCACCCTACCTGTTCTAACGAACGATCTGGCAGATTCCATGAAAACAAAGGCTGCTTCAGCTACCGACATGGTGAAAAAACTGGCTGCGAAAAAATTAATCTCCTATCAAAAATATTACGGAGCCAATCTTACCTCCAAAGGAAAGTCTGATGCATTGATGGTCATTCGCAAGCACAGATTGTGGGAGACATTCCTGGTGGAGAAACTTGGTTTTACCTGGGACGAAGTACACGAAGTAGCTGAGCAGCTTGAGCACATCCAATCAATGACCTTGATCGAAAAATTGGATTCGTTTCTTGGCTTTCCAAAAACCGATCCACACGGACATCCTATTCCTGATGCATTGGGCAAAATCAAAGAAATGAAACAGGTACATCTGTCTGAATTTCCCGTTCGCAAAAAGTGTGTAGTACGGGCAGTGAAGAATGGCTCCCCGTCATTTCTTCAATACCTCAGTAAAATCGGTATTCGCATCGGTGTCATGCTAAACATTGTTGATAAGATTGACTTCGATGGATCGCTTGAAATTTCCATTGATCACAAAAAGAAAATTTTTATTTCGAAAGAGGCGGCTGAGAATTTATTGGTAACAGAATGAATGGTTTAAAATACATATTGATTTCTTTTTCCCTTCTGAACATAGTTTCTTGTTCTCAATTTGAGCCTTCTGCCCCCAACGGGAATCAAGTACTTGATGGGCCCATTGAAGGACTCACTACGAGCGAACACAAACAATTCGTTAATGGCGATCTTGCCTTCAATAGTCAAATATTTACGGTAGACAATGGACTTGGCCCTTTGTTCGTTGCCACCTCGTGCGGAAGTTGTCATGCCGGTGATGGAAAAGGTCATCCCTTCACCACACTCACCCGCTTCGGCCAAACAGATGAAACAGGGAATCAATTTTTAAATCAAGGTGGTCCTCAACTTCAGAACAGGGCAGTTCCCGGTTTCACTCCTGAGCAAATTCCTGCAGGAGCCACATTTTCAAAATTTCTTCCACCTGCAAATACAGGTCTTGGCTTTCTTGATGCCGTGAGCGATTCGGATATTATTGCATGGGCAGATCCTACTGATGCAAACGCTGATGGCATCAGTGGTGTGCCCAACTGGGTCGCAATGAAAAATTATGTTGATGCCCGCCCAAACAGTGTCGTTCAAAATGGGAAGTACATCGGGCGGTTTGGCAGGAAGGGGTCCGCTTACAATTTACTTCAACAAACTGCGCAGGCTTATAATCAGGATATTGGTGTTACATCAACTTATGAAGCAGTGGAGACTTATTCGGGCAGTGCATCTGATCCGGAGGTGTCCAACCAAACGTTGACAGATGTTGTCTTTTATTTGAAAACACTGAAGGCTCCTGTTCCCCGAGCGGAAACAACTGAAATCCTTTCAGGCAAACAATTATTTACAAACGTTGGTTGCGCCAACTGTCATCGACCTGAAATGAAAACGGGTGTAAGTACCATTCCCGCTTTGTCAGACAAGACTTTTTATCCGTACACGGATCTGCTGCTTCATGACATGGGCGCAGCATTAGACGATGGCTACACGGAAGGCTCAGCTAAAACTTTTGAATGGCGCACCACACCTCTCTGGGGCTTGGGGCTGTCAAAAAATTCGCAAGGCGGCAAATATTATTTACTACATGACGGCCGCGCAAATAGTATCGAGGATGCCATTCTTTTGCACGGAGGTGAAGGTGACTCAAGCAAAGAAAAATACAAATCGCTTACAGACGAAGAAAAGAAAAAATTGATTCTATTCCTTGAAAGCCTATAATGAACAGACGCGAATTCATATCGAACACATGTATTGCTTGCGCAAGTGGCGCAGGTCTATCCTATCTCTTATCGTCATGTTCATCTACCCATTACGTTACAGGAACTCTTGAGCAGAAAGGGATTTCAATAGCAGTATCCGAATTTACTTATCTCCAGAAAGGGAAACCGGTGAATCGTGACTTTATTATTGTTCATCATGACAATCTGGAGTTCCCGATTTACCTCAGCCGAATTAAAGAGAATGAATACAGCGCCCTTTGGATGAAGTGCTCGCATCAAGGTTCTGAATTAAACGCGGGTGGCGATTACCTCTATTGCTCGAGTCATGGAAGCGAGTTCGACAGGAAAGGGAATGCCATTCACGGCCCTGCAGAAAAAAACCTACGCAGTTTTCCAACTTCTATTCTGAACAACAAAGTGCTAATTGAATTGACCAAAGGATGAGAACGCTGAAATATTTACTGATCCTTTGTCTGGCCATTTCTAGTTATGACTTGGCCGCGCAGATTGACTCAACCTTATTCAGGCGCACCACAAAGGACACAACCAAGGTTTTGATGAACATGGATGCGATCTACAACCGTCCATTTCTTTCAGTCAGTAAATTGCCTGTTGCTGTGGGTGGTTATGTGGAAGCTAACTGGCAGCACCAAGGCACCAATGGTGTTTCTGAGGGCCATCAATTCCAGATGAGACGACTTACGCTTTTTTTAGGGTCGAGTATCTATAAAAAAATAAAATTCCTTTCAGAGATCGAGTTTGAAGATGGCACGAAAGAAATCAACATTGAGTTTGCCTCTGTCGATGTAGAATTGCATCCATTGCTGAATTTCCGTGGGGGCATTGTGATGAATCCAATCGGGGCTTTCAATCAAAATCACGATGGTCCCAAGTGGGAGTTCATTGATCGCCCGATTTCAGCTACAGAAATGCTCCCCGCCACGTGGAGCAACGTGGGCTTTGGTTTGTTCGGAAAACTATACAAAAAAAATTGGGTTTATGCCTACGAAACTTATCTCACCAATGGTTTTGACGATAAAATCATCAGCAATTCGCAAAACAAAACTTTTCTTCCTGCATCGAAATTGAATCCCAACCGGTTTGAAGAAAGTTCGAACGGACAAGCTTTGATCACCACTAAAGTGGCTGTTAAAAACAGAAAAATTGGTGAACTCGGACTTTCTTACATGGGCGGTGTCTTCAATAAATTTCAAGATGACGGGATCAATCTAAATAAAAAAAGAAGAGTGGATGTGTGGGCTATAGATTTCAATACAACACTGCGCGCCACTAAAACTTATATCACGACAGAATGGGCATTCGTCAATGTAGACATACCCGACACTTACACACAACAATATGGAAACAAACAGGCGGGAGGATTTGTGGATTTTGTGCAGCCCGTGATAAGAAGAAATATTTTTGGGTTCACCCGATCGGTTGTCAATGCCGTTTTTCGGTTTGAATACGTGGATTGGAACATCGGTAAGTTTACTGAGAATGGCGCGAGCATCAGAGAAGATGTGATTTCAATCATGCCTGGTTTGAGTTGGAGGCCGTTTCCGCAAACGGTTTTCCGCCTGAATTATCGATACAAATGGCAAACCGACATTTTGGGAAATCCACCTGCTAAAACGGGAGGTTTTCAATTTGGTTTTTCATCGTACTTCTAAATGAGGATGTGACAATAAATGAGTTCGTCAAAAAAAACATACTACAAAGGCTCGAATGGAAAATCGCTGAGCGAGGTGCATTCCACAGTGGACACAACACACAGAAGCACCTGGAAAAAATTAATCGCCTTTCTTGGTCCGGCATACTTAGTGAGCGTAGGCTATATGGATCCGGGCAACTGGGCTACAGATATCGCTGGGGGCAGCAAGTTTGGTTATACATTACTCTGGGTTCTGCTGATGTCGAACCTGATGGCTATTCTTTTGCAAAGCTTAAGTGCACGCCTTGGCATTGTTCGCCAACTTGATTTGGCGCAGGCATCGCGCGCAAGTTATCATCCCATCGTAAATTTTTGTTTGTGGATTTTGGCTGAGATTGCCATCGCTGCGTGTGACCTCGCTGAAGTGCTCGGCATGGCCATCGGTTTGAAGTTATTGTTTGGTCTTCCACTGGTGTGGGGTGTAACACTCACTGTGCTCGATACTTTGTTGTTGTTGATTTTGCAGAGCTATGGCATGCGCAAGATCGAAGCCTTTATCATCGCGTTAGTATTCATCATCGGGGCTTCTTTTCTATTAGAGATGATTTGGGCAAAGCCAGACGTTGGCGAATTGGTAAAGGGATTTGTTCCTTCGCTCCCATCCAATGAAGCGCTCTATATTGCTATCGGAATTATCGGGGCTACCGTGATGCCTCACAATCTTTATTTGCATTCTTCTCTGGTGCAGACTCGAAGGTTTGATTCCTCAGAAAAAGGAATTTGGTCTGCTATAAAATACAACGTCATCGATTCAGCGATCGCACTTAACTTAGCCTTCTTTGTGAACTCTGCTATTTTGATTTTAGCAGCGTCTACTTTTTTCAGGGCGGGGATGTATGCTGTTTCCGATATTCAGGACTCCTACAAATTTCTCGCACCAATGCTCGGCACCGATTGGGCCTCGATTTTATTTGGGGTGGCATTAGTAGCTGCAGGTCAAAGCTCAACCATTACGGGCACGCTCGCGGGGCAAGTGGTGATGGAAGGTTATTTGAATTTGCGCATCGCACCTTGGCTGAGAAGATTGGTCACGCGACTAATTGCTATCACTCCGGCTTACCTAGTCATTATTTTTTATGGGGAAGAAAAAACAGGAGCACTGCTTGTACTAAGCCAGGTGGTGCTCAGTTTGCAATTGGGCTTTGCTGTCATTCCGCTCATTCACTTCACCAGCGATAAAGAAAAAATGGGTGTGTTCGTGATCAAAAATTGGATGAAGATATGCGCGTGGGTTATTGCGACCATCATTGTGTCACTCAATGTGAAGTTAGTGATCCAGGAAATTGGAACGTGGCTGCGAAGCAGTGAACATCCATGGATGATCTGGCTAGTGGTGATTCCTATTTCTTTGGCCACAGGAGCGTTGTTGCTTTATATCGCTTTCAAACCAATGTTAGACAAGCGGAGACGTGAGGAAAGTTCAATACCACATGGAACGGCCGTTGATCTAAGTGCAATTACCTCCCCCGTTTACAAAAAAATAGCTGTGACTATCGATTTTAGCTCAGTAGATGCAAAGACCATTCAAAGCGCGGTGGCACAAGGAGGGGCAAATGCTTCATATCTTTTACTTCACGTTGTGGAGACTGCCGGTGCGATGTGGTACGGCAGCGACATTCAGGATCGCGAAGCAAAAGAAGACCAACAATCTTTGGAGAATTATGCAACACAATTGAAACAGCAAGGCTATCAATCAGAAATAAAAATTGGCTACGGTAACCCACGAAGAACAATACCTGAGATAGTAAATGATTATGAAGCAGACTTGCTGGTGATGGGCGCCCACGGACATAATTGGGCGAAGGATTTAGTTTTTGGAACAACCGTTGACACTGTACGCCACAGAGTAAACATTCCAGTGCTAATTGTTCGTTAAACGTTATTAGTTATTCGTTAAAAGTTTTCTCGCACGATTAACTTATAAAGAATAACGATCTAACAATATCCTTTAATTTTGAATCTAAAACTTTGAATCTTGAATTCTCCTGATGAACCTATTGTGGCACTCGCCACAGCCCAAGGAATAAGCGCCATTGCTGTAATCCGTCTATCGGGAAAAGATTCGATCGACTTAGCTCAAAAGATTTTTAAGGGAAAGGATCTTGTCGCTCAGCCATCGCATACGATTCATTTCGGAACAATCCATGACGGAGAAAAAAACATTGACGAAGTTTTGGTTTCTGTTTTTAAAGCACCCAATTCATTCACGAAAGAAAACAGTGTTGAGATTTCGTGTCATGGTTCGCCTGTCATCGTCAAAGAGATTATCAAAGTCTTGGTTAAAAATGGAGCAAGGCTTGCCACTCCTGGAGAGTTTACTAAACGAGCCTTTATCAACGGAAGATTTGATCTCGCGCAAGCTGAAGCCGTGGCTGACATTATTTTTGCTGAAACAGACAATGCACGTCAAGCAGCACTTAATCAAATGCGTGGGGGTTTCTCGAAAGAGATTCAACACTTGCGCGAAGAGCTGATTCATTTTGCCTCTCTTATTGAATTAGAACTTGACTTTGGAGAAGAGGATGTTGAGTTCGCTAAACGCGATGATTTGAAAAAACTGATTTATCAAATTCAATCTTATTTGCATTCACTGATCAGCTCATTCGATCAGGGAAACGTGATCAAGAACGGAGTACCTACTGTGATTGCCGGCAAACCTAATGCAGGGAAATCAACTTTGCTGAATGCGTTGCTCAATGAAGAAAAAGCAATTGTCTCTGAAATCCCAGGAACAACACGCGATGTGATTGAAGACGAGATGATTTTGGGCGGCATCAGTTTTCGTTTTATGGATACGGCCGGATTGCGCGAAACTACAGACATAGTTGAGTCAATCGGAGTTGAGAGAACGCATGAACGAATCAAAAAAGCTTCCCTCCTACTATATGTTTTTGATCTGTCTCTTCCGCTGGATGAAATTCTCAAGGAAGATGGTACATTAAAAAAACTAAATGTGCCCATCATAAAAGTGGGTAACAAAATGGATAAGGCAAACGCTGACGCGATTGGAAAATTGCAGAATCAAGACTTCACATTGATTTCAGCTTCGCACAAGCAAAACATCCAAAAACTGAAAGATAAGATCCTCTCTCATTTTCACGTTGGCGAAGTAAAACAAGGCGATGTGTTAGTCACCAACCTCCGGCACTATCAAAACTTAAAGCAAACCAACGATGCGCTCGATCGGGTACTCGCTGGAATGGATTCAGGTATCACCGGAGATTTCTTAGCGATGGACATCCGCCAGGCACTGCATTATCTTGGTGAGATCACAGGTCAGGTGACTACTGACGATTTGCTGGCAAATATCTTTTCGAAGTTTTGCATCGGAAAGTAACCAGCCAAAACAACGAAATAACAACATTCTAATAAAACAGCACAAAAGCCCTTAAATAGGGCTTTTTCTATGTATTATACTTGTTATTTGCTTTGATTTAATACCTGTTTGTTTATCAAACATTTGTACCTTATTTGTACCTTCGCATTCGAGGTACAAATTTCGGGGATAGTTTCCTCTTTTAATTGCACCTAATTGCACTTAAACGACACTTGTTGATACTTAAAGCCGTCTAATGAGTTCTAATATCAAAGTTCAAAGAGTTTGCCAGCATTGCGGAAAGGATTTTACTGCCCGAACCACTACAAACTTATACTGTTCGCACAAATGCAATAGCGCAGCATACAAAGCCAAACAACGGGCTTCAAAAGTGGAGGCGAGCAACACCGAAACCTTTCTTGTCAAAACCCGGCCTATTGAAGAACTGAAAGCGAAAGAGTTCTTAACCGTTAAAGATGTTGCAGCCCTATTAAGCTGTTCAGTTCGTTCGGTTTATTACAACATCGAAAGCGGAAACCTTAAAGCAGTGAATCTTGGCGAAAGAATTACAAGGGTGAAACGCTCAGACCTCAACAAACTATTTGAGTCTTCAAAATGACTTTTAAACTCAGATACGGGGGAGGGGTAGGTTAGTTTTCCAGCTAAAACGAATCGAAACCGCGGTTTCGAAGATTTTTTTTCTCGATAGATTCTATGAGGGGGGGTCGTAAAATATGAATTTTCAATTACTTAAAAAGTAACAACAATAATGGCAACAAAAGTTAAGCTAAGACAAAAAGGAATATCGGGAAACAGGCAAAGTTTGTATTTGGATTTTTACCCCGCCATCCCCCACCCTGAGACGGGCGAACCAACCCGAAGAGAATTTTTAGGGTATTACATTTTAAACAAACCGAAAACGGCCATTGACAAACAGCATAACAAAGAAACGTTGCAGCTTGGTGAGCAGATCAGGCAGAAAAGAGAAAACTACATTAACAAGCCTGAAATTTATACCGGCTACGAACAAGAACAATTGAAAATAAAAGAGAAGGGCGAACAAAACTTTGTGGCTTATTTCAAAATGTTGGCAGACAAGCGAAAAGCGAGCAATCATGATAACTGGGTTTCTGCTTTCAACTATTTGGAAAAGTTCACCAAAGGACATTTGAAATTTTCCGACCTCACTGAAAAGTTTTGTAACGACTTCAAAGAGTATTTACTAAAAGTGAAAAGCAATAGAAGCGACAAGACAACCCTTTCCCAAAATTCGGTTGTTTCGTATTTCAATAAATTAAAGGCGGCATTAAAACAGGCGTACAAAGACGGGTATTTGCAAAGCGATCTTAATGGAAAAATTGAAACAGTAAAACCAGCCGAAACACGAAGGAATTTTTTAACAATGGAGGAATTGAACAAGCTTGTAAAAACAGAATGCCAGAATCCTTTAATGAAACGTGCAGCCATTTTTTCTGCACTCACTGGGTTAAGATTTTCAGATATTAAAAATTTGGTTTGGGGCGAATTGGAATACATTAAAGGCAATGGACATTTTATAAAGTTCAAACAGCAAAAAACTAAAGGGATTGAAATGATGCCTATTTCTGAACAGGCTTATAAGCTACTGGGTAAACCTAAAGAGCCGACCGACAAAGTTTTTGAAGGGTTGGAGTATTCAGCCTATCAAAATAAACACCTTTACCAATGGATAGGTGCAGCCGGAATAACAAAGGATATTACTTTTCATTGTTTCAGGCATACGTTTGCCACGTTGCAACTAAGCAAGGGAACTGACATTTACACTGTTTCAAAAATGCTGGGACACCGTGAACTGAAAACAACCCAGGTTTATGCAAAAATCATTGACCAATCAAAACGCAAAGCAGCAAATAAAATAAAACTCAACTTCTAAAATAATTCCTGTGCAAATAATACAATCCATTCAAACTAAAATTTATGAGATACGAGGCGAAAGGGTTATGCTAGACAAGGATTTAGCAGACTTGTACGAAACAGAAACCAAAGCCCTGAACCTTGCAGTTAAAAGAAACATCAAACGTTTCCCCAAAGACTTCATGTTTCAACTCACTAAAGCTGAATGGGACTTTTTGAGGTTGCAAATTGAAACCTTTCAAGACGGCAATTCTTTGAGGTTGCAAAATGAAACCTCAAAAGGCAGAGGCGGAACAAGGTACTTGCCTTATGCTTTTACCGAACAAGGTATTGCCATGCTAAGCGGGGTGCTGAACAGTGACAGAGCTATTAACATGAACATAGCTATTATGAGAGCCTTTGTTGAGGTGAGAAAAGTTTTGCTGAACCAAAGTAGCCTGAAAGAGAAGCTGAAGGAACTACGCGAACGGCTTGGAGAACACGATGCACAGCTAAACCAGATTTACGAAGCAATGGAAAATCTGCTAGACGAAAAGGCCTTCAAAAGAAAATGGGAAGACAGAAAGAAGATCGGGTTTTCAAAAAAGTAAAGCCGGATTTATAATGTTCCAAAAAAATAAGACCAAAATGAGTAAGGAAAAAATAGTATCACACTTTGTAGTAACAAGTCCATTCTTAAAAAAAGTTGGGACTATAAAGGCTCCCATCTACCAAGATCAAGACTCCAAGTATTTTACAACTAAGGATAAAAGTTCAAGATTTATTGTTGGTGACGAACCTAATGTTTTAACTAATCTTAGGGATTGGATTACAAATCTAAAATTTTATACCGTGAACCCTGTAGGACTGGAATACTCAGTAAATTGGACGGATACTATTATCGACATACTAACTGACAAAACTGAAAAAGCTGACAAGGCTATAGACATTCCGGAACTCAGCAACTTTATAAATGAACTTTTGGGATTGATCGCAGAAATAGACATAATACTAATTTCTGTATTAAGCGAAGTAGAAGATCCCGAAAACATACATTACGTTTTTAGTCGATTCCAAAAAGCGAGGATCATTAGTCATTTCAATTTCAATTATAGAACCCAAGCCAAATTTTACTTTAACGATGTTATTGCTCGACTTGACCTTTATAATCCAGAACTGAAAAAGAGATACTTTGATATTTGGAAATTCATAAATGATAATGCCAAAAATCAATTAAGCACCCTGGGTTACGATTTAACCAAAAGCCCTTTTTGGCAAGTAGTCATTAATCCAAAAATGCGGACACTAAAAAAACTATGCTATTCGCAGATTGAAAAAGGCCAATCTGAATTAATCGAATACGAAGCTTTTAAAAATCCGATTCAACTTTCAGGCTCGTCAGGATTTAGTGCCCTTCAATCTATTTTTGGAAACGCCCAGACCCCTCAATCGATTTTCAATCAAACTTTAGTTTATCCGATTGGATCAAACAATCCATCAGCATTGGGCTTGCCAATAGCAGGGAATCAAAACAGTAATTTTCTTGTGACAGCCGAAATGCCTAAAGAAAAAGTTAAAGAGGGCAAAACGAGGTTTGAGGTATTTTGGTCCATTACCCTAACAACAAACAAAGTTCTAAAGAACCCAAAAATTGAGGACATAAGATATCTCGAAACAACTTAGAAATTCCTATTTTATTTTGTACCCTATTTGTACCTCAATGTAATGAATACTCATTTTTAACGCTTAAAACAACGATAATTACATTCTGTATCGGGAAGTAAATGGCACAAAGAGTCGATATTCATTAAAAAAGAATTGATAGTTAGCTTTTAAATCTACATTACCATCCCTTGTTTTACCTACGACATCAATATAATGTTTGTTATTATGAACAATTGTAATATATTTGTTCATTATAGTGAACATTATGAGCTATAGAAAAACCATTTTGCTGCCCAAAATTGCCAAGATTCTTGTTGAACTTGGAGAGAACATCAAGCTGGCAAGGCTCAGAAGAAAACTCAGTGTTGCACAAGTATCTGAAAGAGCTAACATTGGCCGTACAACTCTTTGGGCAATTGAGAAAGGTTCACCCAATGTGGCGATAGGTTCCTATGCGCAAGTGCTTTTCGTACTGGGTCTGGAAAAAGATCTATTGAAGGTTGCAGGTGATGACTCACTCGGCCGAAAACTTCAGGATATCAAACTACTTGTGAAAGAAAGAGCCCCAAAAAAGAATAAGTAGTTATGGCTAAGAGTATACAACAGCGATCAATATTGGTATATGCCGATTGGGCAGGTTTAGAACAAACCAAACTGATGGGTACTTTGCACGCGACTCAAGTGCGGGGCAAAGAAGTTTTCTCTTTCGAATATGATAAAACCTGGCTCGAATCTAAAAATGTTCAGAACCTTGATCCTGATCTTCAATTGTATTCAGGGCCACAATATCTCAAAGACGGAAAAAGCAATTTTGGGGTTTTCTTAGACTCATCACCTGACCGATGGGGCAGAGTGCTTATAGACAGGCGCGAAGCTGTATTTGCCAGAAAAGAGGACCGAAAAGCAAGGACACTTTTTGAAACGGATTATCTACTTGGTGTTTATGACAGTCACCGAATGGGCGCTCTGCGTTTCAAAGAAAATGAAGAAGGACCTTTTCTCAATGACAACAAAGAGATGGCAACACCGCCCTGGACCTCTATACGAGAACTGGAAGAGGCCTGCTTACGATATGAAGACGATGACATCAGTGACGATGAAAAAATAAAATGGCTCAACATGTTGATGGCCCCCGGATCATCATTGGGGGGAGCAAGGCCGAAGGCAAGTGTGCTGGATGTCAAAGGGCAATTATGGATCGCTAAATTCCCTAGTAAAAATGATAACAGAGACATTGGCGCATGGGAAATGGTTGTTCATGAACTGGCCGTTCAAGCAAAGTTGAATGTTCCCGAAAGCATGACGGGAAGCTACTACAGTAGGCAGCATACTTTTCTGACCAAACGATTTGACCGAACTTTAAAAGGTGAGCGAACTCATTTTGCTTCTGCCATGACCTTGCTAGGACTTACTGATGGAACTAACCACCAAGCTGGAGTAAGTTATCTCGACCTTGTTGAATTTATTTCCAAGAACGGTGCGAATGTTACAGGTGATCTTGAAGAGCTATGGCGAAGGATTGTGTTTTACATCTGTGTAAGTAATACCGATGATCATTTACGTAACCATGGTTTCCTTTTAACCGATCAGGGGTGGATACTTTCTCCAGCCTATGATATAAACCCAGTAGAAACCGGAACCGGCTTGAGCCTTAACATTTCTGAAAATGACAATGCACTTGATCTTGATTTGGCTATGGAAGTGGCACCGTATTTCAGGATTGAGGAGAAAAGAGCAAAAGAAATAATTGATACCATTAAAAAATCTATCGAGCGATGGAATGCATTGTCCGAAAAGTATGGCATCTCAAAAAGTGAAAGGGATATGATGGCAAAGGCATTTCGAGCATAACGCTTTAGGAACAGTCTTAAATGAGGCAGGTCTATTTAAATGTAGGTCTTAACTATTGTTCACTTGCTACCTCAAGCATACCTTCAGAAAGATCGGGTAATAATTACTTTTCAATGGTTGCGATCGTTAACCCGGGGCTCTCTTGTATCGCTTTCTCCTCCGGAAGAAAATTTGTTCCATGTTTCCCTTTATTTTATTCTCTTATTTGTTCCGCTTGGGTATCTATTATTTTTTGGGCTCTATTTCTACAGGTATCGAAAAATTAATGACTCTTGGGAAAAGGCAACTCTTAGAATCGCAAGCCTGATACTTAAGCTTTGCTCTTAAAATGTAATTTCCTGTTTTTGCGCCAGGAGTATGAAAAAGTTTGATCAGGAATTTCTCGTCATACACTTCTAGAAAATTATCTGTGCCTTCTAATTTGAATTTTTTGCTTGGTGGAAATTCTATTTTATTAATAGTTATAAATTCCGTGTTATTGACTTCAAGTGTAGTTGGCATCAACGATTCGTCACTCACTTTATTAGCCTGGATATGATAACCTTCTCTTACGTTCACCGCTACCTCAATCACAGAACTTACATTAACGTAAACAATGGATTCGTTAACGTTTACAGTTACAATAGCCGGGGTCTGAAACATATTGGCTCCATACAAGTAAGTAAACGAGATGACGAACAACCGACTAATCATCGTTATTTCGTTTCAGAAATGCTTAATAATTCATCTAGTTTTTGTTTCACTTTCAGAAGCTTAGCATCAAAAGTGGTTGTATTGAGTAAGGAATAAAAACGAATATTTCCCTCTTTATCGATAATAAGATTAGAAGCCAAAGGGACTTCATCCCTTGCCAGATCGGGTTGCACATTTGCAGGAGCATACTTAGTTGAGATGGCACCATCCTCATCTAGCAGGACTGGAAAAGAAAAATTGAATTTCTGTGATGATTTTGCGACCAACTCTTTGCCTTCTTTAACATCGATAATAAATACTTGAACGCCTTTTTGCTGATAATCCTTGTAAAGCTGCTCAAGGTGAGGCGCTTCGGCATTACAAAATGGACACCATGTTGCCGCTAAATGGATCACCACATACTTGCCTCTGAATTGTTCAAGGGAATATGTTTTTCCATCAAGCCCTTTAAGCGTAAAAGAAGGAGCAACTTGGCCTATCATGGGCTGGTCCGATTGGGCATTCAGAAATGTTAATCGGAAGAAGACCACACCGAAAAAGATGAACCTGACGATTGTTTTCATGGTATTTGCTTTTTGTTAATTATCAAGTTAATGTGGAAGACGTTCTTTGAACACGCCATAACAATATGTTCCAAGAACTGCACTTAACAATACGACTGCGATTACTAACACTCCGCTTCCCATCAATGCATACAAGGGCCCGGGGCAAGCCCCCGTCATCGCCCAACCAAAACCGAAAATAATTCCACCGTAGACGTATCCCCAATTGAACTTCTTAGGTTCAATTTTGATCTCCTCTCCGCTAATGGTTTTCACTTTGAATTTATTTATTAGAAATACTGAAAGCATTGCCACCAACAATGCAGAACCGATTACTCCATACATCTGAAACGACTGGAAGCGGAACATCTCCTGGATTCTAAACCATGAAATGACTTCTGCTTTTACGAGCACGAAACCAAAGGCTGAGCCGGAAAAGAAGTAGTTAAGAATTTTCATAGCATTAAAGTTTCATTAAGTAAGGAAGGATGAATAGCGACATCAATGTTCCGCTTGCAAAGAAACAGCACGTGGCAACCAGTGAAGGCCATTGCAAATTGGATACTCCCGAAATCGCATGACCAGAAGTACATCCTCCACAATAACGTGTACCAAATCCAACAAAAAATCCACCCACTATCATTATGACAAAACCCTTAACCGTGAGGAGAGATTGAAAATTAAAAATTTCTACCGGGCTAAGTCCGTTAAAGTTTTGTATTCCAAGTGCGTTCAAATCGGCAACAGTTTTTGCCGAGAGTTCAACAGGCCTTGAATTTTGAAAAACCACTCCGCCTAAAATTCCGCCAAAAATAATTCCAACGACAAGCGCTATGTTCCACATCTCCTTTTTCCAGTCGTAGTGAAAATATGTTGCGTTTGTTGGAATACATGCTGCACAAATGTGCCGCAATGAGGCAGAAATTCCGAAGCTTTTGTTTCCTAAGATGAGCAGCAAAGGAACCATTAACCCGATAAGTGGGCCGGTAACATACCAGGGCCATGGGTTCGTGAGGATCTCTTTCATTTTGTTTTTAGTTTAATATGATCACGAATTTTTTCAATCAATATTTTTAAACAGATAACTCGAGCTTAATCCGGCTTGAAACAATTTTATGAGAGCAACTCATTCGGTACCGAACTATTAAGGACGAAATAATTGTCAACACTCCTATGGCCGCGATCGGTGCTGTTAAGCCTAAACGATCTGCAATCAAACCAGTGAGAATCGCGCCAATTGCATAACCGAGGTCTCTCCACAACCTGAATATGCCAATACTTTTAGGACGTTGATCGGGATGCGTGTAATCTGAGATCGCTGCAAGGAAAGTTGGATAGACAATGGCTGTTCCAATACCGAGCAAGGAAGACAAAATGATGAACCACCCAAAAGAATTTGCGCTGACCATTCCGAGTAATGCAATTCCTTGCATGAACATTCCAATAAAGAGTAATGTCTTCTTGCAGTATTTGTCAGCCAATTTTCCTGTGTAAAGTTGTCCTAGTCCCCACACTGCTGGGTAAGTAGCCACGATAATTCCTGTTTCATGAAGATTAAAACCTTTCGACAAAAGTAACAATGGAAACAAGCCCCACACCATTCCGTCATTAAGATTATTAACAAGTCCGGCTTGTGTGATTGATCCAAGATTTTTGTGATGCCACGTGGTCTCCCAAAATAAGTTCTTAAGTTTCGGAATATTGCTTGACGTTGCTTCGAGTTTTACATGATGATGTGTGTCCTTAACGAACAACCAACTCGACAGCAAGCCAATTACACTTAAGCCAATTCCTATATAAAATGGATAAGGGCGCAATCCATAGTTACTGGCAATCCAACCGGTTAAAAAAGCAATAGCCGCCAACGCGATGTATCCGGCAAATTCATTGAGTCCCATTGCAAAGCCACGATCTTTTTCTCCAACTAAATCCATCTTCATCACTACTGTGCTCGACCACGTAAGGCCTTGATTGATACCAAGTAAAATGTTAGCTGCAATAATCCAATTCCAATTTGGAGCATAAATAAGAAGTATTGGCACAGGAAGCGCGAACAGCCAACCAGTAACTAACAAGTTCTTTCTTCCAAAACGACTAGCTAATGTGCCAGTGTAATAATTGGTAATTGCTTTTATTATGCCAAAGACTACAATGAAGGAAAGAATCGCTGTTTTGGCAGCCATACCAAAATCAGCTTCTGCTATCTGTGGAATGATGGTTCGTTCCAGACCAATCATACCGCCAACAAACGCATTGACTATTACAAGCAAAGTGAATTGCTTCCAGTTTTGTTTTAAGCCGAGCCGTATTGATCCTTGTTCCATGTCTGCTATTATTTGGAAGGTGCTGCGGTAATGTATTTGGTAACGGAAGAACCCAAGTCATACACTTGTAGTGCTGGAAAATCCTTCTGTAAAATAGAGCTGGCTGTTGCCGAACGATAACCGGAACCACAATAGATAAGCAATGGTTTATCTTTTGGTATTTCTTTCAAGCGTTCCGTTAACTCGTCCAAAGGAATATTTAAGCTGTTCTTAAATACGGGCTGATGACTCACCTCGCGCGCACTTCGCACATCAATGAAAGTGTATTTGTTTTCTTCGGGCACGAATGAGCTATTTTCAAAAACCTTCATTTGTTTTCCATTGGAGCCGTCATACAAAAACGCTCCTCGTATATTTGATTCATAACCAATTGATGCCGCCTTTTTAATTGTTGTTTTCAATCCTTCTTCATCACTTGCTATCAAATAAAATTTTGACTCAGGCGCGATCAGGCTACCTAACCAAGTTTCAAAAGGACCAGCAACCTGAATGTTAATCGCATTCGGCAAGTACGATGCTTTGAATAATTTTTCTGGTCTGGTGTCAACAATCAGGGCGCCAGATTCAGGCTGGTAATTTTTAGGTAGGTACTTAATCTTGGCGATGTTTGCTTTTAACTCTGGAGCTCCCAAATGATTGAGGTGAACATCATACGCAAAGTATTTAGGTATATAAGGCTGATCACTCAGCAGCAAACTAACGAACTCATCCTTTGTTCGTTTTTCAAATGCATAGTTGAATTGCCTCTCGTACCCTATGGTTGAACTCGCTGCTTTTCGAATTGACTTGCCGCAAAGAGAACCGGCTCCGTGCGAGGGATAAACAATAACATCATCATTAAGCGCGGCAAATTTGAAGTGAATAGTGTCGTACATCAATGCCGCCAAATATTTTCGTTGCTTGTCGCTTTCTTTTGAATAGTCCAGCAAATCGGGTCGCCCCACATCGCCAAGAAAAAGTGAGTCTCCGCTGAAAACCACCTTGTCTTTTCCATCTTCATACAAAACAGCTGCAATATGATCGGGAGCATGCCCAGGTGTGTATACTGATCTAAGCCCTACCTTGTCTGATAACTTGATGATATTTCCTTCATCAAAAGCTGTTAAGGGATAATCTGATTTTGTTAAGCCGCTACTATAAATAGGAACGTTCAGCGCATTGTGTATTTCAAGGTGAGAGCTGACGAAATCGGCATGAGGGTGAGTTTCTATGACGCCCACAATTTTAGCATTATGTTTTTCCGCGAAGTCATAATAAGCTTGCGGATTTCGTTGAGGGTCGATGATGATTACCTTATCCTCCACCATTACAGCGTAGGAAAAATGCGCTAAACCCTTGTTCTCAAATTGCTCTATCGTATAGTTTGACGATTCAGGAAGAGCTTGTCCTATAACCCTGAAATTTCCAGCCAGCGTTGCAATGCCTAGCCCTGCCAAGTTGCCGATAAAATTTCTCCGTTTCATACTTCGTTGTTTCTTAGTTGATAATTGTTGAGTGTATTTTATTTCATCTGTGTTTTGAGGCTTCGCAAATCAAGGCTCTCATCGGTGCAGACATTGGTGATGCACCATACTTTTGAGTAAGCTCTTTCTGAACACGCAGAACGATTTCGTCTATCCATTTCGGGTCGCGGTTGATGATTTCACTGTAGAGTGTTCCTCCAATCACTAATCCATAGGCAGTTTCCTTAGCCGACTCAGAAACCGACTGCTTTTCGACAACTTCAATCTTGATTCTGCTAAACCCTGCCTGCTGAAGTTGATCCTTTATCACTTCAGGATCGTTCATAGAAAAAGGAAGGTTGTACAATTCCTTTAGGCCGTCACCCAAGTATTCCTTGATGATGGTTCGCTGGACGTGTGAAGCTCCATTGAGTTCGAGCTTGTCCCATGTGGCAAACAAAAATGTTCCTCCAGGTCGAAGCACGCGAAGGGCCTCTGAAAAAGCTTTCACTTTATCTGGAACGAACATGTACCCGAAACAGCAAACCACCAGGTCAATACTGTTGTCGGCAAAGGACAATTGTTGTGCATCAGCAATTTGCCATTCGATATTTTCTGAGGACAAGTTTTCTTTCGCTACCGCAAGCATGTCTGGACTTAAGTCCGTTGCGATTAGTTTTGAAGTGGCCGGCAAAACCTTTCTCAACTGACGCGTTACTCGGCCAGTTCCGCTCGCTATCTCCAATGCAACTTTTACTGAGGCTGAATCGATGCGACCCGCGACATCAATTGCATAAGGCTCAAAGAATAGTGGCCCTTGATATTTGTCATAGTTGGCAGGAACAGATCCCGAAAATCTTAGTGGTGAAGTTGCAACGTTCATTTTGATGCTTTTTAATTTTTTATCCAATGGCACAACGATTGGCTCCTGCTTCTAATTCTGCCGGAGTATATCCTTCATAAGAACCTTGTTTGTTCAGCGTTGCAATTGTCAAATAATTAGGAGGCGTAGGTGGAATGCGTGATAATGTGTAATTCACGAACTCATCCTCATTGAGTTTCAGCAACTCAAGTTTGCCCTTCAGGGCTTTGATAGTTTCAGCAACAAGATTGTTATCAAATGGAACAGCCTTGGAAAGATGTGCGGGGAACACCCACATGTTAGGATTCATGTTCAACAGTTGGTTGAGTGAATGATAAAGCAACTTTGATCTTTTGGTTGCCTCATCCAGGTCGGCTTTCAGATCAGGTCGTCCAACACCGTCAGTAAATAAAGTATCGCCTGTAAACAAAGCATCGTCACCTAATCGGAAAGTTGTGCTTTCCATTGTGTGACCGGGAGTGTGAATTACTTCAAGCGTTGCTCTTCCGAATTTTATCTGTTCACCATTCTTAATTGGCGTAAACGAGTATTCGACTTTCGCTTGATCAATCAAAATGTGTTTTGCTAAACTTGCTTTTGCTAGTTCTCTTGTTCGGGACAAGTAATCTGCATGGACGTGTGTATCCGTTACATACTTGATAGACCAACCATTTGCTTTTGCTAAATCAAGATATACTTGTGGATCGAGGGAAGCATCAATAACAATTGCTTCGTCATCTGATCCTACCATGTAAGAAAGACAACCCTTAGCGGAGCGTCTTACCTGAATGATCTTCACATTATGAATTGTAGTCGCTGCACTATTCCATGCAAAGTTCCAGGCTTTCATTCCTCCATCGAGTGAGTAAACATCAAATCCTTTTTGTTTCAGTATCTCTGCTGCTTTCAAACTCGTCTTTCCGGCTGCGCAAACTGTCACAACAGGCAACTGTGCATCCAACTTCAAATCATCAAGCGCGTTTGGATCATTTACTTTCAGTCGATCATAAACATCTGCATGAATGCTTCCCGGAATTGACCATTCTTCGCGTTCTGATTTTGGCCTTACATCAATAATAGTTACAGGCCTTTTTTCACTGAGCCAGTTTGCCAACGTGCTCACGTCAATCTTTATATCTTCGGTTATCATGGTTGTGGTTTTTTTAATTCAGTGAAACTTCAACAGGTAGTTCTTGTATTTGCCAGTCAGGGAACCCTTCCTCTAGACGAGTTGCTTTGTAGCCTGCTTTGTTTAAAATAGCTACCGCCTCGTCTGCATAAACACAAAACGGTCCGCGACAGTAAGCTATAATTTCAGTTCGCTTAGGTAATTCCTTCATGCGCTCTTTCAATTCATCGATAGGAATAGAAATAGCGTTGGCGATATGACCTTTATTAAATTCGGTTTGAGGCCGAACATCCAGAATAGTGACTTTGCCTGATTCTAGTTTTTGCAAAAGCTCTTCGATGGTAACAGATTCAAATTTGAATTTGGACTGCCTGAAGTCTTTGACCAGTTTTTCTATCGTGGCGATACGCTCAACTCCCAATTCGCGTAAGGCTTTCCATGCTTTGAAAACATTACTGTTCGCAAGTCTGTAGTAGATGAAATTACCCTGTCGATTGATGTCAACGAGCTGAGCCACCTTTAATACTTGTAAATGTTGGGATGCATTTGCAACAGGAAGATTGGTATGCTCAGCTATCTGCTCTACTGAAAAATCGCCTTGTGCAAGAAGTTCAATAATCTCCAACCGGTGCGGGTTGGCCATTGACTTGGTAATCTTAGCCAGTTCTTCATATACTTTATCCTTGAATTCTCTTTTGTCCATGGTTTTGCGTTATGCGCTTAAGACAACAAAGGAAGCAGGATAGTTCAAACTATTCAATAAATTTATTGAATAGTTTCAGTCATCTATAAAAAGGCTATTTTTAGGCAGTATTCGCTTATTCTCATGACGCTGATCAATGAAATTTTTCGTATTGCATCAATTACCTTGCTGTTATTCACCTGTCTGGTGATGCTCCGTTATTTCCGTCAAGGAATGCATGTATGGGTGGGGATAGGATTCACATTATCGATTGTCTTTTATCTCATTGTTGAAACAAAGCTGGTGAGGGAATCCTGTGTTCTACATTATATTGTAATAACGGGAGCGATAACCACTCCCGTTTTGTTCTGGCTTTTGGCAAAAGCCATCTTCGATGACCATTTTAAACCTTCTCCTTCCATCGTATTATGGTTCGTGTTGCAAATCGGTCTTCACTTTAATCTCTACCTCAATGGCAAACTGAGTTCCACCAATCCGGTGGTTGAAGTATTCTGCATTCTTGCACAAATCATTTCAATCGTATTTGTGTTGGCAGGACTTTATGCAGCGTTGAAGACAAGACAAGGTGATTTAATTGAATCCAGAGTTCGTTTCAGAAACATCTTTATTGTAATAACGGCAGCGTTAATCGGTGTCACTTTGATTGTGGAAGCCACTTCGGTTACTCACCAAGCAGGAATTATTCTTCAGACTTTGCAAAGAGCTTCCATCCTCGGGTTATCCATCTATTTCCTCCTTGGCAATTTTAATATACAGCCGGGTTTTTTCTTTCGCGAGATTCCCAAGCCAAAGCCAGTAAATTCACAAGATCCAATCCTGGAAAATAAATTGATGACGTTACTTGATGAGCAAAAAGTATATCGAAGGGAAGGACTCACGATAAAGGAACTGGCCGACATAATGGAGGCACAAGAGTACAAGCTCAGACGGTTAATCAACGGCCAACTTGGCTTTAAAAATTTCAATGATTTTCTCAATAAATATAGAGTCACTGAAGCCAGTGAAATCCTTTCAGATAGCTCACAGAATCAAAAGACTATTCTTGAAATAGCATATTCTCTTGGGTATCAATCAATCGGCCCGTTCAACAAAGCTTTTAAGGAGCAGAAAAACACGACCCCAACTGCCTTCAGAAAAATGCAAAACCCGTAATTTCATGCTGATTTCGAAATCAGCAAGCATTTTTCATTTATAGAGAGACTGCCGATTCGGTGAGATATAAGTTTGCCCCATAAACTCTAAATAACTATGGAAGCAAAACAATTTATGGAAGCCTGGCCCGGAATCTTTTTGTTTGATTTATTCCGCTATCTGATTCCTGCAAGTCTGTTTTTTACTCTCTTCTGGGTGATCGGAAGAAAATGGTGGCAGCACCTTTTTATTCAAAAAGTATTTCCTAAACGAAAACAATTGTGGAAGGAATTTGCTTACTCAATGAGCACCGTATTGATCTTTTCAATTGTTGGCTTCGGAATATTTACTGCTGAACGTGCTGGAATAACCTTAATCTATTACAAGGTAAGTGACTATAGTGTTGCATATATGATCATCAGCTTTATACTGACATTGGTATTCCATGATTTCTATTTTTATTGGACACACCGGCTCATGCACCATAAACGATTTTTTAAATACATTCACCGGGTGCATCATGAATCCACCAATCCGTCACCCTGGGCTGCATATTCTTTTCATCCATGGGAAGCATTTATCCAGGCTATGGTTTTACCAATCATGGTTTTTATTCTGCCTTTACACCCGCTTACGATATTTCTATTCCTCGCTTACATGATAATACGGAATGTGGCCGGTCATTTAGGGTTTGAAATATTGCCGAAGGGTTTCACTAAAAATAAATGGCTAAACTGGAACACCGCAATTATACACCACAATATGCACCATGAGCATTTTCATTATAACTATGGATTGTATTTCAGTTGGTGGGATAGACTAATGAAGACCGAACATAAAAAGTATCACGAAGCATTTGAAGAAGTTAAATCCCGACCAAAATCGTGCGAGTTAAAACAACCTGCCAAAAAAGCGATTACAGTATCAATTATCCTATTGTTGTCGTTTCCCTCGACAATGGCACAGTCTGTATCAGGCCAATGGATGACCTACAATGAGCGGACTGGCTCACCCTTGTCATTGATCGAAATAAAGGAAAATACAACAAGTATCGAAGGTAAGATTGTGAAGATATTCCTTGAACCTTATCAAGGCGAAGACCCCGTGTGCATAAAATGCTCCGGGGAAAGAAGGGATAAGAAGGTAATTGATATGAATTTTCTGTGGGGCTTCAAGCAAGACGGTGATTCATGGTCATCCGGAAAAATTCTTGATCCTGAAACTGGTGACGTTTACTCCAGCAAACTCTGGTTGGAAGATGGAAATACTCTACAAGTCAGAGGCTATGCCGGTCCACTTGATCTGTTTTACAGAACTCAAACATGGAGGCGAGAAGGAGTAACGAATGAAAAAACACCCGAGGGCACTTGGCAAACGATTGATGACCGTTGGAACAAGGTAAAATCAATTGTTGAAATCAAAAATATAGGTGGAGAGCTTCGAGGCTATGTGCGCAAAATTTATTTACTGCCACATGAGGGGACTGATCCTGTTTGCATCGAGTGCAAGGGAGAATTTAAAAACTCAAAAGTTGTGGGGATGAAAATTATCTGGGGTTTCAAAAAATCGAGCGATAAATGGGAAGAAGGGAAAATCCTCGATCCTGGGAATGGAAATACTTATTCATCTTCAATATGGTTAGTGGATTCCGATACACTCAAGGTAAGAGGCTATCTCGGCCCCTTCTTTCGATCGCAAGTCTGGAGGAGAGTAAAATCATGAAAGAAAGAAAAATTGTACTTTCGAGCTAGCATCTACTTTACAAGTATGAAAAAAATAGCTTTCATTTTGATACTTACTCCAGTCCTGTCATTTGGTCAAATATCAAAACAAGACAGTGTCTGGCTTCCACTTAAATTCATGATCGGCACCTGGAATGGCACTTCCGATGGCCAACCCGGAAAAGGAAAATATGAACGCAGTTATGCTTTTGCGCTAAACAAGAAATTCATTGAAGTCAGAAATAAATCGATCTACCCTCCATCAAAAGACAAACCGAAAGGTGAAGTGCATGAAGATCATGGATTCATTAGTTACGACCGCGTCAGGAAGACTTTCGTTCTAAGGCAATTCCACACGGAAGGTTTTGTCAATCAGTATAAAATTGAATCGATCTCACCGGATGGAAAGACCATCGTATTTATTTCTGAGGGCATTGAAAATATCCCTGCGGGATTTCGCGCAAAAGAAACATATCTGATCACAAGTGAAAATGAATTCGCGGAAGTTTTTGAATTGGCTGAACCCGACAAAGAATTTGAACTTTATTCTAAAGCCATTTTGAAAAGAGTTTCAAATTAGATGTTGATAGAATGAGCTTTGGAGGGATGTTAGATCGGTCAGCGAACTGAAGTTTTTCTTCCATTTAAATGCTCAAAATAAGTTTTCAACTTTCCGGTTGATATACTGGCAATTCGTTTGCCTTAAATATGCGCCAGGAATAAGAAATCTATAAAATTGGAACTTATGGAGTTATGCACGTAACCAAGAAAGCTTTCAAACAGTTGCTTGCCCGTTGGATAACTAAGTTGTGATTTTGCATTGACGCAATAAGATGGCATTAAAAAACGAGAGCTATGAAAATTTTAAGCGCAGATTGCCAATTGTTTTTAATGGTCAGATTAAGGGAATAAAGAAATAGTGTCCGTTCGTTTTGACTTACAGCTTATCAACTTTTATAATCGCCTCTCGATCAATCGCTCCATACAAATGAGGAAATTTTTCGTCATTGGTTGACACTTCATATTTCAATTCGGCTTTCAGTTTCGATTCATCAAGGTATAGCAATACGAGATCAGGCCTCCCTTTAAAATATCTTTCCAACACACCAGAAAGTTGCGCAGATGTGCAGCAATGAATGAACCCCTCCTTAAAATAATCAGCAGGAATAAATTCTGATTTACCTCCTTGTGATTGCCATTCTTGCAGCGTGGTGACGTGATAGATCATTTTATAAAGTTAACGTGTCTAACGTTCCAAAAAAGAATTTGTGGTAGCGATGAACGAGTGACAGTACTAAATGGTAAAAAATTTTCATTAGCTTAGGATCACCTCAACTTTTAATGCTATGAAAATTTCATTGCCCATTCGGATGATTGCGATCATAAAAATTCTACACACTCTTTTTATTTGCTTCATCTCACTGATCTCTTTCAGTCAGGTGAAGAAGGCCCCGGCTTATCCGCTCATCGCCCATGATCCTTATTTCAGCATCTGGTCGTTCAATGATCAACTCACAGCAGAGCCCACCCGCCATTGGACTGGGGCAGAAAATTCGTTGCATGGAACAATCACCGTTGATGGCAAGCCTTATACTTTTTTAGGTCAGCCAATTACCGATGCCTCCATTGTAATTCCTACGGGTAGCGAAGCACAGGTTAATGTGCATTACACTTTTGAAAAACCTCAAGCCAACTGGAATACAGAAACTTTCTCAAGCAACTCATGGCAAACAGGCCCAGCTCCTCTTGGAGGCGAAGTTGGAAGTGCTACGGCTAAAACGAAGTGGGATTCAAAAGAAGTTTGGATGGTTCGTGATTTTAATCTTGATAAAATTCCCGAAGGAAAATTGCAACTCATTATTTTCTACGATGACGATGTTGAGGTTTATTTGAATGGAGTACTTGCTTACCAATGTGGTCCATGCTATGTAAGCGATTATGTTATGCGCGATGTTTCTGACGAGGCTACCAAAGCATTGAAGGTCGGCAAAAACCGAATGAGCATTCATTGTACTAATCCGCAAGGACCTGGCTTTATTGATGTAGGACTAATCAGCCGTACTGTAGCGCCAAAAGGTGAAATTGCAATTCAGAAATCTCTTACCGTAACGGCTACGCAGACAAAATATGAATTCTCCGCTGGCGAAATCGATTTGTCTCTCCTATTCACTTCACCTCTCCTCCTTGATGAACTTGAGGTGCTCAGTCGACCGGCATCGTACATTACTTATGCGGTGAAGAGCAATGACGGAAAATCGCATGATGTAAAACTTGATCTTCAAGCGGCCGGTCAGATTGCGACCAACAATAGTATTCAAGCTGTGTATGATAATTTTGATGATGGTAAGCTGAGTATTGCCTCAGCCGGAACAAAAGATCAGCCGATCCTTATCCGCAAGGGAGACAATGTGCGAATCGACTGGGGTTATTTGTATTTGGCTACCCCGGAAAAATTTCAAGCGAAAAGATTGGCTAACAACCGCTTAACTTCGTCTTTTGATTTTGGAAAAGTAAATGATCAGGCGGTTGAATCGCATAGCATACTCGCATATGATGACATCTACTCAGTTCAATATTTTGGAAAGAACCTGAAAGCCTGGTGGCGAAGAGATGAGGGAATGACTCCAAACCAATTATTGCATGATGCCGAAAAAGATTATGAACGGTTAATGAAAAAATGTGAGGTATTCGACAAAAACCTTTTCGTAGATGCAACAAAAGCTGGCGGTGAAACCTATGCTGAATTGTGCGCGATGGCTTATCGTCAAGCGATAGCTGCGCACAAAGTGGTAGCCAAGCCCGATGGAAGCCTGCTTTTTTTCTCCAAAGAAAACTTTTCAAATGGATCCATTGGCACGGTGGATGTTACTTATCCTTCTGCCCCATTATTTCTATTGTACAACATTGAATTGATGAAAGGGATGTTGGAATTTATTTTTGAGTATAGCGAAAGCAAACGATGGACAAAACCATTTGCTGCTCATGATCTGGGAACCTACCCCATCGCCAATGGCCAAACCTATCCGGAAGACATGCCTGTGGAAGAATGTGGCAACATGATCATACTCACCACGGCCATTGCCGACCGGGAAGGAAATGCTGACTATGCGCGAAAACATTGGGCAACTCTTACAACTTGGGTGGAGTACTTGAAGAGAGAAGGCTTTGATCCTGCCAATCAACTTTGCACGGATGATTTTGCGGGCCATCTTGCGCGCAACACAAATCTCTCGATCAAATCAATAGTGGCAATGGCTGGCTATGGAAAGCTGGCGCGCATGTTGGGCAATCAAACAGCAGCAAATGAGTACACTGCTCTTGCTAAATCGATGGCAGGAAAGTGGATGGAAATGGCCAATGATGGCGATCATTATACATTGGCTTTTGGAGCGAATAACACCTGGAGCCAGAAATACAATTTGGTGTGGGATAAAATTCTGGATTTGAAAATCTTTCCGACCGAAGTGGCTGAAAAAGAAATTGCATTCTACTTAAAGCATCAGGAAAAATTTGGGCTGCCGCTCGACAGCCGCAAAACCTACACTAAATCGGACTGGATATTATGGACCGCGACTTTAGCCGCTAGCCAAAAAGATTTCGAGGCAATCATTAATCCGGTTTATAAATACGCCACCGAAACTCCTACACGTGTTCCGCTAAGCGACTGGCATGAAACCATCAATGGAAAACAAGTCGGGTTTCAAGCGCGGTCGGTAGTGGGGGGATATTTTATCAAAATGCTAAAAGAAAAAAAGTAGGTTAAACTTGGGCAAAGGGAGTCCACATGAGCAAACCTCAAAAATTTTCAGAGGCTATTTTCGTAAGTATTAAATCCATTTTGCGTAATATCAAAGAAGGAAAAACCTTTAAGCCTTGATGGCAAAATATTTTTTTTACCTCTTTTTTTTTGTGGCATTTTTGTCGACAACAGGCTATGGTCAGGATCTGGGCGTGCCTTTTATTAAAAACTATAGCCCTGAAGAGTACAATGGCGAGCCGCAGAATTGGCAAATCTGTCAGGGCAAAGACGGGTTGATTTACTCAGCCAACAATTCGGGGCTACTTGAGTTTGACGGAGTGAATTGGAAGCTGATTGAAGTCCCCAAAAAAACTACAAGATCTGTCGCCCTCTCAAAAGATGGAAAAATCTATGTAGGTACATCCGGTGATATCGGCTACATTGATTACAACATCAAAGGGAAGCAGGTGTTTATCTCTTTGCTGCACAAGATTCCCAATGAATTTCGTGACTTCGTTGAAGTCTGGAAAACTGCAGCAACTTCAGATGGTGTTTATTTTAAAACCAATAAGTATGTTTTCTTATGGGACGGTGAAAAAATTACCACTTGGCGTGCTCCAGAATATTTTGCTTTCTCTTTTGTAATTGGAAATGATTTCTATGTAAAAGAAGACAGCCTTGGGCTAATCTGCTTTCGCAACAAGCAACTGGTAAAGCTTCCTTCATCCGACTTCTTTAAAGAAAAAGAAATCCGCTCGATCGTTGAATTCGATTCCCTATCCCTTCTGGTTAGTACCCTTCAACATGGCATGTACATTTATTCTCGAGATGGAAAAGTAATGCCGTTTAAAACAGGCGCTGACGATTTCATTAATAAGAATTTACTCTTTGCGGGCTGCAGAATCAATAAGCAGAGCATCGTGTTTGGCACTTTCCGTGGAGGGTTAATTCTCATGAGCAATAAAGGAAAAGTTTTAAAGGTCGTTGATGAGGATTCCGGCCTAAGAGAGAACAGTATTCGTGTAACGTTTCTCGATCGCGAAGGAGGCCTATGGGTTGGGCTTAATAATGGAATTAGTCGGGTGGAGGTGAATTCGCCATTGACTGTTTTGAATAAACAGATGAACATCAAGGGGAGCGTCTATCAAATCAACCGACATGGGAAAACTTTGTATATCGGCACTGCTGTTGGCTTGAATTACATTGAGCCAAAAAGGAAAGAAATAAGAGCCATTGAAAACTTTGGAGATCAGGTTTGGAATTTGTATTCCTTACAAGACGAACAATTATTGGGCACCAACAATAGCTCCTACGTGCTGCATGACTTGAAACTTTCGCTCATTAATAATTCGGGTGGATCAGCTACATTCCTTCAATCCAAGAAAAGTAATAATCGTGTGTTTGTTGGGATGCGTGACGGGTTACAATCACTTTATAAAACCAACAAAGGGTGGAAAGTTGAAAATCAGTACAAAGACATCAAGGGCCAAATAAAAAGCATGGTCGAGGATAATACCGGGCGTCTATGGGTTCAGAGCAATCAGCAAGGTATTGTTCGCCTCGATTTTTCGCGAAGCTATTCAAAACCCGTCTTTCATTTTTTTTCTGACATGGAAGGGATTCTGAAGAGCGACCGGTATAAACTTATCTATCTAAATTACGAGGTATCTATTTTTTCTAATCATCAATTTTATAAATATGACTCTCTAAAAAAGAAATTTACAGAATCCCCTATTTATATCTTGGGAGAGTCGGCTGAAGGCACGGAATTGAATAATCTGACAAAAGGAGAAAATGGCAATCTTCTCGCATGGTCCCATTCAACTGTGGGTTACCTTAAAAAGAAAGACAATACCGAGTACCTGTGGGATGAGAGCCGATTCTTTAGAATCAGGGGTAAAGCGATAAACTTTGTTTATCCGGATGGCGATAGCCTCGTATGGATTGGAAGCGCTAATGGATTATATCGAATTGATCTTACTAAAGAAAATAAATTCTTTGAGGGCTTCGAAACGCAAGTTCGAAGTGTTTCTCAAATTGATTCTGACTCTGTCCTCTATTTCGGAATGCCTGGTGAACGAACCGCTCAGTTAAGTTATCAATTCAATAAACTTCGGTTTCATTTTGCTGCTTCTTTCTTTGATCAATCTGACGAAACTGAATACCAAACCTTCTTAGAGGGAAGCGATACTGGCTGGTCTACCTGGAGCACGAGTTCTAAAAAGGACTATACAAACCTTTGGGAAGGTTCATACACGTTCCATGTACGATCTAGAAATATCTATCACACACTGGGAGAAGAGGCACAATATTCTTTTGTCATTCTCCCACCATGGTTTCGCACCAAGCCGGCCTTCGCATTTTACATCATCTGCTTCTCAGGTCTGTTTTACTTAGGCGTAAGAGCCTATTACAATAATTTAAAAAGAGCCAACAAAAGATTAGAGATGCTCGTGCAGATGAGGACATCAAGAATAAACAGTCAAAAAGAAGAAATAGAATCGCAACGCGACAACCTTGTTCAGGCTCATCAAACTATCGAAACTCAAAACAATGAATTGCTTCGAATGAATCATGAGTTGGAAAAAATTGTTGAGGAGAGAACATCTGCTCTGACAAAAAGTAACCAGGAATTGATAGAAGTGAATAAAGAATTGGATCGCTTTGTGTATCGGGCAGCACACGATTTGCGCGGGCCGGTGGCAACTTTATTGGGGCTCTGCAATCTCAGCCTGATGGAAACACGTGACGAATCTGCCGTTAGATACCTTTCTAAAATTCAGTTCACAGCCGAACGATTGAATTTTTTATTATTCATGCTTCTAAAACTTAACCGGATTAAAACCACTGAAGTAGTTACCGAGCGCATCGATATTGATTCACTCGTCAAAAGAATTTCAATTTCTGTGAAGATGAACTACAAAGAGCGCCCCGATATAAAAATTTTTACGAAGATTGACCCGCAAATAGCAATGCACTCGGATAAGACATTGATATCGATTATTCTAGAAAATCTGATCGACAATGCGTTTAAGTTTGCCAGGCCTGATCTCGACTCGAAAATTGACATTGAAATCAAAAAGAATGGTGATCGAGTCAATATCTTAGTTAGCGACAACGGAATTGGAATTGATAAAGAATATTGAAACAAAATATTTGATATGTTCTTCATCGGAACAGCCGAGCGCAAAGGGTTGGGGCTTGGGCTGCATGCTGTTCAAATGGCCGTAAAAAAAATAGGTGGCACTGTACGCCTTACTGACAATCAATCGGTCACCGAATTTTTTGTTGATATTCCAGAGAAGATTTAGGCTTCTCCCCTCGCTTCACTTGATGATGATTGGCTAAAACGCCAATTAATTCGTCATCTCTTAAAAGATTTCCATCAAATATTTCTTGTCAGATTCCAATCCGAATATCGATATTGGGCGTTCAAGTTCAATTCTTATGAAATTCATCAATAGTATATTCCTCTCATTACTTGCTATCTCAACGTACGCTCAATCATCTTTAAAAGTGATCGGCTACTTCTCTGGCAATCCGCAACAGGTAGAAAACATTCAAGCTGAAAAATTGACCCACATCATTTTTAGCTTTTGTCATATGAAGGGAAACCAACTGCACGTTGATTCGAAGGACGATTCTATTACCATCAATAAATTAGTTGACCTGAAGAAAAGAAATCCTCAACTAAAAGTGATGCTCTCACTTGGAGGTTGGGGAGGTTGCGCGCCCTGCTCTGATGTTTTTTCATCAGTTCAAGGCAGAGAAGAATTTGCAACTTCTACATTGGCTTTGAATAAATATTTTCACACAGACGGCATCGACCTCGACTGGGAATATCCTACCATAGAAGGGTTTCCTAACCACGCGTTTAAAAAAGAGGACAAAGAGAATTTCTCAGGGTTGATCAAGGTGTTGCGCGAAAAGTTGGGAAGCAATTATGAAATCAGTTTTGCGGCCGGTGGTTTCAAAAAATACATGGATGAGTCTGTTGACTGGAGCACAATCATGCCGCTGGTAGATAGAGTAAATTTAATGAGCTATGATTTGGTCAACGGTTACTCTACAATCACTGGTCATCACACCTCATTGTATTCTGACAAACAACAACCGGAGTCAACCGACTATGCAGTTCAATATCTCATCAATCACGGTGTACCCAAAAATAAAATTGTAATCGGAGGAGCCTTTTATGCGAGGATGTGGGAAAATGTTCCTGATGCAAATCATGGTCTTTACCAGTCGGGGAAATTCAAAGCAGGTGTCGACTACAAAAACTATAGCAAAGAATTTTCGAAGAAAAACGGGTTTCAATATTTTTGGGATGAAAAAGCCCAAGCACCTTATTTCTATAGCAAGGAAAAGAAACTTTTTGCCACAGGCGATGACAAGAAATCCATTCGGTTAAAAACCAAATATGTAAAAGATCAGAACCTTCAGGGCATCATGTTCTGGGAACTGACACTCGATGATTCAACAGATGGATTACTTTCAGAGGTCGATAAAGTAAAATAGGCCCTTAACTGAGGATTTAGGTGCTGTACTTCAAAATCTCTTCAAATTTTGTTCGCACCTTTGAAGTGTGAAGGTTCTACTTATCGAAGACGAACGCGAGCTGGCCAACAGCATTGTGAATTATTTAAAAGGAAACGATGTAATTTGCGAATGGGCAGATACGCTCGAATCATCGCTAGATAAAATCTCTTCTCATACCTACGACTGCATTCTGCTCGACCTTTCTCTGCCCGATGGTCACGGCTTCGAAATTCTGAAGGAACTCAAAAATAAAAACGCGACCGAAGGTGTCATCATCATTTCGGCCAAAGAGACTTTGCAAACAAAAATCGAAGGGCTGAATCTTGGTGCTGATGATTACCTCACAAAACCGTTTCATATTTCTGAATTATTAGCGCGGGTTCAAGCTCTTATAAGACGGAAAAATTTCAACGGAAATAACGTTGTCCGGTTTCAGGAAATTGAAATTGATACGCTCTCCAAGTCTGTTAAGGTAGGACACACTCAAATTGACCTCACCAAAAAAGAAATGGACCTGCTGTTGTTCATGATAGGAAATCAGAACGGAGTACTTTCCAAAAGCACCATTGCCGAACATCTCTCGGGCGATATGGCCGATATGCTGGACAATCATGATTTTGTCTATGCGCACATAAAAAATCTTAAAAAGAAACTGCACGAGGCCGGCTGTAATGATTACATAAAGACTGTTTACGGATTAGGATACAAATGGCAGTAACACAGAATCTCTTAGACAAAACCCTGCGGTGGTATATTTTTCTTGCCACCCTTATTTTATTAATAGCCTCGCCCGTTTTTTACTTTGTCACCAGGCAGATGTACATCCATGAAGCGAATGAACATCTAAAACTTCGAAAAAAAGAATTTATCCGCTATCATTTGCCATCGCTTCACCAGACTGACATCGCACTTTGGAATCGATACAACCGCGATGAAAAAATACTGGATCGGAAAGGAGGCTCAAGGAAAGAAAAACTTAGAACTGTATTTTACTTTGATTCCCTCGCACACGATTATGAGCCTTACCGGGAGCTCAATACCCCGATCACCATTGAAGGCAGGCCATATGTTTTTTCTGCCAAAATCAATTTGATTGAAAAAGAAGATTTGTTACAGGGTACCGGCCTTCTGTTTTTTGTTCTTATCACTACCATGCTTATTGGATTATATTTTATTACGAAAGTTCTATCCATTAAGCTTTGGAAACCATTTTATATTGGACTAGAACATCTCGAAAAATTTGAAGTTGATAAGTCAGCCTCCACCCGCCTTTCGCAAACTACCATTAATGAATTTGTCAGGTTAAATCAGGTCATAGAAAATTTGATTAGAAAAAATACCTCCATTTACAATACGCAAAAAGAATTTATTGAAAATGCAGCCCATGAATTACAGACTCCCTTAGCGGTAATCCAGGGAAAGTTAGAAACGCTCTTTCAACAATCCAGTCTCACGCAAAGCCAATCGGAAGTTTTAGAAAAATTAAACGATGCTGTGGCTCGTCTCTCAAGGTTAAATAAAAACCTTTTGCTGCTTTCGCGGATTGAGCACGATCAATTTTCTGAATCAGAAAATATTTCAGTGAATGATCTTTTAAAGAAACACTACGAATTTTTTAGCGAGCAGGCGGCTGCCAAGAAAATTCGAATAACGGTTGAATCGAGCCCATCAGTAAATGTTACTGCGAACCCTGTTTTGACAGAAGTTATGATCAATAATTTATTTCTCAACGCAATCCGCCATAACATTGAAGGAGGGTACATTTCCATTCAATTGAAAGAAACTGGTTTCGCTATTTCCAACACGGGTCACCACTCGGCTCTTCCTGAACAAAAAATATTCAGCCGGTTTTCAAAAATAAATCCATCTACCCAGGGCAGCGGTCTTGGGTTGGCGATTGTAAAAAAGATAGCTGATCTCAATCGATGGGAAATCCGCTATGCCTTTAAGAATAATTGGCACACATTCTCTGTTAATTTCAGATAATTCAGAATTTCTTCTAAATAAGAGAGCACCTTGCACTATAAACAATCAAAGTCATGAGAAAAATAGTTGTTGTAATGGCCGTAGTGATTACCTCATTCGCCACAGCTCAAAAAATGCAAGAGAAGGATGTTCCCGCTCCCGTAAAAGGCGCTATTCAAAAGCAATATCCCAAAGCCACCAAAGTCAAATGGGCAAAGGAAGGAGACAAGTACGAAGCCGGATTTGACTTGGGCAAAGAAGAAACATCGTTACTTATAGACGCTTCCGGAACTATTCTTGAGACCGAAGTTGAAATTGAGATCAGTCAATTGCCCAAGAAAATTTCAGCGTATATAAAAGCTAACTATAGCGGGCAATCCATAAAAGAAGCTGCGAAGATCACGGATGCCAAAGGTTCAGTAACCTACGAGGCCGAGATCAAAGGAAAAGATCTGATTTTCGACAGCAAAGGAGAGTTCATCAAAGAAACAAAAGACTAAGTCCACTCATAAAATATTTATCCCTTCGTTTTCAAATAATTTAATTTGCCTGTAAGTTTCAATTTATTCCCTATGATTATTGCACCAAAACTAAAGTACAGCTTTGCTGCCTTACTGATTTTATCCTCGCTTACTACATTAGCTCAAGAACAAAAGAAAGACTCCACCAAACTTCCATTCGCCATAGCTGATGAGAAGAAACTTTCAGACGAAGACTTGAAAGACAAGAAAGAAGGCGTTTATATTACGGGAGCACCCGATATTAGTTCTGATCCAGTCAACGGATTTGGTTACGGAGGCGAGGGCGAAATTTTTTTTAACGGCCATCGCAGTGATCCTTTTTTTGCTTACACCGCTTATCGCGCTAAACTGAATTTTGTTTTATTTAACACGACACGCGATCAAAGAGAATTCGCCTTTGCTTTAGATATGCCCTTCATTTTTAATACAAAGTGGCGATTGCGTGCCAGCGGAGCTATCGAGCAGAATCCTAACCTCTTATATTTTGGGATTACTCCTGAGCAATCGCTGCAAGGTCTCTCCTACTATGACAGTGCCAAAGGCGTGCAAGTAAACAATGCAAAGTATAACAACTATGAAGAGAATTTTTTGAGGGGGTATAATCAATTTTATAATAACTACTTCAAGAAAGAGGAAATATTCAACATCAGTATGGAACACAATTTCATGGAAGGCAAATTGCGCGCCTTGTTGGGTTATGAAATTGCCCATTTGAATATGACTCCTTTTAAAAATAACTCTCTCATTCAGCAAGATTATAGCGCTGGAAAAATAAGGGGACTAGGGGATTCGTGGGTTCACATTTATCAAGTGGGTCTGATTTATGATACACGCGATCTTGAGCCCGACCCAAGTCGAGGAGTTGTTGCTGAAGTTACTAACGAGTTATCCTTGAAAGCATTGGGGTCATCATTCGATTTCGATAAGATTTATGCTCACGTTAATCTGTACCAAAAATTATTTCCGTCAGTTTTTAAGAGGCTGATTTTTGCAGGGCGCGTAGCGATGGGATATACGGCACTCGATGCCCCTTTCTTTGAATACCAGGATCAGTGGAGCCCAGAAGGGGATATTGAAGGATTAGGCGGGCCGCGAACCTTGCGTGGCTACAAACAGAGTCGTTTCCTTGGAAAAGCAATGCATTTTTCAAACTTTGAGTTGCGTTGGCGTTTTGCACAGACAAAATTTTTCAATCAACATCTTGAATTCAGCGCTGTTCCCTTTTACGACATCGGTGGCGTTTGGAATGATTTTTCCAGCCTTAACACAAATAATCTCCGTTACTCGAGAGGCGGTGGCCTACGCATTGCCTGGAACGAAAGTACTATCCTTCGTTTTGATTATGCAGTATCAAAAGAAGACAATCAGTTTTTCTTTAACCTCGCACATGCTTTTTAATTACAGATTGCAAATTTCAGAAGTACAGGTTGAATTTTAAATATGCAATTTTAAATTTGTAATCATCTTTCCCCACCTTCAGCCTGTATGCTTATTCCATCAATAAAATAAGGCTTGTTTTTATCAAACTTGAATTTGAAAGTACCCGCAAAATCTCCTTTGCTTAATTCCATTTCTAAATTTTCACCATTGGGTTTGATAGACACAATTTTAGCCCCATTAAAGTCATCGTGCAATTGCTGGAATATTTTCAATTTGTCTTCAATAGTTCCCTTGATTTCTTTGCTTTCAGAGGATTGTCCTTCTTCACCTTGCTTAACCGTTTTTGCTCTCATCGGTTTCTCGATAAGCGCTTTGGTATAATTTTCTTCGATGAATTTTTTCCATAGCCCTTTGTCATCAAGACCAATTACACGATGAAATTCGCGAGCACGCTTTTCCATGGTTTGCTCCATTGTCTGAGCGAAACCATTTGTACCAATCAAAATTGAACAGAGAAGAAATACTTTTTTCATGGCTTTTTTTATCTCTATGATGAAAGAGCTCTTCAAAAAGTTTAGAAACCTACTTTTTAAACAACCCATCAACTGTGACCATCATGTAATAAAACGCTCCGATTGATGGCCCCGCAGTGTATTGATAATATTTCTGATTGAGCAAATTTGATCCTCCAATTTTAATTGAAGAATAAAATTGTGGCACTTTGTAAGTGACTTGCGCATCCAAAGTCTGATAAGCAGTAACTGTCCCATTTGCCAATTGCGATTTCCAATCAAATGAATCTTGCCATCTCCATGAAATCATGAAACCAAAATTCTTCACTACTTCGCGATTACCAAAATTGAGGTTGACAATATACTTTGGCGTGTTAAATGGTGTTTCGAGCCCGGTGTCTTTGACATCAATCTTTTGAAGTGCTGCATAGCTTACATTTCCCCCCAGAGAAAATTTCTTGTACAAATTGTAGTGAGCACCTGCCGAAGCTCCATAATTGAAATAGGTGCTCTTTGCGTTTGTCCACATGCGATAAGTGTTGTACTTGGACTTATCGGCCACCTGAAAAATTGTAGAATCTAATCCATTGGAGAGCTGACCGACCTGACCCTTATTTGGAACAGAAATCTCTATCTGGTCGACAAAATTATTATAGATGTTGTAGTATGCATCTACATCAACAAACAATTTATTGTTGAGCAATGAACTTTTGTATCCAATATCAAATGACGTAATCTCCTCTGGTTTCAGGTAAGTATATGTGTTTTGCGACAACAAACCTCGATTATCGAGAATAGCTTGTGTCTGGGGTTTTCCGTTTTTGTTTACGTCATTGGCGATTGCTTTTTGAAATGCGTCAACTGTTGATCGAACGTAAGAATTTTCAAACAACTGCAGATGCTTTGTAAGAATATCGATTCCGCCATAGCGATAAACTCCGCCATTGTTCACTGCAGAAAACCCTTCGAAGAGCGTGGGGAATCGATACCCGTTTTGAACTGAAAAACGGAAGTTATGTTTGTCTGCAACCGTGTAAACAAAAGCAAGTCGTGGGTTTACTTTTGGATTGAAGTATTCCGTCTCATCTAAGCGAACTGAAGCAACAATTTTCAATTTTTCTCTGAGCACTTTTTTTGTTGCCTGAGCGAACCCGCCAAACTTATAATAATTCATTTGGTCGTAAGGATGGTCTTTGTCAGGATTCAGAAAACTGTTTCCATCGGGCAGGATGAAATAATTCCTTGCATCAGCACCAACTAAAATATCAGCGAAGGGAGTCTTAAAATCATATTGACCTTCAAGGTGCAGCAATTTATTTTTCAAAATCAGCTGAGCCCCTTTGTCCCAATTGTTGACGTGGATCAGCTCATCAAGCTTGGAATTAAATTCAAGGGTGTTGGGTTGAAAACGGCCATCATCAGCAAAGCTCCTTGCTGACTGATGACTCTGCGCGGCCGTTAATCCTTGTCCATATACATTTTGAAATCCGGTTTTGTAATCGGCATACCAATTGTTGTCGCTCTTGAATGCTTTATCCATGGCGGCACCTGCCGGTCCAAGATTATAAGAGTTTGTAGTATTCTCAATCGTTAGATAACTGCGAACAAAATAATTTGCTCCGCGCAATTCCAAGCGATGCTGTTGAATCTGATAGCCATCCAAACGAATGCGATTGCCTCGCTGAAAAATAGATTGCGACTCCCCTATTCGATAAGCATAAGAAAGCTCGGCCTTCTGAGAAATTCTATAATGAAGGGCAACATCCAATTTTGGATTCCTTATGCCATAATTGTGGTTGACTAATTCCTTTTCAGCATAACCTGTTCTCGCAACTTGATACAATTTTCCGTCAGCCAATGTTAGATTTTTGCGATAAGAACTTTCATTTCCATAAGCGTTCGCTGGATCCTTTGCGGGATTGTCAACACCAAGCAAGCCGGTAGATGAATTTCCTGAAGGATTCAAATCGCGCTGATCATTTGCCACCCAATCCGTTCCTTTCAGAAAACCAACATTGATTTTAAAGGCTAAACGATTTTTAAAAGCTTTCGCATATCTAAATCCTGTCTCCGTAAAAACTTGCGGAGCAAAATCACTGTCATTAACATGATTGACTCCCGCCTTCTGATAGAAGCTCAAACCTTGATAAGTGAAAGGGCTTTTCGTAAGCACATTTGAAATTCCGTTAAGGGCATTCAATCCATAAAGCGCAGACGAAGCTCCTGGAGTAACCTCAATGCTCTCAACATCCAACTCATTGGGTCCAACTGTGTTGGCGATAGAAACACCAAGTCCAGGTGCTTGGGTGTCTGAGCCATCTACCATTTGTAGAAAGCGTGGGTTTGTTGTATTGGTGAATCCTCGTGTATTCGGGACTTTGAATCCTAAACTCAAAGTTGTGAACTGAACACCCTTCACGCTTTCAAGAGCATCAAAAAAACTTGATGATGCAGTTTCTTTAATCGCACGAAGATCCAGCTTCTCGACAGCCACAGGAGAAGTCATTACTGATTCTTCAACACGGGATGCCGTCACAACCACTTCGGCAGCAAGAATTGAAGTCGGCATTAAAGTAATCTCGATAACCTGATTCGTATGACCAACGACTACCTCTTCACTTTTATACCCGATAAACGAGGCACTGATTGTGAAAGGATAATCTCCATTCAACTGTAGATTAAATTCGCCCTTGAGATTCGTGATCGTTCCTGCCACAGTTCCCTTGACAACAATGTTCACGCCTGGGAGCGGCTCATTAGTTTCTCCATCCTTTATAGTCCCTTTGACTTCTACATTAGAATTTGCAATTAATAAATAAGCCGCAAGCTGAAACGCTATGAGTAAAATGTATTTCATTAGTCTATCAATTTAGTATAGTAATAAGTCAAATTTTTTTAAGTCAGGTTAGTAGCTGCCACAGATGGCTGTTTTCCTTTTCCTTCATGAAGTCCGCATTCTTTGCTGGAACTCTCCCACCACCATCGACCCGCGCGTGGATCTTCACCCGGAAGAACGGCTCTCGTACAAGGAGCGCAACCAATGCTTGGGAAACCCTTCTTGTGAAGTGTGTTGATTGGAACATTGTTTCGCTGAATAAACACGTCAACATCTTCCTGAATCCAACGGATCAACGGGTTATACTTTATCAATCGATATTGATCATCCCATTCAATCACTTCCATAGAATGACGGTTGGCTGACTGATCAGCACGCAAACCCGTAATCCAAATCTTTGCATCGGCCAATGCACGCTGAAGGGGCTCTATCTTTCGGATAAAGCAGCATTCCTTTCTGTTCTCGACCGATTCATAAAAACTGTTGGGCCCTTTTTGTTTGAGCAACTCTTCAACTCTTGCCCTATCTGGGAAATAAGGAAAGATTGAAACTTTATACTTCTGCTTCGTCAAGTCATATACATCATACGTTTCCTGAAAAAGCCTGCCGGTATCGAGCGTAAAAATTTCTATGCTCAGCGATTGGATTGCGATCATGTGAGTGAGCACTTGATCCTCCATTCCAAATGAAGTCGAGAATCTAGTGTAACCGTTAAATTGATTACTCACCAACTTCAATCCCTCTTCAGGAGAGATATGGCTCAACTCTTTCTTCAACTTGTCAAAAAGAACCTTTTCCATTTTCTAAAAAATTGACTTGATTAAAATCCGAATGCTCCAGACAATCACTAATGCACCCACACTTAGGAACATTGTCTTCAACGGAAGTTTGCCCACCAACTTAGCAGCAATAGGCGCAGCCAATGTTCCTCCTAAAATCAATCCGAGAATTACGGGCCAATGACTGACACCGAGCAGCGCAAAGAAAGTGACTGCACTAGCAAGCGTTACAAAAAATTCAGTGATGCTCACTGAACCAATCACATAGCGAGGGCTTCTCCCCTTTGAAATTAAAGTACTGGTAACCAATGGGCCCCAACCTCCGCCACCGAATGAATCAAGAAATCCTCCGGCACCGGCAAGCCACCCCACACGCTTCACTTTCGTTGATTCCGTGTTCTTCCTGAAAACATTGCGAATGATTTTCACACCTAACAATAAAGTATAAACCGCCAACACAGGCCTGACATAGTCTGCATACTCAGTTCCTAATTTTGAAAGAAGGTATGCACCCGCGATTGCTCCAAGTACACCAGGAATCAAAAGGGTCTTGAATAATTTTTTATTTACGTTGCCAAACTTGTAATGACTATAACCGGAAATGCCACTCGAAAAAATTTCGGCTGTATGCACACTCCCGCTGATCGCAGGCAAATTCACTCCAACCGAAAGAAGAATTGTGGTGCTTGTTACACCGTAGCCCATGCCCACCGCACCGTCCACCAATTGAGCAAGGAAGCCGGCCAAAATCATCCAATAAAATTCAGTTTTTAAACTCGCCAGGCTATTTACTAAAGCGGAAAGAATGTTATTGAACGGTATATACGATAAAACCATGTGCCCAAGGAACATGAAGAAAAACGCGAAGAGTGAGTAAGTCGCAACGCGTCTCCACCACTTCTCATTACTCGTTCTTGTGGTTGGCTCATCTAAGGCAAGAACTTGGGTGATCTCGTTCAGTTTTTTTACTTTATCATGAAAATTTCCATTCAGCTTGCTGCGAATAATGGTCAAGTTATTGAGCACATCGTCAATTTGAGCAGGCAACGCTGCAGCAAAAATTTCTTTCAATCGCTTGGCAACCGTTGGTGATTTTCCATTAGTTGATATTGCAATTTTCAAGTTTCCTTTCTGCACAATAGAGCCGAGATAAAAATCGCACCACTCAGGCATATCGGCTGAGTTGACTAATTTTCCCTTTTCTTTAGCAAAGCGAAAAATTGTTTCACTTACCGTATGATTGTTCACAGCAGTGATAACCACATCGCATTCCTCCATATCTTCATAATAGAACGGTCGCTCATACACTTTTACATTGGAATGAAGGGATGATAGCTTTTTAATTTCATCCTTGACTGTAATACCCACGACTTTAATTTTTGTGTGGGGAGAATTGTTCAACACAGCAATTAATTTTTCAAGTGCCACTTCTCCACCACCCACGATGAGCAAGCGTAACTGTTCCAATTTCAAAAAAACCGGAAACAGTCGGTTGACTTCGCTTTTAATTTGTATGCCTTGCTCTTGTACCATCGTTATTAGTTGAAATAATTTCGATAAGCGAAATCGCCCAATGTCTCTTTTGTATTTCGTTTTGTTTTGTAATCCGAAAAGAGTTGATCTAATTCATTGAGAATTGAAACTTCATCTAAACTCTCCTTAAATAATTTATTCAAACGTTGACCTTGTCGATCACCCCCCACATGAAGATTATATTTTCCGTAGGCAGTGCCGACAAAACCAATCTCTGCCACATAAGGACGCGCACAACCATTAGGGCAACCTGTCATGCGAATAACAATTTCTTCCGACTCAAGCTGATGTCGTTGCATAAGAGGCTCTATTTTAGAAATGAGCGAAGGCAAATAACGCTGACCTTCAGCAAGTGCGAGCGGACAAGTGTTAAATGCCACGCATGCCATCGAATTTTTTCTAATCGAAGTTGCCGATTCGGTATGATTTACTATACTATGTGCTTCAAGAATACGTTGAATTGAGGCTTTGTCTTTTTCTTGAATATCGGCAACAATGACATTCTGATTACACGTGAATCTGAAATTTGCTTTATTGGTTTTCGCCACTTCAAGCAAGCCAGATTTTAATTTTACTTTCTCTGAATCTAGCACACGTCCATTCTCAGTAAAGACTGTGTAATACCAGAGCCCTTGATGATTTTTATGCCATCCATAAAAATCTTTTCGATCAGAAAACTGATATGATTTCGCTTCAACAAGTTTAAATCCGATTCGCTTTTCCAGCTCTTCTTTGAACCACTCAACTCCATATTTGTCAAGCGTGTATTTGAGCCGCGCCAACTTACGATCGCTGCGGTTTCCAAAATCGCGCTGAATAGTGAGCACCTCATAGATGGTTTTCAAAATATTCTTTTCACCGGCCACAAATCCAATGACCGATGCCAATCGAGGGTAAGTTTCAGTATTCCCATGGGTAGCAGAGAGTCCACCTCCGACTGCAAGATTAAACCCAATCAGCTTCTCGTTTTCAATAATCGCGATCAAGCCTATGTCGTTAGCGAATACATCTACATCGTTGTTAGGTGGAATAGCGATAGCGATCTTGAACTTGCGTGGAAGATACCGATCCTCATAAAGTGGATCTTCCTCAGTTCTTTCTTTTATCTTTTCTTCGTCAAGCCAGATCTCGTAGTAGGCTCTCGTCTTCGGCATCAGCAATTCGCTTATTTTTTCAGAATAGCCAAAAACCTCTTCGTGAATTGAGGATTGCTTCGGGTGAGCGCTGCACACTACATTTCTGTTGATGTCTCCGCAGGTTGCAATTGAATCAAGTTTTGCTTCATTGAAAGCTTTGATCGTAGGCTTGATCTTAGACTTGATCAAACCATGCAGTTGCAATGTTTGCCTCGTAGTGATTTTGATAACGCCTGTTGAATTTTCTCCGGCTATATCATGTGTAGCAATCCACTGATCCGAAGTAAGAAATCCTCCAGGCAACCGGAGCCGGATCATGAAAGAATGCAATCGATCCAATTTTTTCGAAGCACGCTCCTCCCGCACATCGCGATCGTCTTGTTGATACATGCCATGAAATTTGATCACCGC
Organism: Bacteroidota bacterium; assembly: GCA_016178785.1. Taxonomy (GTDB): domain Bacteria; phylum Bacteroidota; class Bacteroidia; order Cytophagales; family Cyclobacteriaceae; genus ELB16-189. The sequence goes on along the minus strand of JACOSO010000023.1, from coordinate 25,877 downwards.
CTGATCGTCTTCGGCAATAGCTCCGGTGATTTCATCGCGCAAACTTTCAACGATCGTTCCTCGAAGGCCTTTGCTCTCCCTTTTAACTTTTTCTATCGGTGACAATGCTGTGCTCATCTTTCAACTCGTTAATAAACATCTTTTAAATACCTTCCCTCTTCAATCAATTGATTCAAATAATCCTGTGCTTGCTCTGTAGTCTTTTGTCCTTCTGTTTTAATTATCTCGAGCAACGTCTTTTCAACATCACTGCTCATTGGTTCTTTCGCGCCACACACGTAGAGATATGCACCCGACTCAATCCATTTAAAAAACTCTGCGGCATGCCGAAGCATTTTATGCTGCACATAAATTTTTTCCTGCTGATCGCGAGAGAAGGCGACATTCATTTTTGTCAAGCCGCCAGTCTTTACATAGTCTTGCCACTCCGTCTGATATAAAAAGTCAGAAGCAAAATGCTGATCACCGAAAAACAACCAATTTTTTCCTTCAGCACCAGTGTTCACTCGCTCTTCAACGAACGATCGAAATGGAGCAATACCGGTGCCAGGACCGATCATGATAATATCTTTGTTTGGAGCAGGGAGTCTGAATTGAAAATTTTTATGAACGTAAAATTCAATTCGCGATTCATCAGAAAGCCTTGATAAGTAATCTGAGCACAACCCATGACGTGTAATACCATCGAACTGAAAGCAATTGCGTGCCACCGTAATGTGAACTTCCCCATCATGAGCTTGAAGCGAGGATGATATGGAATACAAGCGAGGAGTGATCAATTCAAGTCCTTGCAAAATTTCATCTACTTGATTTTCGCCTTGGGGCGGGTAGATTTTAAGCAAATCAATCAAGTCAATTCTCACAGCTGGAATATTTTGCTTGACAATGACGGCATACTTACTTACTACACGCTCGGGCAAATAGGAAATTGCAAGCTTATTAGTAAGGAGTTCGTCAATCGAATATTCGTGATCCTTATATTGAACCGTCTTTTTTTGATCAACAGCGAGAAGTTGAATGATCGATTCAACTTCTCCCTTAGGGTTTTGAGGAACAATCCCAATAGAGTCACCCGGCTGATAAGCGAGATCATCGGCAGAGATTTCGATGTGATAAGTTTCTTTTGCAGATCCGCTTCCATTCAAATTTACTTTCGCAAGAATTTTTCCCGTATAAATTTTTCTGCCTACATGTTTGACAGGCGTTGCTTGAATCGGAGTAACATGCTCACCGTTTCCGATTACATTAACTGACCGATTAAACCACTCAAGCGCATCCGTTTCAAAATCGACATCACACTTTTGGAGGGGTGATATTCTATTTCCCCCAAGCGTTGCAAGCTGCGTATCCACATCTTCTCCAGCCTTGCAAAACAAAGGATAAGCACTGTCGCCAAGCGCCAGAACACTGTATCGAAGTTTTGAAAGATCAGGTTTACTTTCGTGAATGTGGCTAAAGAATTTTTTTGCAGCTGAAGGAGGTTCACCTTCTCCATGAGTACTGATCACCGTGATGAAGTTTTCCTCTTTAGACAAATCAGAAAGCCGGTACTGATCAAGAGAAGCAAGTTTAACTGTTAGCCCTTGCTTCCTTGCCTTGGTTGCAAACTCAGTCGCTATTTTTTTCGAATTTCCGGTCTCAGTTCCAAAAGTAATTGTAAGCTTGCCCGACAGTTTTGCGCTTTTGGGTTCTGATTTCAGCGAATTTTTAATCAGGCCTGACACGTAGCCGTTCAGCCAAACCAATTCCTCTCTTGAAAGCCGTTCGACAAGGTAGTTGAGTTCGTTCAGTTTTACTTCTTCAAGCATATGTCAAGCAACTTTAGCAGTATTCAAAAAATTTGGTTGAACAGTAAGAAAAAAACTTTCCGCACTGTTGGATGCTTTGAACCAATCAAACTGTTGATGCAGTTTTGCAACCTTTCCAACAACGATTATGGAAGGAGATCTGAATCTTATTTTGCGAGTAGCAGATAAAAATTCTTTCACCGGATAAGAAAATACCTTTTGATTTGGCGTTGTTGCTTGCTCGACCACAGCTACCCATTTCTCTTCGGAAATTTCATTTTTCAAAAGTTGAGTAAGTAATAGTTGAAGGTTTTTTGAAGCCATATACAAAACCAATGTATCCTCAGTCGAAGCCAGTTCCTTGATCTGATTTTCATCTATCAATTCGGGATGTGTGTAGGTAAGAAACCGCACCGAACTGGCAAAGCCACGTGCCGTGAGTGGAATACCGGCATATGCAGCTGCCCCTGATGCTGCTGTCACTCCAGGAACAATCTCATAAGGAATATTATTTGCAACGAGCGTTTCAAGTTCAGATAATACATTTGAAAAAAAAGAAACATCGCCACCTTTCAAGCGCAACACCAATCGGCCAAGTTTCGACTCTTCCACCAAAAGCAGGTTGATGCTTTCTTGAGTAAAGGAGCATGGATTACCTCCCTCTTTACCTACAAAGTAAATTTTTGCACCAAGTTTAGCATGGCTCAATAAGGATTGATCAACCAATCGGTCAACGATCAAAACATCAGCTGCCTTGAGATAGCGAAGTGTTTTCACTGTTATCAAATCAGGGTCACCGGGCCCCGCTCCTGCCAATATTACTTTTGGCGTACTTAGCTTCTTAACCATATTATCCTATAGATTTAATAGATTATAATTCAAATTTTTTTATTGTATCAGTAGGGCCCCAACCGTTGAATGACTTGTTTCATCAATCAGGATTGCACTTCCTGTCGCTTTGTTAACCGAATACTTGTCGATTGCGACTGGCGATGCCGTTTTGATTTTTGCCTTGACCACATCATTCAGTCCAACACTCTCAGGTAATTGCAATTTCTCAAGCGTGTTCACATCTAATTTGAATTCAATCTCTTTTACCACACTCATCACCTGCTTACTATTGAGTTGTAATAGATATTTGTTTCCGGGCTTCAGGGGTTTTGCATCCATCCACGTTAGCAACACCTCAAATTCTTGAGTCACTTCAGTCAGGTTTTCAGATTTCACAATCAAGTCGCCTCTGCTAATATCAATGTCATCTTGAAGTTGAATCACTGCACCCTGAGGAGCGTAAGCTTCCTTTACCCCAACGCCACCTACTTCAATTGATTTAATTGTGCTTTCCAGGCCAGCCGGAAGTACAGACACCTTATCTCCTACTTTATAAATCCCACTTGTAATTTTTCCTGCATACCCACGGTAATCGTGTAGGTCATCCGTCTGTGGGCGAATAACGTACTGCACCGGCAAGCGGGCATCTTTCAAGTTCACATCGCGGTTGACCTGTATCGTTTCAAGCCAATGTAAAAGCGTTTCGCCTTCGTACCAATTCATTTGATCCGATTTTTCGACAATGTTATCACCAAGGAGCGCACTTATCGGAATATACTTTATATCCTTCAATTTCAATTCTAAAGCTACACGCGAATACTCCACAACAATGTTGGAGAAAACATCCTCAGAAAAATTCACGAGATCCATTTTATTGATGGCTACTACTACGTGTTTGATTCCCAGCAATGAGGCGATGATCGAATGGCGTTTTGTTTGCTCAATTACTCCTTTGCGCGCATCAATCAGGATAATAGCAAGGTCAGCATTCGATGCTCCCGTCACCATATTGCGAGTGTACTGAATGTGACCTGGAGCATCGGCCAGAATGAATTTCCGCTTGGGAGTAGAGAAATATTTATAAGCTACATCAATGGTGATTCCCTGCTCGCGCTCTGCACGGAGACCGTCCGTCAGCAATGCGAGATCGATTTCACCATTCTCTTTGTTCCTGCTTTGTTTTCCAATGGCTTCAAGCTGATCGATCATGATTGACTTGCTATCATAAAGCAACCGGCCGATCAGCGTACTCTTGCCATCGTCAACACTTCCTGCAGTTATCAGTCGTAGTAAATCCATTTCTAAAAATTAAAAATATCCATTCTTTTTTCTGTCCTCCATTGCTGCTTCCGAAACTTTGTCATCAATGCGGGTTTCTCCGCGCTCACTTGTTTTGGTCGCAATGATTTCGTTGATGATCTCATCAATCGTACTCGCGTTTGATTCAACCGCTGCTGTACAAGTCATGTCGCCAACGGTGCGGTAACGAACTCTTCTTTTTTCGATGTGGTCGTCTTCATCGATAGTGACAAAAGGCGATACTGCCACCCACTGATCTTGAAACGAGATGCAATTCCGTTCATGAGAAAAATAAATCGATGGCAATTCAATCTTCTCTCTGCGGATGTAGTTCCACACATCAAGTTCAGTCCAGTTGCTGATGGGAAAAACGCGTACGTTCTCTCCTTTACTTATCCTTCCGTTATAAATGTTCCAAAGTTCAGGACGTTGAAGTTTCGGTTCCCACTGACCAAATTCATTGCGAACTGAGAATATTCTTTCTTTTGCACGAGCTTTTTCTTCGTCTCTTCTTGCCCCGCCTATGCAGGCATCGAAGCCATACTTCTCTATAACCTCAAGCAACGTATAGGTCTGCAGGGCATTACGACTTGCAAATTTTCCTTTAGGCTCAGTGAGTTTCTTTTCATTGATGGTTTCCTCCACACTTCCCACAATCAATTTTTCGCCAAGCCGCTGCACCAACTGATCGCGAAAATCTATGGCTTCAGGAAAATTGTGACCTGTATCAATATGCACCAAAGGAAAAGGGAATTTCCCGGGACGAAACGCTTTTTCAGCCAAACGAACTAATGTGATTGAATCCTTCCCTCCTGAAAAAAGTAAAGCAGGCCGCTCAAACTGGCCAGCTACCTCGCGAAGAATGTGTATGGCTTCCGATTCCAGCTGGTCGAGATAATCAAAGGAGTACATATTTAATACCTTTAGTCTATAGAGTTAGTGGGACAAATGTATAAAGAACATACGCAGTTCCGCAACAGAATGTTTAAACTTATTTTATTAAGTTCAAATTAACGCAGGGTTTAGCCCTCGAAGGTGGCTAACGCACATTCGCTAAAAGTTTTTCTTAACGGATTTTTAAGAAATCAACTATCGCGCCTCACAACGGCAGCACTCGCTTGTGCAACGGGCAGCACAAGCATGTCGGCAACGACAACATGTGCGGGTCTGGTCAATGCGAATAGAATCAAATCGGCAATATCATTTGCTACTAAAGGTTGCAATCCCTTATACGTATTCTTAGCACGCTCTTCATCTCCTTTAAATCGTACCAGTGAAAACTCCGTATCCACCAGGCCAGGGTTGATGCTGGTAACTTTAATTCCATACGGATTGAGATCAAATCGCATTCCTTTGGTAATGGCATCAACGGCAAACTTGCTTGCACAATACACATTTCCATTTGGGTAAACCTCTTTGCCAGCAATCGAACCAATGTTGATGATGTGCCCCGACTTTCGCTCGATCATTCCATTCATAATTTCCTTCGACACATACAATAGTCCCTTCACATTGATGTCAATCATTTGGTTCCAGTCTTCAACATCTCCGTTTTGAATGGGTGAAAGTCCGTGCGCATTGCCTGCATTGTTGACAAGCACATCAATCTTTTTCCATGATTCTGGCAACGATTGAATCGCCTTTATCACCCCATTTTGATCTCTCACATCAAAACTAAGTGTTGTTAATTCGGTGAATGAGGAAAGCTCTTTTGAAAGTTTCACAAGTCTTTCCTCCCTCCTGCCGCAAAGAACTAATTTGAAATTATTTCTAGAGAGTAGTCGCGCAGTAGCTTCGCCTATGCCGGATGTGGCGCCTGTGACAAGCGCAATTCTTTTGTCCATAAATTATTGAAAGATAAAATAAACAGAAACTGTATTTGTGTTCAAGCGGCTGATTGGGTCTTGATAAATAGTGTGCTGAGAGCCAAGCATATTTGAGATGCCTCGCGAAAACCGAATCTCTTGCGAAAATTTGAAAAAAGGAAAATAAAAATCAAAGCCCATACCCATGTCAAGGCTGATGTTATGTTTTTGAATTGACAGGCCTGCAGTGGAGTTCCCTATATCATTTTTTCCGGAAGCCTCAAATGCGGGAGTTATTCCACCGATCATGTACATCCGCACATTTCCTCTTCGCATGGATTTATATTTCAGAAGCAAAGGCATTTCAACCAAAGTAGTTTCGACCAATTGCGATTGAGTAGGTGCATTTGTGAAGTAGTAGAACAACTTATGGGCATAAAATCCGGCCTTGGGCATCAGTCGCAAATCCAAAAATTCATTGAATCGATAGTTGACCAAGAAGCCCAGTGAAAAACCAGCCAGAAAAACGGGCTGCACAGAATGAACCGTGTCGAACTTCGAGGTAACAAATTTGTCTGAGTACTTTACCTGATACGAGGATGTATGCAGTCCAATACTGAATCCGTAGGAAATTTTTCGTCTGTCATAATCTGGATTGTGTTGCTTAGCCCAACGGAACAGTTGCGCATTGCCCCTCAGCGGAATCAACGCAAAAACCAGAAGGATGACCGCTATTTTGTAGCGGTGTACAGCGAGCTTATTCCAAAAGTAAGTGGCTGGCATGTTGCGTTTTTATAACCTAATTTTGAAAGCACTGATAAAAAATCGCGTCCATCAGGAAAGGCCTGAACAGATTCGGGTAAATAAGTGTAAGCTGAAGAATCATGCGAAACCACCTTTCCGATTTTAGGTAAGATTGAATTGAAGTAGAACGAATAAAGCTGCTTCATCGGGAAGGAAGCCGGCTTTGAAAATTCCAGTACAACGGCCCGGCCATTCGGCTTAAGCACCCGCAGAATTTCAGCTAATCCTTTTTCTAAGTTTTCAAAGTTTCTCACTCCAAAAGCAACGATCACGGCATCGAATTTATTTTCTTCAAAGGGAAGACTTTCTGAATCGCCTGATCTCAACTCGATAATACTTTCGTGTCCATTCGCTTTCATCTTCTTTCTGCCGATCTCAAGCATCCCTTCAGAAATATCGACTCCAATAATCTTCTCGGGGTTCAGTTTCAAAGCTTCAATCGCAAAATCACCGGTGCCGGTGGCAACATCCAAAATCATTTTTGGTTTTTCATCTTGCAGCAAACTGATTGCTTTTTTTCTCCAGCGGATGTCAATTCCTAAACTTAAAAAATGGTTGAGGAAATCGTAATTACCACTGATGGAATCAAACATGCGGGCCACCTGCGCTTTCTTGGGGGTGGCGTCATTTTTATAAGGTACTACTGTCAAAAGATTTTTTTTCAAAGATAGAAAAACGTGCCGATGTGTTGAAGTACTCACGTGCTCATGTAATAATATTTACAAGTGTTGTGTTCCGTAGTAAAATTTGCAGATTTCCATTAAACTTCAACACATCCAAACATCAACACTTCAACACATGCTAATCAATTTCCGAGTACCTTAAATTCAACTCTGCGGTTTAATTCCCGGCCTTCTTTATCATCATCATTGCTGGCAATGGGTCGTTCTTCTCCATAACCAACGGTTTTGATTCTACGTGGGTCAACTCCTTTCGAAGTAAGAAAGCTTCTAACAGCATTAGCCCTTCGAAGCGAAAGGCGCTTATTATAGACTTTTGATCCTACTTTATCAGTATGACCGGAAATCTCCACTTGAAGATTCGGGTTCTGTTTCATCATTGTCTCGAGCCTGTTCAACTCCCCGTAACTATCGGTTTTGAAAGAAGCTTTTTCGAAATCAAAGTAGACATTTCTCAAAATCGAAACCGCATTTACTACAAGTTTGCGCATTTCAATCGTTTTTATAATTGTCTTTTCCTCGGTAGTTGCTGCCGGAATTTTTTCATTTAACGTCTGAAAAATGTAGCCCTCTTTTTCAACTGTAATTCGATAGTCTTTGGCAGCGGTTGACTTTATTGCATACTCTATTGCACCATTCCCCTTTTCCACGGAGCCTACCACCACTTTGTCTTTTAGGCCTTGCATTCGCACCTTTGCGTCAAGCGGTTGCTTGGTTTCCGCATCGACCACATTCAACAAATATTTTATAGGTTGAACAGCTTTCTTTGGAACTTCCTTTTTTGGCTCCTCTTTCTTTGGCTCTTCCTTCACCGGCTCCTTTATAGGCTCTTCTTTGACAGGTTCCTTAACAGGTTCTTTCGCAACTACGTCAGGTTGTTTTTTTGTTTCTTCTACTGCAGTGATCACGTAAATATCCGTATAGCCTAACCCCTCGTCACGCACTGAAGCGTAATAAGACCTCTTGCCGTCTTTGGATGTTGTAAAATAGATGTCGTCATCTGGTGTATTAACGGGATAACCAATATTTTCCGGATCGCCCCATTCGTTTTTTTCAGAGTTCAATAGTTCAATTTTGAAAATATCAAACCCACCCATCCCTTTGTGCGCTTCAGAGCTGAAGTAAAGCGTCTTGGCATCGAAAGAAATGAATGGTCCGTCTTCATCCAGCTCGGTATTGATTTTGGGGCCTAGGTTTTTCACCCGACTCCACTCACCTTTCGAATCTTTGGTGCAGACATAAATATCAGATCCCCCGAAACCACCTGGGCGCTCACTGGCAAAATAAAGTGTTTTTTCATCAGCAGTGATTGATACGGAGGACTCGCGAGCCGATGAATTTATGATTCCCGGCAGTGGTGTTGGCTCCCCCCAACTTCCATCTCTATTCTTCTCACATACATAGATGTCACCGCCTCCTTCGTCCTTATAGACAAACAGCAAACTTCCGTCAGGCGAAAGGGTCAGATTTGAGTCATTGTACTTGGTGTTAACCGGATTTCCAATATTCTTCGCGCTTTTCCAATTGGCGCCATCGCGGGTAGCAACAAAAATATCTTCATAATATTTGTTGTCATCGGCCACGTCAGGCGAAGTGTTCTCGTCTTGTCTCCGTGTAGTGAATACAATTTCCCTTTCATCTGCAGTCAATACAGGAGCATAATCTTCTTGAGGGGAATTTATTGCACTGCCCATATTAGTTATCGCATATGGCTTCGGGTTTGCTAAAAATTCTTTTCCATTATTGCATTCCATTAACCTGCGATCCACTTCGTCCATTTCAACTTTATCTTTTCCTGCGTACCCGGCTTTACTTTTCAATTTATTTTTGTAGCGGGTATAATAATCAATCGCTTGATCGAACTTCAATCCATACTGATAGCTTTTGCCGATCCAGTATTCAAGATCAAAGCGATAGTTGGGGTTCTGTCTGTAAATGCGTAAAAAATATTTTATTGCAAGTTCTTTCCCAATAGATTCGATGTGCATGTGGCCTGCTTCAAAATTCGCTTTGATATTAGTAGTGTCGTAATTGGCGGCCAAAACCATCTGATCTCGCGCATCATCAATAGCGCGAGTGCTTGCCATTACCTCTACAGCAATAGCCATGTAGTCTTGAGAAGTTTTTTTATCCTGCGGCAAATCCTGTGCATTCAGGGTCAGGGTTGCAGACAAAATCAGGGCTAAAAAAATAAGTAGCCTTCTTGAAATAGTCATATTAAAAAATAGTTTGTCAGACAGAATATGTCAATGAAGCAAGTTAAGTAAAAATCCAATTAAAAGGAAAGATGGGATTCTTCATAAAATGCGTATTTATTACATCTTTAGTATTTTGCCGTTCAATTAACACTTTAAGCCTACAATGAAAATTGAGTCTGCCGAGTTTGTAATGAGTTCAACCGATTGGCGTAAATGCCCGCTCTCCCAGCACCCTGAGTTTGCCTTTATTGGTCGATCAAATGTGGGCAAATCTTCACTGATCAATTTATTAGTGGGGCGAAAAAATCTTGCGAAAACCTCATCAACTCCCGGCAAAACCCAAACGATAAATCATTTTTTAATTAACGGGAAATGGAACCTGGTGGACCTGCCCGGATATGGATATGCATCAGCAAGTCGCACTGCCCGTTACAATTGGGGAAAAATGATCGAACACTATTTGAAAAACCGCGAGAATTTGTATTGCACTTTTGTTTTGCTCGATGCGCGGCTGACTCCTCAAAAAATCGATTTTGAATTTATCACGTGGATGGGCGTACAGCAATTACCGATGGCGATTATCCTCACCAAAAGCGATAAACTAAAACAACAAGAACTTCCGCGCTCTCGAAAGGCGATTGAAACAAAACTGTTTGAGCAATGGGAAGAACTCCCCCCTCTGTTTGTAACCTCTGCCGAGAAAAAAACGGGGCGCAAAGAAGTGCTCGAATTCATTTCAACTTCATTAAAAAATGGAGAAGAGTAGCGAAGAAGGCCTCAAGCGCGAGATTGGCTTGTGGGGACTGACCTCAAATATTGTCAATATAGTAATCGGCTCGGGAATTTTCGTCTTGCCCGCTATCGTAAGTGAGAAACTAGGAGCAGCTGGAATTCTCGCCTATCTATTCTGCGGATTTCTCATCACCATGATCATGCTTTGTTTTGCCGAGGTGGGAAGCAGAGTTACCGTGACCGGTGGCGCTTACGCTTATATTGAACAAGCTTTTGGAAATTATTTCGGGTTTCTTACCACTAACATATTTGTATTTGGCTCTTCGCTGATGGCAGCATCGGCTGTAGCTAATGCATTGGTTAACACATTGGCCACATTTATCCCCTTATTTGAAGGCTCATTTGCTAAGGCCTTTTTCCTTATTTCGATTTTCTCATTGCTTGTTATTATAAACGTCATCGGAGTGAAAAAAGGAATTACTCTGGTGAAGATTACCACTATAGCGAAGCTCACCCCTCTCCTGCTTTTGATTCTATTTGGTATTACAAAAGTTGCGACATCCAATCTTGCATGGAAGGGTGTACCCGAATTATCAGACCTCGGCAAGATTTCGCTTATTCTTTTCTTTGCATTTCAAGGTGCCGAAGGAAGTCTAAGCATCAGTGGCGAAGTGAAGAACCCGAAGCGAACTGTGCCGCAAGCTATCTTCCTGAGTTTTTCAATCATTCTTATTTTTTATATCTCCATTCAATTAGTGGCACAAGGAATTTTAGGGGACTCGTTTTCAAATTTCAAAGCCTCACCATTGGCAGAAGTTGCCAGGCAATTATTCGGGCCTATTGGTGTTACCATGATGATTGCAGGTGCCGCCATTTCAATGGCTGGATACCTTAGTAGCGATAGTATGAACATGCCCCGGGTACTGTTTCGATCAGCAAAAGATCAGGTGATTCCGATAAAGCAACTCTCGAGTGTTCATTCAAAATATTCGACACCCTACATTTCAATTATTGTATATGCTATTCTGACTTGTTTCTTTTCGATCACGGGCGAATTCAGGCAGCTTGCCATCTTTGCATCCTCATCTGCATTGCTGATTTACATGGGCGTTGCGCTTGCGGTAATTAAATTCAGAATGAAAAAAGAAAAAGACGAGGCCGCATTCAAAATTGCGGGAGGTTACACAGTTCCAATAATTGCCATTATCACCATCCTTTGGTTTCTCTCTAATCTGTCGGCTAAGGAAGTGATAGGCTTGGCTATTTTTGTCGCGATTTTAAGTATGATCTATTTTGTGATGAATTTTTCTAAAGTTACTGAACGGGAGAAGGAATAAATCTTCATGAAGTCATAAGGCAATGCAATTTGAAGATACTCAAGAAAAAATTGATCTTTGAAAATTAATACTGCTCTTTAAATATTTAGATACACAGTGTTAAGCTGTAAAACTATAATAATTTGTAACCTAAATATCTCATCTTGATGAGAGGTTTCCCATTTTATAGGCAGCTTGACTCAATGGATTGCGGACCAGCTTGTCTAAAGGCAATTGCAAAGTACTATGGCAAAGTATATTCACTAGAATTTTTAAGAATCAGAAGCTCACAAAACAGAGGAGGTGTGAGTCTATTGGGATTAAAAGATGCAGCAGAATCCATTGGTCTTAAGACATTATCTGCAAAAATTCCTTTTGATAAATTAAAGAATGTCCCATTACCCATGATTGCGTTTTGGCGCAAAAATCACTTCATTGTTGTCTATAAGATCAGCAATAATAATGTGTATGTCTCAGATCCAGCCCATGGTTTAATTAAATACAATTCAGACGAGTTTCGTTCAGGTTGGACAATGGAAAGTGAGGAAGATTCAGGTTTAGTTCTTTTTTTAGAACCTACTTCGAATTTTTATGATAGCAATGATGACTCCGAGAAAATTCGAGACACTAGGATTCTCTTTCAATACCTCAATCCTCATAAAAGGTATTTTCTTCAACTGCTTATCGGGATGATTGTGGGAAGCTTGCTGCAGTTGATCTTTCCATTTTTGACTCAATCATTAGTGGATATTGGGATCAATCAAGAAAATCTAACATTCATCAATATTATATTAATTGCCCAATTAATTCTCTTCTTTAGCAGGGTAACCGTGGATTTTATAAGGAATTGGATTTTGCTCCACATTGGCAACAAAATTGGCATTTCTCTTATGTCCGACTTTCTCTCTAAATTAATGAAACTTCCTCAAAGCTTCTTTGATAATAAATTAATTGGGGATTTAATGGTTCGACTTGGTGACTATAGAAAAATTGAAGCCTTTTTAACCACATCGTCTATTAACATTCTATTCTCACTTATTAACTTAATAGTATTTGGAATTGTACTACTGTACTATAACCTAAAGATATTTTGCATCTTTTTTATAGGAAGCGCCCTTTATCTTATTTGGGTACTCTTATTCATGAAAAAAAGAAGAGAGCTTAACAACAAACTTTTTTCAGAAACGAGTTCAACTCAAGGGAGTTTTTTTGAGATAATCAACGGAATGAAAGATATAAAAATATATAACGCTGAAGCGGAAAAAAGAGATAATTGGGAAAAAGTACAGAGAAAAATTTTCAGAACTAACATTAAGAATCTGACCTTGAATCAATACCAACAAGGAGGAGCGTTCCTTATCAACGAATTAAAAAATATCCTTGCAACATTTGTTTCTGCTCAATCCGTAATTAATGGAGAAATTACTCTTGGAATGATGTTATCGATTCAATACATAATTGGTCAAATGAACTCTCCAATTAGCCAAGCAGTAGGATTTATACATAGTGCACAGGATGCAAAAATAAGTTTTGAAAGGTTTGAAGAAATTTTTAGCAAGGAAGAAGAGGAACTAATAAGAAATAAAACCGATGTTCCACCACAAAACAAAACTATTACACTTGAAAATATAAGTTTTAAATATCCATCATGCGAAAATTTTGTCCTTAAGAATATAAATTTGATTATCCCAGAAAATAAAATCACCGCTATTGTTGGAGCTAGCGGAAGCGGCAAAACAACCTTATTGAAAATCCTACTCAAGTTATATAAACCGACAAATGGAGATCTAAGTATTGGTCAGATCAACTTAAATTTAATAAACGGGAGAACATGGAGAGATAAATGTGGTGCTGTTCTTCAGGATGGATATATTTTCTCAGACAGTATAGCAAAAAATATTGCACTTGGTGAGGAAATAATTGATATTCTAAAACTAAGTAGTGCCATTGAAATATCAAATGTAAAGGACTTTGTTAATAGCTCACATCTCGGGTTTGATACAAAACTGGGTGCAGACGGCACTGAATTGAGCCAAGGTCAAAGACAACGAATTCTTATCGCAAGAGCAATCTATAAAGATCCTGATTACTTGTTTTTTGATGAGGCTACAAATGCACTGGATGCTAAGAATGAAAGTGTTATTATTCATAAGTTAAAACCTTTTTACGAAGGAAAAACTGTTGTTATTGTGGCACATCGTTTAAGTACTGTCGCATCGGCTGACCAAATTATAGTTTTAGAGAATGGTAAGATAGTCGAGATTGGAACTCACCAAAATTTAATCAAAAATAGAGGCAATTATTTTAACCTAGTTCAAAATCAGCTTGAGCTTGGCATTTAATTATGAAATATTTCAGGCGATTTGATGAACGAGAGGAATTAGTTGATTTAATAAATAGCGATCCTTCATGGTTTATCCGATGGGGTAGTACTGCGCTATTCACAACTGTTTTCCTTTTGATTGGTCTTTCCTTCTTTATAAAATATCCCGATAAGATTCCCGCACAGGTAGTGATAACCACAGAAGTGCCACCAACTCGAATAGTTGCACGCTCAGAAGGGAAGGTTTTTTTTCTAACGAAAAATAATCAATCAATAAACGAGGGCGACATATTAGGGTATATTGAAAACTCAGCTTCTGTTGAGGATGCTTTGTTCTTAATAGCTAAACTAAAGTTCTCTTCCGATTCTCTTATCACCGAATCCGAGAACAGTAAGTTAAGTCCACTTTATCATAATCTAAACTTAGGAACTATTCAAGAAGCATACAGTAACTTCTACAAGTCCGTAAAGGAACTTCTTCATTTCAAGCATTTAAATAAACATAAGAAAAAGATTGACCAGCTGGAATACCGAATTAAACTATCTGACACATTGCAAAGTCAGTTTAAAAGTCGAATAAAAACGTTAGCAGAGAAGCTGCACGTTTATGAGAGGAAATTTCAAATTGACTCAAAGTTGTTTCATGAGAAAGTTATTTCGGAAATTGATTTTGATCTATCCTATGCAAACTATCTTGAAATAAAATTAGCCTATCAACAGGCAATAATTAACTCCTCACAGAATTCAGTTTTAAAACTAGAATTATTGGACCAAATTGAAAGTCTAAAAATTGAACAAATCACTGTGTCCTCGAATCTTGAGCTAGTTTTTCAGGAGGCACACAAAAATCTGAAAAGCAAATTAGCTGAGTGGAAACAACTTTTTCTTCTCGAGGCACCAATCAAAGGTAAAGTTTCACTCGGAGAATTCTGGAGTAACAACCAATATATAAAAAAAGGTGATAATGTTCTAAGTATTATTCCTGAAACCAATAACATCTTTGGTATAATAAAAATGCCTATCCTAGGATCTGGAAAAGTCAGAATTGGTCAGAGAGTTAATTTACGATTTGATAACTATCCCTTCACTGAATTTGGAATGGTAATAGGAAAAATAAAATCTATTTCATTAGTGCCTTCAGATGGCTTATACACTATCATTTTAGATTTACCCAATAAGTTAGCAACTAGTAACAATCGGACGCTTGAATTTAAGCAAGAAATGAAAGGTGAGGCAGAAATAATAACAAAGGACTATAGACTTATCGAGAGGGTCATCAATAAATTTAGAAGTAACACAGATAATATCTATTGATTTGCAAAGTATTGTTGGAAGCTTTATATTTATCATAACTAAATCCCCGAAAATTATGGAAAACAAAAAATTAACTTTGGAGGAGCTTGAAGTTCAAAGTTTCGTAACTACTGTGAATAATCAGGATGCTAATGTAAAGGGTGGCGCAACAGCTGGAACATGTGCGCCCTGCACCTGTACAGGAAGCGCTACATGTACAGCCTGCAGTACTTCAGATCATTATTGTAGTAGCGTTTGGTGCCAACCAGTTCCATAAGCCAACTATCAGTCCATTCGAAAATATTGAAGGATATCTGTACTTTCATCGACCAGGTTTTCACCTTGTCCCGTAGTATTATTTATTTTATTCTTAAACGAATCTTTTTAACATCCATAATATTTGCCCCCTATGATTTATCTCGTCTTCAATCAAATGAAATAATAAGTAAAAGTTATTGCACTTTATTTTGCCACTATGGATTTTCTCAAAATATAGCCATTCGTCAGTCTTCTTCATTAGATAATCCAATGTTTTACTTCTAACCTCATTTAAAATTTGAATATAATAGCCTGATTTATGATCGGTTATTCTTAGCTTTCCAAGTTGACCGGGTAAGAATCCATACCAATATTCTAGCTCTTGTCTTGTTAAGTCCCTATCTTCAAAAAGCCAAGCCTGATGGGCAGCCTCCAATGCCGCATTATGCATTAGCAAGGCACCAATAGAATTACTCTTATTATCATACAAACGATCAAGTTGATTGACACCAAGGTTTCCAATTATATTAAGGGAATGGGTACGTACCAATTGCATCATGGAGACCAAATTGCCAATTTGCGGAGTATAGTTTGCAAGAGGCTTGATAATTAAATCCTGAGTCATTAAAAGATTTTTCAAATGATGACAAGAAAATGATTTTGGATTGCTAACCTCAACTGCATTTCCACTTTTTCCCTGAACGCAAACTCATCTTTCAAATCGCTTAATTCAAAATTTCCTCTTAACAATGAGAGCATTTTTGAAATGCTTCGTTCCTCTAGAAAAGAGGATAATATTAAATAACTAAAGTGCGTAAGTCTGTATTCTTTTGTGGATTTGACTTCAGGAACTATTGCTGTATAAAATCCCCCTCTATCTTCAGTTTGAATTGCAATATCAGAGGAGCTCAATGGCCATTTCCAAAAATTTTTTACTATTAAAATGTCATCCCTTAATTTCAAAATTGATTCGGAATAAGACTCAAGAAGAGATCCAACAATTAATTTTTCCTTATCGGCATTAATCGAATTCTGTAATTCTAACGCATAATAACTTACAATTGAGGAGTCTGCTTCTACTATCTTACTCTCCAATTCCCAAATGTCATATAATTGCAGTCGCATAGATTCTTGAGGAACAAGTAAAATAATTTGCTCAAGATGCAATTTGCAACATTTAATAAATGGATCATTAGTGATACAAATTTTATTCTCTTTAAAAAAACTATTTTCATAAAGATCTTCAGAATAACATTTGATAAGAGCTAAAGTTCTTGGGAAAAGTTTCATAAATAGTCTTTTCTTTAGCTCACTTATGCTGATCGCGAATTCAGATGAATAGTTTTGGAATGATAAATTTACTCCGGATCTTTCTTTAAGCCTTGGCATCAATATGGACGGAGTACCCTCGGGGTCGGTAACTTGAATATAGTAATAACCTATGCCAGCATCTCCCATGAATAAGCTTGTATCCTCAATGTCAATTTTAGAATAACCAGAATAATATTTATTAACAGTTTGTTTACATTTTATTGCATCAAGGGCAATTTGTCTACTAATCACCAAAAGGTCACTATCTACTAAAACTCTATTTGCTTCAATAAATAGATTGGCGTTGCCCCCTAAGCCATGACATAGTGTGTATGTATTATTTTCGCCATTTCTCAAATCCTCTTTTGTGCATTCCAGAGCTAAGTGCAAATCAGTGAGGTACGAATTGTCATTAGTTAATTCATATGCCCTTAATCTAGTTAACCCTATTCCAGGGGCACCATGACACCATGCGGTCATGTAGTTTGCCTCATTAAATTTCTGCTTACCTACTTCCTGCATCAATTGTTTGTTATTCTCAAAACGAGAATCAGAGTAACCTTTCCTAAAATCTGGCCAATTTTTCTTTGAGCTATCATAATAATATGATTCATACTTAAAGGCTTGATCAGATATCCAATAAAATGTTGGATTTTGAAAAAAATATCCTAGTTCTAAAAATACGTAACCGATTCCTGATACTCCATGAGAAAATCCGCATAAGGGTTTTGTGTTCTTCCTGTCTTTATCCCAATAAAAACCAATAGCACCAAAATGGATGCGATCGAGAAGAGCAGCTACATAAAGATTAATCTTTTCTATTAGCCAAATCTCTTTCGAAGCAATGTACAAGTGCATTAGGGGGATAATCGACCCAGAAATACCAACTAGAAAATCGTTTACTTTCTTATCATTGTAAGCGTTTATGAATTGTTCACAATTGCGAGACAACTCCAAAGCGTCTCTTAAATATTCATTTTTTTTGGTTAAGTCAAAAACTTGCAATAAAGTATAAGAAACCCCAAGTCGTCCAGTCAGGAATGAATAATTGTATGTGGTGTTTGATTTAGAATAGTTGGTTACCCAACGACTTAGATTGGTAATAGCACTAAGATAACGTTCTTGTTTTGTATGCTTATATAATTCAATTAGAAATAAAACGATGCCTGAAACACCCAAGTAAATATTTTCAGATTTGCCATAAGATTGTCCACCCTCTTGAACAGTCTCAGAATATAGCCCATGTTCATCCTCTTTTAAATCACATAAAAGATCATCTCCAATTCTTATTGCCTCTTTTAAAATATTTGGCACCATATAAGGGTATTATATATATTTTTTAAGCAATTTTTGGGCACTTTGAAATATGATATATGCCAAATATGGTTCATCCCTATTGGCTATCCCCAACCGATTATTCGTCATATGTATATAAGCCCTATATAGGTACCATTTTTTATGGCTGAGATGAGAAACATGGGATTCGTATAATTTTAAATACCAAGCAGGAATTTGAATTCTACCTATTCCTTTTTCAATTTCCGAGTCAATTTTTATAGTCCCATCCACCCACAAATCAATCCATTCTTGTTCAAATTTTCCTGAGACAGAAAGATGCCCCCACATTGTTTCAAAAAGAACCTGGAGTTGATTTTCTTGAATTTCATATAACTTGTGAATTTCCTCCACTAAATTTGATTTTGCTTTTTTAAATTCAGGATCATTAATATTAACCACGCCTGGATATAATATATTCGGAAGCCCATCCTCAAATAATTTTTCAAATAAATAGGTTACTTCATTCAGTGTAAGCCCAATTGCAAATGCAAATGCGATATGAATCTTAAGCGCTAACCCAATCTTTCTTTTATATTCAATTTCGTGGTTGTCTTCGAATATTTTAAGAATCGTTTTGGATGACAATTCAAATTGTTCCTCAGACTTCTCTAATCCAAATGACCCCCCATAACGCTCATACTCAGGTTCATAATCAATAAAATAAATTGAATTATTCAACCTCCAATCGGATTGAACTGGCCGCTCATTTCTAATTGACGGATTCGAATTATAGTATCCAGTAAAGTGCTCAATCAAATTAGACTTAATTTTTTCTCTATTTAACCTACCGGTTAGTTTCAGCCTAAGGCGGATGTGGGGACCTCTTTCCCAGTATCGAATAAAGAAAAACCTATTAATAAGATTCAACGAGTTGTATTGTTCTACAATAGGGAGCACAGCACTTAGCAAAAACATATCCCATGGTTCGTTATAATAGAGGTAAGCGGACATCCAATCGCCCCCATCTTTAATTGATCTAACGGACTTCATTCTATTTTTTTTTAAGTATACCATTGTACCAAAAACTCCATGAAATACTTATCCATATCAATATTTATGAGATGGGATGAAGTAGGGTACATCTCTTGAATTTTAATAGTAGGAGCTGCCTTCTTCATAATTTTCTCAAACAGACTAACGTACAACAGGCTTTTAAAATTTATATATTGTGGCTTATAGTCGTCTCGAGTTATCCTTCTTAGCAAAGAAGGGTCTACTGATTTCATTTGCGAAGGCACATATAGATATACATAGATTTCCTCCGGAATTAAATTCTTGATTCTCCAATCAGTGATTTTAATAAAGTATTCTAACGGGTTTTCATTTTGCAATTTTATTGGGATTAATTCTTTAGGAATAGCCCAAGTTTTCCTTTGCAAAACTAAATTTACCTCGAATGTTATTCGAGGATATACTACTATTTTTTTTTCTCTCTCACGAAAAAAAGTATTCTCTACTTCTGAATTAATTATCTCTACAAGCGGTGAATAAGACACAATTTTCGCTTTTGAGAAAAAATCCAACATTTGAAAAAGCTTTGACCTTCCAGTCCCTTGAAATCCCAAATCAAAAAAATAAGCTAGTTTATCAGATGGTACATGTTTAAGGACTAGCTCATCATCGACCAAACTCAAACTAAACTCTGTAATTGATAAACGATCCTGAAAACTTCCATTATTTTGACTTCCAGGCATCCATATTTCGTATGGCATTAATGCAGGATGCATATTTGCATTATTAATTGAAGCATCGCAATTTTCAACAAAAATTTCGTTGTCAGCCTTCAGGTCATTGTTATACTTTCTAGTCTCTTCTAATACAGTTTTATCAAATAGATGCAAAAACCTACTTGCCAATTTCCCGTAACCAGCAAAAGTTGCATTTATTACTGCAGATAATTTACCTTCATCTGTTGTGAACATTTGCAAAAAACAGCCATAGGAATTTGAAGAGTTATTATCCTTTTTGGTCCCTACTTCGGAGTTAATTTTCCTAAGCACATCAAGGTTGATATTTATTTCATTAATATTTAACTCATGGCTAATGTATTCTGCTACTTTTTTTCGCCAATTTTTCTTCCTGATCGATCTTTCATTTATCCTTGGTACATCCCCATTCTTGTTCACTAAATCCTTGTTTGCCAAATCTTCTCGTGAAAAATCTTCGTAGAAATTTAGAAGGCTAATACTTCCATCCTGACCGTATGTCCGAATGAAAAAATCCCTCATCCTATCTTTTTCATCTTCATGCAACGCGAAAATTCCTAGCTCCTCCTGAAGAGAATTAACTAATTTGACTAATTCAGTTACACTTTTTGTGTCGCATTCAGCATCTACGAATCTTGTTGTATCTTCATAAAACAGTTGTTCGAGAGTTATGTTCATTTCCGTTGATTCAGCATCCTCAAATATTTTGTTTTCAGGAAGACCTTGTTTCTTTTTAATAATTTCTTGCTTTTGCTTAACTACAGAATCTATACTTTCGTGAAGTAACCTTTCACTTTCAGGAAGCCCCGCTGATTTATGCAACTTTAAATACAAGTCGCTAAATTCTAAATATGCTTTTTTTAAAATTTCTTCCCTATCAATAACGCTTGCATTTCCATAATCAATTGCCGACTTTTCTAACTCAGTCAATACGTCAATAATTTCTGACACTATTGGCGCATCATCTTTTATTTCTAATAAATTTCTAATTAGGGCTTTATCCCAATCAGAGTCCATGGCAGATGTATTAAATTGGAATTCTATAAAACCCAATTTGATTAGTTTATATATATACTCTTCTATTTTATTAAAATCACCCTCAATATGGTTTAGACAATCTGTTATAAGGTCCTTAAACCGAATGCCGCCTTTCAAAGAAATTAATTTTGAATAAACCAACTGAACAACTGAATTTGTTTTAATCTCTTGGAAAGACTCAATATTATCCTTGTTAATTAAGAATCTATAAGAAAGCGAGTTTGAGCTAACCGTGGGATTTAATTTTAAGTAAGTATTAAGGTAAATGCTTTTTTCTCTTCTGAAGACCTTTAATAAAAGTTTCAATAGAACATTATTTAATCGGATATGACTCTTTACTTTTTCGCCAAAATAATTTTTATCTGAAAGCTTAAAAAAAACCTTATCTAAATCAGCAAGCCTACCTATTGAAAGGTTAGTAAAGGTACTAAAGGGTGAAGTCTTGGCATGAATCCTCGCCACGTACTTCAGAAGTGTAAGCTCAATTTGTTCTTCTTTTTTACCAAAAGAATTTGGCAAATTCTTTTGATAGATAGTGAGCGCATCAAGGAATGTCTTGCTTGACAGCAAAAGCCCTTTCTTCAACACAGAACTATTTGAAATCTTTTGCAAAGAACATCTTTCCTCGGAAATTTCATTTTTAAAAATTCTAGAGATTTCCTCAAATCTCTGATTCTTTTGGGCATAAGAATCCAAATATGAGGTTAAAACCGATCTAAGTTCGCTATGCAAGAGTGGTGTAATTTCTTCTAACCTATCAAGCGTTATCGTTCTTTCATTAAATAGGTCTCTTCTAAAATTCTGTAAAATATTTTGAGTCTTACGATTATCTGAAATTTTAATATACTCGAATAACAATTCGCACAACTTTAATTTTTCTATATGGAGATTAGCCCTTTCATTTATAAATTTCTTAACAACTCCCAATGTTTTTTGTGATTCTAAGATTTCTATTTTATTGAAAGAGTCACCGCCTAATCTAATTAAGGTATAAGGAAAAAGTCTCATTTTTTCGATTTTATAAGAGCTTGCGCAATATATTTTATATAAATTAAAGTCCTATTATGGGTCTAAAAATATAGAGGAATGATATTGTAGCATTTCGGCTTGAAATGACCAAGGTTCATATTTCAGCGAACAAAAATTTATTTAAAAATGGAAATCAAAAACCTGATTTCAAAAAAGCCCTATCGAATGATAGAATTCGCTAATATTGCGCCACTAAATTTTTTAAGAATGGAGATTTCGGAAATTGCATCGGTAAGCGGAAAAAGCGGTTTGTACAAAATACTAAAACCGGGGAAAGCAGGAGTCGTCCTTGAGTCAATCGATGCTGCCAAGACAAAAATTGTAGCTGGTGCTACTCATCGGATTTCAGTGCTAAATGAAATTTCTATTTACACTACCACTAAAGAAGGAACGGTTCCGCTGGTTGAAGTACTTCAAAAGATAAATGCGCAGTTTGGCAATGACTTAGGTCTCGACAGCGAATCCGATGCAAATGAATTGCAGGCCTTCATGAAATCTGTTCTTCCCGAATTTGACGTGGAGCGCGTTTACGTTTCAGATATCAAGAAGCTGATCAGGTGGTATGGGATTATCTCGAAAGAAGCCCCGGAAATTTTGAAGCCCACTGAGTTGCAATCTTAAAAACTCTCTGCTTTCGTTACCATACTTTCCGAGCCAACATAAAAAGGTGTGCGTTGATGCAAAGCTGTGGGCTGAATTTCCAAAATTCTTCCCTTGCCATCAGTGCCTCTACCTCCTGCTTGCTCTGCAATGAAAGCAAGTGCGTTACACTCGTACATCAGTCTCAATTTACCTTTGGGGTCTTTTGCCGTTGCAGGATAAATGTAAATTCCACCTTTCAATAAATTCCTGTGGAAATCTGCCACGAGCGAACCAATGTACCGTGCAGTATAATTATTGTCTTTGCAATATTGAATGTATTTCTTCACCGGGTCTGAAAACGAATTTGCCGAGCCCTCATTGATTGAATAAATTTTTCCGTCCTTCGGCATTTCCATGTGTGGGTGCGAAAGCACATACTCACCCAGCGATGGCTCGTAAGTAAATCCGTTGACTCCAAAACCTGTTGTAAACACCAGCATCGTTGATGATCCGTACAAGATATATCCTGCAGCTACCTGCTCCTCGCCTTTTTGCAAGATGTCGGCTTCGCTGATCGACTTTCCAATCGGAGATTTTCTTCTGTAAATGGAAAAGATTGTTCCGATCGAAACATTCACATCGATGTTGGATGACCCATCCAATGGATCGATGGCGATCACATATTTTCCATCATTATTTAAATCAACATAAGTTTCTGATTCTTCAGAGATTACCGCGCACGCCTCACCACCCTTGGTCAAAGCCCGTGTAAAGCGAATATTGGCAAGCACATCTAGCTTCTGCTGTTGATCACCCGCTGTGTTTTGTGTTCCCATCGCGCCCATGATGTCGATCAAGCCCGCCTTGTTCACCTCGCGGTTCACCACTTTCGAGGCCAACGCTATGTCTCGCAGTAATTGCGACAGCTCACCACTGGCATACTGAAATTGTTCCTGATTGTTCTTGATAAACCGGTCCAAGGCCGTTCCGATGGGTAGAGCTATTCGCGATGATTCCACAATTTTATAAATGTTAGGTTAAGGGTGTTAAATTTGCACGCAAAGATACATCGCAATCGTTTGAAATCAATAGAAACCGAATGAAGGTATTTAAATTTGGAGGGGCTTCTTTGAAAAGTGCGCCCGCTATACAAAATGTCACATCGATCATTAAAAGTCATTCGAGAAATCAATTGCTCGTTGTTGTTTCTGCTATGGGCAAAACTACTGACGCTTTAGAAAAAATCATTTCATTAAGTCAGGCAGGAAAAAGCTTTGCGGAGGAATTCCATAACATTAAGGAGTTTCATTTTCAAATCGTCAATGATCTATTTAAGGATCCAAAAAAAATAACAGACCAGCTCAATTCTCTTTTTGATGAGCTTCAGAATAGAGCTTCTCAAAAAAGCGAATACGATTTTGTTTACGACCAGGTAATCGGGTTTGGTGAAATAATCTCTTCAACGATTGTCCATCATTTCTTTTTGCAAGAAGGTTTGCCTTCTGAATGGATTGACTCCAGGAAGTATATCCACACCGACAGTACTTATCGTGAAGGGCAAGTGGAATGGAATGCGACAGGGAAAAAAATCAAAGCACTTGAAGTACTGTTGAATGACAAAGTTATTATCACTCAAGGTTTCATCGGCTCCAACTCAAGAGGAGAAACTGTTTCCCTTGGCCGTGAGGGCTCAGATTTTACTGCTGCTATCTATGGCTCTTCGTTACTGGCCGAGTCGGTTACCATATGGAAGGATGTACCCGGTGTGATGAGTGCAGACCCCAAACGTTTGCCCAATGCCATTGTGTTTGAAGAACTGCCCTATAAAGAGACCGCTGAGATGGCCTACTACGGAGCTTCAGTAATTCACCCTAAAACGGTCAAGCCATTAGCAAACAAAGGTATTCCATTGCTGGTAAAAAGTTTTGTCGATTCATCGCTGGACGGAACTAAGATTCATGAATGCCATGTTGATAAACTCCCCCCACTGATTGTGCACAAAGAAAATCAATGTTTAATTTCTTGCAAGGTCACTGATTATTCGTTCATCAACGAAGAGCAGCTCGGTATCATATTTCAGACCATTAGCGAAAGCGGCATTCGCATCAACATGATGCAGAACTCAGCTATCTCCTTTTCGTTTTGTGTAGACTATCGCGAGAACCGGGTATTAAAATTGATCGAAACGCTTAGCGAAAATTTTGAAGTCTATTATAATTCCGGCCTTACGCTGATCACTGTAAAAAATTACGATTCACAAATATTCGATGAATACAGAAACTTGAAGGGAGTCATTCTTGAGCAATCTTCACGTGCGGCACTCCAAGTATTAGTAAAGGATTTTAAATAGCAACTTAAAAATTCAAAATCTCTTCAAAATGTTTTCATTGCTTGGAGTAAAAACCCAGTGTTATGAAAAAGTTAAGCTTGATTCTAGTTCTCAATCTGTTGGTGACTATTTCCTTCTCACAGCATTTTCAATTAATTAAGAAAACAGTAATTGGTGGTGAAGGTGGCTGGGACTATCTAAGTGCAGATGAACAAAATAAACGTCTGTATGTTTCTCACAGCACAAAAGCTGAGGTGCTAAACTCAGATACTCATGAAAAAATAGGTGAGATTCCTGATTTGAAAGGGGTTCATGGGGTGATCGCTGTTTCTAAATCAGGAAGGGGGATCACAACAAACGGCCGCAGTAATTCGGTTACTATTTTCGATCTGAAAACTCTGAAGCCCATTATTGAATTGCCCACCGGAAAAAACCCGGACGCTTTGCTTTTCGACAAATTTTCGAACCGTGTTTTTATCTTTAATCACAGTGATGTAACTGTGACAGTAATCGATATTACTGAAGGCAAAGTAGTCGGCACTGTAGATGTTGGGGGAACGGCATTGGAAGCCGGTGCTTCTGATGAAAACGGTACCATCTTTGTCAACTTAGAAGACACACACGAGATTGTATCATTCGATGCCAAAACTCTTGCCATCAAAAACAAATGGAAAATCTCACCTGGAGAAGAACCCACGGGCCTTGCTATCGACAGAAAAAATCATCGGTTGTTTTCCGTTTGTCATAATGGTTTGATGATGCTGATTGATTCGGAAAAAGGAAATATTGTTGCTCAAGTCCCAATCGGTAAACGGGTTGATGGAGTGGTGTTTGATCCCGAATTACAACTGGCGATCAGTTCAAATGGCGAAGGATCAATGACGGTCGTAAAAGAAATTTCTCCGAATGAATTCAAAGTAGTAGAAACTGTTGCAACAGCTCCCGGGGCGAGAACAATTACGTTAGATCAAAAGACTCATCACGTGTTTGTATCGACAGCTCAATATGGAGAAACACCTGCAGCAACTGCCGAGAATCCAAATCCCAGACCGAAAATCGTTCCTGGCACTTTTATGGTGATGGAATATGGGCTTAAATGATACAATTAATTAGGAATTAGGAATTAGGAATTAGGAATTAGGAATTAGGAATTAGGAATTAGGAATTAGGAATTAGGAATTAGGAATTAGGAATTAGGAATTAGGAATTAGGAATTAG
>JACOSO010000097.1 GCA_016178785.1 Bacteroidota bacterium | reverse complement strand
CTTTCGATGAGCAGAGCCATGGAACGGATGCAGTTTTTATTTATGCAGAAGCAAGGCTCAACTAAAAATGTTTTGTTAAAATGAAAAAACTTAAACAATAAAATAAATCGGTAACAAATTAAAATCAAACTATGGAAACAACAGTAAAAACCTACGCAAAAACAAAATGGGCAATAGACCCAACACACAGTGAAATCGTGTTCAAAGTAAAACACTTGATGATCACCAACGTGAAGGGTGAGTTCAGAAAATTCAACGCAGAGATCGAGAGTGACGGAAAAGATTTCACCAATGCCTTAGTGCGTGCAACCATCGATGCTTCATCTATTTTCACTAACGAAGATAATCGGGATGCGCACCTAAAGAGTGCCGACTTCTTCGATGCAGAGAATTACAAAGAACTTTCGTTTGTTGGAACCTCTTTTAAAAGAAAAGGCGAAGACGAATATGAGTTGAAAGGTAAACTTACCATTAAGGGTGTGACCAAAGATGTAACATTCACCGTTGAGTTTGGTGGTATAACCAAAGATCCCTGGGGAAATGAGAAGGCCGGGTTTTCTTTGAATGGAAAAATCAACCGCACCGATTTTGGCTTAAACTGGAATGCCGCGCTAGAGGCAGGTGGAGTTTTGGTTAGTGAAGAGGTAAAAATCAGCGCTGAAGTTCAGTTTGTAAAACAGTAAATTTAGAAATGACCATTAGTCGACCGATCGATGCGGCCAGGCGGCTTTTAGGGAATCTTTTCTTTCGAGGGTTTTAACAAATGAACCGAAAAACTTTCATAAAATCGTTAGCCTTAACCGGGTTAGGAGGAGCAACTATGAAATTAAGCGCACTAAATAAATTGACAAATCCCCTGAGCAGCACAGACCAAATGCCTGTGCTATTTCTGGGGCACGGCAGCCCGATGAATGCCATCGAAGAAAATGAATTTGTTGCAGGGTTTAGAAAAGTAGGAAAAGAGATTCCAAAGCCACAAGCAATCCTTGTGGTATCAGCTCATTGGGAAACGAACGGAACTTTTGTAACCGCTATGGATAAGCCTCGCACCATTCATGACTTTGGCGGATTTCCACGCGAGTTGTATGAAGTTCAATATCCGGCTGCAGGAAGTCCGGAGTTAGCACAGGAAACGAAAAATATCATTAAGAAAACCGAGATTGGTTTGGATCAAAGCTGGGGACTCGATCATGGCGCGTGGAGTGTAGTAAAGCATCTTTACCCCAATGCGGATGTACCCGTAATTCAATTGAGTTTGGATTACAAACAAACTCCACAATATCATTTTGATTTGGCTAAAGAATTGGCATCGCTGAGAAACAAAGGAGTACTTATCATTGGCAGCGGCAATATGGTGCACAATCTCAGAATGGTTGCCTGGGACAAACTTAATTCTGCTTTTGGTTATGATTGGGCGATTGAGGCGAGCGAAAAAATGAAAAAATATATTTTAGGAGGAGAATATAAACCGTTGATCAATTACGCTTCGCAAGGAAAAGCATTTGATTTAGCTATTCCGTCACCGGATCATTACTTGCCTTTGTTGTACGCACTGGCACTGAAAGGCGGTGATGAAAAAATTTCTCTATTCAACGACAAACCTGTGGCCGGATCGTTGACAATGACATCAGTAAAAATTGAAAAAGCATGATCTGGTTGGAGCAGATCAAGATAGTTTATGGCAAATACAATAATTCACAAAGCAAACACGAGAGGTTTTGCAAACCACGGTTGGCTGCAGAGCCACCACACATTCAGTTTTGCAAATTATTATAACCCGGAGCGCGTTAACTTCGGTGCACTCCGTGTTTTGAATGATGACTCAGTTGCAGCAGGCATGGGCTTTAGCACACACCCTCACGACAACATGGAGATCATTTCTATTCCACTTGAAGGCGATTTGCAACACAAAGACAGTATGGGCAACGTTGCTGTGATTAAAAGTGGCGATGTGCAAGTGATGAGTGCGGGCACAGGAATTTCTCACAGCGAAATGAACAAGAACACCGACAAACCCGTGAAGTTTTTGCAAATCTGGGTTTTCCCGAATAAGCAAAACGTAAATCCTCGCTACGGGCAAATTACTCTTGATGCAGATCAAAGGCTTAATCGGTTTCAGCAAATCGTTTCCCCGAATGAGGGCAGCGAAGGAGTGTGGATTCATCAAGACGCATGGTTTCATCTTGGTCAGTTTGATCAAGGGCAGTCAGTAAATTATGAATTGAAGAAAAAGGGAAATGGAGTTTATGCGTTCATCTTATCTGGCGATCTGACAATTGATGGAAATGATTTGCACAAACGCGATGGCATCGGGATTTGGAATACCGAAAACATTTCATTCCAAATAAATTCTGACTCAGAAGTGTTATTGATGGAAGTGCCCATGGAAGTCTAAAAGAAATCCATCTATATATTAAAAAGAGCAATCAAGTGTTTTGATTGCTCTTTTTTTGGAAGGACTTGAAAAACCCTTCTCTCAACCTTGTAAAGTTTCGACCTCGAACTTTGGTGCAGGTGCCGCAATCAAATTTTTAAAACGAATTGCTATTTTTGATTCTTCATCGGGGTGTAGCACAGCCCGGCTAGTGCGCTACGTTCGGGACGTAGAGGTCGGAGGTTCGAATCCTCTCACCCCGACAAATACCTTAGTTTTTTATGCAAGAGTTTGTAGTGTATATATTATTTAGCGATTCACTGAGCAAGTACTATACTGGCAGTTCTGAAAATTTAGAAGCAAGGCTTGGCTATCACAACAGTGGAAATGTGCAGTTCACTTCAACTGGAATGCCATGGAGGCTGGTTTGGAATACAAAGCTCGCTACACGCAGCGAAGCTGTTAAATTGGAAAATGTGATAAAGAAACGCGGAGCAAAGCGTTATTTAATAGATCTCGGTGCTATCTCCAGCTAGTGCGTGGCGCGCAGCGCGCCAAGGTCGGAGGTTCGAATCCTCTCACCCCGACAAATACCTTAGTTTTTTATGCAAGAGTTTGTAGTGTATATATTATTTAGCGATTCACTGGGCAAGTACTATACTGGCAGTTCTGAAAATTTAGAAGCAAGGCTTGGCTATCACAACAGTGGAAATGTGAAGTTCACTTCAACTGGAATGCCATGGAGGCTGGTTTGGAATACAAAGCTCGCTACACGCAGCGAAGCTGTTAAATTAGAAAATGTGATAAAGAAACGTGGAGCAAAGCGTTATTTAATAGATCTCGATGCTATCTCCTGCTAATTTAGAAGCAAGGCTTGGCTATCACAACAGTGGAAATGTGCAGTTCACTTCAACTGGAATACCATGGAGGCTGGTTTGGAATACAAAGCTTGCTACACGCAGCGAAGCTGTTAAATTGGAAAATGTGATAAAGAAACGTGGAGCAAAGCGTTTTTTAATAGATCTCGGTGCTATCTCCAGCTAGTGCGTGGCGCGCTGCGCGCCAAGGTCGGAGGTTCGAATCCTCTCCTCACCCCGACAGCTTAACAACGAGGTGAACCAAAAACAATTTAAGCCATACGATTGAGGTGTACGATAACAAAGGTCTTTGATTTAGACGATGGGCGTCATTGAATTTAGGCTCCGGATTAATAAATTTTCTTTGTTGACATCTGAGTGAGCTATGCTTTTCAATTCAATCGACTTTGCAATATTCTTGCCAATTGTTTTTGCACTCTATTGGTTTGTTGCAGCTAAAAATTTAAGAGCTCAGAATTTTCTCGTTGTAGTTGCCAGTTATGTGTTTTATGGATGGTGGGATTGGAGATTTTTGTCCCTCATCATCTTCAGTACCATTCTGGATTATACGATTGGCGTCCGATTTTCAAAAACGGAAAAACCAAACGCAAGAAAGTTCCTTATCTGGATAAGCATCCTGGTAAATCTGATGTTCCTTGGGTTCTTCAAGTATTTCAATTTCTTCCTCGATAGCTTCATTGCTGCGTTTTCCTTTTTCGGTGCTCAAATTCACGCCAGTAGTTTGCACATAGTTCTGCCCGTTGGACTGAGCTTCTATACGTTTCAATCTCTGAGCTATACCATTGATGTCTATAAGAGAAAACTTGAGCCAAACAAGGACTTCATCACCTATGCTGCCTTTGTGAGCTTCTTTCCACAATTAGTAGCTGGGCCTATCGGTCGCGCAACAGAATTGCTTCCTCAATTTTATACACGAAGGTCCTTTGATTACAACAAAGCCGTTGACGGGATGCGTCAAATGCTGTGGGGATTTTTTAAGAAGATTGTAATAGCGGATAACTGCGCTGAATATGCCAACCAGATTTTTAATAATTCGAATCAATACGCGGGAAGCACGCTTGTTGTCGGAGCAATCCTGTTTGCGTTTCAAATTTATTGTGATTTTTCTGGTTATTCTGACATAGCTATTGGAACGGCTCGGCTTTTTGGGATTGACTTGATGCGCAATTTCGCTTTCCCCTATTTTTCAAGAGACATTGCAGAATTTTGGAGGCGGTGGCATATTTCTTTGTCAACCTGGTTTCGTGATTATGTTTACTTCCCGCTAGGTGGAAGTCAGGGAAGTACCTGGATGAAAGTGAGGAACATCCTCATCACATTCATCATCAGTGGCTTTTGGCATGGCGCCAATTGGACCTTTATCGCATGGGGAGCATTGAACGCAATCTATTTCTTACCGCTACTGCTGGCTAATAAAAACAGAAGTAATCTTGATGTCGTAGCGAAGGGTATGGTTTTCCCATCGTTGAGCGAGGCGTTGAGTATTCTATTCACCTTTTGCTTAACTCTTATCGCGTGGATATTTTTTAGAGCAAAGAACATTTCGCACGCGCTTAGCTATTTGTTTGGGATTTTTTCTGGCGCTTTGTTCAAAGCTCCGGAAGTGATGCCTAAGGACAAGATCATCTTATTGGTTGTCTTATTTTTCATTATTGAATGGTTGGGCCGTGAGGAGCAATATGCGATTGCAACTTTGGGAGTCCGGTGGAAACGCCCAATGAGATATGCAATGTATTATGCCTTGCTTGTTATAACGGTGTATTATTCTGGGAGGGCTGAAGAGTTTATTTATTTCCAATTTTAATGAAACGCTTTATTTTAAAAAATATGGTCTTCTTCGGGATTCTGTTCATGGCAGCGTTGCCTCCGACACTATTATATATAAAACGAGATGTCTATGAGGACTTTGGTTATCACAAAAACTATTCCTGGAAATATAATTTCCAGGGCCTCGGGGATATCTCAACAAAAAAACTACTTCAATCATCTTTACCTTACAACTCGTTTATTTTCGGAAGCAGCAGGAGTGCTGAGCTATATGCGTGCTACCTCAATAAGAAAATTAAAAATTCATGTTTCTTTCATTATGCAAATTGGTTTGAAACCATAGGGGGCATCTATGCAAAATTGAAATTACTCGATTCGCTGAATTACAAGATTGACAACGTGGTGATTTACCTTGATACTGATGGAACCACATTTAAGGACGATGGAAGAATTTCTGCTACCGAACATTATTTGCTAACGAATCAAAGCCCTGGCAATTATTACTTTACTCACTATAAAATGTTCTTTTCATCATTCACTATGGATAAGTTAAAGATATTGCTAGGGATCAGGGTTTCGGGGATGGTATTTCCGAATTGGGAGTCTGATCTTAAAACCAACGATCACCGACACATCTGTTCAGAAAGTATTTTGGAGGGTTATGGAAATACTGAAATGGATCAGGCCTACCTAAGAAAAATTGATTCGCTAAAAAGTGCGGGTGTTTTGTTTGAACGGGCGAGTTTCAACCAACAGCTTAGGAAAAAAAAGCAGATTTCCGTAAACGAAGAAAATATTCTTTTGAAGATTCACAAACTTTTCAAAAAACATGGCACTAACTATTATATCGTGATCACACCGCTGTATGATCAAATGCAATTCGACTACGCTGACATGCAAATTCTGAGAACAATCTTTGGGAATAGCATCTATGATTTTTCGGGTGTCAACGAAATAACGAACAACGAGTACAACTATTTGGACGGAGTGCATTTCCGCCCGTGCATCTCTAAACAAATGATCGATTCTGTACTCGCCCATCCTCGTGCCAACAGGGCGTTTTTAGTACCTGCGCAAAGTAGCGTCTTGGAAACAGTCGGCTTTAAGCCCTGAGCAAGACCAGAGGCTAAATTTATCTCAATGTCTTTTCACCAAAACCTTAGAGGTAAATCGCGAACAAGTGACAGGGCTGTGCACTGGATTGCCATCGAGATCAAAAATATTTGCACGTACTTCCAGGAGCAATACGTCCATAGTTTTCGCTTGTGTTCATAGTCACCGGAAACCACAGATAAATAGGGGGTTGTGAGAAAGGTTTTCGACTTCTCACCCGAGAATGCCTTTTTAATTTCCTTTTACATCCATCGCATAACGTAACCCATTCTTACTTTTGTCGTTCAAACGCTAATTCTCGAACTCTAACCCCAAATCAGCATGCGGTCTCTCTTCACTCTTATTTTTAGTTTTCTGATATTATTTGCAGCAGGCCAATCGAAAAAAGGCTTATACCAATATACAGTCGATCTCACACAAATAAAGGACGATAAACTCTTTGTAGAATTAAAAGCTCCCATCATTTCCTCTGATGAAATTGTTTTCTACCTGCCAAAAATTATTCCCGGCACTTACGCCATTGCCGATTACGGCCGCTACGTTTCCAATCTAAAAGCATTTGATAAAAAAGGGAAAGAACTTGTCGTTGAGAAAATAAACGACAATGGATGGAAGATCAAAGAAGCAAAACGCCTTCAAAAGATTTCATACTGGATTGACGACACCTTCGACACAGAAAAAACAGGCGCGAAAGTTTTCTGGCCGGCCGGCACCAATTTCGAAGAGAAAAAAGATTTCATTATTAATGAGGCGGGCTTCTTCGGTTACTTTGATGGAATGAAGGACGTACCCTTTCAATTTTCAATCGTTCGCCAAAAAGACTTTTATGGGTCAACTGGCTTGGTAGCGCAGCGCACGGGCGATCCACTTCCAAAAGTCAGGGTTGAAAAAAAAGAAGATTCAGATAAACGCATAGATGTTTACCAGGTAGAAAATTATGATCGCCTCATTGACTCTCCTTTATTGTACGCAAAGGCAGACACCGCTATTATTAAAGTTGGCAATACAGAGGTTCTCATTAGCTCGTATTCGCCTATCCAAAAAATCTCCGCCAGGCAAATCGCTGAAAACCTGAAAGAAGTTTTGATGGCGCAGAAAGAGTATCTCGGTGGCAAACTTCCCGTTGACAAGTACGCCTTTCTATTTTACTGGACTGATCAACCCGTTACGAACTATGGGGCGCTCGAGCATTCATACTCATCTGTTTACTACATGCCAGAGCAAACCATTGAAGAAACCGCTCAGCAGCTTCGCGATTTTGCAGCTCATGAATTTTTTCACATCGTTACTCCGTTGACGATTCATTCAGAGGAAATCCAGTTCTTTGATTTCAACGATCCCAAAATGTCGGAGCATTTGTGGTTGTACGAAGGTGTGACCGAATATTTTGCGGGCAATGTGCAGGTGAAGTATGGATTGATTTCGAAAGAGCGGTATCTCAATGTATTGAAACAAAAAATGGTAATGGCCGACAATTTCAAAAACGATGTACCCTTCACCGACATCAGCAAGTTTACACTTGATAAATATCCAGATCAATATTTCAATGTTTATCAAAAAGGGGCGTTGATCGGCCTGTGCCTCGATATCAAATTGCGCAAACTCTCCAATGGAAAATACGGAATGCAAAACTTAATTGCCGATCTCTCAAAAAAATACGGCAAGACTCAAGCTTTCAAAGACGATGAGCTGTTTGATCAAATCACAAAACTCACTTACCCTGATATTGGAACATTTTTAAACACCTATGTAGGCGGAAATCAAAACCTTCCATTCGCAGAAATTTTCGGCTTGGTTGGCTTGAAATACGTTGAAGAACAAAAAGTTTCTGAGCCCAGCATCGGCCTCGACCAAAATGCGATCACCATTGTGCCCGTTGATGGCAAACCGATGATCGCTATCAAAGATCCTTCTAAATTGAATGAGCAAGGCAAAGCCCTTGATTTCAAAGAAGGAGACATACTCATAAAAATAAACGGAGAAAAATTTCCCGACCTTGGACCAACATTCGGCCAGTTCATTCAAGAGCAGAAAAAGGCATTGGTAGAAGGCGGCACGCTTTCTTATGGTGTGCTAAGAAAAAATGAAGCCGGAGAACAAAAAGAAGTTGAATTGAAAGCCACAGTAGTTAAAGTAGAGAAAACAATCAGGCATTTGCTCGATTTTGACAGCAATGCAACGCCAGAGCAACTTGCCATACAAAAATCCTGGTTAACTCCCAATTAATTTGCCCGTCAACAGAAAACAATATTGAATTAATGAGCATGAAGTGATTTCTTTGCAATTTTACAAAGACACTTCATGCTATATGCTTAAATACATTTTCATTCCGTCTCTCCTATTTTTTACCTCTTGTCAACAGAAGTCAAAAGAAATTGTTTGGGAGATCTCTGCACCGGCTCAAAAGCAATTCACGCACATTGATTATAAGGGGACGACCGTAATCCCCAATGGTCGGTGGCTCACACCTTATGGAGAGCAAGTGCTGCTTTCTCCACATCCATTTGGGTTAACCGTAAGCCCCGATGGAAAAACCGTGATCACTTCCAACTCCGGAACAGATCCATTTTCAATTTCCATTATTGAAAATGCAGGAGGGGATTTAAAAGTATCGCGCATTCCCGAAGAGGGCAAAGACAGCCCGTTCAAATCAGTTTTTATGGGGTTGGCGATTTCGCCCGACAATTCAAAAGTATATGTCGCTGGCGGGCAAGACAACAAAGTATACGTCTTTGATCTCAAAACAAAAAAACTGATCAACGAAATTCTCTGCAATAAATCTTTTGATGGAGCTGATTACTCAGATGGTTATCTGGGCGATATGGTCTTGACTGCCGATGGGTCCACGCTTTATGTCGTTGATCAGATTAATTTTCGAATAGTGGTAATCGATTCGAAAACAAACAAAGTAATTGACAATGTGAAGACTGGCCGTTATCCCTTTTGCCTCGCTTTATCGCCAGATGAAAAAAGGCTTTTTGTGTCAAACGTAGGCATGTTCGAATATTCTTATATAAAATCCATTGATCAAAAAAGATTGAAAGAAACTTCCTTGAAGTATCCGGCATTCGCGTTCGATTCTAAAGAGATGAAAGAGGGAATCAAAAACGACTCGATGGAAGTAAGTGGCCTTGGCGACCCGAATGTTCCGGAATCTTTCTCAGTTTGGGCTTACAATCGAACTGGAAATAAACTTGAAGTAACCTCAAAAATAAAAACAGGAGTCCTCGTTGGCGAATTGGAAGATGAGATCGCAGCTGTAGGAGGATCAAGTCCAAATTCCATTGTGGCCTCAGATGAATTCGTTTTCGTCTCCAACGGAAACAACGACAATATTTCAGTGATCGATGTGCACGAAATGAAAATCATCAAAGAAATCGATTTGCAATTAGATGCCCGACTGGGAAATAAAAAAGGTGTTATTCCATTTGGCCTTGCGCTTTCACCTGACAAAAAAACATTGTTCGTTGCAGAGGCGGGAATCAACGCAGTTGGAGTAATCGATATTCCTTCGTTCAAAGTGAAAGGTCACATTCCATCAGGATGGTTTCCATCAAAAGTGAATACTTCGTCTGATGGAAAAAAACTATTTGTAACAAACGCCAAGGGTTTTGGCAGCGGCCCGAATGGAGGAAAGGGTTTCATTGAAGGCCAGGAGGGTCATTACATCGGTTCACTAATGAAGGGAACCTTATCAATCATGGAGATTCCTTCTGGCGAGGAATTGAAAAAATTGACAAAGCAAGTAATTGAAAACAATTTTGTTTTTACTCCGATCGAAAAAACAAAAGAGCAAAATCCGATTCCTCAAACTGGGGCCGATCAGTCGCCAATCAAGTACATCGTTTTTATCTCGAAAGAAAACAGGACATATGATGAAGTATTTGGTCAACTGAAGAATGGAAATGGAGACGAGACCATTGCGCGCTATGGCAAAAATGTACGTGCAGAAAGCAAAGACAAAAAACGGGTTGTCGATAATGCTACCATCATGCCCAATCACTTGGCATTAGCGAATCAATTCACTATCAGTGATAATTTTTATGTTGATGCTGATGTCTCTGCTGATGGTCACAAGTGGCTGACGAACACGTACCCAAACGAGTGGATCGAAACACAGCATCCGGCTGCCTACGGTGGAGGAAGAGATCAAAAGCGAGAGTCGAAAGCGCCCGGAAAGTTTGCGATGACAGGTGCTTCGGGTGCAATCTATCCTGAAGACTATAATCAAAACGGATCTTTATGGGACCACCTCTATCGCAACAGAAAAGAGTTTTACAATTTTGGATTTGGAGTTGAGTTTGATGCCGGAAGTTTTGCTGATTCATCTTTCAAATATGGAGGCGTACGCTATTTAGTGAACTATCCCTTGCCTGGCCCTCTTTATGATCGCACGTCAAGGCTGTTTCCCACATTCAATATGGCCATACCCGATCAGTTCAGAGCTGATATTTTCATCAAAGAAATCAAAGAGCGTTACCTCGAAAAAAAAATGGAGCTGCCTTCAGTTCTTACACTTCAATTGTTAAACGACCACGGTGCGGGTGAGCGGCTTCATTCAGGTTTTGGTTTCCACCATAGCTACATGGCCGATAATGATTTGGCCCTTGGAAGAGTCGTTGAATTTTTGTCACACACCCCCTACTGGAAAAACATGCTGATCGTTGTCACTGAAGATGATGCCCAAGGCGGGCGCGATCATGTGGATGCTCACCGAAGTTTATTGATGCTGATTTCTCCTTACGTGAAGAAAAATAACATCGATCATGCTCACTCCAGTTTCGGCAGCATTTTCAAAACGTTCTGGAAAATCCTTGGCATCCCAAGCTTGAACCATTTTGATGAAGGAGCAACTAGTCTTCGAGAATGCTTTACGTCCACACCTGATTTCACACCATACAATGCCGTGCCGGTTGATCAAAGAATTTTTGATCCAGTAAAAGCATTGACTCCTTTGCATGAAAAATTTGATTGGGAGGCTGTCCTTCACTCGCCTGAGCTTGATGATCCTGATGATATGAAGAAAGACATGGATGACGATGACTAGCTATAAATGCTCACGATTACCTTGGCTGAGTTGATTTAGTTGGCTCAAAAAAAACAGATTCGTTTTCGATTAACGACCCAAACGGGAAATCTTATATTTCAAGTGTGTTGCTCCGGGAGTATCTTTTACCATTATTTTCTCAAGGGCAATTTTCTCATTCCCAATGAAATCAAATAGTCGAGTACCTTTTGCAAACAATAGGGGCGCGATATGAATATTCAATTCATCTATCAGTCCGGATTTTAAAAATTGCTGCATTACATTGGCACCCCCCATCACCCAAATGATTTTGTCTCCAGCAATTGCCTTGGCCTTAGTAAGCGCACTTTCTATTCCGTCAGTCACAAAAACAAACCCATCGACTATTTCTTTCGGAGTCTTATGAGCCAGGACAAACGCTGGAGCAGAAAAAGGCGAAGTTCCTCCCCAAGCGTCATCAATGGCAGTTGCATAGGTTCGGTTGCCTAAAATAAGGGCACCCGTATTTTTCATCAGCTCGTCAAGAATAATTGCATCTTGATCGGTCTTCAAATTAAAAAGCCATTGATGCAGAAGGTTGCCCCCTTCGCCCATAGGCAGCTCACGACTGATGTTCGAACCGGCAATGAAACCATCGAGAGACATTGTGATCTCTAAAACTACTTTACTCATAATGTTTTTTTAGGGTATCAATTATTCCTTTTGCCATTAAAGACGCTGCAATAGCTGAATATTTTAAAAACAAGACGGGCTCAATTAATTCTAATTCCAACAATACTAATTTACCATTACTTATCACTCCATCAACTCTCGCATATAATAGGGGATAGTCGATTGCGTGCACAATTTTTTCACCTTGCTGAATTATGTCAGGTGATGGTGTAAGTGGTTCAACAGTTCCTCCAAAATCATTTTGCACTCGAAAGTCACCTTGCTTTGGTTTCTTCAACACGGCATGACTGAAATGCTTGTTGATGTAAATCAAAGAAACCTCTCCGTGTTGTAATACCTCGGGTATGAACTTCTGTATGATGATGTCTGCTTGAGAGAGACTTTCATTAAACCTTTTCTGAGCGCCATTTAACGACACTCGTGAAGCTACCCAGGTGTCTTTGGCAGTGGCAGAGACCGCGGGCTTAATCACAATTTTATCCCAGTCTTTTTCATCCATCACCTCTTGCAACGAAGTGTGATTATTTTGCTCGATCAGGATACCGGGTGGAACAGCAAATCCCTTTGATTGGAGTTCGAACAAATATTGCTTATGCAAATTCCATTGCACAACTTTTACTGGATTGAGGAAAGGCAAATTCAGCAAATTCATTTTTTCGAGCCACACATTAAACTCGTTTGGCTTATGGTGGTAGTTCCAACATGAACGAAAAACGATTGCTTTGAAATCTCCCCAATTGACTTTGGTCGAATCCCACGGAGCAGATACAACCTCTACATTGTGCATCGCAAGCTGGTCAACAATTAAATGATCATCGCTCGTGATTTCGGTATTCGCGATTGACGTAACGAAAGCAATTTTGTCCATTGATGAGACTTAGATTAGACAAAGAAACTTCTTAATCTCGAGTTGTAAGAGTATCAGTTTTGAAATAAATAGACCAATCAGTCAGACTAAGAATCAGAGTTAATGTTAAATCAGGAAATCTGGTAGTATTTTTTGTAAATTAGAATATCAAAAAATAAAAGTTTATGAAACCAAATCTCAAATGGGTAGTGGCGTTTTCTATGACAATACTTTCAGTAGTTTTGGCATCATACTCTTTACATTTATCCCAATCAGATTGACGAATTTGAAGAAATGTTAGACAAGAAGAACAATGAAAAGGATCAGCTATTATTGCAAATTGATAAACTAGTTCAACAAGATCAAGTTAGTAGGGAATCTGCAAAAGTGCTGATGATACAACTTGAAGAAACGCGCTTCAATTGCGCAAAGAAAAAGTAGAAGCGGTTTTCAAGCTACTTTGCAATCTTTTATATCAGGACATCATCAATTAGATGTACGTCCTATTGAAGTACAACATCAATGGCCTATCTTTCTGCTACATACTAAGAAAAAAAGTTAACTACTTCAAGTATCCCTTGTTTTTCCACGCCTGTACACCAAGCTTTAGAAGAGCGTCAAGCTCTTTTTCATTTACCTGCTCTTCCTTTTTAAAATGAAAACAGGTTTTGCCTTTCAGGCACTTTAATAAGGTTGGCGCTGCTTTTTTATATTGTTCAGCCTTGTAATAAACTGGAAAAAAATAAAATACAACGGAGTCCTTTCGTTGAGCAACTGAAGCAAAGTACATTCCCGGAATAATTTTTTTTGCATAACCGTACGCTACGGGCTTGTTGCCCATCAGCTCGATCGATTGTTTCTTCGCATCACCTTTACTCAGCATTGGCGGAGAACATTTGCTCAGTGCCCGTTTCAGAGTATTGAAAATTATCGTCCGTGTTTCGATTGTGATTGGCATCGTTTTCTTTTAGCGTACAATAATCTCATCGGCAAACAACCATGCTGGCTTACCTTCACCCGAATGACCTTTAGGGCAGACACCCAGGTTAGTTACCGTTATCCGAACAAATTTTACTTTTCTTGCTTTGAATGAAGAAGCAAAATCCTTTATCGTTTGGTTTTTAGTGTCAACTGACATTGAGTTATTGACCGTTTCGATTTCCCTGAATTTTTTTCCATCATTCGATACCTCAAACTTCACCCGCTGAGGCATGAAAATCCAATCGTGATAACTTTGCAAACAGCCAATCGATATCTGGTGGATTTTCTTTTTCTCTCCTAAATCGATAGTAGCGACCATATCCTGGCCATTGAAGGCGTGCCAATATTTTCCAAACGAAGTTGTTCCTCTAACTCCGTCTGTCAAGGAGTTCGGACCATCGGCCTGATAATATTTACTCGGTTGATTTAAATAAACCACATCGCGGGCAAAAGCCTTATGGATGACAAAAGATTGCTCGGCAGCTTTGGTGGTCATCACTTTTCCATCAACCACCGCCACTGCCTTGATGGTTAGCGATGAATCAATATTTATATTACTTGAATATTTTTTGCTTGATGGAGTTGGCGCTGATCCATCGATCGTATAAAAAATCTCACCATTAAATGCCTCTGTAAACAAAGAGGCTTGAAGTTTTGCGTTTTTCAATACTGGCTTGATATCCACTTTAAAATTTCCTTTACTGTAATGCAATCCTTTTTGCTCGAAACTTCTGAAGTGGGATTGAATCCGATAATTAAACCCTGTCCAGTCCCTTGTTGATTTGGGGCTCCAGATCACTTCGGCCAATGCAAGCATACGTGGTAGCACCATGTATTCTACGTGCTCGGCCGTGGTCACAAATTCGGTCCACAGGTTGGCTTGGGCACCAAGTACATATTTTGCCTGATCATCATTCAATTCTTTTGGGACAGGCTCGTAATCGTAAACTCTTTTTAAGGTGTTGAAACCACCGATAGCAAACGGTTCTGTTGCGGGGTCGCCCTGATAGTGATCGAAGTAGCAAGGTACGCCCGGAGTCATTACCACATCATGATTCATTTTCGCAGCCTCAATGCCACCGGCCTCTCCTCGCCAACTCATTACCGTAGCATCAGGTGCAAGGCCTCCCTCGAGAATTTCATCCCAGCCAATCATTTTTCTGTTTTTGCCAATCAGAAATTTTTCGATTCGCCTGATGAAGTAACTCTGGAGCTCCTCTTCGTTTTTCAAATTTTCAGATTTGATTCTCGCCTGGCATCGTTCGCATTTTTTCCATGGACCTTTTTCCACTTCATCGCCTCCAATATGGACATAGGCTGACGGGAAAAGTGCGATCACCTCACTTAAAACATCCTGAAGAAAAGCAAAAGACTCATCATTACCTGCACAGAAATTAGCTGATGCATTGGTATAATCACCACCTGTTAATGGAAGCTGGGGTTTTTGCGAACAACTCAATTCCGGGTAAGAAGCAATCGCAGCAGCCGAGTGGCCTGGCATTTCTATTTCAGGAACAATCGTAATATTTCTCTGTTGCGCATACGCAACAATTTCTTTTATCTGATCCTGCGTGTAGAAGCCTCCATAAGACGGAATCTCTCCTTCTTTAGCAGTTTTGCGTTCGCGCCAGTTGATGTTGGTCTGGTCTACTCGCCACGCACCCACTTCTGTAAGCTTCGGGTATTTTTTTATTTCAATTCGCCAACCCTGATCATCAACTAGGTGCCAATGAAAGATGTTCATCTTGTACATGGCCATCAAGTCGATGTATTCTTTGATCAATTCAGGTGAAAAAAAATGACGGCTTACATCAAGGTGCATACCTCTCCAACTGAAGCGCGGGTAATCTGTTAATATCATGCATGGAATCTGCAGCGGAGCATTGGTACGAACTGCTGGCAAAGTTTGGAGCAATGATTGAGTGGCATAAAAAATTCCTGCGGAAGAATTTGCATTGATTGCGATGGCAGAAGGAGAAACATTTAGTTCGTATCCTTCTTTTCCAAGGGTTTCATTCTTTATGAGGTTGAATGAAATGGTTTTGCTCTTGCCTTCAGCTGCTAATGGGATTCCGGAAATAGCGCCTATGGATGCTGAAAATAATTCAACAACGTCCTTCATCTCCTTGTTTCCAACATCAAATTTTAAAGCAGTATTTCCATCAATTAAAAAAAAACCTTGGCCAACAGAGAGGTTTACGGGCTGCGGAATGATGTTTTGAGCGAATGAAACCATAGGCCATAACAGAACGAACGAGAAAATTTTTTTTAGCATCGTAATGATTTAATAGATTGTGAATAAGATTAGAGTTTCAATTCAAGTTTTGTTTTCTTGGTGAGTTTGGCAATGGCTAGCTGATAAGAATCATCAATCCATTCAAAAATCCTTTTATCGGGAATTGAATTGTCCATGACTATCCAACTCCAATGTCTTTCGCTGAAATAGCCAGGCTTGATCACCGCGGGATATTTTGCCCGCATTTCATCGACTTTCTCCGAATCACAACGTACACTGATCGTTGCAAAAGAAGTTGCATCTGTGGCTGTGAACATTTTTCCTGCTACTTTGAAAACCAAGACATTAGGTAAATTGGGAAATGGAAAACTTTCAGTCACTCCTCTTTTTGCAATGCAGTAATTCCGGTATTTCTCAATATCCATCCCTTATTTCAAAGTCAATGTTGTGAAGATAATTTTGTTATAGTTATCTTTTTCATACAAGATGCCGATTACATTTTTATGAAGGACTACTAAATCAGAATACCCGGCCGGGTCATTATTGGATTCGGTTTTGCTATTGTAAATCACATAACTCTTTTTCCACGTTTTGCCCTCATCCTCGCTTATCCTCAACGTTAGATTATCTCTTCGCTTTGTATCCGCCAAATTGCAAAAAGCAATTATGTCTTTTCTTTTTTTAGATACCACGGTGAGAATGCTCCCTTGACAACCCGGATCAGGCAAATGATGATCAAAGAAAACAGAGTCCCAAGTCATCCCGCCATTTTTGCTAATGGCCACAATTCTTTCGCGAGTATCGCCACGCTGATTTCTAATGTTCATCATCAGTCTGTTATTTAAAAGTTCTGTTGCCATCGATTCATTCGAGCCGGGAAGCTTTATGTTTTCGCTCAGATGAAATGTTTTACCACGATCATCTGTGTAATACCCATGAGCAAAGTAGTCTTCAAATTTTTCTTTCGGTGCACCTGTTGAATGGTTAGCAGCTACAAAAATTCTTCCTCTGAATTTTCCGTTTACAAATTGCATGGCATGTCCAGGCGTATTGGCATAACTTCTCCAATCCTCCTTAAAATTATAATCGGGATTTGTCAGAGGCTGCTTTGGTCGGTGTACTTGCAAAGTGATGTTTACACCAGGGCTCCAGGTGAATCCGTTATCCAAAGACATTTTGTACCACACCTCACGCAAGCCCTTCCCCTTCCGCACCTCTGCTTCAGAACTATTCCCTGTGTTGTAAAACACAAAAATTATTCCGTAAGGAAGGTCAGGATCTGTCAGATCGACTACAGGCGCGGGATTGCCTGCTTGTAAGTTTTCGTTGTCAGCAACCACTTGCAATGCCGACCATGATTTTCCTTTATCACTACTTCGCTTCATGACAATGTCTACATCACCAAAATCGCCTGTGTTATTAGCCCGACCTTCGCAGAAAGCCAGCAAGTCTCCATCAGGCAAATTGATAATGGCGGGTATTCGATAGCTTTTATAACCACCTTCACCTGCTTTAAATACGGTGGTCTCAGAGTTTTGAGAGAATAAGATTAAAGCACAACCAACTATAGAAAAAGTTAGAAAGATTTTAAGCATCTTAGATTAATAGCCGCTTAAATTTAACCCGGATTCCTCATTAAGAAAAAAATTTTGCTTTGATGTCCAAATTGTCTCTCTATCAAATCGAAAGTATTCTAATGAATAGTCTTCCTTAAAGATGTTCATTCCTTTCATGCAACTGCGCATCTACCACGGCTATTGCTGCCATGGTCACGATTTCGCGAATGGAGCTGCCCAGTTGCAAAACATGAACGGGCTTTTTCATGCCCAGCAAAATCGGACCGATGGCATCAGCACCACCAATCTCCATCAATAGTTTATAAGCAATGTTTGCCGAT
Organism: Bacteroidota bacterium; assembly: GCA_016178785.1. GTDB lineage: Bacteria > Bacteroidota > Bacteroidia > Cytophagales > Cyclobacteriaceae > ELB16-189. The sequence goes on along the minus strand of JACOSO010000097.1, from coordinate 6,070 downwards.
GCAAGGTTAGGGAAGATAAGTGTATTTGCCCCTTGTTTCGCTAATGCACTGAACGGGTAAATTTCTTGTTGCAATTCAGTATCGAATGCAACATTGGCTTGAATGTCTCCATCCAAAATCAAGTCAGGATATTTTTGCTTCGCAATCCGCACTGCTTCTCTTGTTTTGTCAGGAATTTCTCCTTTGCTTGATCCAAAATTCGAATAGGACAACACGGCTACGCGAGGTTCTTTATCAAAAAATTTAACCCCACGAGTAGTGAGTTCAATAATCCCGACAAGCTCATCAACAGTTGGATCCACATTCACCGAGCAATCCGAAAAAAAGAAGGTTCCTTTCTTGTTCATGATAATGTACATGCCCGCCACTCTACTAACGTTCGGTGCCATGCCAATGATCTGCAATGAAGGCAAAATGGTTTTTGAATAATCTTTGGTGAGACCGGAAACCAAAGCATCAGCCTCTCCAAACTCAAGCATCATTGCACCAAACGTGCTGCGGTCGCGCATTTGACGCAGCGCATCGTTATAGTTAGTGCCCTTGCGTTGTCTTTTTTCATGATATGCTTTCGCGAATTTTTCGGTCAGCTCTTTCTCTTCACGCGGGTCAACAATTTTGCATTCACTGATATCGAGACTATGTTCTTTCACCAGACGATCGATCTCTGTTTTGTTTCCAAGTAAAATCGGTATCGCTATTTTTTCATCCTGAAGAATTTGTGCGGCCTTCAGAATTTTGTGATGATCTGCTTCCGCAAATAAAATGCGTTTGGGTTTTTTCTTCGCGTGTTCAATAATGGTTGAAGTGAGTTTCTGATCAATACCAATCCGCTTCAGCAACTCATTATTATAGGCGCCCCAATCTTTGATCGGATTGGTAGCCATGCCAGAGTCCATTGCAGCTTTTGCTACTGCTGGTGAAACGGTGGTGATCAATCGCGGATCGAGTGGTTTTGGAATCAGATAATCTCTTCCGAACTGGATCTTGTCAACATCGTACGCTTGAAAGACTGAGTCGGGCACTGGTTCTTTAGCCAAGTCAGCCAATGCATGTACTGCTGCCAACTTCATGGCTTCATTTATTTCGGTAGCACGTACATCAAGCGCACCACGAAAAATGTACGGGAATCCCAGCACATTATTGATCTGGTTAGGGTAATCAGAACGCCCCGTTCCCATAATTATATCAGGTCTGGTTTTTTTTGCAAGGTCATAATCAATCTCAGGGTTGGGATTGGCCAGCGCAAATACAATCGGGTCTTTGGCCATCGATAAAACATCTTCGGGCTTGAGAATATCTGCCACTGACAAGCCAACAAAAACATCTGCTCCCTTTACTGCCTCCTGCAACGTGGAGATTTTTCTGGTTGTGGCGAACTCAAGCTTGCTGGCATCAAGCCCGGGGCGGCCTTTATGAATCACTCCTTTGCTGTCGCACATGATCAGGTTTTCTTTTTTCAGACCAAGAGCTAAATACAGTTTAGTGCAAGTCACAGCTGCTGCGCCTGCACCATTGACCACCAAAACTATTTTATCAATTTTTTTTCCTGCAACAAGCAAAGCATTTAACAACGCAGCGCTGGAAATAATGGCCGTTCCGTGTTGGTCATCGTGCATGATCGGAATGTTCATCTTCTCGCGAAGCACTGTCTCGATCTTAAAACATTCAGGTGCCTTGATATCTTCCAGGTTGATCCCTCCAAATGTGGGCTCAAGCGATTTTACTATTTCAATAAATTTATCAGGATCTTCCTCGTTGATCTCTATATCAAAGCTATCAATGCCAGCATATTTTTTAAACAACACTGCCTTGCCCTCCATCACCGGCTTCGAAGCTTCCGGCCCGATATTACCAAGACCAAGCACGGCTGTGCCATTTGTAATTACTGCTACTAAATTTCCTTTGCTTGTGTATTTGTAAACATCTTCTTTGTTGGCCGCAATTTCTTTGCATGGCTCAGCTACACCAGGTGAATACGCCAGCGCGAGATCCAATTGAGTGCTTAATTTTTTTGTAGGGGTAACTTCAATTTTTCCGGGCTGCCCCTGGGTATGATAATCGAGGGCATCTTGTTTGCGGATTTTAATCGCCATAGGTGTTAAGTTGAAATGGTAAGTTACAATTTCTTCATTTAGGAATTACGATCTTGGATTTATGATTTTCAAAAGAGATCAATCATGATACTTCTTCTCCCCCGCTCGCACAGCAATCTTCAAAATATTTTCCCTCGGAGGAAAAGGGCATGAAAAATTATCAGAGTAAGCACAGTACGGGTTGTAGGCTTCATTAAAATCCAACGTGATCGATGTTGCCCCTGGGATTTTTTTTAATTCAAGATAGCGGCCTGCTCCGTAAGTTTCATTCGAGCTGGTAGCATCCGCGAATGCGAGAAATAATGTGCCCCTGTACTCATTGTTGTCAACAATTTCAAGAATGAGAAGTTTGCAGAGCATATCGTTTAATTCAAATTCTGCGAATGCGTATTCCAAATATTTTTTCTCCTTGCCATCGCTTGTCGGTAACACAACCATTTTTTTATTTTCAACGGGAATAAGTTTTGCGCTGATGCGATATTTTAAATCGGGTGAATAATAATTCAATCCTTTGAAATTTTTCTTCTCCTCTCCGAATGGAGAATCCTCTCCAGATTTCATAAACTCGTCTTTCGCTTGCCTCTCTTTATTGAGATTTTCAATGTAGTCCTGACCAGACGAGCCACCGTTGAAGGAATAAAACAAAATTGTTGCGATCAGTGCAACAATGCCAATAATCAAAATATTTTTCGTTTTCATTTTTCCAAGATCGAATTATTAATCAACCGCGAAGACGCAGAGGCGCTAAGAATTGCAATAAACTTTGCGTCTTGGCGGTTCAACTATTTACAATGCGGGTTTCCATCGCCTGATTGAATCAAGATATCGATCATAAATTTTAAAGAATTGCGGAACACCCTGATTAGCCAATAACCCAGGCGAATTAACGAGTAATGCCACAGCAGTTTTAGTCTTCAGGTTTACCGCTACTTCACACCTGTAGTTATTGACAAGTCCACCGTGGTAAAGAAGGGTGTCTCCATCGGCAAATGAAATAACCCGCCAGCCCAGACCGTAAAAAGACTTCCGTAGTCGTTTCCATTTAAAAAAATTGAGATTGCGCACAGTGGCCTGAACTTGCGGTTCGAAAATTTCAGTTAGCCGCTCTTTGGTCAACACATTTGCTTTTTGAGTAAGCAGTTCTTTCAACCACAAAGCCATATCTTGAGCGCTGGCATTAACTCCACCAGCAGGCGCAACAGAGTAGTACGCTTCTGAAATCTTTAAGGGCTGTGTAAGTTGATGAGGTTTCGCTGAATTTTTATTCTTCGCAATCTTTTGAAAGGATGCAGAAGCATCAACCATATGGAGCGGTCGAAAGAGTTTTTCTGTAAGCACTTCTTCAAACGTCTTTTTTGTTGCCGCTTCAATCACTTTACCTATCAAACTGAAGCCCACGTTTTGATAACTATAAATTTGTCCGGGCTCTGCAATCAAATCTAAATCCTGCAGATAATCGATAAGCGTATCGACCGGGGCACTTTTGTCAACCATATCTGTGTAGGCATGATACGGCAACCCTTCAGTATGCGATAGCAAATGTCGGAGGGTAAGTTTCCTGGTTGCATCTTCAGATTTAAGTTTGAAATCGGGAAGGTACTCCATCACAGGATCATCCCAGTGGATCACCCCCTCATTGACAAGCACAGTGCACAAAGTGGCCGTAACGCTTTTTGAAACTGACCCTATTCTAAAAACTGTTCTCGCATCGATTGAATCCGGTTGTCCGAATTCGCGTAATCCATATCCTTTCAAAAAAATAATGCTTGTGTCTTTGAGTACAGCCAATGCTGCCCCTGGTGCCTGGCGATTAGCTAACGCCATTTTGATAAAACTTTCGAATTCCTTTATCGACTGTTGAACAAACGGATTCGGGTCGGGGTAAACAACAATTTTGGGTTCATTTGCCGATTGATGAATGGAGTCAATATTTGACAAAGAAGATTTAGTGACCTCAAAACCCTTTGACAGTCCGAAGATGCCAAGCGCGATGAGCACAATTGAAACCGTCAAGAATATAATTTTCATTCAACAAGATTAAATCAACCCTTCATCTGTAAAACTGAAGTAATTGTTGTGACCAATAATGAGATGATCAAGTAAAGAAATCTCAAGCACCTTACCTGCTTCTTTCAATTTTTTAGTGAGACTGATGTCGCTGTCACTTGGTTTTAAATTTCCGGATGGATGATTATGCACCACTATTACTCCACTCGCCAATTCATCTATGGCCAATTTGAAAATGATTTTCGGATCTGCCACTGTACCACTAACTCCTCCTTCACTCACTCTTTTCTTCTTGATCAAACGATGAGCCCGATTGAGTAGCAGTACCCAAAACTCTTCGTGAGGCAGATCCATAAGATCGCCTTTTATTATTTCAAACGCAGTCTTTGAGCTTTCCAGTTTTGGTCTTTCTTCGGGGCTTTGTTCCTTGCGTCTGCGGCCGAGTTCCATTGCAGCAACGATCGTGATTGCTTTTGCTTCTCCAATACCCTTTGCTTTCATTAATTCTTTAATTGAAAGCTTGGCAAGATTATCTAAATTATTATCAACATGAGCCAGCACTTTCTTCGCCACATCTACCGCACTGAGTTTCGCTGTTCCAGATCCAAGAAGAATGGCAATCAACTCCGCATCACTCAACGCTGAAGTTCCTTTAAGCAAGAGTTTTTCCCGCGGCCGGTCTTCGGGAGACCAGCTTTTGATGTTCATCGGTTGACTGTCTTCTATATGCATAGAATTCAAGATTTAAAATTTCAAATTTAAAATCATCATTTGCAATCTTGAACTTGGAACATTGAATTTGGAATTATGAAGTGGTTGATTTCTCTTGTGCCTCCAGTAAAAATGCCTTGATATAATCATCTAGGTCGCCATCCAATACATTTTGCGCATCGCTGCGCTCAACTCCAGTACGTGCGTCTTTCACCAATTTATATGGATGCAAAACGTAGTTTCTAATTTGTGAGCCAAAGTCGATTTTCATTTTGCCCGCTTCAATCTTATCGCGTGCAGCATTGCGTTTCTCCATTTCACGTTGGTACAATTTTGATTTCAGCATTTGCATCGCCCTTTCGCGGTTAGCATGTTGGCTTCGCTCGACTTGGCAAACGATCACAATTCCTGTTGGCTTGTGCGTGAGCTGAACTTTCGTTTCGACTTTGTTTACGTTCTGCCCGCCCGCACCGCCTGAGCGCGAAGTCTGCAGTTCAACATCAGCCGGGTTGATCTCAATCTCAATGGTGTCATCCACTTTCGGATAAACAAAAACAGATGCGAACGATGTGTGCCTCCGCTGATTAGAGTCGAATGGAGAAATGCGCACGAGACGATGCACACCGATTTCCGATTTCAATTTTCCGTAAGCAAATGGACCTTCAAATTCAAGCGTTGCCGATTTGATGCCCGCTACTTCCCCGGCTTGATAATCGATTTGCGAAACTTTGTAGCCGCTCTTTTCGCCCCACATGATGTACATGCGGTTGAGCATATCGGCCCAGTCGTTGCTTTCGGTTCCGCCTGCGCCTGGATTGATCTCCATTACAGCACCAAGTTGATCTTCTTCCTTGCTCAACATCTTCTTGAACTCGAGTTCTTCCAGCGATTTTAAAGTGGAGAGATACTCGCGGTCGAGTTCTTCTTCGCTTGTATCACCGGCTTCGTGAAATTCGTTGAGCACTTCAAGGTCATCCAATTGCTTGGTGACTTTATCGTAGGCATCCGTCCAGATTTTTTTGGTGCGAATGTTTTTCAGAATAGTTTCAGCTTGCTTCGGATTGTTCCAAAAATCAGCCTGATGTTAAATACGTTCTTCGTCTTGAATTTCTTCGATCTTGCGATCGTAGTCAAAGATACCTCCTCAAAGCCAGCGTACGGGCTATCAAGTCTCTCAACTGGTCTATGGTCATAAATAAAAAATTTTGCGAAGGTAATTAAACAATTGACAGTTGACAACTTGTTATCAGCTTCAATTG
>JACOSO010000093.1 GCA_016178785.1 Bacteroidota bacterium | reverse complement strand
GCCTACAACAACATCGGCTTCGCAGCTATTCGGAACCACTATCTTTCAGATGATTTAAGTGCACGATTGTATGATGTCATCAAAAAATTCTTTGCACTTGCTGATACGACTAAACAGCAATACGAAATTCCCGGTCTTGCAGGACAACGTGGGTATATCGGTAAAGGAAAAGAACATGCGAAAGGAAGAAACACCGGAGATCTCAAAGAATTTTATCATGTGGGTCAAACCGTGGTGGGCGATGACCCGATAAAAAAAGAATATCCAGACAATATTTTCCCAAAAGAACTTCCAGAGTTTAAAGAAATATCTCTCGAGGTTTATAAACAATTGGAGCGTACAGGTGTACAGATGCTCAAGGCTCTAGCTTTGTATTTGAATCTTCCTGAAAATTATTTTGACGACAAAGTAAAACACGGCAACAGTATTTTAAGACCAATCCATTATTTCCCTATCGAAGACCCGGATTCTGTTCCTGCCGATGCAGTGCGTGCTGCCGAGCATGGCGACATTAACCTGATCACACTGCTGATGGGCGCCAGCGCGGATGGACTGCAAGTATTGAGAAGAGACGGAAAATGGATTCCGATCACTGCACTGCCCGAGCAATTGGTTGTCAATGTTGGTGATATGCTCGAACGCCTCACCAACAAAAAATTGAAATCAACGATCCATCGAGTGGTCAACCCTCCTCGTCATTTGATGAACAAGCCGCGCTACTCTATCCCATTTTTCATGCACCCTCGCTCGGAAATGAATTTGACTGCATTGCCCGGTTGCGTGGATGCCCAACATCCGAAAATGTGGGATGATATCACGGCTGGGGAATTTCTCAATCAGCGGTTGAAAGAAATCGGTTTGAAAAAGTAGAACAGCGCTTTGGCTTCACGCGTTCGCTATCCTGATTTTTTAAAGGAAGTTTTCCTTTTGTCCGTGTCATGTTTTGGCGGACCGCAAACACACATTGCTCATTTTTCGAAGCGGCTGGTTGAAAGAAAAAAATACCTGAGCGAAGCTGACCTTATGGAACTTAACGCACTTGGTCAGGTGCTGCCCGGCCCAACGTCAACGCAAACACTTACGGCTGTTGCCTATAAGTTAGGAGGGCCCAACCTTGCGTACCTCACCCTTATCATTTGGATGTTGCCTTCGGTGGCAATTATGACGACAGCCGCCATATTGATGGCGAGTTTCGAAACGAAGCAAATGTCGTTGGAGTTCACTCGTTTTATTCAACCGATGGCGGTTGGCTTCGTGGCGTATGGAGCTTTTACTATCGGAATGAAAACAATCACGAGGCCTCGAGGTGTTGTGCTCATGGTGCTTGCTGCAGTTGCATCGTTTATTGTCAAGACTCCCATTGTATTCCCAATTATTTTGTTGGCTGCCGGTTGTATTACGGCATTTAATTATAAAGCTCACCCGCGTCAGCCGAAAAAGAAATTTGATGTGGCCTGGCCCAATTTATTTCTGTGGATTGGCGTTTTGATTTTTGCGGCTGTACTGGGAAGTTTCACCAGATCCAATCCTGAATTACTTCCCATCCGTTTATTCGAAAACTTTTATCGTAACGGCAGCCTCGTATTTGGTGGAGGACAAGTACTCACGCCTATGCTTTACACGGAGTTTGTGCAGTTTGCACCAAAGCGATATTTAACATCTCAAGAATTTCTTTCAGGTTATGGATTAGTGCAAGCTCTGCCCGGACCTGTGTATTCATTTAGTTCTTTCATTGGCGCTCTTTCTATGCGTGAGTTTGGAACGAGCGGTGAGATAGTCGGAGCGATTGCAGCGGCCGCAGGAATTTTTCTACCTGGAACATTTCTCATATTTTTTATGATCCGTGTGTGGGACAGCCTGAAATCTTTCCGTTCGATACGTGCTTCGCTTGAAGGAATTCTTGCTGCCAACACAGGACTTGTAGCTGCAGCCGCACTCCTTTTGTTTTTGCCTCTGATCTCCGAAGATCATTCACTGAAAAATATTTTACTGAATCTCGCTTTTACCTTCGGAACATTTGCGCTGATCGCGTTTACCAAAATTCCTTCCTGGGCCATTATTGCTGCAGGTTTGCTTCTGGGATTTGTGATTTAGAGTCAGAAAATAATTTGAAAATTGATTGATACATTTTAGAAGCTGTATTTTTATTTTCAAATTATCTAAATTTTCAAATCTTCAAATTAAAGGATGCCTTCCGAGCAACATAAATTATTGAGACAACTTTTGTGGCTAATTGCTTTCAGCATTGCCATGGGTTTCCTTGAGGCAGCTGTCGTTGTCTATTTGCGATTGCTGTATTATCCAAACGGGTTTGAGTTTCCTCTTGTGCCGCTGGATGAAAGGGCAGGTGTTGTAGAAATTCTTCGCGAGGCGGCAACCGTGGTGATGTTGATTGGCGTTGGTGTACTTGCGGGAAAAAATCCTCGGCAGCGTCTGGCTTTTTTCTTACTCGCGTTCGCCATCTGGGATTTATTTTATTATGTGTTTCTGAAAGTGATTCTCGATTGGCCATCGTCATGGCTCACGTGGGATATTTTGTTTTTAATTCCTGCGCCTTGGGTAGGCCCCGTGTTATCAGCGGTGATTGCGTCAATCACGATGATCATTTTTGCGAGTGCAATATTGCACCTAGAGTTTCAGAATCAATCGAAAAGAATAAATGGTCGAGAATGGACATTGATTGCATTGGGAAGTTTAGCAATCATTCTTTCATGGATGTGGGATTATATAAAATACAGTGGCCGCCTAGCTGATGTTTCGCGAAGAGCTTTGGAGGCTCTCTCCACTTATATTCCTGATCAGTTCAATTGGTGGTTGTTTCTTGCAGGAGAAATGCTCTTACTCGTTGCTGTTTTTTTGTATTGGAGAAGGCGGTGATCTATTGGCAAGATTACTTAAAACCTGAAGCTGAAATTCAATTCAAATTCACTAATTTTCAAAATTTTCACGTTGATTCATGATTGCATATCTCAAGGGAAAATTAGTTCATAAAGAACCCACTCATGTTGTGGTAGAAGTGAATGGCGTTGGGTATCAAGTCGGGATCTCCCTGCACACCTTTTCTGAAATCAAAGACCGCGAAGACATTAAATTGGCTACCTATTTGGTTGTGCGCGAAGATGCCCACATTTTATACGGCTTTGCGTCAGATTCAGAGAAACAAATGTTCCAGATGTTGATTTCCGTGAATGGCGTTGGCCCAAGCACGGCATTGGTAGTGCTGAGCTATTTGACTCCCGATGAATTGAAGTCGGCCATTGTAAATGAAGATACTAATGCATTGCAGGCGGTGAAAGGAATTGGAGGGAAAACTGCACAACGTTTGGTGCTGGAATTGAAAGACAAGTTGAGAAAAGACGTCATGGAAACCACAGGAACTGGAGGAACGGTACGCAATACCTTGCGCTCAGAAGCGTTAACTGCTCTGGTTACGCTGGGTATTGGCAAAGCGGCTGCTGAAAAAAGCATAGACACCCTTCTGAAAAAATCTGGAGGGGCAATAAGTTTAGAAGAGCTGGTAAAACAAGCGTTAAAAACTGCCTAATACGATTGAGAGAATTACAGCTGAAGGTACGGACCAATATTGGACTGGGCATTTGCTTTGCAGTGTTCCTGCCGCTTGATTTTGTCTTTGCGCAAGACACTCTTAAAACAAAAAAGACAGACTCGACCAAGTACCGCATTGTTAACCCTTATCTGCCTTCCTTCCGTGTGCGCGACAGGTATGGCGATCCTTTTTCTAACTACACCACGTCATCTCCTTTCTTTCTAAAGAACCCCAAAAACCTTAACACTGAAATTTCGCTCGACACGGGAATGCACTACAACATTTCCGAGAAAATGGGAACGATGAATTTCAGGCCCACCTCTTCCATGTCATTTCGCGATTTCAGCAATCAAGACAACAGAACCTTTAGGAAAAATTATTACCAGGGAAAGAGCCTTGCCCTTGATGGCGAAAGTGCGGTAAGCAGCCGCAACTTACTGCCCAAAATTTATTTAAGCCCGGTGCTAGATCGCCTCTTTGGAGGAAGTTATATCGAGTTAGTTCCAAAAGGACTTTTGACTTTGGATATTGGCGGCTCTTTTCAAAAAATTCAGAACCCCTCCATACCTATTCGCCAGCAACGAAACGGTGGTTTGGAGTTTGGTCAACAGATTCAATTGAGTGTCGCTGGAAAAATAGGCGAAAAGCTGAAGATCAATACCAACTTTGATACCCAGCACTCTTTCGATTTTCAAAACAGCATGAAAATAGAGTACTCCGGTTTAAAGGAAGATCTGTTGAAGAAGCTGGAGATCGGAAATGTGAGCTTGCCACTGAACAATAGCCTGATCAAAGGCTCACAAAACTTATTTGGAGTTAAGGCGCAGATGCAGTTCGGAAAACTGACGGCCACCGTAATTGCAAGTACGCAGCGAGGCAAGCAGTCGACAGTGCATGTGTCGGGCAGCGGAAGCGGTGTATCGCAAGGGCGGCCTTTTGAAGTTATCGCTTCAAACTATGATGACAACCGTCACTTTTTTCTGGCGCAATTCTTTCGCGACAATTTTGAAAAATGGTTAAGTGCCATTCCTGGCCAGGTCACTTCAGGAATCAACATCACTCGTCTTGAAGTTTATTCGATCAATCGTCAAAACGATACGCAAACCCTTCGTGATGTGGTGGCATTCATGGATATGGGAGAATCGGATAAGATTTATCGCAAGAATATATTTACTAATTCGCCTTCGTCATTGCCGGCTTATAATGATGTCAACAATCTTTACTCAAAGCTTCCCGCGTCCTCTGAAACAACGGGTATCGAGAGCAAACTTGAATCAATCGGGCTCGTATCGGGTACGGACTTTGAAAAAATAAATAGCGCACGAAAACTTGCCAGCACAGAGTTCACTTTCAATGCACAACTCGGCTATATCACTTTACAACGTAAACTTCAAAACGATGAAGCACTCGCGGTTGCTTTTGAATATACCTACAACGGCAAGGTTTATAAGGTAGGCGAACTTACGGAAGACTATTCCAGCAAGAAAACAACCGAAGTAGTATATCTGAAATTGCTTCGCCCTCGCTCCATTAAGATCAAAGACATATCTGGCACCATCGTTCCGACCTGGAACCTGATGATGAAAAACATTTACAACCTGGGTGTAACTCAACTTACACGTGATGGTTTTCAGTTGAAAGTGATCTATCGTGATGATCGCACGGGTATAGATAACCCTCAATTGCAAGACGGTGGCTCTGCAGTTCGCGCGCAGCAGTTGGTTCACGCCATTGGCCTTGACCGGTTAAATCCATACAATGATCCGCAACCCGATGGGAATTTTGATTTTGTCGAAGGGATTACCATCAACTCGGCCACAGGTTTAATTATTATTCCATACCTCGAGCCATTCAACAAAGGCCTGCGAGATTTATTTGCTTTGGAAACAGATCCGAACACGCACGCCTTCCTGATCAATAAATATTTGTATGACACGCTGTATCATACCACGCAAATTGAAGCATCGCTTGTCACCACAAAGAATAAATTTTTTATTGCAGGCACTTTCAAGGCGGGCTCGGGCAGAGAGATTCCGATTCAGGCATTTAACATTACGCAAGGGTCTGTAAAAGTTTTTGCAGGAGGCTCACCGCTTGTAGAAGGCAGAGACTACACAGTTGATTATACATTTGGAAAAGTTATCATCCTGAATGAAGGTATCCTGAGTTCGGGCAAAGACCTTGACGTTACTTATGAGCAGCAAGATCCTTTCGCGTTTCAAACCCGATCCCTGCTCGGCACAAGGTTGGATTATAAACTCTCTGACGATATCAACATTGGTGGAACGTTCTTGTATTACAATGAGCGCCCTTTGATTACCCGTAATCTCATCGGCAACGAACCTGCCCGCAACATACAGTATGGGCTGGACATGAACCTGAAAAAAAATTCACGTGTCCTCACCAAGATGGTTGACGCACTTCCGTTTTTACAGACCAAAGAAGTTTCAACAGTCACGGTCAATGCCGAATTTGCGCAATTGCTTCCGGGCACATCTAACAAAATTCATGGTGAGGGCACTTCCTTCATCGATGATTTTGAAAATGCAGCAACACCGTACAGTCTGCTTTCGCCACAAGGATGGAAATTGGCGGCTACCCCGCGCGAACCTGCTTTTGATCTAAGTAATGGCGCGCTAAATAATTTGAAAGCAGGTTACAACCGGGGGAAACTCTCCTGGTTTCAAGTAGATAATATTTTTTACATACAGGGAGGTGGTGGAAGTTATGTGCCGAAAGATATTAAGCTCGCCAACCACTACACGCGACCTGTTTTGCCCAATGAAATTTTCCCCTACTTCGATCCTTATATCGGTAATTTTTACCAGCCGGTTTTAAACTTAGCATACTATCCATCTGAGCGAGGTCAGTACAATTACAATGACGGAACGGCATCCCAGGCACTCTTGAAATCCGATGGGTCATTTGCAAACCCCGAAAAAAACTGGGCAGGCATAACCACAGCCATCCGCACGAATGTTGATTTTGATGCAGCAAACATTGAATACATCGAGTTTTGGTTGCTGGATCCTTTTATCAAAGGAGCGAACGGAGTCGTAGATGACGGAAGCCCCGGAGCCACAAACAATACTACTGGCGGCAAATTAATTTTTCATGTTGGGAGCGTCTCTGAAGATGTTGGTCACGATGGTTATCACGCTTTTGAAAATGGATTGCCCACCGATGGCAATCTCGGAAGTGGAGTATACGCAGATAGCAAGTGGGGCTATGTGACCAACAAACAGTACCTCAATAATGCGTTTGACAGTTCTCCGGCCTCACGCACAAATCAGGATGTCGGCTTAGATGGTCTCAACAGTGTAAAAGAGGCAACTGATCCTAAGTTTGCAGACTTCCTTTCAAAACTTCAAACCAACAATCCGGCAGCCTACGATAAAGTAAAAAACGATCCTTCGTCTGATGACTTCCGGTATTATCTCGGAGATGATTTTAATAATCAAAAGGCGCAAATCCTTGAGCGTTATAAAAACTTCAACGGAATGGAAAACAACTCACCCATTGTTTCCGGTGCGCAGCCTTACTCTGCTTCGGGGACAACAATTCCAGATAATGAAGATTTGAATGGCGACAACACACTCACCGATCTGGAAGAATACTACGCTTATAATATAGATTTGAAACCAGGTTTGGAAGTTGGCCAAAAATACATTGTCGATAAAATTACACCGAAAGCGTATCCCGATGTAACCTGGTACCTCTATCGGATTCCGATTCGTGATTTTGATTCGCAAGTGGGAAACATCAATGGGTTCAAAACAATAAAGTATATGCGCATGATGCTCACGGGTTTCTCTCAACCTGTTGTATTGCGTATGGCAAATTTCCGCTCGGTAGGTCAGCGCTGGAGGCAATATGCCGGCAAATTGCAGGAGTCTGCCATTGTCGAAGTGCCTGAACCCAACCTCGACAATTTTAGCGTTTCGTCTGTGAATATTGAAGAGAATGGACAAGGCAATGATAAAAAGCCGGGATACGTTGAACCACTGGCTCGCGACAGAGATGTTACCTCTGCTGTGCAGCGAAGACTCAATGAGCAGTCAGGGCAAATTTGCGTTACCGGTTTGCCCGATGGCGATGCCCGCGCAATGTATAAAAATGTGTCGATGGACTTTTTCAATTATGGCAGATTAAAAATGTTCATCAGTGCCCATGGCCCTTCTCCATTAAAAGACAATGATGTGAAAGGATTTTTGAGAATAGGAACCGATCCCGATCAGAACTATTATGAAATCGAACTTCCGTTGAAGCTCGCTGTGGCTGGCGAGAGCTCTTTGTATCGCTCTGTCGACAACGTTTGGCCCGAGCAAAATCAAATTGATTTGGCGCTCGATCAATTGTATGCTTTAAAAATTCAACGTGACAGAGATCAATTTCCGTTGACGGTGCCTTACCCTCTCACAGGAGCAAAACCGGTGGGCGATGGAAAACACAGTATCCGGGTGATGGGAAGACCTGACTTAAGTCAGGTGAAAGTGATGATGATAGGAGTAAGAAACCCTAAGACATCCGATGGAAAACCATTTGATGTTTGCCTCTGGGCAGATGAACTTCGACTCACCGATTTTGATCAAACAGCAGGGTGGGCTGCCAATGTGGTGGTGAATACCAAGCTCGCTGATCTTGGAACCGTGACGGCTTCCTATCGTCACCTTGGTTTCGGCTATGGCGATGTGCAATCGAAAATATCTGCCCGTGCCCGGAGCAACACCAATCAGTTTGATATTTCGATGAATATCAATCTTGAAAAACTCTTGCCGCGCAACACGGGCCTGAAAATTCCGATGTTTTTCAGCTATGAAAGTATCTTCATCGATCCGAAGTATGATCCCGCCAATCCGGACCTGCGAATCAGTGCTGCATTACAGGCGTTAAATACGAGTGAGCAAAAAGAATACCTGAAAACCATTCAAGACCGATCGTACAGGCGAAGCCTGAATTTCACTAACGTCAGGAAAACAAAATTGAGCAAAGAGGCCAAGGCTCACATCTATGACATTGAGAACTTTGCGTTCACGTATTCATTCACCGAAGCAAAACAAAGCAACTTTAATCTTCTCGAAAACACACGTAAAAATGTGAAAGGTGCGGTGGCCTGGCAATACCAGTCGAAGTTCGGTGGCATTCAGCCATTCAAAGATGTGAAGTTTGTTTCCTCCAAATATTTGCAACTGATCAAAGATTTCAATTTCAATCCGGTGCCATCGAGCATTTCAGTGCGCGGAGAATTGGAACGATCGTATTCAAAGATTTTGTACCGGGCCTATACGCCAAGCAATCCAAACGCATCAACTACTGCAGCCGCATTTCAAAAATATTTTATCTTCAACAGGTACTACAATTTTTCGTGGCAGTTGACAAAATCATT
Source organism: Bacteroidota bacterium (assembly GCA_016178785.1). Taxonomy (GTDB): domain Bacteria; phylum Bacteroidota; class Bacteroidia; order Cytophagales; family Cyclobacteriaceae; genus ELB16-189. The sequence goes on along the minus strand of JACOSO010000093.1, from coordinate 32,871 downwards.
GAAGGCAGAATACAATGCCACAGTCAATGCAATCATCGATGAGCCCGATTCAGATCCTAACGGAGGATACTCTTCCTTACACAAGGACAGGTTCATCACTAAACAGCAATATTATGACTCCGTGATGGGCAACTTGAAAAATTTTGGACGCATAAAATATTTCGACCAAAATATCACGGCAACATACACCATGCCCTTTGATAAGTTCCCGGCCACCAACTGGATCAATGGCGACTACAGGCGCACGGTTGGCTACAACTGGCGAGCCGGGCCGCTGCAAACTGTGGAGAGTCTTAAACTGGGAAACATTGCGCAGAATACACGCAGTCAGACTTACAGCGGCAAGCTTGATATGGTGAAGCTTTATAATAAGATCAGCTTTCTGAAAAACGTTAATACGCCAAAGCCTCCCCCACCTCCACCACCGAAAAACCCCGTGGAGCGAGCAAGACTTGCTAAGGCTGATACGCTGCCCCATCCTCCTGAACTGAAATTGGTGAAGGCATTCATGCGCATGGTCATGTCTTTGCGCAGCATCAACGGAACATATACGGTTTCTGAGGGAACTGTTTTGCCTGGATTCACCCAATCGCCAAAACTGCTCGGCTTGGATCAAACTTGGTCGGCACCTGGTGTTGGATTTGTATTAGGAGACCAAGACCCCACCATTATGCGCAGAGCTTCAAATAATGGTTGGATTATTCCGAACACAAGATTAACAACACCTTTCAGTCAAAATCAAACCAAGACGTTGAGTTTAACGGCAAATGTTGAACCGGCTGCAGATGTGAAAATTCAATTGACTGCTAATAAAACGTCTAACACGGCATTTCAGGAAATATTCAAATATGATTCGATATCAAGTGGATTCGTAGACATCAGCCCGTCACGAAGTGGTTCTTATAAAATATCTTTTATATCGGTAGGGACAACATTTATGCGAGGTGAAGATCTGTTCAATCAATTCATAAAAAACCAAGATATTTTAACGAAACGATTCAATACCATTTCGAACAACAAATACGAGGGACAATCACAGGATGTGCTCATACCTGCCTTCATTTCAGCTTACTCAGGTCGCTCAGCAAATTCAGTAGGCTTTTCTCCGTTCCCCAGAATGCCATTGCCTAACTGGCGATTGGATTACAATGGATTAACAAAATTGGCTCCCTTCAAAGATATTTTTACGTCTGTGGCAATTAATCATGCCTATTCATCTTCCTATACTGTGTCAAATTATTCAAATTCATTGTTGTACAATGCGCAGGATAATTTGTCACAGCTCACCATCAACAACTCGGTCGAAAACTATAATTCAAGTGCGAACTTTTTTGCCAATCGATATACCAAAGCTGATACAACGGGGCATCTAGTGCCGATCTTTGTGATCAATCAGGTTTTGATCAGCGAAACTTTTGCCCCGCTGATTGGTGTAGCAGTGAAGACCAAAAGCAAGCTGAATATCTCCTTTAAGTACAACACTAAACGTGATATTTCTTTGAACGTTTCTAATGCACAGATCACAGAGATGAACGGAAAAGACTGGCAACTGGAAGTTGGGTTTACCAAGAACAACATGCGCTTACCGTTCCGCGATCAAGGCCGCATTATCACCTTGAAAAACGATGTCACCATGCGGATGACTGTAGGTGTCACCAGCAATCAGACCATCCAAAGGAGGATCGATGAAGGGAGCACGGTGACCAACGGCAATATCAATTTCCAGCTGCGCCCCAATATCAGCTATGTGGCTAACAAAAAACTGACTATACAGGTGTACGTTGAACGTACAGTAAACGATCCTCTCGTTTCCAACTCCTATCGCAGATCCACTACAAAAGGAGGAGTTAAGATCATTTTCAATTTATCACAATAGCATTGCTTTGATTTCGATCGTTTTCTGACGAAGACAATACTATTGACTATCGACTATTGACTATTGACCATTTACCATTATTTTTGGGGCTCTAAAAAAATCCCCTATGAATATTCCTGCAGAATTGAAGTACACCAAAGATCACGAATGGGTAAAAATTGATGGCGCAATAGCCACCGTTGGCATCACCGAATTTGCACAAGGCGAACTGGGTGACATCGTTTATGTGGATGTTACCACAGCCGGCCAAGAATTGAACCAACACGATGTTTTTGGAACAGTAGAGGCTGTGAAAACAGTTTCGGATTTATTTTTGCCTTTGAGTGGAAAAATTACTGAGTTCAATAAGGCATTGGAGTCTGCTCCCGAAAAAGTAAACAGCGATCCTTATGGCGAAGGCTGGATGGTGAAAATTTCTATCAAAAATTCTGCTGAAGTTTCAAGTCTTTTGTCATCTGCTCAGTACAAGGAACTTATTGGAAAATAGTTAATCGTTAAACGTTAATAGTTAATTGGGAACTATTGACATCTATTTACGATTAACCATTAACGATTAACCGTTAACTTATCAATGATCGAATTGCCAGTCATATCATCCGAACAAAAAAAACGCAAGCCTGATTGGCTACGGGTGAAATTGCCTGTTGGGGCGGAGTATGCTAGGGTTCGCAAGCTGGTTGATGAGAATAAACTTCACACAATTTGCGAAAGTGGCAATTGCCCGAACATGGGCGAGTGCTGGGGTGCAGGCACCGCCACCTTTATGATACTCGGAAACATCTGCACACGCAGTTGCACATTTTGTGCAGTGGCAACAGGCCGCCCAACAGAATATGATTTGGATGAACCCGCGCGCGTGGCCGATGCCATAAAAAAAATGGGTGTGAAGCACGCGGTGATCACTTCGGTAAATCGGGATGAGTTGAAAGACCGTGGTGCAGAAGTGTGGTATCAAACTGTAGTGCAAACAAAATTGCAAAGCCCGGGGACAACAATTGAAACATTGATCCCCGATACAAAAGGAAATTGGGAAGCGCTCTATAGAATGATTGATGGCGGACAAGAAGTGGTAAGTCACAACATGGAAACCGTTGGACGTTTGTATCGCATAGTAAGACCACAAGCAAAATATGAGCGCAGCCTTGAGCAAATCAAACGCATTCGCGAAGCAGGTAAGCGCACCAAAAGCGGAATCATGTTGGGCGTAGGCGAAACAAAAGAAGAAGTTTTCAAGGCAATGGATGATCTTGCCGCCAATGGCTTGATGATCCTTACGCTCGGTCAGTATTTGCAGCCCACCAAAATGCACCTCGAAGTGGCCGAGTTTGTTCATCCTGATACTTTTGAAATGTATAAAGAAGAGGGTTTGAAACGCGGAATGAAATATGTTGAAGCCGGTCCGCTTGTGCGCTCCTCCTATCATGCCGAGCGCCATGTTAATGTGCCGATGGACTGAGATCCGGAACTGAATTTATTTTTAATTGTTTTAAATTGAAAGTAAATTTTAATAATCATGCAAACATCATCTGAGTTTGAGTCAGATGTTCTGGATCTAATAAAATCACGGAGGAGCCGCAGGGCTTTTTCAGAACGGCCGATTGAACTAGAAAGAATAAAATCACTCTTTGAAGCTGCGCGCTGGGCTCCTTCCAGTCTTAATGAACAGCCCTGGAGATACATTTATGCCACCAAGGGGCAAGAGCTTTGGCAAAAAATTTTTGACGCACTTAATGAAGGAAATAAAAGTTGGGCCAAAGATGCGCAGCTATTAATCGTTTCTTTTTGCAAGAAGAATTTTTCAAGAAACGGATCGGCTAATGGAGCTGCCAAGTACGATGTAGGTGCGGCTAATGCATTTTTGTCCCTGCAAGCCACACATCTGGGGTTGAACACACATCAAATGGGTGGGTTCGATCATCAATTGCTTCGAAAGAACTTAAATGTGCCCACTGATTTTGAAGAAGGTGTAGTCATTGCCGTTGGGTATGCCGGAGACGTGGATCAACTGCCTTCACATTTGCAACAGCGAGAGACTTCTCCGCGAATGCGGAATGTTCAAGATGAATTTGTAATGAATCGGTCATTTTAAATTTCCGAAGTCTATGAAGGACATAACAAAAAAATATACGAATGGTGAAGTGACCATTGTTTGGAAACCAAATCTCTGCATTCATTCAGGCATTTGCTTCAAAGGTTTGAGCGAAGTCTTTCACCCGAGAGAATTGCCATGGATCACCCCCGAAAAATCTACTTCTGAAAAAATTGTGGAGCAAGTGAAAAAATGCCCGTCAGGTGCGCTGGGTTATTTCATGAATAAGAAAGAGTCTAAGCCATTGGGAGAGTAAAACTCACGCAAGTACTCTTTCCCACTTCGCTTTCGATAAACACTTCTCCGCCATTTCGCTTGATAAAATCCTTGCACAGCAGAAAGCCGAGCCCGGTTCCTTTTTCCTTTTCAGTTCCTGATTTAGTGAAATATTCATTTGAATTAAGCACTAAACTGATTTCGGCAGCAGTCATGCCTATGCCCGAGTCGCAAATATCTACCATACAAAAATTATTTTGCACCATGGTTTTAATTGACACTTGACTGCCCTGAGAAGAAAACTTGATGGCATTTTGCACTAGGTTACGCAGAATCAAGTTCACTTGATTTATATCAGCATTTACCATTAAATCTCTATTGGCCTCATTAATAATGCTGATTTGTTTTTTGGAGGCTGTTTCCTCTGTAAGATTCACCACGTCAGCAATCACGGGTCGAATATTGAAAATTGTTTTTTGCGTGCGGATGCCCTCCATCTGGCTCAGTGACCAGTGCAACAAATTTTCCAACGTATTTTGTGAGATATTAAGGCTTGATTTGAGTTTGACCGAAATATTTTTGAATTCATCGGGAGTAACATATTCTTTAGTCACCATTTCGAGCAAGGATTGCAAATTATTTATGGGCCCGCGCAAGTCATGGCTGATCACTGAAAACAATTTTGACTTCAGTTGATTCACTTCTTGCAGTGTTCTTGCCTCTCTCACCTTCCATTGTCGCATCCTCCAAAAAACAATCGACAAGGTGGCAAGCAGAGCAGCAACAACACTGATATAAATCACAGCTAACTGTATAATGCGATTGCTTTCTTTTTCCTTTGCATTTTCATTTTCAAGAGAAAGAATGGTTTTTTCTTTTGAGGCTAATTCATAGCCGGAAAGGATCTCTTGAATTTGTCCATGCTCTTCAAGATTGTATAAACTGTCTTTGTACGCGCTGAGCAGTTTCAGATGATAGGTAGATTCAACCAATTGACTTTTTTCTTCATAGATCATAGCAATCAGCTCGTGGGTCTTAATCAGTGTGGGGAGATTTCGAATAGACTTGCTGATTGGGATACTCTTCGTAAGAGATAAAAGAGCGCTGTCTTTTTTATTGACGGCATAAAAAATTTTGCCCATCATAAAGTAGGAAATGCCAAGCGCCCTTCTATTGCCTGCGAGGCTGTCCATCAAAATTGATTTCTTATTATAGGCTATGCTTTTTTTATAATCTTTTAGTTCAAAAAATATTCTTGTGTTGCGCCCATAAAGAATGCTTTTATTGAGTGAGTCTTTCAAAACTTCATAAATTTCAATTCCCATATTGCTATAATACAAAGCAGAATCATATTGCTTCAACTCTAATAACAGGAAGGATTTTTCGCGAAACGCTTCTGCCAATAGTTTGGTGTCACTATTTCTTTTCGCCAAAACCAGCGCCTGATCTATGTAAGCTTTTGCCTGACTGTATTTCTTTACGTCAACAAATGTTCGCGCAAGAGATAAGTTACATTCTCCCCAATTGAAAATATAACTTGAGTTCTCATAGGTCTTTAGGGCCTTAAATCCATAGTGGATGCTTAATAGATAATTGGCTTTGGCCCAGTTGGCTTTTGACAAAATATAATAACCGTATGCTGATTGAAATTTATATCCCTCTTTTTCGGCAAGAACAATGGCCCGATTTGCCAGAAGAATGGAGGAATCAGGATTGTACAAATAGTATTTGTACGCTTTCGCATTCAGTTGACTTACTACAAGACTGTCAGGGCCTGCAAAACCCAAATGCGGAATAGAAAGAGTAAAAAAGATGATCAAAGCCCTCTTCATATCTATTACAAATAAGGAATTAATCAGGAAAAGTGTAAGCGGTTGTACCAAAAGCGTATCCTTTTCATATTTTTGAAAGCCAGCTGGTTAACCAGCTCGACAATTTTGGGGTGTTAGCTCAGTTTGGTTCAGAGCACTTGCTTGACAGGCAAGGGGTCACTGGTTCGAGTCCAGTACATCCCACAACTCTAAAAAAGCTGTTTTAGAGCACTATCCGCCAGCTGGCGGAGCAGGTCATGGGTTCGAATCCCACAGGTCCCACCTTCTTCCCGGTCAGTTTAACTGATTTTAATCATATTATTTAGAAATATTCTAAATAAGTATTGACTTGAATCTGGTTCAGGTGCATATTTGCAATTATTTATAATAATTCTAAACAATGAAAAACACCCTTTTATTTATTCTATACATTTCATTTTCAGCTGTTTATGCTCAGACTGGTACAATTAAAGGCTCTGTTACTGGCGTTTCTGGCAAGCCGATAGTACATGCTCACATCTATTTAGAGAAGCACAAACATGTTGTGGCCTCTGACGTCAATGGGGCATACTTAATTACTAATGTTCCTGTGGGAAGCCACGAGATTCATTTTTCTGCTGTTGGATTTAAATCGAAGACAGAGACCATCGAAGTAAAATCCGGTGAGACAACCGAAGTCAATTTTCTGGGCGAAGAGAAACTGGAGGTTTTGAATGAAGTTGAAGTGCAAGGCATAAAGTCGATCACGGGGATGGGCTATCTTGACGAAACCCACGATGGTGTAATCTTCTCTGGGAAAAAAACAGAGGTGCTGCTCCTTGACAGTCTTGATGCAAACACCGCACAAAATAATCCACGCCAGGTGCTTGGCCGTGTGCCTGGAGCCAATTATTCAGAAACTGAACTAAGTGGCTTCCCTGCCAATGGTATTGGCTTTAGAGGATTGACTCCTACTCAATCAGTAGAAACCAACACACGTCAAAATGGATACAACATCACTGCTGATCTTTATGGTTATCCTGAATCTTATTACTTGCCGCCATTAGAAGCTGTTGAGAGAATTGAAGTAACCCGTGGGGCATCTTCATTGCAATTCGGTCCGCAGTTTGGTGGAGTGATCAACTACGTGATAAAAAAAGGATCAGCGAAAAAACCTTTTGAATTTACAACGCAGCAAACAGGAGGAAGTTTTGGTTTTCTAAGCACGTTCAATTCAGTGGGAGGACAAATGGGAAAATTCAATTATTACTCTTTTGTACAAGCGCAAACCATTCAAGGATGGCGGCCCAATTCAGATGTACAAAAATTTGCGGGCTTTGCTCATGTGGATTTTCAAGCAACGGATAAAATCAAAGTGGGGCTGGAGTATTCCATTCTTAGAAATCGCATTCACATGGCAGGCGGGCTTTCTGATAGTTTGCTAGCCTACGGCATGAATAAATCTTACAGGGCAAGAAATTGGCTTAGGAGCCCGTGGAATATTTTGACTGCAACTTTCGACTGGAAACTTTCTTCATCGACATCGCTTAGCGTCAAATCATCTTATAACAACAGCGTGCGTGAACTTGTTTGGCGCAATGAAGACGGTGGCCCCAATGCGGCAGATGCCATCGACCCTGTTACCAATGATTATGTAAATCGCGAGGTAGAGCACGAGGACTTTAAGAGTTGGACGAATGAAGCGAGATTGTTATCTCATTATGATCTCGGATCAACCTCAAATACACTTGCAGCTGGAGTAAGATACTTTTCCGGAAAAATGAAAAGGCAGGGTGGCGGTGAGGGCACAACCGGTTCGGATTTTGATTTGACTTTGGTGAATCCTGTCTACGAATATGATTTGAATTTTACCACAACCAACATTGCACCGTTTATCGAAAACACCTTTCGGTTCAACGAACGGTTATCAATTACACCAGGCGCTCGCTTTGAATACATTAACTCAACGATAAAAGGATACAACCCAACGGAAGATGAAACTGCGGTGGTGTATTCAGACCGCTCGAAAAATCGTTACATTTTTTTGACGGGAGTCGGTGCGCAGTTTTGTTTAACATCTTCGACTAATATTTACGCTAACTGGTCGCAAGCGTACAGGCCGTTGGATTACTCCTCGCTCACCCCGTTTGGCACGACTGTTACAATCGATCCGAAGATGAAAGATTCAAATGGCTCGAATGCTGATGTTGGCTTTCGCGGATCAGTACAGAATTTTTTGAATTTCGATATTAGCGGGTTCTACTTGCAATACAATGATCGGGTGGGGCTTACGCTAAAAGACGATGGAAGCGGCAACCTCAATCCATATCGCACCAATGTAGCCAACAGTATTCACAAAGGAATTGAATCATATATTGAATTCAATCCCATCAAGGCACTTAGCGAAGGCAAGAAATGGAGCTTGAGTTTCTTCAACTCACTCGCGCTTATCGATGCCAAATACGTTTCAGGTGAATACAAAGGCAAATATGTAGAGTATGCTCCCACCAGCATCAATCGATTTGGATTAAATGTGGTGGTGAAAAAATTCTCAACTACCTTTTTGATCAGTAGCACCGCCAAATCATATGGCGATGCGAGCAATGCTGCTACGGCTTCGGCCGATGCTGTAGCAGGACTAATTCCGGCATACACTGTAATGGATTGGTCTGGTACGCTGCACATCAAGAATTACAATTTGAAATTCGGTGTAAACAACTTAGCCGATGCGCGCTACTTTACGCTTCGCACCGGAGAGTACCCGGGGCCGGGAATTATTCCTTCCATCGGAAGAAGTTTGTACGTTGGGTTCGGTGTTAAATTCTAAAAGCTAAATTAAAGTGAAAATCACAATAAACTATACCAAAGTTTTTGCAGCCATTTTATTAATATCAATGGGCGCTTGCAAGAGCGAGTTTGACAACATTACGATTAAACGTTTCGCGTTGGATGAAGATCAATCTCAGGTACTTCAGGGATTGGCTGATATTGAAAAGGCAATTATTACGGATTGGTCAACGTTCACTGACAGCTTAAAAAATTCTACCAAAAGGTTCATCGCTTCACCTTCGGCTAATACGCTTGCCGATGTACAGACCAAATGGAAACAAGCGCGCGACCCATGGGAAAGCAACGAGAGTTTCGGGTTTGGCCCTGTGGGGAATGATGGCATTGATGGCAACACAGACGATTGGCCAATGGATATCAATTCAATCAATTCCATTCTTGCCTCCAACCAAACACTGAATGCGCAATTTGTGTCGCAGATGGCGACCAATACCAGAGGATTTCACGCCATTGAATATCTGCTCTTCGGAAGAAACGGAGCAAAGACCTTTGGTGATTTTTCAACACGTGAATATCAACTGATCAATTTGCTCGTTGCCGACTTGAAATCGCAATCTGATTTACTGAAAACAAGGTGGATCCCCAATGTGGCTAATAGTTTTTATGACGATTTTAAAAATGGAGGACAGGGAAATTCAAGCTACCCCACGGCCGCGACTGCATTAGCCGAAGTATTAGGTGCGATGACAGATATCATGACCGAATTGCCTGACGCAAAAATTGAAGATCCTTTGACAAAACAAAGCATCGATTATTTGGAATCGCGCTTTTCTGACTATTCTTATCACGACTTTCGAAACAATATCACCGGAGTGCTTGTCGCATACTCAGGCAAATACGGAAATGTAGTGGCTGACAAAAGCATAAGCAACCTGGTGGCTGAGGCAAACCCTGCTGTGAACGACAAAGTGCTGACCCAATTCAAACTTTGCCTCGCCCTTTATGATCTGATCCAACCTGCTTCAATGAACCAGGGAATTTTTACAAGGCAAAATCAACTGAGAGATCTTCAGGACGAGTTGCGAAAGCTCAACCAGTTACTCAGTGTTGATGTAACCAGCGTTTTGGGCATAGGTGAATGAGGCCGATCGTTTTCATTTTAGCGGTTCTCCTTTTTTCCTGCAGCGAACCGGAGACCACTTCCACGGTGTCAAACGATGCCGATGAAGCCTACGCTGGCGGCACAACCACTTCGTTTGATCAAACGAGCAAAGCTTTCACGTTTCCAATTGCGAACATTTCAGCAGCGAATTTAGAAGCACACAATGCGGGAGATGCTGCATTTGAAGCCACATTTGTTTCTCCTCCCGCACTTATCAATGGCGGCTTGGGTCCGCTGTTTAATAATGTTTCTTGTGTGTCATGTCATAACAATGACGGGCGTGCGAAACCCCTCACCAACGCAGGTGCATTCGGTGGACTGTTGTTTCGAATTAGCAGTCCCGGTGTCGATGCTCGTGGAGGTCCAGCAGCGATGCCTGGTTTTGGAACGCAGATTCAAACGCATTCCATTTTTGGCGTTGAACCTGAAATGGAAATTCAAATTTCATATACTGAGATTTCAGGAAAATTCGCTGATGGCACGGATTATAGTTTGCAACAACCGACCTATTCTATAACGAATCCATACATGCCGGTTCCGGTGAATGCAATGATTTCTCCGCGCATTGCCAACTCCAATTTTGGATTGGGCCTGTTAGAAGCAGTTTCTGAAAAAACAATTTTGAATTTAGCCGATGAAAACGATACCAATGGTGACGGAATATCAGGCAAAGCAAATTACGTATATGATTTCGCATCTGACAAAATGATGTTGGGTCGATTTGGGTGGAAAGCTTCACAACCTACACTCATCCAGCAATCGGCAGCCGCGGCAAACAACGATATGGGAGTCACATCATCCTACTTCCCAAATGAAACGAGCTTGGGGCAAGCACAAGACGTTACGGCACATGGTCCCGAAATGAGCGATGAAGAACTCCGCGGAATAACAGTGTACCTCCAGACCTTGGCGCCACCTGCGCGAAGAAATGTTTCAGACGCTACCGTCATGAAGGGTAAAACCATGTTTGTGCAAGCTCAATGCGCCACTTGTCACACCCCCAAAATGCAAACGGGCTCTCACACCATTGCCGAACTTTCCAATCAAACAATCAGACCTTTTACTGATTTACTTTTGCACGATATGGGCGATGGCTTGGCCGACAACCGACCGGATTATCTGGCTGACGGACGTGAATGGCGAACTGCTCCACTCTGGGGAATTGGTTTGACAAAAATAGTGAACGGGCATACCAACTTTCTGCATGATGGTCGCGCCAGAAACCTGACGGAGGCAATTTTGTGGCATGGTGGCGAAGCAGAAAATTCGAAGCAATTATTTTTGAAGATGGGTGCAGCAGACAGAAATTCTCTTATTAAATTTATAGAATCACTTTAATTTAAAACTATGAAGCTAACCACATTTCTTGTTGCCGCGCTGATTGTAGTTTCAAGTGCATGTTCTGAAAAACATTTGGATGCCTCTCAGGTTCCAACAGTAGTAAAAGATTCCTTTGAAAAAAAATATCCAACAGCTACAAACGTGGAATGGATTAAAGAAGGCTCTTCCAAAGTGATTTATGAGGCAGAGTTTAAGATGGACGGAAAAGAAATTACAGCGGAATTTTCCGAAACTGGTGAATTCCTCGAAGAGGAATAAATCACTTGTGACATCTGAAATGGTTTTCAGATATTGCGGCAAAAAATAGACCTTGAAGATCATTCGAAAAATAATCAGCACCCTCTACACCTTTTGGGTATTCATGGTATTTACTTTTTTTATGTTGCTTTTTCTGCCGGGGCTTACATTGCCATTTTTGTTTGGGAGGAGATTCAGCTGGATCGGTTATAAATTTCTTTGGATATGGTCTCTGATTTTCAGCTGGCTCACTTTTATCCGGTATGAATTTCATGGACGCGAAAATTTTAGGAAAGGCCAATCTTATATTTACGTAAGCAACCACACTTCATTTCTTGACTTGCCGGGAATACGTTTGCTGATTCCGGGTGAATTCAGACCGCTCGCAAAAAAAGAACTTTTGAAGATACCAGTGTTTGGCTTGATTGCCCGAGGCGCAACTGTAATTGTCGATCGGTCTGATCGCGAGAGCAAGCACAAAAGCTTAGACCGTTTGAAAAAAATCCTGAGTGATGGAATTTCCATTTTGCTTTTTGCTGAAGGAACACAAAACCGGAGCAAGGAAATTTTGCAGCCGTTTAAAGATGGCGCGTTTCGACTGGCAATTGATACGCAAATGCCCGTATTGCCTTTGGTGGTGATCGGAGCCGGTAAATTGATGCCACCGGGCACAATTAATTTGCGACCGGGTTTGATTAAAATAATTGTCGCGCCTGAAATTCCCATAGCCGATCAAGCAGATGTGAGCCGATTGAAACAACAAACCTTTGAAGTGATGAAAGGAATGATCACTCAAAATTCTTAATCATGAGAAAACTGTTTGATATCGTTTTGGTTTTTGCCGGAGGAGGAGCAGGCAGTACCGTTCGCTTCCTGCTGGGCAAGTGGGTTAATGCATGGCACAACCATCATTTTCCTTTCGGCACGTTGGCAGTCAATGTAGTTGCGTGTTTGGTGCTTGGATTTGTAGTAGGCATTGCTGATCACCGGCAATTAATTTCTCCATCAGCACGCTTATTCTGGACGGTTGGGTTTTGCGGAGGCTTCAGCACGTTTTCAACATTCAGTGCGGAGACCTTAACACTAATTCAAAGTGGATTCCATCTTTCCACTTTTGTGTACATCATTTCGAGTTTAGTGCTTTGTTTGACGGGAACTTTTGCAGGGATTTATTTAGGAGAGAATAGCTAAATCACGTGGATCAATTCAATCAATGCAATTAGGAGGAGTAAAACCCAAGTAACAATAAAAACGATAGCGGCTCTTTTTATTTTTTTATTGTCTTTTTTTATCAATCCCCAAACAAGAATCAAAATGGCCAATGATAAACCGATGAGTCCGATTGAGAATTTAAAAATGCCTCCTGTGATCATATTCTTTTTTTAATGAATGGGCACGTAAACTACTTTCTTCGTTTCAAAGTATTCTTCCTTGAAATAATCTGACAGGTCATACAAGCTATAAGGCTTTTTCAATTCGTTGAGTTCTTCATCCAAATCTCCGCCTTTCAAATAAAGAATTCCATTATCCAATTTGTGCACCGATTTTGGTTTTATAGTGTTGCGAGTCCATCCGTAAAATTCTTTCATCCTGGTTACGGCACGACTCACCACAAAGTCAAATTTCTGCTTCACTTGCTCAGCTCTAATTTGCTCAGCTCTGACGTTTTTCAAATTTAGTGCAGCGGCAACTTCTTTCACTACCGTGATTTTTTTCCCAATTGAATCGATTAAATAAAATTCAGCTTCAGGAAAAAGAATGGCTAAGGGAATTCCCGGAAAACCACCGCCTGTGCCCACATCCATCACTTGAGCGCTTTTGTTGAAGCCCATCACTTTGGCAATGCCAAGGGAGTGAAGCACGTGATTGGTATAAATATTTTCAATGTCTTTGCGCGAAACTACATTGATCCTCTCATTCCATTCCTTGTAAAGATCACCAAGCTGAGCAAACTGCTTTTGTTGAGTCTCACTTAGGTTATTGAAATAATGGAATACGGCAGATGCGTCTTGCAAGGGGAAGAAATTTGGAGTTGAGACTCCAAAGTAAATAAAGAGAAATTACTTTTTCAGGAATTTATGAATCGCTCGTGAACCGCTTTGAGTATCGTGAACTCCTATAATATAGTAGCCGGTAGACAAGTCCTTCACTTTTACCCTGACTTCGAATTCATCAATTGGTTCACGCTCTAATTCAATGGTTGTCCCGATAATCGTATGAAATTCAAGTTTTACGGTTTTAGCAATGGGTGTTTCGAATTTTAAGGTAAGATAATCAGTAGCTGGGTTGGGGTAGACCTGAACAGATTTGGCAGGGTCGCCCGAACGAAAATTTTCGTCATGGTTTTGAGCAAGGGCTTGCGAACCAATCAAGACTAATAGAGCAAGTAGAGTAATTTTCATTCCGGGGTCTTTTGACTTTTACGTCATTCTTTAGCGTTTAGATGCAAACCTAAGGCCAAAAGTTTAAAAAGGCGGCAATATTTTCGACCAGAGACCGTTAGGCGTAGTGCATTTTTTTGAATGCATAGGGTAGAAACTCAATTAAATCACCCGCAATGAGTGAATCCATACCAAGGTCAGCAGCGGCCAGATCTCCCGATAAGCCGTGCACATATACACCAAGAATTGATGCATCTATTGAAGAATAGCCTTGCGATAAAAGGCCCGTAAGGATGCCTGTGAGTACATCGCCACTTCCTCCGGTTGCCATGCCTGCATTGCCTGTTGAGTTGAAATAGACTTTCCCATCCGGAGAAGCAATCGAAGAGTAAGCACCCTTTAAAACAACTACTGATTTTATTTTCGAAGAAAAACTTCGGAGCAATTCAAGTCGATCAAAGTCAGTTACCCAATCCCCTGCAAGTCGTTGAAATTCTTTGGGATGAGGCGTGAGGATACTCCCTTCAGGAATAAGTTCGATGAGTTCCTTATTTTGAGAAAGAATATTTAGCGCATCGGCATCAATCACCATGGGCCTTTTGAATTGTTTCAAAGCTTTCGCGAATGCGTTTATTGTCTCTGAATCCGTTCCTATCCCTGGACCAATTCCAATCGTGGAATAACTCAGGTTTTCAGGAACAGATGAAAAATAATTTTCTTCAGGGTCAATTGAAGCCATTGCTTCGGGAACAGAAGTTTGAATAATAGAATATCCCGAAGACGGAACGTGAACAGTCAGCAGTCCCAAGCCGGAGCGTAGAGCGGCTTTGGCAGCCAAAACGCAAGCACCCATTTTACCAAATGATCCTGAAACCAAAAGAGCATGGCCATAGGTTCCTTTGTGCGAAAACTTTTCGCGAGGCCTGATAATTTTCTTGACACTTTTGGCATTGACCAAAAAATTTTGAGCGGAAGCATCGTGGATATACTCTTTACTAAGTCCAATATCGACCAAATGCCAATCGCCAACATACTTGTAATTTTCTGCAAACAGGAAGGCCAATTTGGGCAATTGAAAAGAAATGGTGCGATCGGCCTGAACAATTTCTCCCTCCGAATAAGAATCGGCAAACAAGCCTGAAGGGATATCAACCGCTATTCGCAAAGCTTCGGTTTGATTAATGAAGGAAATGACTTGTGCATAAATTCCTTCTGTCTGCCGTGAAAGACCCGACCCCAAAATCGCATCGACTAAGACATCACATTCTTTAAATAATCCGCGATCAGTTGGCTTAGTAATTTCAAAGGGCGAAATTTTTTCGGGAAGCCTTTTTAAATTTGTCTTAAAGCTTTCGGTTTCATTCATTTCCCCTCGCACAATCCAGACGTTTACAGAATAACCTCGCTCATTCAACATTCGAGCTATGCCAAGACCATCACCGCCATTGTTGCCGGTTCCGCAAATGATCCCGATTTTTTTCTCCATCCGAACATGCTGTACAAACCAGTGAACGAATGCATGACAAGCCCGTTCCATCAGATCAATAGGGGCGATTGGCTCGCTCCCAATGGTGAATTGATCGAGTTCCTTTATTTGTTGTGAGGAAAGGAGTTTGAGCATTATTTTAAAAGACTTTAAGCTAATAAATATAAGCCATTCTTTGTACGGAAAAAATCCGTATATTTGTATTATGGAGACAAAATCAATCAGCATGGCCAGGTTTGACACCCGTCTGCCGAAGGATCAGAAAGATTTTTTTGAGTATGCCGCCAGTTTGGGGGGCTTCCGTACATTAACAGAATTCTTGATTTCGGCTGCTCAGGAAAAAGCCAACACAATTGTTCAAGCGCAGCGCATCTTATTATCTTCCAAAGAAGACAGAGAAATTTTTTTCAATGCAATCATGAATCCGCCCAAGGCGAATGCCAAATTAAAAACGGCCGCTAAGCGCTATAAATCAGCCATTCGGCAATGACGTATCTTACGGTTCCCCTTAATTCTTTGCATAGGAGGGGAGACTTTTCATGTGGCAAAGTGCAACTCGATAATTATTTGCATAATCAGGTAAGTCAGGATGTAAAAAGGAAGTTGTCTGCCTGCTTTATTCTCCAGGGAGAAAATGACGTGATCAAAGGTTTTTACACGCTTTCCAATGACAGCATTCCTGCAGATCACTTACCCAGCGAGATCAGAAAAAAAATGCCACCTTCATATACAAATCTTCCGACCACTCTTCTCGGTCGTCTTGCGGTTGATAAAGATTTTGCTAAACAGGGTCTGGGGGAGTTGCTTTTGCTAGATGCTTTAAAAAGATCCTACGATATATCGGATGACATTGGCTCAATGGCAGTTATCGTTGACCCATTGGACAACAATGCTTTACTGTTTTATAAAAAGTATGGATTCATTGAGTTACCAGATAGTGGAAGAATGTTTTTGCCTATGAAGTTGGTAAGCAAGCTTTTTGTTACTTGATGTTCATCAAAATCAACAATTTATTTCTTCTCAATTTCTTCTTTCGCTTTTTGAATGGAGCCGTTGATCAGCTCGCGCACTTTTTTGATTCTCTCCATTTCGTTTTCAAGGTATTCCCTGGCAGCTTCCTGGTTTACGGAGTCAGGCAGAGGATTGAATTTATGCATCCAGTCCATCATGGAATGGTCGGCTGAGTCAAGCTCGGCAATGATCTGGTCGAGTTGCTTCTTTTTATCAGCTATCAGGTTTGGCGTTTTGGCAATTTTATCTTGAAGCTCTTTTTTTAGTCGGTAGATTTCTTCCGTCTTAGGCATTACTTCATCGTGAACAGCCATTACTTCTTCATACAAAGCCTGATTTGGGTTATTAACCACTTCTTCCTCCTCATGATGTTCGTGACTTCCTGATTTATTACAAGAAATTGTGATTAAGAGCCCGAGAAACATGATCTTCGTTGAAATTTTCATAGAATAAAAGGGTTTGTTAAATGCAAGTTAGCTCTCCATTAATTGACTTTGGGCCGATGGGCCTTCAAAAAAATCCCTGCGCTGGCCTATTGCGTACTCCCATTATTTGAATACCTTTGCAGTCCTTATTTTTGAAAGGTATAAAAATAAAACATAAATGCCTACCATTCAGCAACTTGTGAGGAAAGGAAGAACGAAATTGACGTTCAAGTCAAAGTCTCCTGCCCTCGATTCATCCCCTCAGCGCAGAGGTGTTTGCACTCGTGTATACACCACAACGCCAAAAAAACCTAACTCAGCTATGCGTAAAGTAGCTCGTGTTCGCCTTACCAATGGTAAAGAAGTGAACGCGTACATCCCGGGTGAAGGCCACAACCTTCAAGAGCACTCAATCGTGCTTATCCGCGGAGGCCGGGTTAAAGATCTTCCAGGTGTTCGTTACCACATCATCCGTGGCGCACTTGACACCGCTGGCGTGAACGGAAGGTTGCAAGGGCGTTCTAAATATGGGGCAAAACGTCCGAAAGCAGGCGCAGCTGCCGCAGCCGCTAAAGGCGCACCAGCAGCTAAAGGAAAAAAATAAAAAGAACTCACCATGAGAAAATCAAAACCTAAGAAAAGATATCTTCTTCCTGACCCTAAGTTCAGCGATACTTTGGTAACCAAATTCGTGAACTACATGATGGAACGCGGCAAGAAAACAGTTGCTTACGGAATTTTCTATGACGCCATCGAACAGGTGGAGAAAAAAGCAGGCGGTGAACCTGGCTTGGAAGTTTGGAAGCGTGCCATGAATAATGTAATGCCTGCTGTGGAAGTAAAAAGCCGTAGGGTAGGTGGTGCTACTTTTCAAGTACCTGTGGAAATCAGGCCTGAGCGTAAGATCAACCTATCAATCAAATGGTTGATTGACTATGCTCGCGCTCGTGGCGAAAAAACAATGATGGATAAATTGGCTGCCGAAATCATGGCTGCCTCAAAAGGTGAAGGTGCTGCAATCAAGAAAAAGGACGATACACACCGCATGGCTGAAGCAAACAAGGCATTCTCACACTTTAGATTTTAAAATCAGTCATTAGTCGTGAGTCCACAGTCCTTAGACTAAAAGACTCAAGACTAGGGACTCAAGACTTATAAAAATGGCAAGAGACCTTAAATACACAAGAAATATTGGTATTGCCGCTCACATCGATGCGGGTAAGACTACTACGACAGAGCGTATTCTTTATTATGCCGGTGTAAACCACAAGATCGGTGAAGTGCACGATGGTGCCGCAACGATGGACTGGATGGCGCAAGAGCAAGAGCGTGGTATCACGATCACTTCCGCAGCCACGACCGTTTTCTGGAAATACAGAAAAAATGATTATCACGTAAACATTATCGATACTCCTGGTCACGTGGACTTCACTGTTGAGGTGAATCGTTCATTGCGTGTATTGGATGGTCTCGTATTCTTGTTTAGTGCGGTTGATGGTGTTGAACCTCAATCTGAAACTAACTGGCGCCTGGCGGACAACTACAAAGTGGCCCGTATCGGTTTCGTTAATAAGATGGACCGCTCTGGCGCTGACTTTCTTGGCGTTTGCAAGCAGGTAAAAGAAAAATTGGGCAGCAAAGCAGTTGCATTACAATTGCCTATTGGTGCTGAAGATAACTTCAAAGGTGTTGTTGACCTCGTTAACAACCGTGGTATCATTTGGAATGAATCAGATAAGGGCATGACCTTTCAAGAGGTTCCGGTTCCTGCTGACATGATAGATGAAACCAACGAATACCGTGAAAAACTTCTCGAAGCAGTAGCCGAATATGATGAGACTTTGATCGAAAAATTCTTCAACGATCCTAACTCAATCACTGAAGCAGAAATTTTAACGGCTCTTCGCAAAGCTGTTATCGATATGAAGATTGTACCGATGGTGTGCGGTTCTTCATTCAAGAACAAAGGTGTTCAAACGATGTTGGATTATGTGATGGAGTTACTTCCTTCACCAATGGATAAGGACGTGATCATCGGTACTGACCCTGACACGGACGCTGAAGTTGAAATTCGCCCTAGCGAAACTGAGCCTTTCGTAGGCTTGGCTTTTAAGATTGCTACCGATCCGTTCGTAGGCCGTCTTTGCTTCGTGCGTGCTTACTCTGGTGCATTAGAGTCCGGTTCTTATATTCATAACACCCGCTCAGGTCAGAAAGAACGTATCTCTCGTGTATTCCAAATGCACGCGAACAAGCAGAATCAAATTGATAGATTACCATGCGGTGATATTGGTGCCGTGGTGGGTTTCAAAGACATTAAAACTGGTGACACACTTTGTGACGAAAAACGTCTCGTGGTGTTAGAGTCAATGGTGTTCCCTGAGCCTGTAATTGGTTATGCTATCGAACCTAAGAAACAAGCTGATGCTGATAAACTCGGTATGGCGATTTCTAAATTGGTAGAAGAAGATCCGACACTTCGCGTGAATACAGATCAGGAAACTGGTCAGACTATCCTTCGCGGAATGGGCGAACTTCACCTTGAAATCATCATCGACCGTTTGAAGCGCGAATTCAAAGTTGAGATCAACCAGGGTGCGCCTCAGGTTGCGTACAAAGAAGCGCTTACCAAATCAATTGAACATAAGGAAGTTTACAAGAAACAGACCGGTGGTCGTGGTAAGTTTGCCGATATCGTATTTGAAATCGGGCCACGCGAACTCGGTCCTGAAGATAAGCCAGGTCTTGAATTTGAGAACGACATCGTTGGTGGTGTTATTCCTCGCGAATTCATTCCTGCTGTACAGAAAGGATTCGAGCAATCAATGGTGAACGGACCTTTGGCTGGTTATCCAATCGATTCCATGAAAGTGCGTTTGTTCCACGGTTCATATCACGATGTGGACTCTGATTCACTATCATTCGAATTAGCAGCTCGTATCGGCTTTAAAGAGGCGGCAGCAAAATGCGGTCCTCAATTGTTGGAACCGATCATGGCTGTAGAAGTTATTTCTCCGGATGAGTACACTGGTTCTGTAACTGGTGACCTTAACCGCAGACGTGGATTGATGAAAGGTATGGACACCCGCGGTGGTGCTCAAGTTATCAAAGCTGATGTTCCACTTTCGGAATTGTTCGGCTACGTAACTGACTTGCGCACGATTACGTCTGGTCGTGCTTCAGCATCACTCACGTTCTCGCACTATTCGCCAGTGCCACGCAACTTGGCTGAAAAAGTAATTGAGGAAGTAAAAGGAGCTGCTTTAGCAAAATAAAATCTGAATCAATAGAATTTAAACATTCCCAGGCGGGGAGTAAAATAAAAAAAGATGAACCAAAAAATCAGAATTAAACTCAAGTCGTACGATCACAATCTCGTAGACAAGTCTTCAGAGAAGATCGTTCGCGCTGTAAAAGCAACTGGCGCAGTAGTAAGCGGACCCATTCCGTTGCCTACTGAAAAAGAAAAGTTCACGGTATTGCGTTCTCCACACGTAAACAAAAAATCGCGTGAGCAATTTCAGCTTTGCACGTACAAGCGTTTAGTCGATATCTATTCTGGCAGCCCTAAGACGGTTGATGCGTTGATGAAACTTGAACTTCCCAGCGGAGTTGATGTTGAGATCAAGGTGTAGTTCCAGATTTTAAAAATATTGGAGAAGCATCTCGGGTTCGGGATGCTTTTCTTTTGGACCGCAGATAGTCTGATCACAATAATCTTTCTTTGCCTCTGACATCGCGACTGATTGAAAATGATTCCAAAGATTAATACTTCTTATTTACACTTGGGATTACTGATTTCAAATCCGGCAAATCTTATAATCCCATAAATCCTGATATGGCTTTACTCGAAAAATTTCTTGTTGTAAAAAAATCCTCATTGCCCAATGCGGGTAAGGGCCTATTCACGAAAGTGGATATTAAGAAAGGCACTTACATTGTGGAGTACAAAGGTCAAATTGTTACCTGGAAAGAGGTTGAGAAAATGGCTGATGACAGGAACGGCTACGTTTTCTTTTTCAACAACAAGTATTGTATTGATGCCTGGAAAACAAAAAAATCGGTAGCACACTATGCCAACGATGCCAAGGGTATCACCCGGATTGATGGCGTAAAGAATAATAGCGAATACATTACCGAAAAAAAGCGCTGCTATATTGAAGCTGTAAAAGATATTCCCGCAGGTTCCGAAATTTTTGTTGGATACGGTGCGGAATACTGGCAAGTGATCCGATATAATATTCGCCTTGAGCAAAAGAACAGGGAGAAAGAAGGCAAAGGAAAATTACCTGTGGAATTGCCGCATCACAAGGCAGCGAAGCGTACGAAACTCCATCATTAACGAGGTTCGATTAGGTCCCACAAGTTGCCATATAAGTCAGCAAAAACAGCAACTGTTCCATAAGATTCTTCGGATGGCTCCCTTACAATTTTTATTCCTTCTTTTTTAAGCTGATCATAGTCTCTTTGGAAATTATCTGTTTGAAGGAAAAGAAATACTCTTCCTCCTGTTTGATTTCCAATCCTGCTTCTTTGCTCTTCGTTGGCTGCTTTGGCAAGCAAAAGACAGCAAGAAGATTCTCCCGGGGGAGAAATTAACACCCATCGCTTCGTTTCACTTACGACAGTATCTTCAACAAGGTTGAATTTTAACTTTTGAGTATAAAATTGAATTGCCTTATCATAATCATCTACAAGCAATGCGATATGTATAAGGCGTTGATTTGCCATCTTAATTAGTGAGAATGTTATAATCAGCGAAGGGAGAACGACAAAGGCAATTCCTGCTTTGAACTCGTAAATCCGTAAAGTATTACGCGTCCTTTGTAGCGACCAAAAAAATCGATCACATCTTGCGGGTCTTTTACGCTCTGGCGATTGATATGTGTGATGGTATAATTTTCGGGTAAGCCGATTTGTTTAAAAAGACCTTCACGGATTTTGAAAATCTTCACACCGTAATCTACTGCTTCTAAATTCGCTCCGGTAGTTCCATCGCTGATAATCTTACGCTTTACAATGGTGGTTTCACCTGATTTGTTAAGCAATGTTACTTCTACGCTTTTTTGTTTTCCTTCATGAAGGAATGTGATCGTGATTTTATCTCCCGGATAGCGATAACTTAATTCTTCCTCAAAAGTACTTTCGGTGTTCACTTCGATGTTGTTGAGTTTAATAATGATGTCGCCTTCTTCAAGTCCGGCTTTTGCTGCGGCTCCGTTTCGATCTACACTGCCTAGCAATACGCCTTTGAATTCTTTTACGTTTACATCGAGGTCATACTTCTTTGCGTTTTGAAAATCGTATTCAATTACATTTCCACCAAAAATTGCTTTTTGCGGAACGCCAAACTTTATTAAATCACTTACTACTTTTTTAGCGATGTCAACAGGTACGGCAAACGCATAACCGGTATATGAACCTGTGCGTGATAAAATAGCAGTGTTGATGCCAACCAAGTCCCCGTTTTTATTTACCAAAGCTCCGCCACTGTTTCCAGGGTTGATGGCTGCATCGGTCTGGATGAATGATTCAATTGGGAATTTATCTTCAACGATATTGATTCTTCGGCCTTTGGCGCTCACAATCCCTGCCGTGACAGTAGATGAAAGCGAGAATGGATTTCCAACGGCTACAACCCACTCACCAACAGCCAGATTTTTTGAGCTGCCCAGAGTAACTGCCGGAAGGTTTGTCTCTTTTATTTTCAATACAGCCAAATCCGTTGATGGATCTGTGCCGATCAATTCAGCTTCATAAGATTTCTTGTTATACAATACTTGAATTTTTTCTGCTGACTCGACCACGTGATTGTTGGTAACGATAAATCCATCTGAAGAAAAAATTACCCCCGATCCGGAACTTACTTGTTGCGTTTGCTGGCCGCTCCCTCCGAAAAGCAAATCAAAATACGAATAGCTTACGCCCGATTGCGAGATGCTATTGATGTAAACCACACTGGGCGTTGCTTTTGCCGCTGCCTGACTGAAGTCTGTATTTTCGACTGGCAAGGAGGAGACTGAGGGGGCAATGATTGGCTGATAAGTCGGAGAGGGATTATAATCGGTCGCTAAAGAAATTTTTTCAGCTTGAACCGACTCTCCTTTTCTCGTCTGATACTGAAAAAAAACAAAAGCCCCAGCCAATCCTGCCAGAAAACCAATGATGACTGTTTTAATAAAATTCATTCAGTATTTTGTTTCATCAAACCTGATCTACGAATATCGAATGATGAATGTTGAGTTTTGAAGTGAATAACTTCGGCATTCATTATTCAACAATCATCATTCTTAATTCAATCGATTTCATTTTCGGTTACTCTCAGCCGTTTTGGTGCTCGTAACAAATATAGCCACTAGTTCATCGGTCTCTTTCAAGGTAATCAGAACCTTTTCCTCAGAAGTAAAAAGCTTCCCTTTATAAATAATTTTTAAACATACTAGGCTCTCCCGCAGTTCTTTCAGCACAACCTTTATTTTATGAATAAAATCATTTCTTGATTCACCACTTTGAGCTTCGCCATAGTTGAGAGCGGGCGAAGTGCCGGACCGTAAAAGTTGCCCGGCTAAATGATTTGCAGCTTTCGTGTTCGGCATAGACTCGACTAAATCTATAACCATTACGGCAAAATTGATCAGTCTTTCTTCAAGATTGTATTTTTTGTTTCTTTCTTTCTTTCTTCCATCCATCACTTCTTGATTCAATACTCAGCATTCTTCATTCGTTATTCAAATTTGATTTACGAATATCGATTTGATTTACGAATATCGAATGATGAATGTTAAGTTTTGAAAGAAAAAAATCACCCTTTCTTTTTAAAAGCGGCCTTAAATGCATTCTCCAATTCTTCCCCTGCCTTTTTCAGGCTGGCTTCAACTTCTTGCCACCTTTCTTTTTTCTGTGCCTCTGTTTTTAACCGCTGTGCGGCTGCCTTCAATTCTTCATATTTTTTTTGAAGGTCAACTTCAGTGCGGCTGCCGGCTTCTTTCAGTTCTTGAGCAAACTGATCCATTTTCTTGCCGAAATCCTTAAAGAACTTTTCGGCAGAGCCTTCTTTATTTTCTTCCATAAAAAAGAATTAAAGGGTCAAGGTAGTTAGAAAAAATAATTACCTCAACAGGATCACTCCACTACGCTGTTCTTGTACACCTCGATCGGGATGGAAAGAACTGATATAGCGGACAACATAAGTGTAAGTGCCACCTGGCAGTGGTTGGCCGGAATTATTATTATACCCGCCATTCCATTTGAACTTCTCGTCTTTCGATTCATACACGGCCTCACCCCAACGATTGTAAACAATTATTTCAAAACTGTTGAGGTAAAAAGTAAATAATGAAAAGGTACTGTTTTCATTGTGGGAACTTGAGGGCCTAAAAGCATTGGGCCCGGTAATGATTGGTTCGCAATCATTTATCACTACTGTCTTGTCAGAGCCTGTGCATCCAAACACATTAGTCAAATCAACACGGTAATTCCCCTCACTATCAGCAATGTATTTTTGCGATGTGTATGGAGGGTTGACCTGCACATTATTTTTAAACCAATTATAAGAACTGAAATTACCGGGGTCTAACTCTACCGTCTTTGTTTTTGGATCGTTATTGTCGGGGTCATTGCAAACCTGATATCCAGCTGCTAAACTTCCTTTAGGAACAGGTGCTTTAACAATTTGAATGGAAGTGGAGGCTTTACAAGTGGCCTGAGTTACATCGACCTTGTATGTGCCTGCGGGTGTTCGCTTCACCGTATCTGAGACGGCATTTGCTATAGTGCTGCCATCGCGCGACCAAGCGTAGGTTGGTGATGTGGCATTAGTGACGGCCGTTATTGTGAATGGTTTTCCGTCATCGCATGCTAATGTTGCTGTAAGACTTGCTGTGATTTGCCCGACTATTTGAACCGGTTTTGATGCCGATAATTTTGTACAACCGCTTTGTGAGTCAACAATTTCCAGAACAACATTTTTATTGTATGGTGGAGGGCCGACTACCACCTGCTGACCAATGTAACTGAAGGCTGGTGACACCGCCCCATTTTCATACCAACGATAAGTGAAGTTACCGCTCACTGGTGTTGCAATCAACACTCCTTGATTTTGACAAGGATCGAAAGTGAAGTCAGGAGTGAATGGGCCATTGTAATTCACGGTTATACTTTGAGTGACAGAACAACCAGCAGAGGTTCCGGTTACCTGATATGTTCCACCTGTGCTGATGCTGATTGTAGCACCTGAAGAACTTCCAATGATTCCAGGACCTGTCCAAGTGTAGCCTGCTCCGCCTGAAGCAGTAAGCGTTGCTGCCGGACTAGCGCATAAGTTTGATGTAATCGACAAAGGTGTCGGTGAACTGGTTGTAATTGAAAAATTGGGAGCTACGATACACCCTGCATTGTCGGTGACTTGAACTGTATATGAAACAGTTGTTCCTTGTCCTTGTGGGGGAAGTTGAACTGTCTGTGATCCACCCGCAAATGGTGTATTTGAAGAAGTGATTACACCTGTTGAGGAATTAGTTATTGAATAAGTCCAGGATACTGCAGTCGTTGTAATTTTTAAACTTGGGGGGTCACATAGGTTAACTGTCGAAGGAGTAACTGTAAAATTATTGTTGCTTACCCCGACAGAATTTGAAATGGTGCACCCTGAAACCTGATCTGTAATGATTGCCGAATATGTACCAGCTGCCTTTCCGCCCAATGGCCCAATGGTAGTCTGAGTGGTGGGTTGATCGATACCCTGCTGGTTAAAACCGCTTGGGCCAGTAAGAAAGTAGGAATACAAATGAGGTGTTGAAATCGATGACAACGTGATGGTACCAGTTGAGGCTCCGCATGCGCTGTTCGTACTGGTGAAAGTAAACGTTGGTGATTGAATCACTGTGAAAGCAACTTGTGCATTGGCAACACAGGAGGTTATCGGGTCGGTAACTGTAACGGTGTAAGTAAAAGTACCTGGCACAGTAGTATCTACTCCTTGAAACTGGATAGTGCTCGAGGTGGTGCCGTTGATTTTCCAAACGTAATTGTCGCCTGCGTTCTGCGCATCGAGTGCCTGCACAGCTGTGTTTTGACAGACTGTTTGATCAGCGCCTAAATTCAATTGGGGTCTGCTATCAACCACAACACCTTGTGCCGTTGAAGAGCAACCGTTAGTATCGGTATTGGTCACACTAAAAAATGCGGGCTTTGAAACACTAATGGTTTTAGTTGTTACGCCTGTTGACCACAGATATGTGAGGCCCGGAGTATTGGGCGTATTTGCATCGAGTGTGACGGCCGCAGTACAGATCGGAGTAGCCGGTGCCAACGATGGTCTTGCCGGTGGGGCATTTACTTTTACCTGTTGTGTTATGGTCACATTAAGGCCGCATCGGTTGGTAAGAATCATGGATACGGTGTAGGTTCCCGCGGAGGCATACAAATGTTTTGGTGTAGGATTATTTTTATTGTCTCCAGAGCCATCACCAAAGAACCACTGAAACTTATCAATGGCATCGGTAGATGAGCCAACAAACTTTGTTGTATCGCCCACGCAAACTCCCGTGAATGTAAATCCAGGTCCACCAAAACCATTGCTCTGGTGCTGCACAAAATTGGGAAGTCCTAATCTGCTGTTGGTTCCAGCTGCCAGTGCAAACCCGCTCAGGTTGGGTGCCGGGGTAATTTGCGTTGTATCTTCCACTGCCTGAAAAGTACCAAGACTCGAACTATTATTGACAGCGAAATAAATTTGGTTGTCAGGCGCCAGCTGCAGCGCCCCGACTGTAGCGTTTAAAGTGTTATCTTTTTTGAAATGCGGTCTTCCAACAGAGTCAATGGAATATTCAAAAATGTCTGACGAAGCAGCTGAGACTGAAGCAAAAAGCTTGTTTCCTCCAGGAGAAAACTCAATGCCATACACTTGGCCTGCCGGATGTTTCAAATCGATTTTTCGGTAATTACTTATCATTCCGGTAGAATCATTCAAATGAAACAACTCAACGAGATTGCTTGTGCCCGGATTAGACAGTGCAACAGCAAGCATGTTTTTTGGGCCGAGTCTCATATACCCTTGTCCATTGGCAACAACTTCGAAAGAATGATCGGAGCCAATAGCAGAATAAATAGGATCACCCAATCCGTTGGCGCTAATTCTGTAGGCGCGAAAAGTGTTATTGCCGTATTCGTGGGCGATCAGCCAATTGGTGCTGGCAGTAATTCGCTCGGTGCTTTTTGAGAACAGTAAAATATCTTTCTTCACGATGGCACCATTGCCGTTATTTAATTTCAAATCAAATAAAGAGTAACGAAGCTCATTGCCCGAAACACCATTGATCGACTGAGTGGTAAAAATGTAATAGAGGGTTTCATCGCCTGGTACATTTACTATTAAAGACGATTGTGATGAAGCCGGGTCGCCTCCAATTCCCGAATCGATTTGAGTTTTTGTTTTGTCATACACTTTGTCACCATCGGTATAAAAAATAGTTTGACCATTTCGGTCGCAGACGATAGCACAACCTGCGGGTGCATTCATATTGCTTCCGCTAAGCGGCAGGGCAGCACTCGGGGGAGTTGCAAAGAGCGGGTTAAAATCAATTCCGGCATTATTACCAAAATACCATATGTTCGCTCGCTGATCCTGCAGGCCGTATTCTTTCACGTTTACTCCTGCATACGTAGAGCATCCCCCACTTGTGGCAACAACATAGTAATATCCCGGCTTGGCTGGCTGAAGGGTATTTCCTGTTTGTCCGTTAGACCAGGCGAAGGTAGCACCGGCAGCATTTGTGCCTGATGCTTTCACCTTTACAGAAAATTGCTTTGGTGAAGACTTTCCGTAAGGTGGGGGAAACTCATCGTGACATGCTGTGGTGTCACTGGGCAACGTGAGTTTTAGATCAAATGCATTGATCGTTATCGATTGTGTCACGGTTTGTTTTTTTCCCTGGGAAAAAGCCGTGAGCATTACACTATAAGTTTGCGCACTATTGTATTTATGTACAGGGCTCCATTCGCTTACTGTAGTGCCGTCACCGAGATCCCAGCGAAGGCTATCGGCATTGGGTATTACGTTAGGGAAAAAAGTAGTGTTATTGCCCTGGCAAGTGCCCACGGCTGTAAATGATAAGCCGAGTTTGAAACTGATTTTAGGAATGAATGAAGGAAACTGCGTTCCCTTGAAATCAATTGCACCAAGGGGTGAAATTGTTTCGATCACACTTGAAGCAATGGTATCCGTCTTTGTGAATTTTTCTACTAAGAATGGTCCGCCACTCGCAGTTTGATAGATGTGGTAGATGGCACTATCTGGCGCAAGCTGCAACCCCCAGCTGCGAAACTCCAGAGCCTTGAGTACACTTGTCAATGTGTTTGTTGGATTGAGGTAATCGTATTGAAGAACATCGGCATTGATACCTGTTTCGCCAACGCGAGAGATATAAAGATATTGACCAGCGTTGTCCCACTGAATATCGTAGATCGATTGATTGGTTGTTGTATTCGTTCCAGTGTTATATATGTACCGATCGAAGGCAAAAGTGCCCGCTGCATCATTGAAGGTGAGGATGATTGCATCCGTGTTCGGGTCTTGCGCAGATACGGCCACTTTTTTAAGTTTTCGGTTGTAAGAGAAATTAGCAGCAGACATGGGCACTCCAAGTCCTGAAGTAACTGTAGTTGGAAATGTTCGCGTCTTATCAATTAGCGTTGCTGCGAAACTTTGCGATGCATTTTGCTGAGTGATGAGCCAGTAATCAGTGCCATTGGCGTGAGGTATGATGATCATCCCCTCAGATCGGTTGGTCAAGGCAGCGATGGCTCCGTTTTTTGGATTCTTCACATCGCCTAATGCCGGAGTCGGAAAAACAGAACCACCAAATAATTTCATATCGACCGTATCGATCGAAACAGAACCGCCTGCTGGGTAGCTTGCTGTGTTTGTGAAAATGTAGAACATGGTTGAGTCACCCGGTTTAGGGCTGATCACAACAGGTTGGTTGGATGAAGAATTTGCGGTGAGGCCAGACCCGTTCGGCATCACTACATGATTTGCATTGTAAACGTTAACGCCATCGGTATAAAAAAGAAGATCAGCGTTTGCGGGATCTGTGGCAACTGCGCTCCCGCCTGTTCCAAATGGAATGGCTTTGTTGTTTACCGTGAATGCTTTATTAGTGCCACGGTTGAAACGAATGGCATTGACGGAGTTTCCAAAATACCAGTTGTGCTGTGCTAAATTTTGAGCCTCGCCTATTAGAGAGAAAGTTATACTCGCCAGAAATAACGAGATCCGTTTCAAATTCATGTTATAAAAAAAGTTTCCCATTGATTCATTAAGACACCCACTATCAACGAAAGTTAAAACGTATGATGCAGACTAAAAATATACAATATCACCAAAAATATCGTTAGGTAGACGAAGGCCTCGGTTTTGTCGATAAATGTTTTTCATATTATCATTTAAACAACTTAATTTGCTTGGATGAGTGTTGGTAAATACCCCGAATGGATGTATAAATATGTTTCTTCTGCTTTATTAATCCTTCTTATATGTGGAACAGTAACTGCGCAAGACCCGCAATTTTCACAGTTCTATGCTGCGCCACTTTATTTGAATCCTGCATTTGCCGGGTCTACAGGTCAGGCACGCATTGGGGCTAACTACCGCAACCAGTGGCCCGCCATTGATGCCAACTTCAACACCATCTCCGCGTTTGCTGATTTCTACAATGAAAGTAAAAATATTGGTTTGGGTGCGATCATCACGCGAGATCGCGAAGGTCTTCTCGGGTTGCAGTCAACAAGTATAGGCTTGATGGCATCATATGATCTAAAAATTGCACAAAATCTTTCATTTCGTCCGGGGTTTCAGGCAAGTGTTTACAACCGCTCCATCAATTTTGACAAGCTTACGTTTGGTGATCAGTTCGATCCAAGTACCGGTCAGGTAATTAATCCCACTTCCGTTGAAGGTCTGAATACGGGTCAGTCTAAATTTTTTCCTGACATGACATTGGGTGGATTATTCTATTCGAAAAATGGATGGTTTGGTGTTACGGGTGCACACATCACACAACCCGATCAATCCTTAGTTGGCTCACCAGATAAATTGCCAATGAAGATCAGTGGGCATGGAGGATGGAAATTTTATTTGCGTCCCGGAGTAATGGGGGCAGGGTTCTATTCTAAACCCCGCGAGCGAAGTGTCACCCCTACAATCCAATACCGCCATCAGGGAAGATTTGATCAAATGGATTTAGGCGTTTATTATACACTCGAGCCTTTGATCATTGGCACTTGGTACCGTGGCGTTCCTTTCAAAAGTGTAAATGGAATTGTGAATAATGAGTCGATTGTCTTGCTGATAGGGTTTACCAAAAAGGGAGACAAGGATATTTTGAATATTGGCTACAGCTACGACTTCACCATTTCCAAACTTGGTGCCCGGAGTGGAGGCGCGCATGAGTTCAGTATCGTTTACTCGTGGAGTACACGCGATCCGCGCAAACCACCGAAAGACAAGCTGATCATTCCATGCCCGGATTTCTAATTGGGATTCAAATCAAATCTTCAGCCATTTTTCTAAATCTTAAGTGAAATCTTTCCTTCGATTTTTTATATTTGAGAAGGATGGTTTTTATTTCTAAGGTTCATAATTTTTTTGTACCCATTGAAGCGAAGCAAGACGAATACCTTGTTTATCGCTACAGGCTAATTCTGAATGCATCCTTAAGTACTAGCCTCTTTTCCCTTGTTTACCTCATCATAAGTCTGCTCATTCAGTTTGAGCCGGGGGTTTACCTGATGATTTTTAATGTAGCTGGATTTGCGCTCATTCCCTTTTTGATTAAGGGAAAGTTTTCTGCTTTATCGATTGGTAACTTCTACGTTTGGATTGGCTCAATAGCGGTCATGATTTTGATTTGCTTTTCTGGCGGCCTTCAATCACCCATTTTCCCTTGGCTAATAGCTCCACCCGTTCTTGCCTTGCTCATCGTTAACCGGGTATATGCATTAGTGTGGACGGGAGTTTCTGTCGTTTGTGTTTCGGCTTTAACCTTGATTACAAATTATGGGTACATATTCCCTATAAGGTATAACACCGACTGGTCGTTGTTCTTTTCTTTTTTATGTTCTTCCGGTATTATTCTCATTGTGGTGATGATCGCCATGTTTTTTGAAGGGAACATTAAAGAGGCCCTTACTGCGCTCACTGAAAGAAACACTGAAATCTTAGAGAAGAATGAAGAACTGTTGGTTTTCTCTGAACAACTCAAAGAGCTCAATGACAAGAAAAATGATTTGATGTACCTGATAGCCCATGATCTGAAATCACCTCTCGCCAATATGCAGGCGTTGATTTGGCTGACAAAAATGAAAAACGAAGGGGAAAGGTTACCCCAAGCGGAAGCGATGGTTATGATTGGAGATCAGATCAAAAAAATGCAAGCCTTGATTCAAAAAATACTGAGCTCAGAAAATTTTGAACATATAGCGTATAACCTGAAGCTTGAAGAAATAGATTTATCTGATCTTGCACAGTCTATCTTAAGTAACATTAAGAACATGGCTGATAATAAGGAGATAGCAATTCAGTTCGTAAGAAGTGAAGGAGACTTCAAAGTCTTGTCAGACAAAATCTACCTGAGCCAGGTAATCGAAAACCTGGTTAACAATGCAATTAAGTTTTCGCCAGTGGGTAAAAAAGTTACTGTTTCTGTAAAAGCGAATGGAGAGTTTATTCACACCTCAATTAAAGACGAGGGTCCTGGTATTAAGCAAGAGGAGATTGGTGAGCTCTTTAAAAAATTTTCTAAAATAAGTAACCGACCAACTGCCGGTGAATCATCATCAGGTCTAGGTTTGGCTATAGTAAAGCAATACGCTGAATTGCTGAATGGCCGTGTGTGGTGTGAAAGTGAATTTGGCAACGGTTGTAACTTCATCGCGGAATTCCCCAAATACCAAAAAACCCCAAACTAATCCCTTAATTATTTTATGAATAAAACAGTCATCGTCATTGGCGGAGGTGTGGCCGGAATGAGCGCAGCCCATGAATTAGTCACGCGTGGATTTAAAGTAAAAGTTTTTGAGAAACAACCTCATTACGTGGGAGGCAAGGCACGAAGCGTTGATGTTACAGGCTCTGCCTCAGGACAAAGAAAAGAATTGCCCGGAGAACATGGGTTCCGATTTTTTCCAGGCTTCTACAGGCACATTACTGACACTATGAAGCGCATTCCATTTGAAAAAAATAGAGAAGGCGTGTTTGGTAATCTTGTTCCCACTGAGCGCGTGATGATGGCCCGGTTTGGTAAGCCCCCGCTGGTCAACATTGTCAACTTTCCAAAATCATTAAATGATTTGATCATTGCTATTAATGCTGTAGTCAATTCAGACACAGGGCTGACTAAGAAGGATGCCGATTTCTTCGCTGAAAAACTTTGGCAATTGATGAGCAGTTGTTACGAGCGCAGGAACAGCGACTATGAACGAATAGGGTGGTGGCAATTTATGGATGCAGATAATCAAAGCCCTGCATTCAATCAATATTTTGTGGGTGGCATCACACGCACGTTGGTCGCTGCCAAGCCAAGGGAAGTGAGTACAAAAACGGGTGGAGACATTTTACTTCAGCTGCTCTTTCTAATGGGCAATCCAAAAGCAAATGCAGATAGGGTGTTAAATGGGCCTACCAACGATGTTTGGCTTAATCCATGGCTGGATTATTTGAAAAAATCAGGAGTCGAATACAATCACGAGCATAAGGCCAGTTGCATTAATACTAAAGATGGACAGATCGCATCGGTAGATTTTGAACATGAAGGAAAAACTATTTCGGTTTCGGGTGATTATTACATTTCTGCAGTGCCGGTGGAAGTGATGAGTACTCTTCTTAATGATGAATTAACTAAACTTGATCCTACATTAAATTTTATTACTTCGCTTGCTCCTGATACTTCCTGGATGACAGGTATACAATTTTATTTGAACGAAGATGTAGACATTGTGAAGGGGCATGTCATGTATACCGATTCTCCGTGGGCGCTTACATCCATTTCGCAATTGCAGTTCTGGCAAAACTT
>JACOSO010000099.1 GCA_016178785.1 Bacteroidota bacterium | reverse complement strand
GTATTTCTCCTGAAACAGAATTTTATCCTTAATTATAAAATACTGGAATTCTCTCAAGAAGGCAAGTTCCATGAAACAATGTGAAGCGTGAGGGATTAGGAGGTCAGAAGAGTGAAGTGAAGGGGTCGAGTGAAGGGGTCGTGAAGGGTGTGAAGGGGTCGAGTCTGCTCTTGATGCATGTATGATGGTGAACCCTTTTTTGGCCCTTTTCCCTGGTAAAGGCAGTTTCTTGACTTGACACTTTAAGACAATGGCGTCTTGCATTCACTCACAACTATTATGCAGGGCGTCGGTCGGAATGATGCCCCCATATTGCCACAATTCCGCACATGGTTTTCTCAGGATTATTTCATTTTGTCGTATGGATTATACTTATTTTATCGGGGAAACAAAACGAATTTCTTTATGGGGAGAGAGCCTGGAACAATAACGGCCAGTTTGGGATAAAGAGCTGGCGGGATTGTCGAATGATGTCGAATTCGGAGCTTGGTCTTTACAAATTGTAAATTTAATTGACAAATTGTAAAACCTCATGCTATCCTTTATCCTATGATTAAACGGATCGCAGACGCCGCCTTAAAAAAACTTTCCAAACTGTATCCGATTGTTGCGATTACTGGCCCCCGTCAATCTGGCAAAACGACTCTCACCAGACACGTTTTTAAAAATAAACCTTACATCAGTCTTGAAGAGCCCGATCAAAAATTATTCGCAGATGAAGATCCCAGAGGTTTTCTTAAGCAGTTTTCCGATGGCGCTATTCTCGATGAAGTACAGCGATGTCCGCAAATTTTCTCTTACTTGCAGTCCCTGGTTGATCATGACAGGCGTCCCGGTTTATTTATCTTAACCGGATCACAACAGTTCGGCCTATTATCGAATATCTCTCAGACGTTAGCAGGCAGAGTCGGATTAGTCCAACTCCTGCCATTTTCGTTACACGAATTACAAAGCGCGAGAAAAACCCCAAAAACCATTGAGGAACTCCTCTTCAAAGGTTTATATCCACCCATCTATGACCGCCGAATTCCTCCCTCTAACTGGTATTCCAACTATGTTCTTACCTACATTGAGCGGGACGTTAGACAGATGATCAATGTGCATGATCTGAGCGCTTTTCAACGGTTTGTCAGGATGTGTGCGGCCCGGACCGGACAGCTTCTTAACCTTTCCTCTCTGGCCATTGATTGCGGAATTACTCATAATACCGCCAGGGCATGGCTTTCCGTGCTGGAGGCAAGTTATATCGTTTTCCTATTAAGGCCTTACTTTCGAAATATTAACAAGAGACTGATTAAAACCCCCAAACTCTATTTTTACGATACCGGCCTGGCGGCCTGGTTAATGGGGATCCATGAGTCAAATCTCCTTGCCATTCATGCAATGCGTGGCGCATTGTTTGAAACCTGGACCATCGGAGAGTTATTGAAAAACCGTCTTAACCAGGGATTACCTTCCAATCTCTATTTTTTAAGAGACAATGTCGGTAATGAAGTTGATGTCGTCCTGGAAGAGGGGGGTCAGGTAACCCCTATTGAAATTAAATCCGGTGAAACCATTACCGGTGACTATTTTACAGGGCTTACCTATTGGACAAAATTGCCCTTGAATACCTCAGGAAAGAAATGGCTTATCTATGGAGGAGACCAACGCCAGACACGTCAGGGGGTAGAAATTTTACCCTGGCATCAATTAGGTAAAACCATCCCCTCATAAGACTTGTACAGTACATGGAAATTGGGATCCGTTCTTGACTCAACACTTTAAGACAATGGCTCCTCGCATTCACTCACAACAGTTATGTAGAATGACGGAGTGAGGTCCCATATCGCCACAATTCCGCACATGTTTTATCTCTGGTAAGAATAAATTTCAGGATTTTACGGTGATGATCTCAAAATAGATTTTTCAGGATTTACTGAGGATTATACTGATTTTATCGGGGAAACAAAACGGTTTTCTTTACGGCGAAAAGAAGCTGGAACAAAAAAATACCCGGTTGAAACAAAATAAGTGTAAGGGTTTTAATAAATGATGGCACGGAGGAAAAAGAGGAAAATTTAGATAGCGTAAACTTCTTCATGGGCTAAACTTTTAGCGGCATAAAGAAGGGCAGCTTGTACATCTTTTCCCGTTATAAACGGGTAATCTTTCTTAAGGCCTTCAAAAGTTGCTCCGTAAGCGATCTTTTCTACAATTATTTCAACGGTTAACCGGGTTCCTCTTATTACAGGTTTCCCCAGCATGATTTTTGGATCAACGACTATGCGTTTAAGGAGCGCTCGTTCTGTCATTTTAGTTTCTCCATCAAAATAAATCTAAATCTGGTCTTAGTTACAACAACAAAATGATTCAGCAATTTATCACGATGTTCTTTTAAAAGTACTTTTATTAGAGAAACTTTTTCTTCTGTAAAGTGTCCCTTTACTCTTATCAAAATCACACCGAAAGATATTTTTTTTTTAAAACACATGTGCCTAGGGTCATAAAACACATGTGCCTAGGGTCAGGTCTTGAAATGATGCATTTTCATTTTTGAATTCCGGCGTTCGCGTGAATGACATTCTTCTCTTTTTCTGCAATTTAACTCTTTCCAGGAAGTGGATTCAGAGGGGTGTGAGACAAATTTATGGGTAAACTTCTCACCCCGTCGCCCGATTTCCCCAAAACTCCTCCCACCGGCCGCTGATCTGGCAGCAACGCAGGGCGATAATCGCGTTGGCGCCTCTGACGGTCCATCTCATTCCCGACAGTTTGAGCCGCTGTCCCACAATCGTTTTACAGCCGGCTTCAATAACGCCAGTCAGAATGGGGTCAGGCAGACGTTTTTGATCTTTTCAACCTTCTTCTTCGTTTTGTCAATAATGTATGCCTGTCCCAATCATTCGTTTTGTCAATAATGTATGCCTGACCCCATCATGTATGCCTGACCCCATCACTGACCCCATCATTCCTGACCCCATCATTCGGGGCCTTTTCCGGAATTCCGATAAGTGGAATTAAAGCTCGCCAGGAGGTTACGATATGGCAGGAGTGGAACAAGTTTATCGGTTCATGGGATGCCAGGTCTCAGGGGTTGGGGAGTTGGACATTGAATATGCATCATGCTTATGATCCCATGTATAAGATGTTGATCTTCGGGGATGGAAGCCGCAGGAGCGCACCGCCTACTTATAACGTAATTAATACCATTGCGGGTACCGGATTTCGTAGTAATAGCGGAGACGGAGGCCCAGCCGCCCTGGCCAGTATTGCCGGCCCCCGTGGGATTGCAACAGGCCCTGATGGAAGCGTTTATTTTTCGAGTGATAATATCCAGTTTCGGCGGATCGGGCCCGATGGAATCATTACCACCGTAGCTGGGAATGGTACCTATGGAAGTGGTGGAGATGGCGGTCCCGCGACACTGGCACAGTTCAATTATAGCTCAGACGGCCTTGCGGTAGGAGCGGATGGAAGCCTTTATATCTCTGACACGATGAATTACCGGGTTCGCAAAGTAGACGCCAAGAGCGGGTTTGTCACCACCGTGGCTGGTAATGGCACCTCGGCTTATTCAGGCGATGGCGGTCCCGCCGCCTTTGCATCACTCTCCTGGCCTACTGGAATTGCAATCGGACCTGACGGGAGTCTTTATATTTCTGATGGGAATTGCCGCATCCGCCGGGTTGGACCGGATGGAATCATTAGTACCGTTGTCGGAAATGGAACCTGTGGATTTTCGGGCGATGGGGGTTCCGCCACTTTGGCTCAAATTTATGGTCACGATGTGGTCGTGGGAACTGATGGGACTTTGTATGTTTCTGACATATATCGAATTCGGCGGGTTGGAACGGATGGGATTATCACCACCATCGCCGGAAATGGACCCTATCAATATCCCTGGGAAGGGGGTCCAGCGACGGCGGCTCCTATTGATATCGATTTTTTCACGATTGGACCGGACGGCAGCCTTTATTTTTCGGACTATTCTGATTATTATGTTTGGAAGATCGATACGAAAGGGATTATCACCGGGGTAGCAGGGAATGTCAGGCCAACAAGGGGCTACGCTGGAGACGGTGGTCCTGCGACTTTAGCCCAATTCAACCACTTGGAACATATTGCAGTCGGAAGGGATGGAAGTCTCTATCTCGCAGATCGACGAAATAATCGGGTTAGGAAAGTCTCTTCCCCGCTACCCGGTTTTACCAATCAACAGATCGTGCTTCCTTCAGAAGACGGCGTTGATCTTTATGTTTTT
>JACOSO010000089.1 GCA_016178785.1 Bacteroidota bacterium | reverse complement strand
CGTTCCTCCGCTTGCCGTGCGTGCGGGAGAAAGAATTGATTTACTGTCCGCCCGCACAAAGCAAAAATAGAAATAAAAAACATTCTGCCAAACGAAAACCCGCATGACGGCAAGCGGATGTTAGCAGCAGTTTTCTTTGTCGTGTCTGTCCCACGATGAACGCGAAACAATAAATAAATAAACTGTCGAGACGAAAAGATTGTCGTGGCGAAATTGTCCAACGAGGACAGGCACAAAAAAAAACTGAACACGTGTCCCGCGAAAATTTTGTTGTTGTTAGTTTGAAAAGTTGTCTGCCGATGCAAAGCGGTCGGAAAAAAAAGTTGTTGTCTGCCGAACGAATGACTGTCTGCCGATGAACAGCGATAAAGAGTTGCGAAACTGTCACCGATAGATTATTTTTCGTGTCCTTAGATTTGAAAGAAGTTGTCTAAAGTCTGCGTTAATGTTATTATGACTGTCTTTTAAATTTAAAGGCGGATTAAAACGATTTATAAGTTTTATTTCAATGTTTTTGAAGTCAGTTGTCGGCAAGAAAAACATAATTAGATTTGAAACCATCCATTTAGTTAATTTCTGTTCATCAAGGTCTTGAAATTTTGTCTTACGACTATTTACTTTTTTGTCTCTTGCGATTTGTTTGTAACCAAATAGAACACCTAAACTTTTTCTTAAAGTTGAGCGTCCAGCGTTATTTCCTGTGAAATGTTGTCTGTAATCGCGAGTTCTTAAACTATTGCGAGTAAGTCCAGTGTAAACTACATTCAGTCCCGAGAACTTTGTAAATGTTGGAGAAATTGAAACTGTCGGTAGTTTAGAATTTTTTCGTAAGCATAAAATATAATTGCCTGAACTGTCGGCAATATTTATCTCGCTGTGAACGGTCGGGTCGAAACGATTTGTTCGGAAATTGACAAGTATAGATTCCATGTTGGTTGGCTGAATTGTCAAGGTACTGCGATGCTGTCCACGAAGATAGTTGAATTGCTGGTAACGTTCCGCGGGCGTGCGAAGTGCGGG
>JACOSO010000088.1 GCA_016178785.1 Bacteroidota bacterium | reverse complement strand
GCGTTTTCGTCTTTCCATCGACTTTCTTCGTTAACGCGTAGTAGGGGCCGTGCCCCGGATGATCCACCGCGGTACACGCACAGGTCGGTTTACCGCAGGGGCGGTACACCTCAGTGATGCATCCTCGGCGCATGTCGCCCGTGGTAGCCAGTGCCTCCAATAGCACCGAGCGATCCGATTCGAGCTTGGAAAATGTATGTTCCATAGAACCTCCTTTCTGAAAGTTATGCTGCTATCAGAAATGCAGGCAAAAAGCAAGCGTCCTCGCCTCCCTCACAATCTTGACGTACACCCGGCAATGGTCCGATGCTTGACTTTCCCATGCTCGCGATAGGATTCGCGCAAAAGATAACGAGTATACGATTTCCCGTTTCGCTGAAGTGTGGACACGTCCAGATACATAGTGGCTATAACATATCACTATAAATTAAGTATTGTCAACATAAAAATATAAATAGTAGTGGCTACACTTTTAGCATAAAACAATAGAACATATTGAAAATAAATAACTTTATTTAATTTTCATTAAAAAAGAGGGGGAACATCCGTTAAAATTTTGGAGGTGAAAAATGAAGAATCAGAATAAAAAAAGAAGGGGTGTGAAGTTCATCGTTTGCTCGGTTTGCGCTGTTTGGATTGTCATGGGAACTGCGTTTGCTCAGAAGAAGGAATTTCCTCCTGCTCCGCCCCCCGGCATAACGAAGGGTTCTGGGGGGCTTGCTCCATCTGTTCCTTTGTCTAATGCGCAATCCGGTGTTATTGGAAAAGCACCCAGTGCCGCGGCAAAAGAGGAGCCTCGTGGGAAAGTCCCGAGCGTGACTATAAAAGAGGAGCCTCGTGGGATACCCTCCGGCGTCGCAATAGAATATGATCCTTATGGGGAAATGCCCGATGCTACATCAGAGGAGAAACCCGGTGACTCTGGCCTAATGGACATAAAGGATTTTGTTAGGCAAAACGGTGTCACTTACGAGTTGGCAAACAAGTACGACGCATCTGTTGTTCCCACATTATTAAAAATGTTGGAGGATCCAGCAGAGAAGGATCATTGGCCCGATATCGTCGGAGTCTTGGCAACTGTGGGTGATGAACGAGCAGTAGACCCGTTGCTCGCATTCATCGAAAAGGAAGTGGAGTTAGTGGATGGTAAGATGTCTCAATCCAACTATTTTGGGAAGGTTAGGGCAATAACTGGTTTGGCTGGCCTAGTCAACAGGACAGGGAATGAAAAAGCACTCAACTACCTTAAAGAGGGCGTAAACCCTGAGACATGGGAATCAAGGATAAAGGGCATAGCCCCTTACCAGACTTCAACGGATGTTCCCCCTCTTTTTTAATGAAAATTAAATAAAGTTATTTATTTTCAATAT
>JACOSO010000100.1 GCA_016178785.1 Bacteroidota bacterium | reverse complement strand
GGCTAAGGTTGTTGAAACTTTAGCCTTCTTTTATGTTGAGAAGTTTAAATGAATAAGAAGATCACATATCTGTTTCTCGCCCTGCTGCTTCCAGTTTTGGTTTTTGTCTTCTTGAAATATTTCGGTAAGAACGAATTTGATATTCCGGTTTATTACAGCGCGGGAGTTTCAGCGGACACTCTACAAAACGAGTGCAGGTTTACAGTTCGTGGTCAATATTACGTGGCGGATTCTGTTTTAAAGAAATGGAATCGAAAAGGTTCAGTAATTCTATTTTCGTTCTCGCGCCACCAAGAAACAGAATGGATGAATGAATTGATCAAAGATGGAAAACTGGAATTTCTCCAACAGGTTTGTTGGAATTGTGGTGAGGATAAATTAAAGGATTGCATCTTCTTTTTGAAAGAGCCATACAACGCAGTCTTGATAGATGATCAAAGACGAATCCGAGGGTACTACAAGCTTGGCAATCGTGAAGAAATGGATCGCCTTGAAGTTGAACTGAAAATTTTATTAAAAAAATATTGAGATGATTGAAAAGCCTGAACGGTACAAAAAACTAATTGTTACATTATCCATTGCTATTCCTGTTGCTGTCGCAGCATTGTTCCGGTTGAAACTCCCTGGATATGATTTTTCTTTCTTGCCACCCATTTACGCATCGATCAATGGCCTCACGGCAATATTGTTAGTCACTTCATTTATCTCCATCAAGAACGGGAAAAGAGCAAGGCATGAATTGATCAATAAAATTTGTATCGGCCTCTCTGCCTCCTTCCTGGTAATGTATGTGCTCTATCATATTACGAGTGAAGAAACTGGTTTCGGGGGAGAAGGAGTTATCAGGTACGTTTACTATTTTATTTTAATTACGCACATCGCATTATCAATTACTGTGATTCCATTTGTGCTCTTCACTTTTTCCCGCGCCCTCGCAGGCAACTTTGAAAGACACAAACGATTGGCTAAATTCACTTTTCCTTTGTGGTTGTATGTAGCAGTTACGGGTGTGATTGTTTATCTGATGATAAGCCCCTATTACAAATGAAAAAGGCATTCATTCTGGTGATTGTTTTCGTTTTGGCAAATGCACTGAGCGCGTCTGCTCAATGTGCCATGTGTCGTGCCACGCTTGAGAATAATATCAGTAATGGCAACATAGGTATCGCGGCAGGGATCAATTTCGGAATTATGTACCTGTTTTTTTCGCCCTACATCTTCATTCTTATATTGGCTTATCTTTGGTATAGAACCAGCAAACGAAATGCGAATAAGTCTGTTGAAAGCCATTGGGCAAGGTAGGTGTCCTCGTTGCCGCGAAGGATATATTTTTAAGTACCCTCTTAATCAGTTCACCAGGTTCAGCGATATGAACCAATCGTGTGATAAATGTGAAGCCACTTTTGAGCCTGAACCGGGATTTTATTTTGGTGCTCTGTATGTAAGCTATGCATTTACGATTACGATTTTTGGAGCTGTGTCTGCACTCCTTTATTATACGATCAGCCCACCCGATTGGGTTTACATAGCCGCTGTCATTGCTACGGCAGTGTTGCTTATTCCCTTTAGTTTTCGCTATTCGAGGATTTTATTTCTCTATTGGTTTGGCGGACTTCAAACGAAGGACGAATAGCCATTTTTTCTATCCAAAATTTCATGTAGGTTTAAGAAGTCTGAACTTCAGCAAAACAACCATGATTGTCAGTTTAAGGTTGCCGAAAACTGTGCATTTGAACTCCCAATTGACTTCAACTTACTCAGTCTGGCATTTCGTTTAGTTGTTTTGCGAAATAGCAAGAAGAAGCCTCATGAAAAAGTATTTTCCTTTGCTAATTATTTCAGCGCTGCTTCTTGCAGCAGCCATCGGATGGAGTATTCGACAACGGAATAATTTCTCAGACGAGTCGATTGCTGCTGAGATTAGCTCCAACCTTACGCGGGAAATAGCTTCGTTAAAGGAAGAATCTAAACTTCTATCTAAAGTACAGTGGTCAAAATTAAATCACCCATTTTTTTTGATAGATAATGGGAAGATTTCCCGATGGAGCAAAATAGATCCTGTCATCGACATTCGCGATTATCAGGGCGATTTTGAATGGAAGTTAATTCAATCATCACACAATGATTTACTTTTTTACAAGGGGCAGGAGAGTGGTCAATTATTTTTAATTGGAGTAATCCCATTGCGTGTTGAGTATGATTTGGTGAACCAATACTTAACTCCATCATGGAATAAAAAGATTTTCCCTTTTGACGGAATAAAAATTCTCAACGCGCAATCAGCAAATGGAAAATCTGTCTGCACACCGGATGGCCTTTGTCTTTTTAAAATTCAAACAGAAAGGGGTATTTTCATTGCCAATACTACTTCAACTGTTCTGATTGCGTGCTCATTGATAGCAACTCTTGCTTTTATTTTCTATTGGATTAGTGAGCTTCATCGCAAGAGGCAATATGTTTTCGCTTTTGGTGGACTATTTGTTTCATTAGCGGCCATTCGTATTGCCATGGTTCAGTTTTCATTTCCATCACGGTGGGTTTATTCAAAATATTTTGACCCTAAGTATTTTGCTTCTTCCTCGTTCAACGCTTCGGTTGGCGACTTTGTGCTTAATGCCCTAATCGTTGCGATCGCGTGCATTTATTTTTTCAACGTTTATGCACGAACGGAATTTATTAAAGCAGTTTCCAGGACGAGTACTTTTATTCGCAGACTTTTGAGTATTGCTTTTCTCACCGCGACATTCTTTTCTTTTCTCTTCCCGCATCTGTTTATTGAGGCCATCTTTCATGATTCCAGTATTTTGATTGACATCAATTCAGGCGCAAATTTTAATGCGATTCGAATTACTG
The DNA here is from genome assembly GCA_016178785.1 of Bacteroidota bacterium. Taxonomy (GTDB): domain Bacteria; phylum Bacteroidota; class Bacteroidia; order Cytophagales; family Cyclobacteriaceae; genus ELB16-189. The sequence continues at coordinate 29,450 of JACOSO010000100.1, read as the reverse complement.
CGTTGATTGCTCTTTGTTTCGGTTGTCTGGGTTCATTTTTCTTTGTTCATAGTTTTGTGAGAATTGCAAAATTGATAACCCCTGGAAAGGAATTGATTATTTGTCTTTTAATTTCAGCAGTCATTTTCATTGGCTATTTCTTGTTTTCTGAGTTGGACTATTGGCCAACTCTCATCATCGGGTTTTGTTATTTTTTGATTTTACTTTTCTCCAGGTATTACAGATCGTTGGCTCAGGTTGGTTACCAAACATTCCCGTACTTACTAATTGCAGTTATCGCTTACAGTATTCAAGGAGCTTGGGGGGTTAGACGTTTTACGGAAGAGAAAAAACTGAAAGCCATGTTTCGGACAGTCAATAATCTAATTGGCAATGACGTTTTGGGGGAATATTTATTGAATCAGACCAATCAAAAAATTTCAAATGATTTATTTTTAGCTGCCAGTGTAGAGAGTCCTTTGCTTTCTAAAAATTTAGCTCGACAAAAGATAAAACTCGTTTACTTAAGCGATTATTTCGATCGGTACAAAGTGACAATAAACTTATACCACGCTGATGGCAACCCCGCGGACGCAGAATCTAATATTGATTTTGCAACGTCCATTGAAGCTTTTCAAGCGGATGCAAACAAGACGGGCTACGAGTGGGTTTATCAGATTCGCAACGCAAATGCCGAATCGCTGAAGAGATATCTGTCGATTGTTCCATTGAAAAAGGATAATTCGGTGCGTGGCTATGTAGTGCTTGATCTTTCATTGAAACGCATTGTGCCGCAGCAAGTCTATCCTGAGTTGCTCTCTGACAATCGTTTTGCACAGTCCATACGAAACAAAGATTTTAGTTATGCCCTTTTTAGCGGAGAGAAAATCACCGATCGCAATGGGATTTTCAATTTCGATCGCGATCTGGACAAGACTTTGCTTGCAAATTCTAAGATTTACTCTTCAGGGATTAGTATTAATGATCATTGGATCGCAGGGGCAGAAGATGATTCTGGCAAGAAGATGATCTTAGCTGCTCCCAAATATTCCTGGTTTAATGTTCTTGCTAATTTCTCGTTCCAGTTTACCCTTGGCGTTGTACTGATTGTCTCGTTTTTGTTTTTTTATTTATTCAAGCGCTTGTTGTCTAACCTCACACTTAATTATTCAGCTCGAATTCAATTGTTTGTTTATTTATCGTTTATGCTTCCATTATTAGCGGTTAGTATTATTGCTTTGCGAATGATTACGCAGTCGAATGAAATTCAGAACGAGAAAGAGATTGAAAACAAAGGTACCTCGATTAGCGAAAACTTATCAGTTGTTCTTGAAAAATCAAATCGTGATTCATCTGTCTTGATTTCCGAACTCAAAGACAGAGTTACTGAGATAGCGCAAACCACGGGGGTCGATGCAAATCTATATGACATATCAGGCGCGTTGATTACATCTAGTCAGCAAGGAATATTCAACAATCAATTGGTAATGCCTTTGTTGGAGCGCAACGCTTGGGAAAAAATTGTTCAAGAAGATTATAATGCTCTGAAACTCTCAAGTCAAATTGGTTCCCTTGAGTACAGCAGTTCTTTTTTTGCAATTAAATCAGAAAGTGATGGACATTTATTAGGTGTACTTGAGCTTCCATTTTTCAATTCAGCAATAGATAATCTAAAATCAAGTGTGCTATCCAATATTCTTATCACGTTCGTGATTGTCTTTATATTGTTTTCATTCTTTGCTTCCAACGCTATCGGCAAACTCACTTCGCCACTTAGATTCATTGCGAAGAAATTAAATACCACTTCGCTTGGCAATAATCAACCGATTGAATGGAAAGCCAATGATGAAATCGGAGTGATGGTAAAGGAGTATAACCGGATGCTTGAGAATCTAGAGCAAAGTAAAATTGAGCTGGCTCGAAATGAAAAGGAAAGAGCGTGGCGGGAGATTGCAAAACAGGTGGCTCATGAAATCAAAAACCCGCTGACACCAATGAAACTGACACTTCAGCAAATGGAGCGTACGTTGATGCAAGGAGATCTGTCTAAAGAACGAACGGAAAACTCAGTCCAAACACTTTTAACGCAATTGGAAACACTGAACGGAATTGCGAGTTCTTTCAGCGCATTCGCAACCATGCCTTCTCCCGTTTTAGCGAAAGTTGAGCTGGCATCAGTCTTGCAAAGAACCGTTGCGCTTTTTGAAAATCACTTGTTGGGAAATGTACATTTCACTAAGCCTGTGACAGCAGTCAATGTGCAAGCAGATGAACAGTTGCTGGGAAGAATATTTTCAAACATTATCCTTAACGGACTTCAGTCTGATAAAGAAGGAAAAGTGGATGTTGAAGTGACAGTTATAACAGACAAGGAATGGAGCGTTATTTCATTTAAAGATAATGGCATAGGAGTGGAGGCCGAACTTCGCGACAAAATATTCCTTCCGCATTTTAGTACTAAGGAATCAGGTTCAGGTCTTGGCCTTGCAATAGCAAAGCAAGGTATCGACCAAATGGGGGGAACGATCTGGTTTGAAACCTCTGTTGGCTCAGGCACCTCTTTTTTCATCCGACTAAAAAAATGCTAACTCTTTTGTAACTATTTGGCATGACACTGGTATGGTAAGTGCAACCTTTCAATGGGTTAAAAGTCATTTACCAAACTTCCTGGCCATGATTAAAAATTACCTGCTCGTTACACTTCGCAATCTCTTGAGAAACAAAGCTTTTTCTTTGATCAACATCGCGGGACTTGCTTTTGGGATCTCTTGCAGCCTTATCATTTTTCTTTGGGTGAGCGATGAATTAAGCATGGATGCCTTTCATGCAAAAAAAGATCGCTTGTACAAGATATTGGAAAACCAAACTTATTCGGGTGGACAGATGTACACGTTCAGTTCAACGCCCGGTCCAATGGCGCCCGCATTGAAGGAGCGTTTTCCTGAGATTGAAAGGGCCACACGTATTACCTGGCCGGAGCGCAGACTCTTCCAATTCGGGGAGAAAAGCTTTTATGAGGAAGGCAGGTTTGTTGATCAGGATTTTATTTTGATGCACTCGTATCCGTTGACGAAAGGCGACATCAATTCGTGTTTAAAGGACAATCACTCTATTGTTATCAGCCAGAAAATGGCCGATAAATTTTTTGGTGATCAAGATCCAATTGGAAATGCGTTTGTGATGGATTCGGGGGAGAGCTTTAATGTTACCGGATTGCTCAAAGAGATTCCTTCAGCCTCATCTCTGCAATTTGATTTTCTAATTCCATTTGAATGGTATTTCAACAAAAATAAGAACTGGCTGGCATCATGGGGAAACAATAACATCAGAACCAATATTCTGCTGAGAGAAAAAACAGATCCGAAACTGATTGATGAAAAGCTCAGGCATGAAATCAACAATCACACTGAAGAAAGTAAAAATACAGATCTATTTATTCAACCTTTGAAAGATTCTTACCTCTATGGAAAATTTGAAAACGGAAAACAAGCGGGTGGAAGGATTGAGTATGTTCGAATATTTTTTGGTGTTGGAATACTTGTTCTAATCATTGCGAGTATCAACTTCATGAATTTGACAACCGCCCGATCGACTAAACGTGCCAAGGAAGTGGGGCTTCGTAAAACAGTTGGCGCAGTAAAAGCACAATTGGCATTTCAGTTTATGGCCGAATCGATGATGATGGTGATTCTCTCTTCGGTTCTTGCTATTGGAATCAGCTATTTAATGTTGCCACTATTCAATGAAATTGCCGGAAAGAAAATATCCCTTGATTTACTTACAAGTCAATCAATAATCGTTCTCGCTTCGGTTGTCATCTTTACGGGTCTGATTTCCGGGAGCTATCCTGCTCTTTACATTTCAGGATTTAATCCGGCTCGAGTGTTGAAAGGGCAAATGAAAAGTGGTGAAGGCGCATCTATGTTCAGAAAAGTTTTGGTAGTCACTCAATTTTCTTTGTCGATCATACTTATCATCAGTACGCTTGTTGTATTCAGGCAGCTGAACTTCATTCGAAACAAAGACATTGGCATGGATCGCAAAAATGTAGCTTATATGTGGATGAAAGGCGACATGCGAAAACATTCAGAAGCGATCCGTGAAGAATTATCAAGAGACCCTGCCGTTGAATTTGCTTCGCTTTCAAGTGCTAATCCTATTGATTTTGGAAATTCAACCTCTGGTTTGGAATGGGCCGGTAAAGATCCGAAAGAACAAATTTTATTCTCCAACTTTTCGATCGATTACAACTTCATTCAGACGCTTGGTATAAAGATTAAAATGGGACGAACCTTCAAGCAGGAGCTTACAACTGATACCGCTAATTTTATCGTGAATGAAACGGCCGCAAAAGCAATGGGCTTTGACGAGAATGCAGTTGATCAACCGTTGACATTATGGAAAAATAGGAAGGGAAAGATCATTGGGGTGGTGAAGGATTTTAATTTTCAATCTGTGCATTCCAAAGTTGATCCGTTGTTTATGCTTTATGATTCCGGCTGGTACAATGTCATTTTTGTGCGATACAAGGAAGGACAGATGTCGGGGGCACTGAAAGCGATGGAAAAAATCAACAAAAATTACGCAGCATCATATCCTTTTGAATCGAATATCCTTGACCAGGATTGGGAGAACTTGTATATGACAGAAGACCGTTTTGGAAAATTGTTTAATTACTTCTCAGCGCTTTCAATCATTATCTCTTGTCTCGGCTTATTTGGTTTGTCGGCATTTTCAGCAGAGCAACGGACCAAAGAACTTGGTGTGCGAAAAGTGATGGGAGCCAGCGTGCCTACTCTGGTGCAATTGATGGCAAAAGAATTTGCATGGTTGGTTTTGATAGCCACCATAATTGGTTGCCCGCTCGGGTGGTACGCCATGGACTGGTGGCTGAAGTCGTATGCGTATCACATTGAAGTTGGAACGCTTACATTAATCATAGCAGCCGCACTATGCCTAGTAATTTCGATGCTTACGGTGAGTTACCATTCTGCTAAGGCTGCAATGGTCAATCCGGTGAGGAGTTTGAGGTATGAGTAGGCTCCTAATCGTTATCCTGGCCACTGATTTGTCCTTTTGGTTTTCCCTTCGATCCCTTTACGTGCAAAGTAGCAATAGCTAAAAATCCTTTGAGGGTTATAAAAGTGATTGATTACCTTCCAAATTTTGGCTAACTTTCTTAATGCCACTTAAAAATTATCGGGAAGGATCGAACTTTTGTTCAGCCTACCCTGATAACATTGAAAATGGAGTTCACCAAAAATTCCAATTAATGGTTTCTTATTTACGCATAGGGTGCAAGCGGAAGTGAACCAGTTGAGATTGTCATATCTTGCTTATGGTCCTCGCCTTCTAAAAATAATTCTCCTCATATTATTTTTGGTTTCGTTCAAATTCAGTTTTTCGCAATCTCTTCTGGATATGCCCATGGAAGGCGCAGAGAAAGGAAAAAGCCTTGTACAGTATTTTCAGGAATTGGAACGAAAACATTCCATTCGATTTTATTTCGTTGAAAATTGGATTGATAAAGTTTTTTTTGAAGAGAGTTTTGAAAACAAAACATTACGGATCGGATTGGACGAACTTTTTGCTGGCACTGACCTCACCTGGATGGAGATAGACCCTCGCATGGTGGTGATCATTAAAGACCCAAGTCAGGAGCTTCAACGAAACAGAATCGTAAGCCTGGCACAGCGTGAGCAAAAGAAAATTGATCGTTTAATTATAGGAAAGTATAACGGACAGAATGCCAAAGGTCAAGTAACCCTTGTGGGGAAAGTAGTGGAGGCCAAATTGAATGCTGCCTTGGCCGGAGTAAGCGTGTATGCCACTGATTTGCAAATAGGAACAATTACAAACAATGATGGAAAGTATGAACTTCGTCTTCCGGCAGGACCGCATATTCTTAATTTTTCACATGTAAATTATGAGGACAGAGTGACCGACTTGGAAATCTATGAGAATGGAAAGTTGGATGTAACATTGGAAGAAGTACCTACTGTGCTAGACGAATTTATAGTGACTAATCAAAACAGTCGAAATTTTTTGACCAATAATCTTGGCCTTACCATGTTAACTATTGCGGCAATAAAAAAGGCACCGGCCATGTTTGGTGAAGTCGATCTCATTAAACAGATTCAAGCATTACCGGGAGTTACTACCGTAGGTGAAGCCGCCTCAGGTTTTAATGTACGGGGTGGCAGTGCGGATCAAAATTTGATTTTGTATGACGGGCTACCCGTCTTCAACAGTTCACACGTTTTTGGTTTTTTTTCCACTTTTAATGCGGAGGCAATTCGTGATGCTGCTTTCTATAAGGGTGGTATTCCTGCAGAATTTGGCGGACGAACATCTTCCGTGTTGGATATACGCTCTAAGGAGGGTAGTTATGAAAAATGGCAGGGAAGTGCTGGGATTGGTGTTGTGTCCAGTAATATTCTCGCCCAGGGGCCGATCGTTAAAGATAAAACCTCGATCATCGCTTCAGTGCGCACCACCTATTCAGATTGGGTGATCAACACTGTACGCAGCAATTATATTAATCTTGATAAAAGCAAAGTTTCTTTTTACGATGGCTCAGTCAAGTTAACGCATTTATTCAGTCAAAAGACCAAGCTCACTTTGTCAAGTTATGTGAGCCATGATCAGTTTCGGTTGAGAGGTGACACTACTTTTCGTTGGGATACACAGTTGAATTCAGTGAAGTTGGATCACACATTTACCAAAGCCGTCAATGCATCTTTCATGATTGGTTATGGCAAGTATAGTTATGTTGTTTTTGATAAGGACCCACTTAGTGGTTTTGATCTTTCTTACACACTGCGCTACCCCACCGCCAAGGTTGACTTTTACATTCAGAAAGAGAAACATGAAATCATTTTGGGTGCACAAAGTATTTACTACGACTTTAGTCCGGGCACTTTAAAACCTTCCTCTCTACAATCAGATAAGAAGTTTATTGAAATGGATAAACAACAATCAATAGAAAGTGGATTTCATGCATCAGATCGATTTGACATAACGCAACATCTTCATGCAGATGTAGGACTACGTTTTTCTATTTTTCAGGCATTGGGCCCGGGTCAAGTTTTCACTTATCAAGAGGGGAGACCCCGTGAAATATTAAGTCGGGTGGATACCCTGCAATTCGGGAAAGGAAAGACCATAAAAACTTATTTTAACTGGGAACCTCGTTTAAGTTTTCGTTATGATCTTTCACCGTTCTCCAGTTTAAAACTTGGCTACAACCGGATGTATCAATACCTGCACTTAATTACGAACACTACTGCTATAACACCTGTGGATATATGGCAACCCAGTGGCTATTATTTCAAACCTCAGTTGGCCGATCAAATATCCCTGGGGTACAATCATTCTTTTAAATCAAAAGGGTATGATTTGGCGGTGGAAGTTTATTATAAAAAAATGCACAATGTTTTAGATTTTAAAGACGGTGCAGTTTTACTTCTTAACCCGCAATTGGAAACAGATTTATTGCAGGGAGATGGACGCTCTTATGGAGCAGAAGCTCAAGTTATTAAAAATACCGGCCGGTTATCCGGTTCATTGAGCTATGCTTATGCCCGGTCGTTCCGCACTATTCGAAGTGCTTTCCCCGAAGAGTCCGTCAACAATGGCAAAGAGTATAAATCCAATTTTGACCAACCTAATGTGGTGACCGTGCAATGGAAGTATAATATAACCAGAAGATATTTCTTTACGGGCGCCTTCACGTATCACACCGGCAGGCCGATAACCTTGCCGCAGTCTGCATTTAGTGCAGGAAATTTCACTGTCTCTGCGTTCTCTGATCGGAATGAATTTAGAGTACCTGATTATCATCGTTTAGATCTGGCCATTGGGTTGGATGGGAATCATAAACGTAAAAAATTGCTCTATGCTACATGGACTTTTTCCGTGTATAATGTGTATGGCAGAAAAAACCCTTATTCTGTTTTTTTCCAGGAAGCACGGCCGGGGATATTGAGGCCATATCAGTTGGCTATTATCGGCACCATGCTTCCTTCACTTTCGGTTAGCATTAAATTCTGATGACGAGGATGACCAGACTATACTCCTGTTTGATGATCCTGCTTGCAACAGCCTGCGTAGACAGACTTTCGCTGGAGATTCAAAAGGAAATTAGTTTAGGCATCTCTATCGATGGATTTATATCTGATCAACCCGGGCCCTACGAGATCAGGATCAACAGCGTTTTTGATATCGAGTCAAAAGAATCAATGAAGTCTCCTGTTTCGGTCAGGAGCTTAATCATCTCCGATGACAAAGGTAATTCGGAGACGTTAAAAGAAATTGATCCGGGAATATATCAAACCGACCCGTCAGGAATCAAAGGGGAGGCGGGAGGCGTTTATAAAATGAGAGTTGAGCTTTTCGATGGTAGAATTTACGAATCAATTCCTGATACGATTTTGGTAGCTCCAGGGTCAGTGGATAGTTTATACCTTGAGTTCAATGAGAAGTATAATGAAGTAGGAGAGAGCCGGTATGATTTTGACCTTTATTTCGATGCCTACTACGATGAAAAAATCAATAACCATTTCTTATGGAAATTCACGGGCACCTTTCAGGCAGAAACACATCCCGAATTGTATCATGGTGGCGGATGTTTTTGGCTAGATGAAATCGGAAAATGTAATTTACTACCTCCTTGCAGTGGGTACAGAAATGTAGGGTCAGTGAGATTTCCCAAGCTTGTAAAAAAGTATGATTGCACCTGCTGTAGGTGCTGGTACAGTTTGTTCAATCCGTCTCCAATTCTTAGCGATGATCACCTGGCTACCGGTGGGCGTGTGACCAAAGTGAAAGCTCACACTATTCCACTTAATCAATGGACACTCGAACATAAGATTCGTTTGGAAGTGAGCCAAATGAGTTTGACGCGCAGTACTTTTCGGTTTTGGAAGGCGATACGAGATCAGCAAGAAGCTACGGGGAACTTGTTCCAACCTGTTTCCGGAAAAATCCCTCGTAATTTTATTCAAGTCAGTGGCAACTCAATTCCTATTGAAGGCCTTTTCTTCGCCACTTCCATTAGCAAGAAGGTAAAATATATTGACCGTTTTCGTCTTCCTATCAATCTTATTTGGGTTGTTTCAATTGACGAACCAATTTTCACTGATGATTGCAGACTGCTTTTTCCGGGTTCAACAAATCACAAGCCTGCTTTTTGGAAAGACTAATATGAGAGTTACATTTTTTATTGCACTTCTTTCAATATTACTTGCCTCTGCCTGTGTGGACAGACTTTCGTTGGAAATAAATACAGAAGTTAGTTTAGGCATCTCCATAGATGGATTTATTTCCGATCAATCCGGCCCCTATGAAATAAGAATCTATAGCATTTTTGATATCGAGTCAAAAGAATCAATGAAGACTCCTGTTTCGGCCAAGAGTTTAATCATCTCGGATAACAAAGGCAATGTAGAGACACTACAAGAAATTGATGCAGGAATATACCAGACCAGCCCATCTGGGATCAAAGGAGAAAGCGGAGGCATTTATAAAATGAAAATTGAACTCTTTGATGGGAGAATCTACGAATCGCTTCCAGATACGATTTTGACTCCGGGATCTTTAGACAGTTTATACCTTAAGTTCAATGAAACATATAATGTGGTGGGACAGAAAGAATATAACTTTGACATCCTTTTCGATGCCTCTTACGATGAGCTGACAAACAATCATTTTCTTTGGAGATTCCAGGGAACTTTTCAGGCAGAAACTCATCCGGAATTATACCCCCACCCACCTCCTTTCACAGGTCCAGGTCAATGCTTTTGGCTGAGAGAAATTTCGAGGTGTAATTATTTACCGCCTTGCAGCGGGTATAGAAATGTTGGAACGGATCGGCTTCCTGAATATAAAAAGAAATACGATTGCACATGTTGCACCTGTTGGTATAATTTGTTCAACCCATACCCAATTCTCAGCGATGAACTGACATCTGGAGGTAAAGTAACCGGGGTAAAGGCAGGTACTGTTCCACTCAATCAATGGACGCTCGAGCATAAAATCCGTTTAGATTTGAGCCAGATGAGTTTAACGCACAATACTTTTCGGTATTGGAAAGCAATACGAGATCAGGAAAAAGCTACCGGGAATTTGTTTCAACCTGTTTCAGGTAGAATTCCTCGTAATTTTATTCAGCTCAGCGGCAGCTCAATTCCAATTGAAGGTCTTTTCTTTGCTACATCCATCAGCAGACAAGTGAAATACCTTGATCGGTTTCTTCTACCTCCAAATCTTGCTTCCTCAATTTCTACTGATGAGCCAATTTTTGCCGATGATTGCCGGTTACTTTTTCCGAATTCAACAAATAGTAAACCTGCATTTTGGAAAGACTAATTCAGGCGACAAAAACCTTATCTTTTGGAGCCAATGCTTGCAAGTATATTTTATCTTAAAGCATTTAAATCACCGATCCCTCATCTGGCTCATCACTTTATTGGCAAAAACAAAGTCATCTAGCTCGGCCACGCCAGAGTGTGTGATGTCAGCATTGTTACCTTCCCAGAGTTTATGTCCTTTATGGAGGAAGATGACATTTTCCCCAATTCCTATCACGGAATTCATATCGTGAGTAACAACAATTGTAGTAATGTTTAACTCATGGGTGATTTCGTGAATGAGTTCATCTATCAGAATGGAGGTTTGCGGATCGAGCCCTGAGTTGGGTTCATCGCAAAATAAATAATTTGGATTGTTTACAATGGCGCGGGCAATGCCCACACGTTTTTTCATTCCACCACTGATCTCGGATACTGCTTTCTTGTTTGAGTTTTCAAGTCCCACTCTTTTCAAACAAAGATTGGCACGATCTTGTTTTTCACTGAGGGGCATTTTAGTGAGCACATCCAATGGAAACATCACATTCTGTTCTACATTTTTTGAATCAAACAATGCCCCGCCCTGAAACAACATTCCAATCTCTCTGCGGATTTCGGATCTCATTTCTTTATCGGCTTCCGTGAAATTCCGGAGATCATAAAAGACGCGACCTTCGTCAGGGTTGATCAACCCAACAATACATTTCAGTAAAACACTTTTTCCTGTGCCGCTGGAGCCAATGATCAGGTTGGTTTTTCCTTGCTCGAATTCAGCATCGATCCCATCAAGCACAATCTTGTCACCAAACTTTTTTGAAATATCTTTTACCTTGATCATTACAAAATGAGGTCAACAATGAAATAATCTGCAATAAGAATGGCAATTACGCTGGTAGTTACTGCTTCGGTAGTGGCGATCCCTACCTCCAATGCACCGCCCTTAGTGTAATATCCCTTAAAAGAGGATACCGATGAAATAATGAACGCAAAAACAAGTGCCTTCACAATGGCCACAAAAATTTCTTGTTGGTTAAAGGCAAAGCGCAAGCCTGCAACATATTCTGTGGGTGTTACAATATGAATCAAGGTGCCAACGAGATAACCACCGATGAGGGAACAAACTCCCGAAATGATCACGAGCATTGGGTACATCATCATCGAAGCAATAATTTTTGGAAGGACTAAATAGGAAGATGAATTAATACCCATTACTTCGAGTGCATCGATTTGTTCAGTGATGCGCATGGTGCCTATTCCTCCCGCCATACTCGATCCGATTTTACCCGCATAAATAAGAGCCATCACTGTGGGGGCGAGTTCGAGCACCGTCATCTCGCGCACCACTTGTGAAATCACAAAACGCGGAATCAGCGGGCTCACCATGTTGAATGCCGTCTGCACTGTAGTTACTGCTCCAATAAAGGAAGAGACTAAAATGAAAAGAAAAGCGGAGTTCACACCGATTTGAATACATTCTTCCAATACCAATTTGTAGTAAGTGGCGAATGTTTCTCTGCGAACAAACAAGGACCCGATAAACATAACGTAACGGCCGAATCCACTCATTGCATCGAGTTTAAGTTAGGCCACGGATATTTCATGCAATACAGATGTGTTATATTGCTTCAAAGATAAAATAATTTTGCATGAACCAATTGGTTGTTGTAACGGGTGCCACCAAAGGAATTGGCAGGGCGGTAGCCGAACGCTTTGCACAGGCGGGTTTTGACATTGCAGCTTGCGCCCGAAATGCCAAAGACCTTCAACAAATGAAAGAGGAGATCGAAACGAAGTTCAAAGTGAATGTTTTTGTGAAGACTGCCGATGCATCTGATAAAAAGCAAGTTGCCGACTTTGCGCAATTTGTTTTGATGCTCGGCAGACAGGTAAATGTGCTTGTAAATAATGCGGGACATTTTATTCCCGGTGAGACAATGCAAGAGGAAGAAGGTGCTCTAGAAAGTATGATTGCGTCCAATGTATACAGCGCGTATCATACCACCCGCGGACTGATCACCAAAATGAAGCAAAATAAGTCGGGACATATTTTTAATATGTGCTCCATTGCAAGCATCAAAGCTTATCCCAATGGTGGCTCTTATGCGATCTCAAAATTTGCTTTGTTAGGTTTCACGAAAGTATTGAGGGAAGAAATGAAGCCGTTTAACATCAGAGTGACTGCCGTGATGCCGGGAGCAACCAAAACCGCTAGCTGGGACGGCACCGACTTACCGGAAAATCGCTTTATGAAAACGGAAGATGTGGCTGAAGTAATTTTTAATGCTTACTCCATTTCTGATAGGAGCGTGGTAGAGGAGGTGATTATCCGACCACAGTTGGGAGACATATAATTCAATCACTCAAAGAAGCTAAGCCGCAAAGAATACCTTAGCGCCTCTGCGCCTTTGCGTGAAAGACCTCACCCATTCATCTCTCCCTGCATCTCATTTTTATCTTTCGTGTCGTCCATGAAAAGATAGACGATCAGTGAAATAAAAATGCATCCTGAGATGTAGTAATAGAAATAAGACTCGTGCCCGATTTTCTTAAACCACAAAGCAATGTATTCGGCTGAACCGCCAAAGACCGCAACTGTAACTGCGTAGGGGAGGCCAACACCCAGCGTGCGGATACTCGCGGGAAATAATTCTGCTTTCACCACAGCATTGATGCTGGTGTACCCACTCACAATCACCAAAGGGAGTAACATTAGCAAAAATAGTTGCCACGTTTCTACTAGATGGATCATGTTGGAGAGAATGGGTACAGTAAGCAATGTGCCAGTGATGCCGAATGCAATGAGCAAAGGCTTTCGTCCGATTTTGTCAGACCAACCTCCGAATAAGGGTTGAAGTGCGGCAAAGATGATCAGTGATACAAACGAAAGCAGCGTTGCATCTTGCTTGGTTACGCCCACAGAATTTACCAGGAACTTCTGCATATATGTGGTGTAAGTGTAAAATGCCAGCGTGCCTCCCAGGGTTAGTCCCATCACTGTAAAGACTGCTTTGGGGTGCTTGAGTAAGTCAGCGAAAATATTTCGAGAGACGGACTGCTTTTCTTTCACTTCAAGAAATGCCTGCGATTCATGAAGATTGCTGCGGATATAAAATGCAACGACTGCCAGCACCGCCCCGATAGCAAAGGGAATCCGCCATCCCCAGGCATGCAGTTGATGATCGGTGAGAATCACAAATTGTAAAATCAATTGAATACCCAGTGCAGCGATCTGTCCACCTACCAATGTCACATATTGAAAGCTGGAATAAAAACCACGGTGTTCAGGTGTGGCCACTTCGCTGAGATACGTAGCTGAGACACCATACTCTCCGCCCACACTCAAACCTTGCAGCAGGCGGGCCACTAACAAAAATATAGGAGCAAACATACCAATGGTTTCGTACACGGGAGTTATGGCGATCAACAAAGAACCAAACGACATCAAAACCACTGAAATCGTCATTGCATATTTTCTTCCATGCCGGTCGCTGAGCGAACCAAAAAGCCAGCCACCGATAGGCCGCATAATAAATCCCAATGCAAAGATTCCGGCTGTCTGCAGGAGCTGAGCAGTCTGGTCACCGTCAGGAAAAAAGGAAGCTGAAAAATAGATGGCGAAAGCAGAGTAAGTGTACCAATCATACCACTCTACGAGATTACCGATGGCTCCACCTGTAATGGACTTGATACGTTGTCTGGAAATATTTTCTTTCACCAAAGGGATTGCAAGGACAGAATAACTCTTAAGCCGCGTTACTTTGATAATGTTCAATTGAGTTTAGCTCCTTTGATTTTATCTGTTCTTCCTCTTCAATATCAAAGTCATCTTGAAGTCCGAGCCAAAATTTAGCCGAATTGCCAAAATATTTTGAAAGCCTTAGGGCGGTATCAGCAGTCACTCTTCTGTTTCCCTTTAAGATTTCTGAAACTCTTGTCTGTGGGATCCCGATGTCCTTTGATAATTTATAGGCACTTAGTCCCAATGGAATTAAGAATTCCTCTTGGAGTATCTCTCCCGGATGAATGTTTTTTAATTTTTTCATTTCTTATTCTTTTAATGATAATCCAATATTTCCACGTCAGAAGCATTTCCCTTGCCCCATTTAAATATTATTCTCCATTGATCATTAACTCTTATAGAATAAAATTCCTTTAAATTTCCCCTTAATTTCTCCAACCTGTTCGATGGTAGAATTTGCAAGTCAGCTATATTTTGTGAGTTGTTCAGCATTCTCAATTTTCGTCTTGCAATTTCCTGTAAGTCGGTCGCTAATCCCTTAACCCTCTCACCATCCCATATTTTCTTGGTTTCTTTGGATCCAAAGGTTATGATCATAGTTACGTGACGCGTTACTTACGCCAAAGGTAAGTATTTAGGTTCAGATGCCAAACTACGAACTTTGTGTTTCTTAATGACGAGAATTATGGAGAGTGAATAGCCTCTCGCACCAATGCGTCTTCGCGGTGAAATAAAACATTCTTCAAATTTCTATAGCATCCTCTTCCATGCTACCTCAGCCACAACCGATTGGCCGCCTTGCGTGGTGTGAGTTACCACATACTTTATATAACCGCCTGTATAAGTATAAGCCCGTTTTTGCTCTGTACCCTCCCAGTTCGGAAATGAGGCATGCTCGATGTTAAAGATGATGGTGTGATTTGCTTCGTCAACTGAGAACTTGCCAAAATGTGAATTACTGCCCTGTACCAGGGCTGCATTCTCCTCAGGAGTGCATTTGCTTTTGTCGCCCGATGCTACTTTAGGCCTCACAGCTTTTAGGATTTGGATCGCATAGTTTCCGCGATTGTCGAACATCAATAAGCCCTGCGGGTTTTTGCCATACGGATGAACACGGGTCCCATCAGGGTAAATGTTATCAACGGATGCTAATGACCATGTTCCAATCAATTGCTGCTGCAAAGGTTTATCTGTAGTTGTATCTCTTTTTTGCGAGATTGCCAACGATGAAATTCCAAGTGCAAGAAGCAATACAAATGTATTTTTCATTTTTTTAATTTATTTTGAGTAATAAATGATTTCGCGATGTAAAATTGAGAAGTGTATAGATTGTGTTCCTGTATACTTTTTCACTAATTCTGTATTTTCGAAGCATGACCAGGGAGAACCTATATCAACCTTTTGAGATTGAGTATGTCGCCATGGAACGGTTTCCGAAGCCTGTGCGGCAGAACAATTTTTTTGAATTGATCTATATTGTAGATGGAACCGGTACCCAGTACACCAATGGCAATAAGTTCAATTATCGCAAAGGCAATCTCTTCTTAATCACACCTCAGGATACTAACTCTTTCGAAGTGGGAACCACTACCCGGTTCTTTTTTCTCCGTTTCAACGAAATGTATATCCAATTTGTCAAGGACCGCGACTGGACTGAACGCATCGAATTTATTTTGAGCAATGCAAGTCACCGGCCGGGATGTATTTTAAAAAACCCGGCAGACAAACCTTTGATCGCATCGCTGGTGGAAAATATTATTCGCGAGCAATCCAACCAACAATTGTATCATCATAAGATTGTTCAGCAGATCGTGAATACGATTATTGTGATCATTGCCCGGAATATCGCCTTAAAGCTTCCGAAGAATATAAAAGAAAATACAGGAGAAGCCGTGCTCGACATTCTTCATTATATTCAGCAACACATTTATGAGCCTAAACAACTAAAGGCAAAAGAGATCAGCAAGAGACATAGTATTTCGCTAAGCTATCTCGGACGTTATTTCAAAAAACAAACGGGGGAGACGTTGCAAGAATACATTGCCAAATACAAAATACGATTGATCGAGATCAGATTATCGAACACTGATATGCGTATTAACGAAATCGCAGATGAGCTTAATTTTACAGATGAGAGTCATTTGAATAGAGCCTTTAAGAAACATAAGGGAGTCAGCCCCTCGGAATACAGGAAGCAATATTTAGCTCATGAAATTTTGAACCACAAAGACGCGAAGGCGCTAAGTTAATCTTCATTAATGTCAAGGTTCTTTCCTCACGAACCTTCCTCAGTGTGAAATAAATTATTCTAAAGCTTTTACCCCTGGCAATACCTTTCCTTCAAAATATTCGAGAAGTGCACCACCACCAGTAGACACGTAACTTACTTTTTCTTCGAAGCCAAATTTAGCAACCGCAGCTGCAGAATCACCACCACCAATCAATGAGAATGCGCCTTTGCCCGTGGCACGCACTACCGCTTCAGCGATGGTCTTCGTTCCCTTCTCAAACTTCTCCATTTCAAACACGCCCATCGGGCCATTCCACAAAATGGTTTTAGAACTCTCGATTACTTTAGAGAACACCTCGCGCGCTTGTGGTCCGATGTCAAGCCCCATCCAGTCGTCCTTGATACCGTTATTCATCGCGACATCTGTATTTGCATTGGCATCAAAGGCATCTGCGATGATCGAATCCATTGGAAGGTGAAGTTCAACGCCTTTGGCTTTAGCCTTCTGAATCAGCTCTTTAGCCAGCTCGAGCTTATCTGCTTCTACTAGCGATTTTCCGATGTTGCCACCCAACGCTTTGAAGAAGGTGTACGACATCCCTCCACCAATAATAAGGTGATCCACTTTGTCCAACAGCTTCTCGATGATCAAAATCTTATCTGATATTTTCGCTCCACCCATTATTGCCGTGAATGGTTTGGCAGCATGATCCAGCACTTTCTTTGCATTTTCCAATTCAGCGGCCATCACGTATCCCGCACATTTCTCTTTAAAGAATTGCGCAACGATAGTGGTGCTGGCATGCGCACGGTGAGCAGTACCGAACGCATCGTTCACATAAATATCTCCATGCTTTGAAAGTTTTTCTGCAAAAGCCAAATCACCTTTCTCTTCTTGCTTGTAGAACCTGAGGTTTTCAAGCAACAGTACTTCACCAGGTTTAAGGCCGGCTGAGAGTTCGAATGCTTCTTCACCAATACAGTCGCTCGCGAACTTTACGGATACGCCCAGAAGCTGCTCAGTAGTCTTAATAGTATGCTTCAATGAATATTTTCCTTCCGGTCCTTCTTTCGGCCTTCCCAGATGCGACATCAACACCAAACTTCCTCCATCTCCTAATATCTTCTTTAGTGTAGGAATGGTAGCCCTGATCCGGTTGTCATCGGTTACATTAAAACTTTTGTCGAGGGGTACATTAAAGTCCACGCGGATGAGTGCGCGTTTGCCTTTGAAGTTGATGTCGTTTACGGTTTTCATGAATTGAAAATTTAGGGGTGCTAAGATAATAAGATACTCCTTTGATTCAATCTCTCTGCGCACCTCTGCGTGTATTCCTTTGCGAACTTTGCGGTAAAAATGCATTAAACCGCAGAGGACGCAGAGAACTGCAGAGGGAGTACAAGTCGCTCATCAAATTCCGCAAGTCCTCAAGGATTTTATTTTCTATCTTACCCGACCATCCTTATCTACTATGAAAAATCTATCCATCTTCTGTCTCCTCCTCATCAGTATCAACACCTTCTCTCAGGTCGACCCCGGTTACTTCTCCGATATGAAGTGGCGCATGATCGGCCCACATCGAGCAGGTAGAACTATCGGTGCAGTAGGAGTACCACAGCAACCCAATGTATTTTATATGGCCGCCAATAACGGAGGCGTTTGGAAGACTACAGATTATGGAAGAACCTGGGAACCTATCTTCGATGACCAACCTACTGGTTCAGTGGGAGACATCGCAGTTGCTCCATCCAATCCAAATGTAATTTATGTAGGCAGTGGTGAAGGAGTGCAACGACCCGATCTTTCTGTAGGTGATGGCATTTATAAATCTACCGATGCAGGCAAGACCTGGAAGAACATGGGCTTGAAAGACGGACAACAAATCGGAGGACTTGCTATCGATCCAAAAGATGAAAACAAAGTCTTCGTTGCTGTGCTCGGGCATCCGTACGGAGCCAACACCGAGCGTGGAGTTTACAGAAGCAAAGATGGAGGCACCACGTGGGAGAAAGTTTTATATATCGATGAGAACTCAGGCGCTGTTCAGGTGACTGTCGACCCCAATAATTCGAGTATTATCTATGCCGATTTATGGGCTGCGCGTCAAGGGCCGTGGGAGAACGGAGCGTGGCAAGGACCTGCCAGCGGGCTCTATAAATCAATGGATGGAGGTTCAAGCTGGAAAAAGCTTACTAATGGATTACCTACTGTAGATCAAGGACTTGGACGCATTGGCTTTTGTATCGCTCCAAGTAATTCTAACCGCATGTATGCCACCGTAGATGCCGGAGATTATGGCGGCATCTATCGCTCAGACGATGCCGGAGAAAACTGGACACAAGTCTCCGCTGATGGAAGACATTGGAGTCGCGGCTCTGACTTTGCCGAAGTAAAAGTGCATCCCAAAAATCCGGATATAGTTTTCAGTGCCAACGTAGTCACCTGGAAATCTGAAGACGGTGGCAGGACATGGACAGGCTTTCGCGGTGCTCCTGGTGGCGATGACTACCATCGCATCTGGATCAACCCCAACAATCCCGACATCATGTTGTTTGCTGTCGACCAGGGAGCGATCATCACCGTGAACGGAGGCCAGACTTTCAGCTCGTGGTACAATCAAGCCACAGCACAGTTTTATCATGTGAGCACCGACAATGCTTTTCCTTACAACGTGTATGGAGGGCAACAAGAAAATGGTTCGGTCGGAATCACTTCGCGCAGCAATGACGGACAAATTACTTTTCACGATTGGCATCCGGTGGGCGTAGAAGAGTACGGTTATATCGCGGCCGATCCGCTCGATCCTAATATGATTTATGGAGGCAAGCTCACCAGGTACGACAAGCGCACAGGCCAAATTCAAAACATCGCACCCGAAGCTGTGCGCAGCGGCAAGTACAGATTTATTAGAACAGCGCCTGTACTTTTTTCTCCCATCGATCCGAAGACATTATACTTTGCGGGCAACGTCATTTTCAAAACACAAAACGGAGGGCAGTCGTGGGAGGTGATCAGTCCCGATCTTTCACGCGAAAGTTGGGATGTGCCCGCGAGTATAGGAGTGTATAAAGATGACAAGATGAAAACGATGCCACGCAGGGGAGTGGTGTACACGCTCGCACCTTCACCATTTGATATTAATTTGATGTGGGCCGGCACAGACGATGGATTGATTCACGTCACTCGCGATGGCGGCAAAACATGGACCAACGTTACACCTCCCGAAATTACTTCGTGGAGCAAAGTCTCCATCATGGAAGCCAGTCACTTTGATAAAGACGTGGCGTATGCAGCCGTGAACAGAATCAGGCTTGACGACCAGAAGCCGCACATTTATAAAACTACGGACGGGGGAAAAACATGGAAAGAAATTGTCAGCGGACTTTCAACCGATCCAATCAACGCAGTGAAAGAAGATCCGCAGACCAAAGGGTTGCTCTTTGCGGGCTCAGAAAGATTTGTGAATGTCTCATTCGATGATGGTGATTATTGGCAGACGTTGCGATTGAATATGCCATGCACTTCCATCCGCGATCTTGTGATCAAAGATGACGATGTGGTGGTGGGCACACACGGCCGGTCGTTTTGGATTTTAGATGACATCACTCCACTGAGGCAAGTCAAAAAAGAAATGAGTGCTCAGAATTTGTTGTACAAACCACAGACTGCATTGCGCATCCGCTTTAGCATGAACCCCGATACACCACTGCCACAAGAAGAACCCGGTGGACAGAATCCACCCGATGGCGCCATCATCGATTATTATCTGAAAGCCGATGCCAAAGACATGACCCTGGAAATCCTCAACAGCAAGAATGAAGTCGTGCGCAAATATTCATCCAGCGATAAGCCCTACAAAATTCCTGAACTGAATATTCCTTTATATTGGATCAGGCCCCAGCAACTGTTGTCGCCAGCGAAAGGGCATCATCGCTTTTTGTGGGATGTGAAATACACCCCCGTTAGTGTAGATGTGTCATTCCCCATGTCTGCTGTTTATCAAAACACCGCGCCCGATCAAACCGCACCGTGGGCTATGCCGGGCGAATACAGAGTGCGCCTCACTACTGATGGCCAAAGCCAGGAGCAAAAGTTTATTGTAAAGATGGATCCGCGCGTGAGGACTACCAATGCACAACTGCAAGAGCAATTTGATCTTTCCGTGATCTGCTACAACGCACGCAAGACAGCCGTTGATGCCTTGGCAAAAATCTCTGCTATCGAAAAGCAAATCCCCCAGATCAAAGCAAGCGCACCCGTGAAGTTCCTCGAAGATTTCAAAATAAAACTGAGTGCACTCAAAGGAGGCAGAAGAGACGCCAGCAATAGTTCCTGGACCTACGTGGCCAATAGCAGCGACCAACTCTTTGGCATCTTGCAAGGCACAGACATGCCAGTTACATCTCAGGCAAAACAGGCAGTAGCTGACCTCCAGCCCACAATTGTAAAAGTAGATGACGCGTTTAAAAACTTTTTAATGGTCGATCTCCCCGCTTTCAACAAAACACTGAAGAGCAAAGGCATGAAGCCGATTACTTATTAATGACAGTGGCCTGCCCTCCGAAATCATACGAAGGAGGGCGTGCCCACGGCCACTCGCGAAGCCCTTGACATTCTTGGAGTGGTGGCTACCTTTGCCTGAGTGTGAGGGAATGCCAAGAAAGACCCGAGTGTCAGATCAAGTCGCATCTATTACAGTTGATAGCCTGACCAGCACTTGTACTTACTTTGTGTTTAGTTAAAAACAAGAACCTTGAATCTCCTTTTCATTTGCAGTCGCAACCAGTGGAGAAGCCCTACGGCCGAAGCAATTTTTAAAAGCATGTCGGGGATACAAGTGCGGTCGGGCGGTACTGAAAATAGTGCTAGAATAAGAGTATCAGAAAAAATGGTGCTGTGGGCAGATTTAGTTTTTGTGATGGAGAAGAAACACAAAACACGCCTTGTAGAAAAATTTTCTAGCACCGCCACCGCTCAGGTTCGTGTCACTGCGAACTTTCGCAACAAATAAGAAATCATTTAGTTGCCGATCAAGACAAACGCACCCCAGTAGTAAGGATCAGGATATTTTTCTCGCAGTGAAAGCTGGGCCATATGGAATGCATCGCGTGGAATTTTGCCACTTAGCCAGTTTTCATAAAATAAGGTCATAAGCAGTTGTGTGGCTTCATCCGATACCGTCCACAAGCTCATGAGCACGGACTTGGATCCGGCAATCTGGAAGGCTCGTTGCAGACCGTAAACACCCTCACCATTGTTGGTCACACCTAAGCCTGTTTCGCAGGCAGACATCACCACCAATCCGTTTGATCCAAATTCAAACTCGTTGCTTCATAAGCAGTGAGGATGCCATCTTCGCCCTCCTCACCAATTCGATCAGTTGATTTGAATGAATGGCCTGCTCCGGCAAATAAAAGTCCTGAGCGCAGCAAAGGATTTTCAGAAAACTTGCTCGCCTCCATGTTCGCAAACCCGCGCACATTATCTTTCGCTACAGGCAGGTCAGAAAGAAAAAAACCGTGAGTGGCAATGTGCAACACCTGCGGATTATTTATTTTTTTAATTTCATTTTCGGTGGCCTTGTCGAACAGATATTCCCTGGCTATGATGTTTTTCTTTTTCAGTAACGTCACGATGGCCTCCGCTTCCACTTTGGTACCGGGCAGCATGGTGATGTTCTCTCCGTCAAAAAAACGTTGAGCGCTGTCTTTGGCGACTTCAGCAATTTTAACCGGTGCATTTCCAGTTGTTCCGTTGGTGACGCGGGCCTGATCTGAAATGTTATTATAGTCAGGGTAACCAAACATGGTTAGATTTTGAATTTTGAGGCTGGCCGTTTTATTGGAGGTAATAAGGTCTTTCGTGGAACTTACCAATTGTATTTCCACTTCATCAGTCAGATACTTACCTGTAGTCGAATTATAAAGTGTGTTCAGGTTGATCTGATTATACACCCCATCAACCGAAACATAAATTTTCTTTATGCCCTTAACTTTTTCACCGATGGGCTTCCAGTACTGCTCATACGAGTTTTCATCTTTCAACTGCGACTTGATGGCATTGTGATAATACCTGTTGAATTTGTTCTCCAGTTCTTCAGGGTTATTCAGTACCACAATGTCCGGGTGAGTTTTGGTTTGAGGTGTAAGGATCAATGCGGCATAAACCGGAACACTCAGATTATCTTTTATTCGGAACGTTCGCAAAATCTCAATGGCAGCTTCTCCGGCTCTCAGTTTTTGTTGAACTTCCTGCCAGCTATACGATTTGTTATTCGAAGCAAGACTCAGCACCTCAGATTTCGCGCTCAACTCTTTTTCGAGGACATTCGCTTCATCCTCAAGCATCGTTTCATTGATCCCCATCTTTTCTTTTTCCTTCAAGTTCATCTGGTACACTTTGGCGAGGTAATTCCTTCGTGATCGCCATTCGTCAAACTTGCCTATCAATGAAGCATCACCGCTGCTGAGTATGCGTTGGCGCATTTTGTTGGAGGCATTGAACAGCAAACCCTTTGCCGACAGCACGTAGTTATAAAGTTCATTTAACACCAAAGGATTTTCCGCGCACCGCCTCAGGCAAAATGATTCAAACACTTTGAAGTAGGTCAGACTGGTGAAATAATAAAGCTCTCTTTCTTTGTCTGACAAGAACGGAAAGTCGCGCTTGATTTGATTTTGATGAACGTGTACCATCTTCAAATAGAGTAGCTCGGCTTTCGCCAGTTCTCCCTTCCTCTCATAAAACAAGCCGATGAACATTTGGGATTCGATGTAAGCATTGCTCTCTTTACCAAATATTCTCGACCTGATGTCACTGCCTTCAATAAGCAGCGGTTCAGCTTTTACATAATCAGCCCGGAGCATGTAGAACGTTGCGAGGTAGTTTACTATGGTGGCATATTGGGGATTTTCTTTCCCCACCGTTCGGGATTGAATCTCGATTGCCTCGCGATAAAGAGGCTCGGCCTTGGCATCGTCACGCATAAGCTGATAGAGTGTAGCAAGGCTTGTCAATGATGAAGCATACAGCGGATGCTCCTTTCCAAGAGTCTTCGCCCGAATGTCTTTGGCTTCCAAAAAATATTTTTCTGCTTCAGTGTATTCATGCATTTGTACCAGGAGGTCGCCAAGGGCGATGATGGAATTACTGTAGTCGGGATGCTCCCTCCCAATTAGCTGTTGCCGCAGACTTACGGCCTCAAGCAAAAAAGTGGCCGCTTTGGAAAAATTTCCCATGTCCGTATATACCTTGGCGAGGTTGGTCAACGCGGCTGCATATTCCACATCTTTTTTTTCCTTCGTTTGGCTCATCGTGGCGATCGCCTCCAATAACATGCCTTCTGCTTTTACAAAATTGCCGGAGGTGCTGTAAAAGACGCCAAGACTGTTGAGCGCATGGGCATATTGCTGAGACTTTTTACCAAATATTTCCGCATAGATTTCTTTGGTTTCAATGAAGGGAGGTTCCGCTTTAGCATAATTGCCCATTTGCCGATAGAGCATGCCAAGGTTATCGATGTCAAAAGCGTATTGCTCACTTTTTTTACCGTAAAATTTTTCATCGATTTCCTTTGCTCGCTTCAGCAAAGGCTCGGCCTTGGCATAATTGCTCATGGCACGGTACACCACACCCAGGCTGCTTATTATGGTGGCATAACCAGGATGATCTTTTGTAACCTTTTCTATTGCATCCTTAACTTTAAGAAACATCTGCTCTGCGGTAGTATAGTCGCCCATTTTGTAATGAAGGCTGGCTGCTTTGGTGAGTACAAGCAGATACGCATCGCCTTCTGATCCGGAGGTCTTACTAATGATTTCTAAAGTTTCGTTGTATAGCGATGCAGCCTTGGTGTACTGATTTGATTCATCGAATATTCTGGCAAGCTCCAAACTGGTGTCTGTGTAGCCTTTGTTTAACTTTCCTGAGATCTTCTCTTTCAGGTTTAGTAACTCGGTACAGTACAGGGCAGCTTTGTCGAGACTTTTGGTCTGCTGATAAAACCAGGAAAGTTTCTTTAGTACCAGAAGGTAGTCTTCGCTCTCTTTGCCTTGGTTTTTAGCATTCAAATCTTTCGCCTCAAGAAATAATGGCTCTGCACGACTGAAATTACCTAACCCTACAAAAGCAGAAGCGAGATTGAAAAGACAGTCGCTATACCAGGAGTCATTTGGGCCGAACTCGTATTTGGCTTTGATCAATGCCTTCTCAAAAAATACGCGGGCTTCCTCAAACTTTTTCGCCCGATAAGCTGAAAGTCCATTTTGGTTCAAGCTTTGCAATGAATCGGTGATAACAGATCCATCTGTATAAAAAAGAGTAACGGCTCCGCTGGGTTTACCCTTAATAAATATTGCTTCTTGCTCTTTGATGCCTTGCTCATTAAGCCAGGTAGCCTTTCCATCAAGCATCTCGCGCGGGCGATCTTCAATCATCGCACCGCGAAATTGTGGAGTTCCTTTTTTGTAGAAATCCTGGACGATTCCGAAAGGCTTATCCGCTTTGTAGTTGATTAACCTGTAGTATGTCACGTCAGAAGAATCGGAAACCACCTTCCAGTTGCTATCAAAAAAAATAGTCCACCGTCCCTCTCTTTCGCCTTTTGGATTTGTTTTGTTTGGACTTAAAGGCACCTGGCCGTTAACCATCCCAAACAAAAACAGGCTCAGGAAGGCGATGATCCCGAATGAGAATAATTTCAGGGGCTGGTGTGCATCCAGTTGTCTTATGGATTTAGACATTAGATTAAAGCGTGTTCCGGAAATGAAAATAACGAAAAAAAAGAAATGTTTATGCTTCGTCTAGCGCAACCTGTGTACCATGTTGAGTCAGAGACCAACCTTTGTACTTACTTTGTGTTTAGTTAAAAACAAGAAGCTTGAACGTCCTTTTCATTTACAGTCGCAACCAATGGCGCAGCCGTACAGCCGAAACTATTTTTAAAAATATGTCAGGGATACAAGTGCGGTCGGCCGGTACTGAAAATAGTGCTAGAATAAGAGTATCAGAAAAAATGGTGCTGTGGGCAGATAAAATCTTTGTGATGGAGAAGAAACACAAAACACGCCTTGAAGAAAAATTTCCAAACGCAACCAGCACAAAAGAAATCATCATTCTTGATATACCCGATGAGTATCAGTACCTGGATCCGGAATTGATTGAAACACTGCGGGCATCTGTGGGGCCATATTTGTCTTGAGTCTAGCCTCGCACTATCTTATTGTCATGCTCAGCTATTCTTATACTTCGTGACATCAAAACCAACTCCCAGGTAGTTACCATTCGGTAGCATGGAGTTTGTCCAATTGAGCCAAAGTTTTTTTCCGTCTTTGGTTAAAAGACTACATTCAATGGATGCGATTTCACCGGGAACCCCGCCAGGATAGTTTAAAATATAATCTCGACTGATCCATCCTTCGCGGAGATTTGAGATCCACCATCCGTCTTTCAACAGTTCGTTTGGAGTATATCCAAGAAGGGGTTTTATAGAGGGGCTGACAAAAACAATTTCTCCTGATTTGTTAGCTACAATGGAAAGTACATTAAGCTTTTCCAGACTGGAATAAGAATTTTTTATACCTGAAATAAGCTTCAGCCTGACGGTCATCACAATGCCGAATACACCCATCGCAATTAATAAATTTAAGAAGCCGATCAGGTTTTCATTTCCCGGGCCTGAATTCAAATAAGCAATGGCACAGGCAAGTAGGGTAATGACACATTGAATCCCATAATAAAACAGGCTATTGATGACTACGGAACTGGCACCATACACCAGTATCAATATGGTCACTGCGTAGGGATCAAACCGATTGGCAATGACAAACGCGATTACATAAAGAAGTGTAGCGAGATACAGAAGCAGCGAGAAGAGTGGAACGATGATCCTTCTCTTAAATCTCATCAGCGTGGAAGCAAACAGTAGAGCTCCCAGACTAATAATTGTCCAGCGCATCATATTGTAGTCATATAACTCTGGTAAAAACCGATCATATAAGAGCTTAGTGACCGCTGATGTGACCGTAAATAGGGCAATAACCAATCGGAAGGAACTGATCGGTTGTCTCAGCAAGACTTTCGTGACGAACGTGGTGCCCAGGCCCTGATTCATAGTTTAAGAAATAAAGGTATAAGGTTACTAAGAGTTTGGGCAATAAAAAATGGTAGTTGCGTCCAATTCTTACTTCGGGATCAGTTAATACATTTTTTAACCGCAGAGTACCAGAGGTGCGCAGAGAATAAGGAGAATAAAAAGACCTCTGCGATTTCCTTTGCGGTTAAAATGCATTACTTCTGATATTCAATTTTAGTGATACGCCAAACAAACTGCCCTGTAGCTGTTTTCACAATGGCTTCGTCACCCACTTCTTTTTTCAACAGCGCGTGTGCCATTGGGGAGTCCATAGAGATGTAATTTTTTGACCCAATAATTTCTTCACCACCTACTATGCGGAAACGGTTTTTCATTCCCTTATCATTTTCAATTTCCACCCAGGCTCCAAACATCACTCTGCCTTCCTGAAAGGGTGAATAGTTCACCACTTTCAAGTCATCGATGCATTTGCGTAAATAAAGTATGCGCCTGTCAATTTCCCTCAGGCGTTTTTTATTGTAATGATAGTCTGCGTTTTCAGAACGATCGCCAAGGCTTGCAGCCCAGGTAACCTTTTGTGTGGTGTCTGGCCGCTCCACCCGCCACAGGTGGTCCAACTCAGCTTTTAGCTTTTCTAAACCTTCAGGAGTAATCAGTAATGTTTTCATGTTACTTAATTGAGCCGGCAGTAGGGCTTTAGCTTTCCATTGTAAGATGAAAATCGTCAAATTATCCAAGAAATCTTGAATGTAATTATTTTGCCCTTAGTCGGTTGTCACTGATCAAAAAAGCACTGAGAAAATGACTTTGAATATCTTAAGACACTTTTGTCAAGCATTGTCTCTCGCAGAGGACGATGCACTGAGCTTATCGTATCCCGAAACGAGAGACGATACTTAACAGGAGAGATCACCAATCATCTACAAAGAAAACATTGCATAATCATGTGACTTTTTCCTATCCACAGGATTATTCAGAATAAAATCTGAATCCTATGGAAATCAAAAACGTGCGCCTTTCCTTTTGCTGCCAGGAAGATTGGAAAAGTTTTAAAAGCATTGATGAGCGTACCCGCTTCTGTCAATCATGCAAGCACCAGGTAGTAGATTTTACTAATGGCACTCAATCAGACTTTGATCTAGCAATGAACTCGGGAAAAAAAGTTTGCGGTCGGTTCAAGCGCTCGCAAATGAACGAAGCATTTCTAAAACTGGCTGCAGCCACAGTGGTAGCGGCCGCCTCAACCGCCTTGGTTAATTGCACCAGCGAAAAAAGTGTAGAGGCCCAAGCCCCTGTACAAACTATACCCTTCGAACCGTTTGATGGAGAACTGAAGGGCGAAGTAGTTTTAGGAATGCCGGCTATTCCTAATAAATATGATAGTACTCATCTCTGGGTGGTTCCTAAAATAATTCCTGATTCACCAAAACAAAAAACAGGCAACCAGTGAGTTGTTGCATTGAGGAGCACCAGGAGATACCGGACAGCACGAGCAGTTGGTTTTGGGGGATCCGGCACCCCCTAAGGTGAAGCTGTTACTCCGTGATGATGAACGACATCAAGAAAAAGGACGCAACGACTTGGTTGAATTGGGTAACAGAAGAAGAATTGTCCACCCCCTAACCCCCGCCAGCGGGGAACATTTTCGCGGCCTACCTGCACACCTGCTCTGCCTGTCTCAGTATGTTCCTCTGTGCTCAGTATGTTTCGGAGCCACCGTGCATTATGTCCCCCTCTTGAGGGGGATTAAGGGGGGAGGCGACTCCGCACGTTCCATTTTATAGCTATATTATTTTCGGGGCACTGAATTAGGTCCCTCGATTTGGTCACCCCTTCCGCACGAAGATAGATTTGAGGGCCATAGCTCCGAAGCCTTCTACCTTGCAGTCAATATTATGATCACCGCTGGTGAGCTTGATGTTCTTCACTTTCGTGCCGGCCTTGATAGGTTTAGGGGCGCCCTTCACCGGCAAATCCTTAATAAGGACAACGGTATCACCATCCTGCAGCACGTTGCCATTGGCATCTTTCACTACGGATGAATCTGTTTCTTCTACAACGGATTCAACAACTTCATTGGGGTTCCATTCGTGGCCACATTCAGGGCACATCATAGAAGTTCCTGTAGGGTATCCGAATAGAGATTGACAGTTGGGGCATTTATTTGAATCGGGCATGAAATAGATTTTACACAAAGGTACTCAAGTTATGTAAACAGTTATCAGATGATATCGGCACTAAAACCAAAGTGTGAACTGTCCACCCCCTAACCCCTGCCTTTGCCGGCAGGCAGGCCCGCCAGCGGGGGACATTTCCTCGGCCTACCCACACACACATTCCAAAGTTCTCCGAATTTCATCAAGACTCCGTACGATGTCCCCCTCTGGAGGGGGATTAAGGGGGAGGTTACTCTGTACTCACTTGCACACATAAATTGAGTTGCGGATATTGTGCGAAGGCCAATCAAAATGAAAGCCAACAAAGACAATTATCACCTCTACAACACAAGGCTTCAACCTTTCGCAAATTCATTACGCAAAAACATGACCAAGGCAGAAGCATGTTTGTGGAAGTATGCTTTGAGCGCAAGCCAAATGAAAGGCTATAAATTCCGAAGGCAAAGACCAGTCATTAATTTCATAACCGACTTCATGTGCAAAGAATTGATGCTAGTGATTGAAGTAGATGGCAAGTCTCATGATTTTCCGGAAGTAATTTTAAAAGACGAGCGAAAGCAAGCCGCACTCGAAGCGGCAGGCTTCACAGTACTTCGATTTAGTGATGGTGAAGTTTTGAATAATATGAGAGGAGTGATTTCATTTCTTGAAGATTGGATTGAGAAGAGGGAGAGGGCCTTAGCTCAAAGTGAGGACTATCCACCCCCTAACCCCCGCCAGCGGGGGACATAGGCCTCGGCATACCAGCACACCTGCTCGGCCTATCTCAGTATGTTTCACTGTGCTCAGTATATTTCGGAGGCACTGTGCATTATGTCCCCCTCTTGAGGGGGATTAAGGGGAGGCGAGTCCTCACTCAATCTTTAGTCACAATCATCACTC
>JACOSO010000094.1 GCA_016178785.1 Bacteroidota bacterium | reverse complement strand
GACAACTAGCGGATAGTAACGGTCAAGTGCGCCGTCAACAAATACCTTTGAATGAAAAAACATTTTATTTTATCTCTTCAGCTTTAATTGGCTCGTAATATCCTTGGTGTGTTTGAAGCGAATAAATATAATTCCCAAGATTCCACATCTCACTATCTGACATTGCCTCCCGATACGAGGGCATCGGTGTCCCATCTAATCCTGTCGCAAAAGTTCTGAATATCTCTGCTGGACTCGTAGCAAATTTGAGAGCAGATGGATTCGTAAGGTCACTTGGCTGGATGGGATCATCCCAATTATCGACCATGCTATCCGCCGAGGGACCGTTTCCTTCACCAGCATCACCATGGCATTTGTTGCACTGCATTTCTACATAAACCTTTCTGCCTTTTGCTATGCTCTCCCTTGTAAAAGGAATCTCATTCCCGTACGAGATTGTTTTTAGCGGATACTCATTGGAATCTGAGAAGCGAGGCGAAAATGTTTTTATATATTGCACTAAAGCCCATATTTGTTCAGGCGAAAATGTCTCAAAGGTAGTCATTGCTGTACTATGGGTTCCACTTTTGATTGTTATAGACAAATCTTCATCAGTTGGGAGCTGCCCACTGAGAGTGCTTCGAAACTTAAAGGCTCCCGTGGTGAAGTTACGAGGCTTCGTCTGCAAATTAGCAGCGAGAACTCCATCACCATTTCCGTTCATCCCATGGCAGGTTGCACAAATATCGTCGTAGAGTGCTTTCCCTTTTGCAAGCGTAGCTGGATCTGCCTTCACAGGAATATCATTACTGCCCAACAATATCCAACCCAAAGAGAAAAGAGATACAGTAATCACTGCAACAGCCAGCATTGAACTTATGGAATATTTTTTCATTTTGGAATATCCCCTTTCAGTAAGCAAACATGGTTCCAATTGACAAGGTTGTCGTACTATTGTCGAGTTGATGAGGTATTTTTGGATTGTCGAATGCCAACTCACCGGATAAGAAAACATTTGGCACAAAGTGATACTTGAGACCCATAGTCCACTGAGTATCAGAAAGATTTAGTTCGTTTACCTCTTTATGATCCCATCGACCGTAGCTGTACATTTTTTCAGGAAGCAGTATTGCCGTTAGGCCTAGAAATGATCCAGTCATGCGTTGCTGTCCAAACGAAGAGCCATTATATATGTTATCATCGTTAGCAATCATATATTGTCCATTTAAATTTATTCTCTTGACCCACGGGTCATAAATGTCGGCACCGATGCCCAACCTCCACGGTGTATTTTCATGGCCGTCATATATCCAGGCACCAGTTGAATCCAAATCATATAATTTATGTTTGCCAGTATAGTACCACAAGCCTACCTTCAAGGGGGCGTTGTTGGCGTAATAAATTGTTTGATCTGTAGATAAGAACAGTGCGCTAGCATCGTTTAAATCAACTCCATCATTACCGCTCGTGAAAGCCAGTTCATATCTAAATCCGTTCAGTATGTCTGGTACCCATCCAAAAGCTGATACAGCGTATGAGGCTTCTTCTAAGAGCAAAGTGTTTGTTCCTCCAATAGGAACCCCCTTATCTGTCAAGCTAGCGTCGGCAAACGAATCATACGATTGAGCCAAATAATCCGTGCCGAGCGTGAACTGGATAGGGAAAAGGGTCCTGAGTATCTGTTTCCCAAGAGTAAAATTGATAGCCCCAGCATGATAAATAAGAAATAAAGACTCGATGCCCGCTCCTTCTTTGGGATCAACGGTCACATCACCGAACCATGACAGCCGCGAACCAAAATCACCTGCAGTGAGCATATCGACACCATATGTGCTGAAATTTCTTGAATCGATTACTTCGTTGGTTATATTGTCCTTGCTGTGAGTGTATATAACCTCGGGTGTTACAGCAAAGGCTAAAACAATAGGAAGTTGGTCCCAGGTTGGTGTCTTTGGTTCTGAATTTGCGATACGGTAACCGTTCGCTTGAAATCGCCGACCGAATTCGTTCAGCATTGGCACGCTGACATGGCAGGTAAAGCAAGTGGTCTTATATTTGCGGGCGAAGAGTGGGATAGCCCGCGCATTAGGTGTGATAACTGTGCAGGATAATATAAGTACCGCAAGGAAAGAACCGATATAAGGCACTGAGGTATTTTGTAAATGACATCTCATCATGGCAGACTCTCCATGTAGTTATTTTGGTTGATAAACGATCCTTGATCATAATTCTGATTTAAAGTTCTATTCACGTCCAGTGTAATCAATTCACATGACACGTTAAGTACTCCGTTGCATCCGCTTTTTCAATCGCTTCCACAATCAAAGGAAAGTAACGATCGAGACAGCATTCAAGATTTACCCGGAGTATACACTTTCCATCGGGGGATTGATGCTTGCAGTATGCACAGACATTACACCTGAGCGCTTCGATGTATGGCTCCATGTTCTCGCTCTTGACAGATCGAACTGTTTCAACGATTTTCGGAAAATGGAATTTTAGTACGCATTCGTCTCCGGGCGGCAACAGGCAATTTCCATGTCCATCACTGTTAATGCACTTCGTGGAAAATTCTTCCTCTACTGCCTGCCAATATTGTTGAAGTTCCGTAGTCATATTACAATATATCGTTATCGTTTTGAGGAATATGAAGTTATTCTTCGATATCATCTTCTTTCAATAGTGCCTCTCGTATCAACTGTGGCTTCACGGTGAGTACGGGTACGGTTGAGTGCCGCACAACTTTCTCTGCTACACTTCCCATAAGGACGTGCGCAAGTCCGGTACGGCCGTGCGTGGCGATGACGATCAGGTCGATCTTCTCCTCTCGCGCATACCGCACGATTTCTCTCCATGCCTCGCCGCGGCGGACGATACAGACGATATTCTCATACCGTTTGGTTTGCTCGGTGAGGAACTGCTCAAGCTCACTGTTCAGTGAGTGCTCACAGGCAGCGCCAAATTTACCCAATGCTGACTCAGCCGTTGGCGTCGGCATCGTTTGCCTCGCCAGCACGTGAAGAAGATAAATCTGCGCGCCTCGGTGGGATACTAATTTGTGAGCGCAATCCAGTCCTGCCAGCGAAAGTTCGGAGAGATCAGTCGGCACGAGGATTTTGCGGATGGTTTTCATGAGATACTCCTTGCCGATCGTATCTCCGTGTTTTCCGATTTTCGCTTCTCTCGCGCATTCTCAAATAATCGATCCACCACATGGCGTAGCTCTGTTTCTGTGAACTGTTTAGAGCAAATTGTGTCAATGGTTGGGAAATATACGTTGAACAGCACCCAGTCGCTCGATCGCGCCGGAGTGAGCGCTATAATTGCCATCGAGGGTTGCGCTCGCTTGATCGCTTCGAGTTGCCTCAGAATGACGTATGACGGAGGCGCATCGACGACGAGCATGTCGGGCTGGTGGCTCGACGCCATCTCTCCAAGCATCCCGATGTCTGTGGTGGTCAGTACCCGATACTGAGGCTCAAACATCATGTGCACGCTCATGCACAACTCGATGTCGGGGCTATATACAAGGATGGTGTGCTTGCCGGTTTCTTGCGTAGCAGTCGTTCCGCGGCTGAGTTCGTTGCATATCAGTTCTGGCATGATGTTTCTCCCTTTCATAGAAATCTTCCCTGTGTTTCATCTACAAGATACTTGGGGTCATGGCGGAAACAAATGACAATGATGGGTCGGAAACATGATTTTTGTCATGTCCTTCAAGAAGAGCTAATTTATTTGGGGTGAGAAGCGGGCTTTGGAGCTTTAGGCGTTAGGAGTCCTCAATCGTACACCCTTGCCGTTCGCAGGAGCGCTTGCGGGTTAAGGATCTTGATCTTCTTGTGGTCGAGGGCTACGGTTTTTTTGGTGTTCAACTCTGAAAGGAGGCGAATTACTGTCTCGGTGGCGGTTCCAACGATATTGGCAATCTCTTGCCGACTCAACGATCCTTTGAGTGTCATGCCATCCTCCTCGGTGCCATAGAACTCCTTGAGCAACAAGAGAGTCTCGGCGAGCCGTTGCTTCACGGGTTTCTGCGCAAATGAGAGCTCCTTTTGCTCTGCGGTCGCAAGGTCATGGCAGAGGAGTTCCATCACACGGGCGTTAAACGTGGAGCTTTCTTTGAGGAGATCTAGAAATGAACTCTTCGGGATGAAGCAAATCGTCGCATCCTCCAGCACGGCAGCAGAGGCGGAATATGCTTGTCCGCTAATCATGGCACGGTAGCCAACCACATCGCCGTCTTTTGCCAGCCGGATGATTTGCTCCCGCCCACCTTCTCCGGTCTTGTATAGCTTGATCCTCCCGCGATTGATACAGAAGAGTCCGGCAGGGTGACCTCCTTCCTGAAACAGGATTTGTCCGGCGCGGTGAAAGTTGCAGCCTTTGTGAAGAGAAAGTTTTTCAAGATCCTGCGAACTAACCTCGCTGAAGATCGATTGCAGTCTGGCTTGGCAGGTCTCGCAATGCGGTATTTCGAATTTCTGTTTCACGCTGTGACCGGGTTACTCCTTTAGAAATATATACTTTTTCGGAGAATAAAAAAACGCTATTTTGCTATTCTATCATTTTGGGTGAAACAGACAACCCGGCCATCATTTTACGGAGAATGTTCTGAAAAATCACATCTTTTCCCGACTTGTCGAGATCGGGATAGGATTTTTGTTTTCGATGGGAGGACACGACTTCTATCCTGCCCCACCGCTACGAGCCTCGTTTGAATCTCAAGCGAGGCTTTTGTATTCTTACACGTAATCTATCAAGCAACTTGTAGGGACGGAAATGGTACGGTGCCCCTCTGCTATCTTGTACAGTATATGTATCCCACCAAGTCTTAGCTTTTTGCGGAGGGGCACCGTGATTCGTTCAGAAGCTGAAGTTGTACGAGATACCGCCACCAACGCCGACGTTACTCCACTCCTGGCTTTCGAGCGAATTACCATTGTCTCGCTTGGAGAAAGCATGATCGTACTTCCCGCGGATGTCGATGGCAACATCCTCGTTGATCTTGAAGCTCACGCCTGCAATTCCTTCCAAGCCGAAGCTTGTGGTCTTTTGTTCGTTGCCTGAGAAGGCGATTGTGGTTCCATCCTGTTGCAAGAGGTAATTGAACGCTCCGCCGGATGCACCAACGTACGGCTGCACAATATTTGAATTGAGCAACTGACCGAAGTTATACGTCACACCTCCGAGAACAGGAATCGAGACTAACTTCAATCCATCGACCGATTGGTAGTTTGTCCATCCGTAACCAGATTCGATGTAGAGTGATACGCCAGACCCAAGTCCGTATGCGACACTTCCACCAAAGTACGGTCCTGCTTTCGAGTCGGTTGAATTAGCACCAACCAAAATCGATCCGTCCGATACTGCCCAGATGTTCAGCCTGTTTTCCGGTGCAATCTGTGCGGAACCGACCGATACGATGAGTACAACAAGCGCAATCATCGTGAGCGATATGTTGACAATATTTTTCATAATGTTACTCCTTGTGTTTGATTGTGATTGATTGTGTTTTCTTCATTGACAGTTTAGAGTCATATCAAGGACTTATAAACTTCAATAACAGCGTTATACAACGTTCAGAATCGTCATTTCTCCGAATCAAACAAGCACGGGAAGCAACCGTTGAATCTGTGCCTCAAGATATTTTACCGACGAGATACCCTCTGCTTTGTCGACAACTTTTCCTCCCGCAAAGAAAAGTAGTGTCGGTATTCTTTCAATGACGAACTCTTTTACCAATTGCTTATTCTTGTCCACGTTCAGCATTACGATCGTGAGCTCGCCATTATAACGATCGCTGATCACTTCGAGAATTGGAAAAACTACGCGGCTTGGACGTGACCACGATGCCCAAAAGTTGACGATGACAAGCTCCTCGGCATTTAATACTTGTTGTTCAAATTCTGCATCGATTATTGATCTCGGTTCCATGGAAACTACTCCTTTAGTCTTAGGGTAAGGTGACAAACAGTTTTTCCTTTTCCCTTCTTACTTTTTTTGCGCGTACCAGAGAATCGTTCTCCGTATCGCGGTAGCCAAGCGTTAACAGTGCAACACTGCGCAATCCCTTTGCTTTGAGATGTAAGACCGTATCAACAGCATGAGGATCGAATCCTTCCATCGGCGTTGCATCGACTTCTTCTACCGCCGCTGCTACCACGGCTGTGCCTAAGGCAAGGTATGCCTGCCGGGCTGCCCAATTAAAGGTCGCTTCTGGAGGATTACCAATCACCTTACTTTCGATTGCTGTTTGATAATCCTTCAAAGTGTCTGCCGGTATGCCTCTCATCTCAGCAACATGGCTGATGAACTCGCTTACTTTTTCTGTGGTAATGTTCTCCCATACAGCAAAGACGAGCAGATGAGATGCTTCGGCAATTTGTGGTTGGTTATAAGCCGCAGGTTGAATTTTTTTACGCAGCTCATGGTCCTCAATCACCAATATTGTATAAGGCTGCAAACCGAACGAGGAGGGAGACAACCTCGTCGCTTCGAGGATACGATCAACTTTTTCTGGCGGCACCTTGATGCCATTCATTCGTTTGGTGGCGTACCGCCAGTTCATTGCTTTGATGAGGTCCAAATTTGTTTTTTCCATATTTGAAGTCCTTCCTTTTTATTGTAGACGAATAGGTTTATTGTTAATGTATCGTTGCCATGAGTTATGAACAATGATGGATGTCCGGTAGATGGTTGTTGAATCGCATGTTCGAACTCATCTTTCAGCTCCTTCAATTTCATTCTGAGAGAGCGTAGCGACCGAAGAATCTCTCTTTTCAATTTTAATTTTAGATTCTTCACTTCGTTCAGAATAACACCCTCTTCTTTTTGGACAGCTTCCGTAGGGTGACTTCTCCAATCCGCGATACAACATGAAGAGCATCATAACAATGCACTATGTTCCAAATGACAGATGATCCACCGCGAAGTCACATCTCTCTCAATTGAGATGCGGTATAAGTTTTTCGACAAGATGTCGTTTTGGCACTGCGCCAATGATTTGCTCTACCACCTGACCTCCCTTGAAGATCATCAGGGTTGGAATGCTTCGGATGCCGTACTGCATAGCAGTACGAGGATTTGCATCCACATCCATCTTGGTTACTTTCAATTTGCCATCATACTCGCCGGCAAGCTCCTCGACGGATGGCGCAATCGTCTTGCATGGACCGCACCATTCTGCCCAGAAATCAACCAGCACAGGCTGATCGGCATTGAGTACTTCTTGTTCGAATTCTGCATCAGTTACTGATCTCGGTTTCATAGAATTTGCTCCTTTCAAGCGGCTACGTGTTGTCTGCTCTGCACGCCGTGTGCTAAACGAGTGTTCAGCAGGGAGTCCAGGCTCAACGGGCCAGATCCAAAGTGCACGATGAGCAATGCGCTGCCCAACATTGTGAGGTTCTTCATGAACATCACCTGTTGCATCTGTGCCATCATCGGGTCGGTCACAGCCCAAAAGTTGTGTAACATAGCCGTGACCGGCACGAGAAACAACACCAGAAGCCATGCACCATAGTTCGCTTTATACCCCAGTGCTATGCTGAGACCCCCTAGGAGTGCCATAACTCCAGAGAGTGGAACTGCGATCGAAGCCAACGGAACACCTTGCGCGGCAGCATAGCCGATCGCCTGTTCCGAAAAATGGTTGAGACTCGCCATCACAAAAATCAATGAGTAAAAAAATCTTCCTAACAATACGATGTACTTCATAACCGTAATCTCCTTTCTGTTGATTGAATTAAAAATGAATCGACATATCTAAATATTGAAATATATCAATATATTGAACAAAAAAATTGAGTTACCTCTTAGCAGAAACAGAAACTAATTCAGTGAATTCGTCAAGGACTTCTTTATTGACTTTAATAATCACATGCCGCCCGTCTTTCTCAGCGATAAGAAGCCCGGCATCAACCAACACCTTGATGTGATGAGAAACGGTTGGCTGTGACAGGCACGCAACATTGATCGCATCGCCGCATGTAACGCTCCCGCGCTTCGCAATGTCCTGCAGGATTCGTACCCTTGTTCTGTCCGAGAGCGCCTTAGCAATCTTTACGATATGATCTTCAGAGCTCTTCATATTGATATATCGAAATATATCAATATATCTTTAAAAGTCAAGTGATTATGTAAAGTTGAGAAAATAAAATTACTGCCTCTGTAACCCAACCCGTGGTTAGCCAGCCCGTGCGAAGGCGCGTCCCTAGCTAATTACTGGTGCGATTTAGCTCGCGAAAGTCGCGTTTCGTTCGTATATTCGACAGGTTCACATTGCTCGTCGAGCCTTAACGACGGATTAGCCACGACACAGAGATTGACTCATGCTCATCGACCGCCACAAACAGATG
>JACOSO010000020.1 GCA_016178785.1 Bacteroidota bacterium | reverse complement strand
AGCAAAGCCGACATCGACCTGAGCAAGAGAATGCGGGAAGGCGGCAAGTTGCTCGACATCGAAGTACTCGATCACATCATCGTCACAACTGAAGGATATTTGTCATTGATGGATGAAGGACTGATGTAGGTCCGTCCTTTTCATTGATTCGATTTGGACGATTTTGCTTTCATGTGCGCAGCAAATTCGTTACATTTATTACCAGAAATCGTTCTTTAAGTGTGTGGCGTAAAATCGATTTGGCCTTGTGACCAAGTCTGTGACCAATCGGTTTTGGCTTGTTGTAACTAATTGAAATTAAATAGGTTATCGGAAGAGTTCGAATCCCAGCGGGATCACCAAGTTTATAATAATCAAAGGCAAAACCTCCCAAAACGAAATGTTTAGGAGGTTTTTTCTTTTTACGGCCCCTAAATCATTTCTACAAATCTCAGCGAAATCGGGAGTAATTCGGGAGAGAAACCATTTCCAAAAATTTGACTTCCGAATGACCTACTAAATTCTTTATTGTCAGGTAGTTCAAAAGCCAAAGACTACGTGAAGGGCCTGCTCCTATTTGGGCGCGCTCACTCATTCTCCTCATTGCAGGCAATCAGCCGCAAGAGGAAAGAATGTCAAGGAACGACCGAGACTTCTTTTGGATCAATCATTTCCGTTGATAATATTTTTTTATCAATCATTGAATAGTTTCGAGAGTTTAAACTATGATGGACTTACCCCGTGATGTAATGTTCGAGTGTTTCTATAGTAAGCTCCTGCTCTTTACTTATATATTTTATGACATCTCCCATTGAAATCAGCCCCACTAACTTTTCACCATCCATAACGGGAAGATAGCGTATAAATTTATCTGTCATGATCTTCATGCAGCGCTGTACATCATCTTCAATGGAGGCAGTAACAGGGTGCTCAATCATAATTTCTTTGACCAATGTATCTTTAGATGATTTTCCTTTTAAGACGACTTTTCTGGCATAATTTCGCTCGGTAATAAGTCCGGCCAGGTTTCCATCCCTATCCAATACCAAAAGAGCCCCAATGTTTTTCTCAACCATCAACACAAGAGCATTGTAAACTGTATCCGAAGGTTCAATTGAAATTAAAGAACCCCCTTTTGATTTCAATACATCTCTTATCTTTTCCATAATTGTTTATTTAAGATTCCGTTTTCAGCTAATTAATTACTCCAAGTCCACTATAAAATTGTCCAACTATCCGGAAAAAGGGAATGATTTAAATCAATCTCCTGTCCAACTATTGTCGTAGTTAATTTCTGATTGACAAAATAATTTTACTTCTGAAGAATGGGTTGGAAAAACTTTAATTAAAAGTCTATGAAAACATTAGAGGACAGAATTCATGCAGCTCGTCTTCTTTGCGAGAATTTGGCTGCTTATAAAAATAGCAACGCTGTTATAGTAGCTGTTGCGCACGGTGGTGTTCCCGTTGGTTTTCACATAGCCGATATCTTGCATCTGCCTTTAGAAGTGATCCCTTGTAAAAAAATAGTGCATCCTTTCTTGGCACATAAAACAATCGGCTCTGTATGTCTTAATGGCACAGCTTTGGAGAGAGATTATACTATCCCTCAATATTATGTTAATTCTCAAATTTCTATGGCTAAACATAGTTTGCAGAATCAGTATAAATTCTATACGAACAACAGAATGCCGATTCGTTTGAAAGGCAGAATTGTTATACTGGTAGATGACCAGCTATCAACCGGTGATACCATACTCGCGTGCCTGAAGAGCATTCAAAAAGAGGAACCTGAAAAAATTATTATAGCTGCGCCAGTGACAACTCTAAAAGCCAGAAACAGAGTTATTCAGGAAGTCGAACATTTAACTTATCTGCTTGTAATTGATCACACAGATACAGCTCAAGAGTACTTTACGCGAGTGAAAGATGAGGAAGTAAAATATCTGCTTTCTAGGGCAGTGGAGGGATACAATCAGGCTGCATGATTGGTTCAGGCGCTTAAAGATGACAAAAGTCATTAACCAGCATGAGACACCTTAGGATTTAGCCCATACGGATGATTGATATTTGATTACGCAATCAACTGCCGTATGAAAACATCCGTAGTATGCTTTTCAATGTGTGGAGCATTTTTGGTTTTCGTTCCTTCCTTTGTTTTTTCTCAACAATCAACATGGAAAGCACCAGCTAGCGCAGACAAAGTAGTTAATCCATATAGCGGTAGTTCCACCTTTGCCGCAGAAGGGAAGAAAATCTACGAGTCAATGTGCGTGATCTGTCACGGTGACAAAGGAAAAGGAAATGGAGCAGCCGGAGTAAGTCTCACACCAAGACCTGCTAATTTCTTGGCCATCACTGTACGCCATGAAAGTGATGGTGCTATTTTCTGGAAACTTTCTGAAGGCAATCCACCGATGGCTTCGTATAAAACTTTGTTAACTGAAACTCAACGCTGGCAGTTGGTCCTTTTCATCCGTCAACTTGAAAGCAATGGTAAGTGATCACCAATAAACATCAGATTATGAAAACAGCAATTACATTCAGAGCACTAACAGCAGAGAAGGCAGCGATTGTTCTTGTTGCTTCGCTATTGTTTGTTACATCTGCTAAAGCTCAGCAGACACCGAATTTTTTTCAGGGACAAACCAAGCTGACAATAGTCGGTAATGCGCAAGTAGACTATATTTCGGATAGCACTCAGTCGCAATTCGGAAACCTGGCTTTCAAGCCTATTTTTCTTTTGAGTCTGTCTGACAGACTATTCATGGAAGCGGAAGTGGAAGTGGAAACTGGGTCGGAAGGTGTCGAGTTGGTATTGGAGTATGTGAATATGGCCTATTTCGCCAATCGGTATTTAACATTTCATGCAGGTCGTTTTCTGCCGAAATTCGGTGCCTATCGGGGCAGGTTTGGTGAAGCCTATCTTCAGCGTTTTGCCAATTCTCCCGTTGGCTTTGGAGACGGTGGAATTGGGTCAATGATTGAAACAGGTGTAGGGGTCCAGGGAGGTGCGCAGTTTGGGGCTTCTAAAATAAACTATGATCTCTATGTTACCAATGGCCCACAATTATTAACAGGTTCACCGGAGGAAGCTGGCCAGTTCGAGTATGAAGCCTATGCTGGCAACAATAAAAAGAAATCCGTAGGAGGACGATTTGGTTTCCTTCCCTTTTCAAATTCTAGCTTGGAATTAGGTTATTCTTTCCAATACAAATCCGGAACGGGAGATCGATTAACTCCGTATGAAAAGACATCCTTTTCAGCTCAAGCTTTCGATTTGAATTATTACAAAACCATTGATGCGCTAAAAAGTCAGGTAAGAGTTCTGGGTGAATACAAAATGCAGAATATCGGCAAACAATCTTATGACGATGGGAGTGGTACAGGTTCAACGTTTACGTTCGATAATAATAGCACGGCCTACTATGTTCAAGGATCGATTCGCCCAATAGAAGTTGAAAGTGAGTTTTTTCACAACGTGGAATTCGCTGTCCGCTATTCTGAGTTTAATACTCCGGTAGGATCTCAATGGTATGCTGGTAACCACTTGAGAACGCAAACTGCGATCGGTTTAAATTACTGGTATCGTTGGAATGGCGTTCTTAAATTGAGCTATCAAAAACAAGATGGATTAGATGGCTTTTATGGCCAATTGGTTTATGGTTTCTAGAATTACTCTTACATAACATCTAACAAGAAATTACCATGAAAAAGTTAAGGCTAATCGTAACGACATCCATTTTGATAACAATCACCATGATGTATTTGTACGGGTGTAAAACACCACAGGCAATTACTGACAAAAGCGGAGCGACACTCTGGGGTGAAAATTGCCAACGTTGTCATAATCTTCCACCTGCTACCATGTATAATGATGACCAATGGAAGAGCATTGTAACACACATGCAAGTGCGCTCCAATATTACTAAAGAGGAAGCAACAAAAATCATGGAGTTCCTTCAGGCCAGCAATTAAATGTTTCGAGAAAACGACCAAGAAGTTGAATCAGGTAACTGTTACGACTCGATCTTTTCATCAAGGTTGCCAACGAATTATCATCAACTTCTAAAACACTCTTTTTGGAAGGATCACTTAAAACTAAAGGTGACTGATTGCTAAAAAATTGGAATCGCTTTATAAGCTTATGTACGTAGGGATAAATTTTTAGAAACGATCAAAAAAACGCCCCATTATACATTGCTTGATTTGTTATAACAACCAAAATACTTCGAAGAAAATTGAATTAAAAAAAATGCACACGACCTTACCTACACCGAAAGACATTTACATGCGGGCCATTCAATATGTTTTCTTCACCTCAGCCATTTTGTACTTCGGCAGGGACATTCTCATCTTGCTCAGCTTTGCGCTTCTAATAAGTTTTGTACTATATCCCATATGTTCCTGGCTTGAGAAAAAAGGCGCGTCACGAATAGTGGCCATCCTGGTCAGTATCCTCTTGCTGTTAATTCCGGCTGTCGGACTGGTCGTTCTGGCGGTTAATCAATTTGCTTTGTTTCAAAATGAATGGGCTCGCATTGAACCTAAGCTCATGGAATCACTTGCTCAGCTAAGTCAGCATATTATTACCAATTACTCAGTATCACAAGACCAACAAATTCAATGGCTAACACAAACGCTAAATCAATCTTCGAGCAGTTTGATTAATTATTTACTCAAGGTGATGTACTCATCTACATTTACTTTGACGCTTTTGATCCTTGTTCCTGTTTTCGCTGTTTTGATTCTTTATTACCGTCACATGCTGGTGGTGGTGAGCTATCGACTTTTTCCAAAAGAAAAAAAGGAAGACGTCAGAAATATTCTTTTCATGACGGTTACAGCTTACTATAATTTTATTAAAGGGATGGCCATCGTATACGCTGCAGTTGGAGTGCTGAACAGCATTGGATTATTGCTTTTAGGTATTCCTAATGCAATTTTCTTCGGGTTTGCTGCAGCAATACTGACCTTCATTCCCTACATCGGTATCATGATTGGATCTCTTTTACCAATCGCGATTGCCTGGATCACTTTTAATTCCATTTGGTACCCGATTGGTGTGGTGTTCATCTTTGCTTT
Source organism: Bacteroidota bacterium (assembly GCA_016178785.1). Taxonomy (GTDB): domain Bacteria; phylum Bacteroidota; class Bacteroidia; order Cytophagales; family Cyclobacteriaceae; genus ELB16-189. The sequence continues at coordinate 88,008 of JACOSO010000020.1, read as the reverse complement.
TGTCCAATACCTCGAAGCCAATGTTATCTTTCCTTTAGCGGTGAGCAACCGACTTAAAATAAACTCATTGGCTACACTCGTTGTAATAATTGCAGGAGGCCTTTTATGGGGGGTCGCAGGTATGATCCTGTTCGTACCTTTTCTTGGAATAACAAAGCTGATTGCTGATCAGCATCCGCGAATGAAGACGTTATCGATCCTTTTGGGAACAGACGTAAAATAATTGCTGGTTATTTCGCTAAGCGTCTAAATTACTTTTCGTGATTTTCACATGTCGATCATGTGTTTTTGTTTTCCACGTGGTGAGCTGTTTTTCAAGGGCGTGAATTACGTGCTCGAATGCTTCCTCAAAAGTTTTTCCGATTTTCTTAGCGAAGAGATCGTTTCCGGGTATAGCAAGCCTGATTTCACATACCTTATTATCGCGCGTGTCGGATTTATCAAGCTTCAAAACCACATTGCATTCCAGTATCCGATCGCTGAAATGAGAAATTTTTTCAAGCTTAGTGTTTATCAAATCCAATAAAGATTGATTTGCATTAAAATCGAGAGATTGTATTTGCCTCTTCATAATATATGACTGTTGGGTGGTTTCATTTAACTATTTCTCTGTGCCGGTATTTTTTTTGATCCACTACTGGCTGTGAATCCGTACCCAATTTAAGGCAGACAAAAAATAAGAATGATGCTGATAATTAGTTTGAGAATTGATTTTGGTCATATTTTCCGCAGTTACGCCAGGGCATATTGCATGTGAATTGGATCTGAAACATCAAAAAACTGTGCCTATGAAAGCCATCATCGTCTACTATTCATATTCAAGGAATAATGAAATGCTCGCCAAGGAATTGAGACTAAGATTTAGTTGGGATATTCTGAAAATAGAAGAGCAGAAATCTCGAAACGGGTTCACCATTTTACTTGATCTTCTTTTTAAGAGAAAATCAAAGATTCAGAAAACTGATGTTTCATTGAGTGACTATGACGTGGTCATATTTGTTTCTCCCATTTGGGATGCGAAAATTGCAACACCTTTAAAGTCATTCATCCAACTGGAGAAAGATCACATCAAAAACTATGCTTTCATCACCGTTTGTGGTGGGCGAGAGGGACAGCATCGAATGATCACCGATCAGCTCATTCAATTAATTGATAAAGAACCGATGATTGTTACCGAGTTACCGGTAAACGATTTGTTGCCTGATGAACAAAGGAATAAAATCAAGTACGTAACTCCTTACAGAACCAAGACGCAGGACTTTCAGGTTTTTAAAAACTACATTCAGGATTTTGCAGATATCGTCTTCGAATATGCAGCTGTACGGAATGAGGAGAGACATTTGATGAGAGTTTAAGCAAAACTCAGATTTATAAAAGCCTATTTTTCTGGACGTTGAGATAAGAGTCATTACAACGAGTATCTTGTTCGAATCAAAGGGTTTGCGTAAATATCCGCTCGCACCAAGATCCATAGCTGCCTGAACTTCACTTTCTCACCACTGGCGGTGACAAAGTAAAAGGGATTTTGGTTGTGGCTTTATTCTTCCTTAACGCTTTGAGTACTTCATAACCATTGACTTCAGGCATCATTATGTCACACAAATATGATGTCAGGGCAAATTTTCTGCGGCCTGAGCTATGCCTTCTTTTCCATTTTTCGCTGAGAGTACTTTAAAACTGGCGAACTCAAGGGTTCAGCCCAGCCCTTGCCGACTCACACACTGGGTATAAAAAAATATGGGACTTCCCTCTCTAGCGCAAGCGTCTTGCTTGTACTCTTCTGAAAACGATCTTTGGAATCTTAATCACTACTATACTCTGTTGAAAAAATCTTGGGCTTATGAAAGAGGGATTGAGACAAATTGTATTGTATGGGGTGTGGTGATGGCACAAGCGAGACGCTTGCGCCAGAAGTAGGTATAATCCTGGTTGTAAGTTGGTGCGATGCAAACAATGATAATGAATTTATCATAAATTTATGATATGCCGGATTACGGGAAAGTTGTTGGTATTTTTTCGACAGCCAAAAAGCTATTAACGATTCTGTTGGTTACAGCAGTTCCATTGACGGTTCTTTCACAAAAACCAAATGATCAGTTAAATCAATCTTGGCAAGAAGCTGAAAAAGCAGGACAAGCTATTGTTACGGTATTTTGGAGCGATACGCACCCTTTCATCTCAGTTGACCGGAATGGAAATATGCAAGGGGTTGAATACGAGATTATGATGGGATTCAAAGATTACTTAAGAGCTGCTCACCATGTTGAATTACAATTTCAATGGAAGAAAGTGAAGTCGTTCAATGAAGTATACGACCAAATTCGCAATAAATCAGAAATCAATTCTTTTGGCACGAGCGGCATCTCTGTTACTGAGGCACGCCAAAATGAAGTTGGCTTTAGTCCTAGCTACATGGCTGATATAGCGGTGTTGATTTCAAGTCAGAATGTTCCCATTGTTGAAAACGTGGAAGAGTTTGTCAGAGTCTTTCGTCACCTTACAGCCGTTACAGTCCAGAAATCTACTTTAGAGAATGACCTGCTTAAATTAAAAAGTGCTGCCGGCAATTTATCATTTCCTATAAAATATGTTCGAAGCAGTCAATTCGTGCTGGAGGAAATACAGCAGACTGACAACGGATTTGGATTTGTCGATCTTCCAATATATATCAATTCATTTAAAGCCAACCCAACCGCTAAAGTGAAACGACAAAATTTATTTCCTAAGGTACGGGAGGGCTATGCAATTATTTATCCGCTGGGCAGTGACTGGCAGGAGCCATTTAACGCTTATTTCCAAGACAAAGAATTCAAAAAAAAATTTGTAAAAATCATAGCAAAATATGTTGATGTAGATCTTTATAATTTTATCGAAAGCCTGAGCGTTCCCTCCAGTAGTCAGATTTCACTTTTGCTTAAGGAAAAGGAGATTCAGTCAGAGCATCTCCAACAAGAAATCCATATAAGAAACATGGGAGTCGCTTTACTTGGGATGGCTTTTGCTTCATTACTTATTATCATATGGTTGTTCAGGAGAAGCCACCGGTTATTGAAAAAGATTGAACAGCAGGGGGCCAACATCGAATCGCAAAACAAAGAACTGGAGGCAAAGAATAAAAAACTTGAAGAATTTACGTTTGCTAATGCCCATAAACTCCGCGCACCCGTTGCCACCATTCTTGGGCTTATCCAGTTATTAGGCTACCACAATATTCAAGACAATGAAAATATCATTTCAGGACTGAAGGGCGCAGCCTCCAATCTTGATCACGAGATAAAGGAAATTAGATCGAGGCTTGAAGAAGAAGGTTGGCTTCCGAGAGAATCTTCAGATAAGGTATAAATTGCTATGAACCTTTCAGTGCTCAATTTGTGCGCTGCTCCAACTCGCTAATAGGAGCACACAAAGTGATCAAGCGTTTTTTATCGTCCCAACCAATTAGTTATTCTTAAAGAATGTTTGTAGGAATTGATTTTGGAAAATTATTTTTTCGATCTTTTACTGGCGTTGACCATCGGGCTTTCTGCAATGTGCCATTAATATTGCGCAGTAATTTTTTCAGAAATTGGTTCTTTGGTTTGTATTAGTTTCTGAACTTCTGAGCTTTTTAAAAAGCAACAGAAAACATCATCAATTGCATATGCCGAATTAATATAATTTCCGTCAACTATTGAATTGAAACCAATACTATCCCCATCAGTGACATTGTTAAGAACAATCTCTTTACCGTTCTCGCCAATTCTATAGACCTTAACATTTCCCAGGTAAATATTATAGATACCATCTGCTCTGTCTCCTGCTTTGAATATATAGCTATCCTTTTTGAAGAATACAAAATCTCTTTGATTGAAGCTCTCCCTAATATTACTTAGTCTGTCACTCTCTGGAAGGCATAAATAGCGATTAACGCAATTTATACAGAAGTGAAGTTCCACATTGCTTAGCTTCTTCATTGTTATTGATTTATGTGGATGTAAAATTCTGTTGAAGTACCTTCTTTAACGTATGCAAGTCTGCGGTGCCGGAATGCCTCCACACCATTTGTCCATTCCTGAAGAGTAACAACGTAGGCACTGCCCTGACTTCGTACTTAGTTGCAGTGTGAGTATTTTTATCCACATCAATTTTCAGGATAATAGCCTTTGAGCCGATCCACGACTTGAGCTCCTCCAAAACAGGTTTCATCATTTTACAAGGACCACACCACTCTGCTGAGAAATCCACGAGCACCAAAGGTTCTGTTTTTAGAATCTCGTAAAAAGGTTTCAGCTTGGGCACTGTTTGCATATGTTGAATTTCAACAGTCTCAATTAAGCTTTCTTCTTTGTATTGATATTAAAAGGAAAGTACATAGGGCAAAAGCTGATAAAACTGGTAGCAATGAAAAGACCAGCGAAAACAAGCCCGGCAATGGCGTATGTTTCGCTGATAACTCCTCTGACATACATGACTATGATAACCAAGGCGAGCAGCACCCGGATCAACCTGTCGACATTTCCCATATTCGTTTTCATAATAATTAATTTGATAATGTTTTAGCAATACAAACTTATTCCAACGAAGAATAGGAAATGGCAGGGTTCATCAGACTAAAGATTGATTTTTATCATTCTGTATTCTGATTGGGCAATAAGGAAATGTATCAGTTAGAATGATATTTATTGGTGGGACCAATGATTATTGTCAGGATTTCAATTCCTGAATTTCAGTTCCTTAGTATCAAATGATTTTGAATACATGGAAACAAAAATCAATCGAGCGTGGCACCTAAAAAATGTAATGCCTAAAAGCGCAACTTTAGAGCAGCGAATTAGCTGGCACCGCGAACATCAAAAGCACTGCTCATGCCGGCCGGGTTATCCCAAAAAGCTATTGGAAGAAATGAAAAAGCGAGAGTCAAAAATGAGAAATTGATAAAGCACTATGAATAAGCATTTATTGAAAGATTCGTTGGGCTGGGGGTTTGTTCTCTGGCTCATTGGTTATGTCCTTGGCATTGCCCTTTTCTTTGTTGTTCCCCCATCACTTTTAGGTTGGGTGATTACTCCAATCGGAATGATAGTCACGCTTTGGGTCTTGTTGAAAAAAGTGAAAGGCGAAGGGCTACAATATTATTTGATACTGGCTATTGCTTGGACGGTGCTCGCCATTGTTCTTGACTACATCTTCATTGTTAAGGCGTTTAATCCAACGGATGGATATTATAAACTCGATGTATACCTGTATTATGTCTTAACCTTTATCCTCCCACTTATTGCCGGCATGTGGAAAAAAGAAAAATCCAAAGGAAGACATTCGTGATGATTTTGTTTGATAAACGGTAGAGAAATCAACCGACATTCTATCTATCAGAACTGAAGACTATCTTTATAATACGAGCATAACCTGATTTACCTCTTATTAAACACTATGGTGTTTAAAAATAAAAAATGAAAAAAGTAAGTTATTGGATTGTAGTGCTTTTGTCAATCGGTTGCTCGGGTGGAAAAGACACACTCACACCCACGGTGAAGCCTTTGATTGAGGCGGTCTATGCTTCAGGCTTTGTAGTTTCAAAAAGTGAGTACCAGGCGTTTTCAATGGTAGATGGCTACTTGGTTGACATTCTGGTTAAAGACGGAGAAAAAGTAAAAAATGGTCAACCCATTTTTATCATTGAAAGCGAGCAACAAAATGCTCGATTTAGAATAGCCCGCGAAACGTACGAACTCGCAAATAAAAATAGTCGCGATAACTCACCGGTATTTATCGAATTGCGTGCAGCAATAGAAAGCGCCAAATCAAAACTTCAGTTTGACTCCGTCAATTTCTTTCGATACGCCAACCTGTTGAAAAGCAACGCAATCAAACGTGCGGATTATGATCAGGCGAAGCTGTCTTATGAAAACTCGAAAAGCAATTATGAACTACAGGTCAGTCGCTTGGCAAAGACAAAAGACCAGCTAGCCTTGGATTTACGAAATGCGGAAAACCAATTAAGTATAAACAGCGAAGAATCCAGCCGCTACACCGTACGAAGCAAAGTAGATGGCGTTGTTTACAAAACATTAAAAGAGAAAGGAGAACTCGTGCGTAGAACCGAAGCACTAGCTGTTGTGGGAGAAGAAGATTTTTATCTGCAGCTAAGTGTAGATGAATTGGATCTGCAAAAAACAAAGCCAGGGCAGGAAGTGTTGGTGAAGATAGATGCTTTTGGTGATAAGGCGTTTAAGGCCAGGGTTACCAAAGTTCATCCGTTGGTGAACACTCGCGAGCAATCTGTGCGAGTGGATGCTGATTTCATAGATCTGTTGCCAAATGGGTTTACCGGGTTGGCAGTTGAGGCCAACATTATTATTCAGCAGAAAGCAAAAGCAATGGTCATCCCCAAGTCGGTGTTGTTAGAGGGCGATTCTGTTTTAGTCAAAACTGAAAATGGAAAGAAAAAAGTAAAGATAATCCGCGGCATAGAAACACTGGATGAAGTAGAAGTGTTGGAAGGCATTAACGAGAGCACCCAATTGATTGCAAAACGTTGAGTTATGAAATCCAATGGACTGAAACTTTCTATTGAAATTGCGAGGGTCCACCTCTTCAGTAAACCGAAGCAAACTATCATCGCGATGTTGGGCGTGACATTCGGCATCGGAATGTTCATCGCCCTGGTAGGTCTTATGACAGGCTTGAATAATTTCACAGAAGAGATAACAATGACCTCTTCTCCCGACATTCATGTTTACAATGACGTGACGGAACCGCGCAAAAGTATTTTGGAAAAGGAGAACCCCGAAGGTTTCAACCTCGTGCATCACCAAAAACCAAAAATTGAATCACCTAAACTCAGGAATGTAAACAAGATGGTGGAGCTGATCCGGGAGGATGAACGAGTTTTAGGTGCTGCTCCCACGCTTTCATCGCAGGTATTTTATAATTACGGCCCTGTTCAACTGAACGGAAATATTCTGGGGGTCGAGATTTTGGAAGAGAATAAACTTTTCGGCCTTCGCGCGAAAATGAAAGAAGGGCAAATCGAAGACCTTCTCACTAATCATGATGGAATCATTATGGGCAAGGGGCTTGCAAAAAAGCTCAACGCAAAAAAGGGCGATCGGGTAGTAATCACCACGCCACAAGGGTACACGATGACGCTGAAGATTGTTGGTATTTTTCAGATGGGAATCGGTGTGGTCGACAATGTTCGCAGTTATGCCAACATCTCACGGGTGCAAACCATACTGCAACAAGATCAATCGTATATCACTGATGTAAATGTGAAATTGAAAAACCGTCACTTGTCGAAGACTGTCGCTGCCGAGCTGCAGGGAAAATTTGAAACCAGAGCGGAAGATTGGGAAACGGCCAACGCCACATTCCTTACGGGTGTCATCATTCGCAACATCATTACGTATGCTGTTTCCTTTACACTTTTGATCGTTGCCGGTTTTGGTATTTACAACATTCTCAACATGACTATCTACAACAAGATGAAAGACATTGCTATTTTAAAGGCAATGGGTTTTGCCGGTGGTGATGTGAAAAGCATTTTCATGATTCAATCGCTGGTGATTGGTTTGGTTGGAAGTTTTGCCGGACTCATCATAGGGTACACTTTATCAGTGCTGATTTCAAAGACTCCTTTTAACGGAGGAGATATCATCAGTCTGGAGCATTTCCCAGTAAACTTTGACCCTCGCTATTATATAATCGGGATAGTCTTTGGAGTTGCGACTACTGCTATTGCAGGATATATGCCATCCCGCAAGGCGGCTAAAATTGATCCGATAGAAATTTTGAGAGGACAGTGAAATTTGGATTATGGAAAAAGTTTTGATTACCAATAATGTAACCAAGTATTTCTATGAGCCCGAAAAATTTCAGGTACTCAAAGATATCAGCCTTGCGGTGAATAGAGGTGAGTTTCTTTCGTTGGTTGGGAAATCGGGCTGCGGAAAATCAACGTTGATGTATGTACTGTCAACTATGGACACGGATTACGAAGGCGAACTGGAAATTGCCGGTGTACGACTGACAGGTAAAGCTCAAAATGAGCTCGCTCCATTTCGCAACATGCACATCGGTTTTGTATTTCAATTTCATTATTTGCTTCCCGAATTTACAGTACTACAAAATGTAATGATCCCTGCACTTAAAAGAGGACAGGTGTCTCGCGCAGAAACAGAGGAGCGTGCTTATGAAAAACTTAAAATATTGGGCGTTGAGGAGCAGGCGTTAAAAAGATCGAGTAAGCTTTCGGGTGGTCAGCAGCAACGGGTAGCCATCGCCAGGGCACTCATCAATAATCCTGATATCATTATGTGCGATGAGCCGACCGGTAATCTCGATTCTTACAATTCGCAGGTGGTCTTCGATATTTTTCATCAGCTGACTCACACACATAAACAAACCATCATTGCCGTAACACACGATGAAGAGTTCGCCCGCAAGTCGGATAGGGTAGTAGAAATGAGTGATGGAAAGATTATTAATGGTTTGCACAAATAGTTTGATACTTACATTTAAAGTCTAAAAGAAAAATACTTGGAATTCATTGATTACTACAAAACACTGGAACTGAACAGGGATGCAAGCTCTGACGACATCAAGAAAGCTTATCGAAGATTGGCTCGAAAGTATCACCCTGACCTTAATCCAAATGATGCAGCCGCCAAAGCTAAATTTCAACAAATCAATGAAGCCAATGAAGTTTTAAGTGACACAGAAAAGAGACAGAAGTACGATGCCTATGGCCAGGAATGGAAACACGGAGAAGAGACACATCACTACAGGAAAGAAAGACCAGGACAACAAACTGCGAGTAGTGCATATCAAAGCTTTTCTGGCGATTTTTCTGGAAGTGATTTTTCAGAATTCTTTGAATCAATGTTTGGCGGGGACTCGGGCGGTCAAAGATCGGCTCAAATTAAATATAGAGGGCAAGATTTCAATGCCACGTTACACTTGGATTTAAAAGACATTTACGTTACTCACAAACAAACACTAACAGTAAACGGAAAGAGCATTCGTCTCTCCATTCCGGCTGGTGTAGAAAATGGACAAACCATAAAAATAGCCGGGTATGGTGGTGTGGGAATAAATGGAGGACCGAATGGGGATTTATACATTACCTTTTCCATAGCCAATGCTACGAAATTCAAACGCGAGGGTAATAATCTATATCGTGATGTGGAGTTGAATTTATACACGGCTGTCTTGGGAGGTGAAATCACCATCGAGACATTTGATGGAGAGGCGAAGGTTACGGTGAAGCCCGAAACTCAGAACGGTGCAAAAGTCAAACTCAAGGGAAAAGGTTTTCCTGTTTACAAGAAGGAAGGTGAGTTTGGAGATTTGATTATCAGCTGGCAAATAAAAATGCCGACTAACCTATCAGAAAAGGAAAAAGAATTATTCAAGGAACTTGCAAAAATTAAATCGAATGGAAAATGAACATTTAATCGCGATCGAGGAGTTCTGCAATCATTATAAAGTTGAACCTTCTTTCATTTATACTTTGGTTGAGTTTCGACTGATAGAAATTGTTACCGTTGAAGAAAAAAAATATCTATTGAAAGATCAGATCAGGGAGGTCGAAAAGATGATACGCATGCACTATGATCTTGATATCAACATCGAAGGTATCGAAGCCATTTCACATCTACTACAGCGGCTGGATAATTTGCAAGAAGAAGTGAATGCTCTAAAAAACAGGATTCATTCAGAGGGCGGTCAATAGCAGGGTAAAAAAATTTAACCTGTATCGATTGCCTTATTTCTATTAAACGCTAAGTTCCTTTTGTAAAGTGCCTTATTTTTTCCCTGATAATACCTTCACCGCTTCAAACCAAATTACAGAAATGCATCCTGTCACCAGGCATATTGCAAGCTGAAATTGCGGTGGCATCTCGAGGGAAAAGAAATGGGTAAGGAATGGTATGGCTAAGAGGGACGCAGTCAAAGCAATTGTTACCAGTAAAATGAGAAAGACTAAGTTATTCTTATAACCTAAGGTCTTGATAATGGAATAGTGGAACGACCGATTTTCCAATGTGAGAAAAACGTTGGCGGAAATCAATGTAGTAAATACCATTGTCCGTGTCATATCCTCGGTAAATCCCTGGTTGACCGCATATTGATAAATAAAAAGTGTTCCTATGGCGATCATTAACCCCTGAATGATGCTGGTACTCAATTCTCTTAAATTAAAAAATGTTGTTGTGAATGGGCGGGGACTTTGTGACATTAAATTTTTCTCGAGAGGCTCATTTTCATAAACGATAGAGCAGGTCGGGCCCATAATCAATTCCAAAAAGATAACATGTACGGGTGAAAAAATACTTGGATACTTCCAGCCCAATGCAAGCGGAACAAATACAGTAAGAATTATTGGAACATGAATGGAGATAATGTACTGGATTGCTTTCTTCAGATTGACATATATCTTTCTTCCTATGGCTACAGCGTCAACCATTTTGGCGAGGTCATCATCAATAAGAACCAGGGAAGATACCTCTTTGGCTGTTTCAGTTCCTTTCTTTCCCATGGCAATGCCAATATGAGCGGCTTTTAGTGCCGGCCCGTCATTCACGCCATCTCCGGTCATTGCTACAATTTGATGGTTTGCCTTTAAGGCTGTAAGAATCCTCAACTTGGCATCCGGGAACATTCTCGTGAATATGTTGACTTGCATCACTTTCTCGGCAATTTCCTTATCATCCATTTTCAATAATTCTTCACCGTTCATCGTTTTATCTGCTCCGCGAAAATTAATTTGTTTTGCAATTGCTGAAGTAGTGACTGCATTGTCGCCTGTAATAATCTTAACGGCTATGCCGGCCCGGTAAAACAATTCGAAAACCTTTGCAATATTTTTCTTTGGAGGATCATGAAAAGCTATCAACCCTTTAAATTTAAATTTTAGCTGCTGCTGAGTTTGCGGATAATCCTGGCCGACAAACTCAGAAACACCAATACCTAGCACTCGGAATCCTTCAGATGTTAAAGACTCGAGTGCGCTATTGATAATTTTTTTTTCTTGGTCTGAAAGTAGCGATACGGCAATCACCGCCTCTGGTGCTCCTTTGGCTGCAATGATCCGATGACCATCGCTATTCTCGAAAAGATGGGTCATCATTGGGGGTCGACCGCTCAGCGGGTACTCATGAATCATTTTATATTCTTTTCTCTCATCAACTTCAGCAATACGACTGTAGAAATCATGCAATGCAATTTCCATCGGATCAAAGGGAATCGGCTCGCTCGCCCACATACCTAATGTGATCAGTTCTCTTTCATCATCTGAAATATCGACTGGCGAGGATATTTTTTGTTTTGATAATGCAAAAAGCTTGGCCAAGCTCATCTTGTTTTCGGTAATTGTTCCTGTCTTATCTGTGCAGATAACAGTTGCACTTCCTAAAGTTTCTACCGTTTTTGTATTCTTAACAATGATGCCTAGGTTCATCAGTCGCCATGCCCCGATTGCCATGAATGTGGTGAAAGCTACCGGGATTTCCTCAGGCAAGATGCTCATTGCCAGTGTCAGCGCTTTCATAAGGCTGTTTAGTATTTGATGTGATTTAAAAAGATTCAACCCCCAAACAACAAAGAACAAAACTGCTCCTGCCACAGCCATCTTTTTTACAAAGCTGCCAATCTGCTTTTGCAATGGCGTTTCTTCCTCATGAATAGATTCAAGACTTTTCCCAATTTTGCCTAAAGCAGTACTCACTCCAATAGCATTCACTTTGCAAATAGCGAGTCCGCCCACAATGGTTGTTCCTTGAAATACCTGGGTATCCTTGTCTGACTTGTGTTTGCTTACCGGAAAAGATTCGCCAGTAAGGATCGATTCATCTACCAAAAAATCATTTGATTGAACAATGATTCCATCTGCGGGAGCAGAAGTTCCCTCTTCCACAACCATAAAATCACCTATAACAATTTCTTCTCTTTTGACTCCAATTATTTTTCCGCCTCGGATTACCTTGCCCATTGACTGAGTTAATGTTTTAAGTGTAGCCAATGCGTTACGACTTCTTGATTCCTGGTATAATGAAATACCCGCGACAAACCCAATTGCCACAGCCATAAAAATGCTGTTCCCCGCCTCGCCATTTATAGAATATAATAGGGCTGCCAGCAGAAGCATCAGAGTCATAGGATCTGTGAAAATACCCTTCACCATTTCAAGGAAATTATTCCTTTCGGTGATTACTTCATTTCTTCCAAACTTCGCTCGGGATTCAAGCACTTGTGGATCACTTAACCCTTGTATTTCATATTGAGCAACCTGCATTTCAGAATTTTGAATTAGGATGAATGATCGTGAATGACCGAATGCAAAGCGGGTGAGGTAGCATAGTGTATCAAAGTTGGGTCAATGTTTATGTCGCGCTCGGAAACTTAAATTATACACTCTTGAGGTACAGGGATTTCTTTAGAGGATCAGAGGGCGTAATGGGTTCTATGTCATGGGTATTAATTGAAACACTTCTCAGTAATAAACCAATGATGACAAAGAAAATTGGTTGGCCGCGTCAATTAAATCATGCAGAACATTCCCAAAGATGTTCCTTTTTATTCGCGCGCATAAGTCCATATTGGGCAATCAATATGGTTCACCACATCTTCGGCTATGCTTCTCATGAGCAAATGGCCGATTCCGGTTCTCCCATGGGTCGACATGACAATTATCTTATTTTTAAAAAGTGCTGAGAAATTCGCAATCCCTTTTTCTTCGTCCACGTCATTAAAAATATTGGTTGTATATTTTTTGAATTGACTCTTCTGTACAAACTCATCTAATCTTGATCCCGTAATGAGATCAGTGCTGAACCTGACAAGCGTGTTTACATACAAAATGTGTAACTGAGCATTGAATAAACTCTGCAGCGCTTTGATTGATGAAATCAGCTCTTTGGAGGGAGGATTCAAAATGGTAGGATAAATAATGTTCTTGATTGATGAGACTTTCACTGATTTTTTTACTGCGATAACAGGAACATTGGATGATCGCACAATTTTCGCAGCATTGGAGCCGATCATGTGCTCTCTCAGTCCGCTTGAGCCGTGAGTGCCCATCACGATAAGATCAATCTTTTTTCTGTCAACAAACTTCTTGATCGAAGATGAAACAGACCCCTGCTCTACGGAAAGACTGATTTTTATTTTTCCGCCCCATTTCACTTTCATGCTCTCAAAGGTCTTATTTACTTTTTCCTTTATCCCCTTCACAAAACTCGTTTCATAAGCTTGAATGGGGACGAAAATCGAATTGGGAAGAACGGGTAGCTCTACTACATGAAGTAAAAAAATTTCTCCTTTGCTTTTCGATGCTATTTCACAAGCAAACCGAAATGCCTGTATTGCCGTGTTGGTAAAATCGCAGGGGACAAGTATTTTCTTCATTGTTGTTGGATTTTGAAGGTTATTCAGTCGATTTGCTCACATGTAATATACGGTTCCATTGTATTTATTCCTTGCGGTCAATCCAAATTGTTTGTGAAGCTTTTCTAAGCCTCGACTTCATGTGCTGAAACTTTGGCATCTTTTGTCCCCCTGGCGTTCTTGACTTTACCATTGATGGCATTTAAAAGATCATCAATCTTTTCATCAGAAATTTTTTCCCTTTTGTCGGTTCCGAATAATGCTCCGATTGCTGTGCCTGCTGCGATTCCTATCAACACGCCCAGTAGTGCTTTTCCTGTGCTCATAATTTTTTAGTTTATGTGATAAATTGAAATAAGCTCATTGAGCTTCGTTATTTTTTTTGACAATAAACTTTATAAAATCCTCCTTTAGTTCGCGATAGCTTTTTGCAAAAGTTTCCAATTCATCCATCAGTGAATCGTGTTCGTAAAAGTATTGCGTACGAACTTCGTCCTTTGCCTTTAAGATCATGGCCACCCGGCTTTCATGCTGGCGCAACTTTGAGCGAAGGTTGTCGATCACTTCCCCACTGTAATAGGTGAATAAATTTTGAAAGTGGTCCACCTTTTTTTTATCAGTCGTTTTAGTGAACTGAGGAGCATTTTCATCGAGCTCTTTTTGAAAGAAAATAAGTTCACTCTTCCAAAGCATCACTGACGACAGCCACATTAGCGTCTTTTTATGCTTTCGAATTAACGTTGGTTGAATGATGTAATTTTTAGTTACGCTGGTTACCGATATCATAGCCTCGATTTTTCATCCAAGTAATATGATCGGAACGGAATTTATCGCGAGTTTCCTCATGCCAAACCCTGATAAAAGTCATGATTGATTTTCCGCAGGATGTTTAAGTTTAGCTGATCAAAATCAGCACCGCTCATATCAATTGTATCAAATGAAAAACTGGATAAATGTCAAGGAGTTTCTTGAAGAGGTGGGCGGCATTTCAAGTTTTATCGGTCGTTTTTTCCGTGAAGGATTTACGCCCCGTTACGAGTTTGCCGAACTAATCAGGCAATGCTATTGGGTAGGTTACAAATCATTGCCACTGGTTGGCATAACAGCTTTCATTATGGGTTTAGTACTCACCATTCAATCTCGCCCAACACTGGTCAAGTTTGGTGCAGAGTCAATGTTGCCCTTGATGGTAGCTGTATCGTTGGTTAGGGAAATATCACCGGTAATCACAGCTCTTATCTGTGCAGGGAAAATTGGTTCGGGCATGGGAGCAGAACTGGGCTCGATGCGCGTGACTGAACAAATCGATGCAATGGAAGTGTCAGGCACGAATCCTTTTAAATATTTAATCGTGACTCGTGTACTTGCCACCACCTTGATGCTTCCAATATTAGCCAATTTATCAAATGCTATTTCTCTCTATGGCGGATACCTGGGAGTAAACATTCGCGGTCATATTAGCTGGCACTTGTATTGGACTCAGGTCTTTGATGCGCTTAGCTACAGTGATTTAGTTCCTGCGGTTATAAAGACTTTTTTCTTTGGTTTTGCCATTGGAGTAGTGGGATGTTTTAAAGGATACTATTCGAGTAAGGGAACTGAGGGTGTTGGGCGATCAGCAAATTCAGCCGTAGTGGTCGCGTCACTGATGGTGTTTATAATAGATCTGATCGCGGTACAAATTGCAGACTTATTAGGCCTGACATAAAATGGATAGGGAGACAGTTATTGAAATCAGGAATTTGAATAAGTCATTTGGCAGCAATCACGTGCTTCAAAATTTTGAAATGGATTTATTTAAAGGAGAAAATCTGGCGGTACTTGGAAAATCAGGTTCCGGGAAATCAGTGCTGATCAAATGCATTATCGGATTGTATTTACCTGAAGAAGGATCTATTCATTTGTTTGGAAGAGACATTGGTGAGTTTGACCCAAGAGAATGGGACATTGTACGGCAGCGAATCGGATTTCTTTTTCAAAGCAATGCTTTATATGATTCGATGACAATCAGGGAAAACCTTGAATTTCCTTTGCGAAGACATGAAATAAAAAAACAATCTGAAAGCAACACCGAAGAGCTGATTCGTGAAACACTGGCCAACGTAGGACTCGAACATACCATTGATATGATGCCGGTTGAATTATCGGGCGGCATGAGAAAACGAATCGCCCTGGCAAGAACACTTATTTTAAAACCGGAAATTATTCTTTACGATGAACCGACTACCGGCCTGGATCCGATAACTGCCCGCGAGATCAGCAACCTGATCCTTGAAGTGCAGAAAAAATATGAAACGTCTTCCATCATCATTTCGCATGACATGAATTGTATTGACATTGTTTCTAACCGGATTATAATGTTGATTGATGGAAAATGTTATGCCCAAGGCGTATTCGACAACTTGAAAGATTCAAAAGACGAAAAGGTCAGGGAATTTTTTGAATGATATGAAAAACAATACAGGAGATAATACAAAACTGGGAGTCTTCGTTTTAGCGGGCCTCGTATTTTTGATTTTTTCACTATATATGATCGGTCGCAACCGGAATTTATTCGGCTCTTCATTTCGCGTCAGCGCTAACTTCAGAAATGTAAATGGGTTGATGATCGGGAACAATGTTCGCTTCTCAGGCATCGATGTGGGAACAGTAGAAAAAATTGAAATCATGAGTGATACTTTGGTTCGCGTGACCATGATTCTTGAAAAGGGAGTAAGAAAATTTGTTAAGAAAAATGCGGTCACTTCCGTGGGCACAGACGGACTGATGGGCAACAAATTGATCAACATTAATTCCATGAGCGAACCTTCGCCACCTGTGCAAGAAGGAGACGTACTCGCTTCGCTAAGACCCATTGAAGGAGATGAAATGCTGCGCACACTCAACACCACAAACGAAAACATGGCAGCCATCAGCAACGACTTGAAAAAGATAACTCAACGCATCAACAACAGTAACGGTTTGTGGAAGCTTCTTTCTGACACCATGGTTATGCATGATATTAAAGAGGCAGGAAAGAATTTAAAACATGCCGGATATAAGGTGGCCGAAACAGCTGATCAGGCATCAGACCTTTTAAAAAATGTACAACAAGGCAAAGGACTGGCAGGTGCAGTTTTGAGCGATAGCATGTTAGCTAAGAAACTAAAAACTGCTGTAAGCAATATCGAGGAAGTTTCAAATCGGTCGGTGCAAATGAGTGGCAATCTCAACGATATTTTGAAGCAAGTTAAATACGGAAAAGGACCAGCGGGTGTTTTAGTAGCCGACACTGCTCTTGAAAGAAAACTTCGGGTAAGTATCTTCAACGTAGAGCAGGGCACGCAACGGTTTAATGAAAACATGGAAGCTTTGAAGCACAACTTCCTTTTCCGAGGTTACTTTCGAAAGCAAGAAAAGTTGGGAAAATCCAAACAAAAGAAATAGCTCAGATTGAAAGCCTAGTGCCAGAAAATGAGAACCGGATATTCGGCTATCATCGTCATCTGCTTTACCACGTCCTGAGTAAAAAGTTTTTCCAAGAGTTGTCGATGGTGAAATGACAACGCCAAAATATCTCCATTATGATTTTTCATGTAGTGATCAAGTGCCCAAGCTACATCTTGTGAATACAGGGAATCAAAACTCCATTCTTTTCCCTTCAGCTTTCTCGCCATAACCGCTTCTCGCAATATTTCTAGTCTGTGCTTTGTAGTTGTGGAGGGACTTTCTTCCGAGACGTGAACAACCTTGACAGCAACATTCAATGGTTCGATAATTGTCTTGAGCTGATCGATGAGGAAAATAGGATTGGTGTCGGGGTGATGCGCGTAAACCAAAGTATGAATGGATTTGAATAAATATCCGGTAGGTATAACCAGTACCGGACACTTCGTTTTTTGAATGACATGAAAGGTGTTATTGCCAAAGAGGTATTGGTAATTGTCGTTAGCGCCATTCGTACCCATCACAATCATATCGCATTCCTTAGCTTGTTCAGCGATGGCCTCTTCAACGGTATTGGTTGTAGTTAAGGTTTGATACGCGCAATTGACTCCAAACTCTTCCGCTGTTTCCCGGCAAAATGTTGAAAGTCGGTCTGAAATATCTTCCTCACTCTCTTGCGCGTTTTGAGATAGTTGAATTGCTTCTGGCCAAATGGAGGTGCGAACGTAAACTAATCTTATATCTGCGAAGAATAGCTTGGCCACATGCGCGGCATAGTCGAGACCAAATTCAGATGCTTCTGAGAAATCAGTTGGGCAAAGTATCGTTTTTATGGGCTTCTGATTCATTTTATAGGTGAAAAAGAAATAAAGGACATGGGGTAATGGCACACAAATTTTTCAATACGTTTTTATGAAACAGTTTTTCAATCATTGAATGGTGCCTGAAATTTAAAGCCAACACATCGCAGTCATTTTCTTTGATATAATCCATTATCCCTTCGATTGGTTGATCGGCATAGATCGTCTTAAAATCATGATACAAATCAGCGAGAAATTGCTTCATGCTTAGCTGAATATGAATCAGTTTCTGTTCTTGTTGATGCCGGTATTCTGTTGTCATAATCTGTAAAAAAGTAATTCGGGCGCTTAAGAGGCCAGCCCATTTAATAAGCTGCTCTGGAGGTGTTGTCACTTCATGAAAGTAATCAGCTGCAAATACGATGTTTGAAAAATCCTCAAATTCATAATCCGGGGGTAAAAGAAGAACAGGAACTGAAGATTCTTTAGCCACCCTATAAGAATTAGTGCCAAAGAGGAAATCATAAACTTGATCTGAGCCATTCGTGCCCATCACTACCAAATCATAGTCACTTCCAACAACTGAAATTATTTTGGATAAAGGCAGATCTGATGACTGAACATTTCCATAACATGATATTTTATAGGCCAGGCTAATCTCGCTGCTCAGTTCCTCTAACTGATTGGCTACGGCCTCAACTTTCCTTTTCTTTCCCCACATCAATTCAGCGGGAGTAGTTTCGAAGTTAGATTGTACGTTAAGTAGGTTAAGTTGTGCTTCACATTTTTGAGCGAGCTTAGCTGCCGTGCCTGCGGCTTTGTATGCAGTCTCAGAAAAATCTACCGGGCATAATATCCTTTTCATCGAATTAAACTCGTATCCAAAATTGAGGAGTAGGTTTAATTAATAAACTGACGAAAATCACCTCAGCAAACGAACATTGTCATCGTGACTGATTAGCCCCCAGGCTACTTTCGTCAAGTGAATTAAGAAATCAATTTTATGAAAACCGACCAGAAAATCGACTATTACATTTTGTCTTTGAGTCAGAAGACAGCATCGCTATTAAAGATTCACGATGCGTTGACCGAAGAAATCAAGGACGGTGTTTTTCCAATGAGCAATGTAGATGACTTCGAATACTCAAAATCAAGCCGGGGGAATTCATTTGGTTTCTCGCTGAAAAATTTCGAGAAGGACAAGTCTTTTGTAAAGAAAGAAAGGTTCAATCATTTTCTGCGTCAAATAAACGAAAACCTGAAAGGTTATTTAAACGATGAATGCGCATTGATGTTGGCCGGAACCGGCACAGACCGGGCTGACTTCCGAAGGATTTCAGATTACAACAACCTGATTAGTGGTGAAATTTCAGGAAGCTATAATTCTAAAAATTTCAATCAGCTAAAACAAAATGTGATCAATACTTTAAAAAGAACTTTGCAAATCAAACTCTAACCCGGCATGGAAAAGAATTTTGAAAATAAAGTAGCACTTATCACCGGAGGAAGTTTCGGGATTGGCCGCGCTACGGCAATAGCATTTGCTCAACGTGGCGCCAAAGTTATAGTCGCTGATGTGTTGGAAGATCCCGATACACTCAAGGCGATAAAAGACGCAGGCTCCGAAGGAATATTCATCAAGTGCGATGTATCTAAAGGAAACGAAGTCGCTGCAATGATCGATAAAGCAATCTCTCATTTTGGAAGTTTGGATTTTGCATTCAACAATGCCGGCATTGAAGGGACGATGGCGAATACGCAAGAATGCACGGAAACAAATTGGGACAAAACTCTTGCTGTTAATTTGAAAGGAATATGGCTGTGCATGCGTCATGAGATTCCACACATGTTGAAAAGAGGCAGCGGTGTTATAGTCAATTGCGCATCGATTGCCGGCCTGGTCGGTTTTCAAGGTTTACCAGCGTATGTAGCAAGTAAGCATGCCGTGATAGGCCTTACAAAAACAGCAGCACTCGAAAATGCGAAACAAAATATTCGCGTCAATGCCGTTTGCCCGGGTGTAATCAAAACAGCAATGATTGATAGAATAACGGGAAAAGACAAAGTGGTTGAAAAACAATATGAGTCAATGGAGCCGGTGGGTAGAATGGGCCGACCCGAAGAGGTAGCTGCTGCAGTGGTGTGGCTTTGTTCGGAAGGAGCATCGTTTGTCACTGGTCATGCACTTGCTGTTGATGGCGGATGGATTGCGGCTTAAAAATTGACAATTAAAAATTATTAGAATATGAAAACAATATTATGCCCAGTCGATTTCTCAATTTCATCTGATCGTGTCTCAAGATATGCAGCACAATTGGCAAGAGATACAAAGTCGAAAGTAATTTTGATAGCAACACATGAAGGGAAAATCGCGGTGCCTGCCGGAGGTGGAGCGGAAGATAAAGGAGACGCCATTGAAATGTTGGGCGAAATGCATGATCTTTTAAAAGGCGATTACACTATTTCTTGCGGAGTTGAAGAGGAAATTCTTTCGGGGAATATTGCGAAAAAATTGAGTTCGAAAACCGATCGCTACGACCTCACCATTCTGGGTGCACCTCAGGACAAAAAAGAATTTCAAAATTTTGCCGGAGTTGATTTGATTAAAGTCATCCAGAACTCTCTCGCGCCTTTGCTCATCGTTCCCGAAAATTTCAACTACGAGAAAATCAAAAGGCTAACCTATGCCTATGATTATTCGCATGAATCCCAACCTCCGCTTGCGCAATTATATTGGCTTGCCAATTGGTTTGGTGCTGAAGTGCAATTTGTCTCAATCTTACCAAATTCCTCCACGAGTGAAGAGCTCAAACTAAATTCTATCCAAAACAAAGTTGCCAATGAATGGAAGTCAGGTATAAAAATCAGCTTTGACAGTATTGCTTATAAAAATGTGGCTGAATGTCTTGACCATTATATCGGCCTTTGGTCAGAAAATAACCTTTTGGTCTTATCTGTTAATCATCAGAATATTTTGGAACGCCTCTGGCACAAGAGTGTAGTTAAGGAATTGCTGCTTAACGCCAAACGTCCATACATTATTCTGCATAAGTAAACATGCTATTCCATGTGTTCGAACTAGAAGTTTCACAAAATCAAATGGACTATGAAAAACTACATTCTTCCCTTTGAAAAATTATCGATGAAAGAAGTCGATATCGTAGGCGGAAAAAATGCTTCGCTCGGGGAGATGATCCGAAATCTTTCCGGCTTGGATATTCGAGTGCCTAAGGGTTTTGCTATCAGTGTAAAAGCCTATTATGATTTTCTGGCTTTTAATGAATTGCTTCCTCAATTAAAAAAAACGCTGGGCCAGTTAGATAGAGCAACGCTCGATAATCTTTCATCAATTGGAAGTGCCTGTCGGGAGCTCGTAATGAAAAGTGATTTCCCCGAGTCATTGAAAACTTTAATCAAGGATCATCATGCCGCTCTCAGTAAGAAGTATGGTTCGAACACAACTGTTGCAGTTCGCAGTAGCGCCACTGCTGAAGACTCGCCATCAGCCAGCTTTGCAGGCCAGCACGATTCTTTTTTAAATGTACCTGCCAATGAAGTTTTATTAGCTGTAAAAAAATGTTACGCTTCACTTTTCAATGACCGTGCGATTAAGTATCGCATCGATAACAAGTTTGATGACCTGCAAGTGGCACTATCGGTAGGGGTACAATTAATGGTAAGATCGGATAAAGGCAGCGCGGGAGTGGCATTTACCATCGAGCCTGAAACCGGAAATCAGAACATAGTCTACATTACTGGGGCATGGGGCCTTGGCGAAAGCGTAGTGCAAGGCGCAGTAAACACGGATGAGTTTTATTTGCTTAAGTCTTCCATCAAAGCGGAAAGAGAAAATGCAATTGTTTATCGCACACTCGGCACAAAGCAGCAAATGTTGATTTATGGAAAAGATGAAGAAAAGAACACTGTCTGGCAAATAACCAGCCCTGCGCAAAGGGATCAATTTGTTCTCAGCGATGCCGAAGTAAATCTACTTGGCCGCTGGTGTTATGATATTGAGCAGCATTACAAACTGCCAATGGATATTGAATGGGCCAAAGACGGTGAAAGTAGCCAATTATTCATTGTCCAGGCAAGACCTGAAACAATTCATGCCAAGGAGAAAAAATTGGTGATCAAGGAGTATGAATTGGAAACAGACGAAATTCCACTACTCAAAGGTAAAGCAGTTGGTTATGGCATCGTCAGTGGAAAGGTTTCCATTGTAAAAAGTCTGGCCGACAGCGTTAAAGTTAAGAAGGGCGATATTATAGTTGCTGACATTACAAATCCTGATTGGAATGCATTGTTGAAGAAGGCAGTTTGCATCGTTACCAATAAAGGAGGACGAACAAGTCATGCATCAATTGTTGCGCGAGAACTTGGGATACCTGCCGTTGTTGGTACAGAGACGGCTACCGAAAAACTCACCGATGGTCAGGTGATCACTGTCTCGTGTGCCGTTGGAGATGAGGGGTTAATCTATCAGGGCAAATTACAATGGAAAGAAGATGAAACTTCAGTTGAATCGATTCCATCTACTTTTACCAGGC
The DNA here is from genome assembly GCA_016178785.1 of Bacteroidota bacterium. Classification (GTDB taxonomy): domain Bacteria; phylum Bacteroidota; class Bacteroidia; order Cytophagales; family Cyclobacteriaceae; genus ELB16-189. The sequence goes on along the minus strand of JACOSO010000020.1, from coordinate 65,867 downwards.
CTATGTTCATTTTGGCCGATCCGCAAAAAGCTCTGCTTTATGCATCGTATCCAAATGAAGGAGTAGGTCTGCTTCGCATGGAGTTTATGATTTCGAATACGCTTCAGATTCACCCTATGGCATTAGTGAAATATCATGAGCTGCCCGATAATTCAGAGAAAAAACAAATCGATGCACTTACCAGGCATTATTCAGATAAAAAGAAATTTTTTATTGACAAACTTTCAGAATCAATCGCATTAGTAGCGGCTGCATTCTATCCCAAAGAAGTGATTGTAAGGATGAGTGATTTCAAAACCAATGAATATGCGAAGCTGCTTGGAGGAAAAATGTTTGAGCCCGAAGAAGAAAATCCAATGTTGGGATTTCGCGGAGCAAGCCGGTATTATAATGAACGGTATCGCGAAGGTTTTGGGCTTGAGTGTTTGGCCATAAAAAAGGTACGCGAAGAAATGGGCCTTGAAAATGTGAAAGTGATGATTCCATTTTGTCGTACCGTTGAGGAGGGAAAGAAAGTGCAGGAAGTAATGAAGTCTTACGGCCTTGAACGTGGCAAGGATGAATTAGAAATTTACGTGATGGCCGAAATACCAAGCAACATATTATTGGCTAAGAAATTCGTCAACATCTTTGACGGATTTTCGATCGGTTCAAACGATCTCACGCAGCTCACATTAGGCCTTGATCGCGATTCGGCAATCGTTAGTGACCTCTTTGACGAAAATAATGAGGCTGTGAAAAGGCAAATCAGGTATTTGATCTCTTGTGCTCATGAACATGGACTGAAAGTAGGTTTATGTGGTCAAGCTCCAAGTGACTACCCTGAGTTTTGTTCTTTCCTGGTTGAGTGCGGAATTGATTCCATTTCATTTAACCCCGATGCTTTGCTTCAAGGCATTCACAATATTGCATCTGCCGAAAAGACGGTTCGGAGTAAAGTGTACGTTCCATAAGTGATGAAATTAAAGATCATTCTGACTAGCCTGTCGACATTCCTTATATTAGTTTCATGATGACGATTTTTACTTTGATCAAAATGTATCGTTTTGATCTGAGGCCTTCTCTGTTCAAAATTGCGCGTATTCTGATTGCTCTCATCGTTATTATTCAGCCCTTATTCATTCAATACGCCTACCAATAAGTGTAAGGTTCACTCTTCAACGTCATGTTACGAGCCAGAAAATAGGCTTCTTACTAAGGCGTACTAAATGAAAATCAATCTCGAGTGTGGGCACACCCGATCTTCAAAATCGATCTTGCAAAGTCGTTAACGATTATTACTGATATATAAGAATTATGTTCGACTACTTTGCCTTTGATTGATGCCCATCGGGAAGGGTTATGATTTTTATCAGAGTGGCCCTTAAAAAACTCAGGCAACCATTGTATCAAAGTCTTTTTGCTTTTCAATTTCAGTTGCCCAATTGTTCAGGTAGTTGATCAAGTCTTTGATGCATGCACTTTTCCCATTCTGAACGTATGCGCCTGCAGTGGTCATGCTTAGCAACATTAGCTGATCCATCGGCAATCCACTCATGAGACCGAGACAATATCCTGCGTTGAAATTGTCTCCGCCTCCTGTTTGAACTTTCGGCTCTTTGACAAGTCGGCCAGTTAACTCGAGGGTTTTATTTTTTTGAAATGCAAAGACGCGATCGCGAGGGTGAATCAACAGAGTATCGATTGTCATTGTATAAAAAATAAATGAACCTATATCAAATAAGGTTGTTGAGTTATCTTTTCCTACGACTTGATCATTGCCGGATAGCGCCATCCATATTTTTCTGGCTTCATTCTCATTTAGGGCAAGTGTCACTTTTCCGTAATGTGAAAGTGAACTGATGAGATCTAACATTTCATCTATTTCCAGAGAATTCCTTCTTGACGGATCACAAAGATCGAAGACGAAATAAAAATCTTTGCGATTTACAACCTTGATGACATCATGAAGCAGTCCTTGCCAAATGTCTGTTGCATTGGGAAGATTAGACCAGTCAACCAGCGCTACAAGGTCACACGAGCGGATTGAGCTGCGAATTTTTTCGAGATCTGAATTTTTCTTAACGTAGTTCCAATCGTAATCAATGAATCCACTCAGATCTGAAAGAATGATCTTTCCATCATTAAATTCAATTGCCTGGCTGTTTCCCGGTGCATTGATCGATGAAATTTCTGCCTGCGGTGTAATGTTTTGAAACAAGGGGTTTATCCTAGGAAAACCCATTGACCCGATGCAAAAACTTTTCACGTTTAGCTCTCCTAAAGCTGACGAAAGAATAGGAGCGTTGCCTCCTGCCTTTGTTTGAATTGTAACTAGTTCAATTTGACCACTTCGGCCCGTGAGGGAATCGATGTGTTCTGAAAATTCGTGAATGCTGTTGAAGAAGAGGTTATTGCCGCTTCTCTTTTGCTTTACAGCTTTCTGAATTTTATCAACAAAGCCATCGAAACCGATGAAGACTTGGTGTGCTACGCCTGACTTCTCGGTGGCCCCGAGCCATTCCTTTAGTCTGTGTAAATCTTTTTTTACAGGTGATCTTCGCTCTGTATTTCTCTCTAAACTATCCATAAGCTTATCTTCTTTTAATCAGCGAACAAAGCTAATTTCAATGGATAAGATATCTTATGACTTGAATCACATTAAACACGTGACTTCAATCAGAACTTGAAGATAAACATTCATTGAAGCTCTGTGACTCAGGTTCATTCTCTGTCGTCTAAATTAGGCCAACATTTCCACAGAAACTTCACGCGAATAGCACTAGGATTTAATCCCAGTAACAATCGATTATTCTATATTCTCTTTCGATATTATATTCTTTACAGATGCTTTCGTGGTGACAAAAACAGTGAACAAAACTGACTTTGGTCATTAGGTGTGAAGAGGTTACAAAGTACTTTTAAAACTACAAATCAATCGCCTGCCAAAATTGAAACACGAAAGAAAACACGTACTGATGTTAGGATGGGAATTTCCACCTGCATTTACTGGCGGTTTGGGAGTTGCGTGCTTTAATATTGTAAAATCGTTAAGCGAAAGGGCAAATGTTCACCTGATCGTTCCATTCGCAGATGCACAAAATCTTGAAAATGTTGAGGTGACGGCTTTGAACCGGGTTGAAGAGGAATTTAAAAACGAAAACTTTGTAAGGGAATTTCCCACTGTTCTTCTGTCCCGCGTTCTTGTCGAGCTCTCAGCCTATCCAGCCTTAAAGTCAAGAAAGGGATTTTCAAAAAGAACAGAAAGTGGTGAGCAATTCTTTAAAACGATTTCAACGTGGTCAGATGTGTCTGAATATTTTCAGACGCATGATTTATACGGTCGCGATATTTTAGAACGCACGCATTTGTATGCGATAGCTGCAAAGGAGCTGGCATCACAAAAAGAGTTCGACATCATTCATGCACATGATTGGCCTACATTCGAGGCGGCTATTCAACTTAAGCACGATACACACAAGCCATTGGTGCTGCATGTTCATTCTCTTGAGACGGATCGTGCAGGCGAAAAAACCCGAAACGAAATTTATGCTATTGAGCAAATGGCGATGCAGGAGGCCGATAAAATAATTGCCGTAAGTGATTACACAAAACAACAAATAGCAATTCATTATGGCATTGATGAAAGAAAGATTGAAGTCGTTCACAATGGCGCGGAGGTAACAGCGCGTTCTAAGTTCAGGAAGAAAGCAGGTGAGAAATGGATTACTTTTATCGGGCGCCTTACCTTTCAAAAAGGTCCGCAGTTTTTGGTAGAGACAGCCGAAAAATTAATTCGTGTTTACCCCAACGTAAGATTCATCATTGCAGGCAATGGTGATCTATTGCCCATGTTGATCCATGAAGTGGCACGACAACGATTGGGTAAGTATTTCAGTTTTGCAGGATTCCTTTCTCGCGAAAAAATCAAGGATCTGCTTGCAAGTTCCGATGCCTATTTCATGCCTTCCGTGTCTGAGCCCTTTGGATTGTCTGCAGTCGAAGCCGCTCAACATGGAACAGCAAGCGTAATTTCTAAACGCTCCGGTGTGGCTGAAGTATTGGCTAATTCCTTACGTGCCGACTTCTGGGATACAGATGGGTTTGCGAATTACCTTTATGCTATTCTCAAGTATCCCAGGTTGAAAAATGCAATGGAGTCGCGGTCTCATAAAGATGTTGAACATCTCACGTGGGGCAAGACGACTGATAAGATAATGAACGTATACAATGTTTTAACTCCCTGAATATGCCATCAGTGTGTTTATATTTTCAGGTTCATCAACCTTATCGTTTGAAACCTTATTCCTGTTTTCAAATTGGGGAAGACCATTATTATGAGGATGAAACCAAGAATCGTGAAATACTGAAGCGTGTTTCAAAAAAATGTTATCTGCCAACGAATAAATTATTATTGGATCTGATCAACCAAAATGTAGGCAAATTCAAAATAGCGTTTTCGATTACCGGCACCGCTTGGGAGCAGTTTGAAAAGTACGAACCCAAAGTTTGTGATTCGTTTGTTCAGTTATTCAAAACAGGTTGTGTCGAATTACTCTGTGAAACCTATTATCATTCGTTGAGTTTTAAGTACTCAGCTGAAGAGTTTATCCGTCAAGTCGACATGCATCGCAAATTAGTCAATCGATTGACGGGGCAAACTCCTAAAATTTTTCGCAACACAGAGCTGATTTATAACAACCGGCTGGCTACGTTGATCAACACGCTCGGGTTTAAAGGAGTTATTTGTGAAGGCGTGGACAGGCTGCTCGGAAATCGAAGTCCGAATTTTGTTTATAATCCGCCTGCGATTCCGGGATTCAAATGCCTTTTGAAAAATTATAAACTGTCAGACGATATTGCTTTTCGGTTTTCTGATAAAAACTGGAATCAATTTCCCTTGACGGCCGATCGGTTTGCTCATTGGGTTCATCAAATCGCAGGAGGCGGAGAGATCATCAACCTTTTCATGGATTATGAAACTTTTGGTGAACATCAATGGAAAGAGACGGGCATCTTCGATTTCCTCAAAAATATGCCTCGCGAAATCCTGAAGCATCCTGATTTTGATTTCAAAACTCCCTCAGATATAATTGAATCTTATTCTTCAAGAGGTGAGTATGATGTTCCTTACTTTACCTCGTGGGCTGATACGGAACGTGACTTGAGTGCGTGGTTGGGAAACGATTTGCAGCAAGATGCAGCAGAAAGGATATACCAGCTAGAGCGTCAGTTAAAAGATACTAAGAACCCCGAACTCATTAGCAGCTGGGCTAAGTTGTTGACTTCAGACCATCTATATTATATGTCTACCAAGTATTGGAATGACGGAGATGTGCACAAATACTTCAGCCCTTACGATTCTCCCTACGATGCCTATATTAATTTTATGAATATAGCAGCAGATCTTGAGATGACTTCACGAAATGGTAGGAAGGTCGAAGTCGACTTACCGCAAGTGTCATGGAACTAATGCATTTGAGAACTTGTGCTGGCTGCGCTGACATTATGTGGGGACGGATATTTTCGTTTTACATTCCAGCTTCATCGCAGTAATCCTGAATTGCGCGGTCGTGGCACAATAGTTTGTATTGACATGATCTGGTTCGTACCGCCTCGGTGTTGCAAGGTTGATTGCTGATCAACATCCTAAGATGAAGACCTACCTATTCTACTGGAACTGAGACAGGGTAAGTTGCAGGTCAAAACTAATTCTTTGCAACCTTCACCTGCCGATCGTGTAATGTAGTTTTCCAATCTGAAACCTGTTTTTCGAGTGCATGGATTACGTGATCGAGTGCCTCTTCAAAAGTTCCACCTACTTTCTTTGCGAAAAGATCATTTCCCGGGATTACGAGGCGGATCTCGCATCTCTTGTTTTCCCTCGTGTCGGATTTGTCTAGCTTGAGTATTACCCTTGCTTCCAATATCCGATCGCTGTGCTGAGCTATTTTTTCCAGTCGCTTATTAACGAGCTCCAACAAAGGTGGGTTGGCGTCAAAACCGAGTGATTGTACTTGAGTATTCATGTTAGTAACTGGTTTATTGATCTTCGATTTTAGTTTATACTAGTTCCAGTGCCGCGTCCACCTCAATTTTGTTATCCACCTCAACTACTCCTGCAGAAGACCACGCTGCATTTTCAGCTTCTTGCCTCTCCAGCCAGGTCCGAACTTTACCAATCAGCTTTACTTTGCCCCCGGAAACTTCTACTCTAACAGCAGATGAATCAATGGTAGCGCTTCTGTGAAAAGCGGATGCTATTTTTTCTTTGATTTCGGTAGGGCTAATCGAGAGTTTTGACGTAACAACAATTCGGTTGGTCACCCCGCGAACTCCTGCCAATTCATGAACCGTTCCTTCTACTATTTTCCTTTGAAATTCCCACTCCACTGTGCCGTCAAGAAAAACCCAGCCACTTTCAACCTTGACTTCGATCGTGTCTTCATTGATCGAACTGTTCCACTTCAATGCCTCCCCAACAGCCCTGGCTATATCAATGTCGGTCTTAGCTGCATTCCCTTCCAGGTTCACTTGAATGTTCACTGCTATTACTTTTACACCGGCTACGCGTTGAGCAGCGTGCTCGGCTGCAATTTTTTTCCGGTAGGTATCTACCTCACCCGAAAGTGTAATCACACCATCCTTTGCTGTAACTCCGACCTGTGTTGCGATGCTCTTCAAGCGAGGATCCCATTTGATCTCCTCCATAACATCGTGCTGAAGTTCTTCATCTGTTTTCATGGCGTTGGTTTATCTTTTGTTGATAGGAAGTAATGACTGCGACCTTTTTTAAAATATGATTTTAGTCAAGGGTCAGGGTCTATATCTTTTTATATATTTCTCCATCTTTCATGCTTTTTTCCCGAATAAATTTCTTGAGCTGCCCTCGGGTCGGTTTGAACGTTCGTGTCGAATCGCTTGTATGCGTGATTCGCCTCATATTGATTAAATCTGATTCATTCCAATCTGATAAAATGGTTAATTCTTTTCCCTTGACCTGCATCAGATCAACCTCCCAGTTATTGAATGATTTCATTTTATTCAAGTAATAGTAGCCTTTGAATACCCGCAAAAGGTTATTTGACGAAATGTAAAATAACGTATCGATATAATTGATCCGTCCGTATGCACTGTCGCCCTTTACTGTCACCGTTAATTTTTCGACTGCGTCATAAAACGAAGTATCGCCTTTGACCTTGATTGCAGAATCCAGATCCGACTTATGCACTACAAATCTTATATTATACATTCGCGTGATTTGATCTGCGGTGATCGTAAGGAGCGAGGAGTCTTTGAGGTTGCGGTACATTCCACGTATTTTCTTCGGGAAAGCATCCTCATTTCCTTTTCCTTCCGGCTGAGGTACTTCAAATTTCACATTGTCTCCGCAAGAAAACAGGATGAGAGCAGAGAGTAGAATAAGGCGTGTCATATGATTTACATGTTATTATTCGCTACTTCCATTGTGTTTGTCTCTGAAATTTCTTCAATTCGCTCTCCAAGTATTTTCTCCAAGTCTTCTTTGAAGATCACTTCCCGTTGCAGGAGAAGCTCTGCTATTTTTGTCAACTCATGCTGATGATGCACGAGAAGGTTTTTTGTGTTGATATAAGAAGTCTCCACGAACTTGCGAACTTCTTCGTCAATAAGCTTAGCTGTTTCCTCGCTATAAGGTTTTTGAAATGCTTCACGACCACCGGAATCATAGAAGCTTACGTTTCCTATTTTTTTGTTGAACCCGTAGTACATCGCCATCGCATAAGCATCCTTTGTAACTCTTTCCAGATCATCAAGTGCGCCTGACGAGATTTCCCCAAAAGTTAACTCCTCAGCCGCGCGACCTGCGAGTGCTACAAATATGTGCTCTTCAAGTTCGGTAAGGGTTTTAAGCTGCCGCTCTTCAGGTAAGTACCAGGCCGAACCAAGTGACTTGCCTCGTGGAATGATAGAGACTTTTACGAGCGGATCAGCATTCTTCAAAAACCAACTTGCTACCGCATGACCGGCCTCGTGATAAGCAATTGTTTTCTTTTCTTTTGCGGAAAGTATTTTGCTCTTCTTCTCTAGGCCTGCCACAATTCGATCCAATGCGTCCATGAAATCCTGGCGTTCTACCTTATCTTTCCTGTTTCGCGCAGCGATCAATGCTGCCTCGTTGCAGATATTGGCAATGTCTGCGCCAGAGAAGCCTGGTGTTTGAGACGCAAGGAAATCTGCGCTCACGGATTCGGCCAGTATCAATACCTTAAGATGCACCCGGAAAATAGCTTTACGCTCATTGTAGTTGGGTAAGTCGAGGTAGATGTGTCTGTCAAATCTTCCAGGCCTGAGCAGCGCATGGTCTAGCATATCACCACGGTTCGTGGCAGCCAGCACAATCACTCCGCTGTTAGTACCGAAGCCATCCATTTCTGTGAGCAACTGGTTGAGCGTACTTTCGCGCTCATCGTTTGCGCCAGTATAAAATGTATTTTTTCCTCTTGACCGACCTACTGCATCAATCTCATCAATGAAAATGATGGAAGGTGCTTTTTCTTTTGCACGCTTAAAAAGATCACGCACCCGCGATGCACCAACGCCAACAAACATTTCAACAAACTCAGAGCCTGACAAAGAGAAGAATGGCACCTGGGCTTCACCTGCTACTGCTTTCGCTAGCAAGGTTTTGCCCGTTCCCGTGGGGCCAACGATGATAACCCCTTTAGGAATTTTAGCTCCTAGCTTGGTGTACCGTACGGGATTTTTTAAAAAATCAACGATCTCCTTTACTTCCTGTTTTGCTTCCTCCAGGCCGGCTACGTCTTCAAACGTGACTGAACTCTTATCACTCTTATCCAAAAGCTGGGCAGTAGATCTTCCAAAATTTAAGACAGATGATCCGCCTGTGCTACCATTCAGAAAAAAACGAAAGAATATTACCATCAAAAAAATCGGGATGAGCCATGGCAGCAGTGTGGTAGTCCAGTTACTGCTCTTAGCATAACTTATGTTTATTTTGTCGTTTTCAGAGAAATGTTCTTGTGCTTCATCTAACTTTCTTTCAAAAGACTCAATCGAGCCAATGGTAAATTGAAAATGCGGCCCCGGATTAATGCCTTTCCCCATAGGATTTTTCATGACATCTTTAAAGGCGGGGTCGTTGGCGAATTCAGGTTTGATATAAACTTTAGCAATTTCATTATTGACCACCACTACCTTATCTACTGCATGGCGCGAAAGCATTTTTTGTTCGAAATCTTTCCAAGTAATCTGGTTAGTAGACGAATAATCAAGAATGGAGGGAAGCAATAGCGCCAGAATCAGGATTAAGTAAAGCCATCCTGTTCCGATCTTGAACAATCTGCCCTTTTCTTTCCCGGTATTTTGCTGATCCATAAACTACAGAACTCGTAATTCTATTCGTTAGTAAAGGTTGATTTACAACGATGAATTAATCATGACAAAGGTCATTTCATCGGATGACATTGGCTTCAAAATTTACACTGCAATCAAGATAATATTGTCGACCGGTTTTGGCTCAGTTTTGAGCACTCGAAAACGTAAAACGGAAATTATATGACATCTTAAAAAAAAGTCTATGAAGTTGGCTATCGTTTACTACTCGTATTCAGGAAACAATGAATCGCTCGCCAAGGAATTGAGATTGCGATTCGGGAGTGACCTTGTGAAAATTGAAGAACAGAAGAAACGGACAAGTTTCACCATCCTGCTTGATCTTGCTTTTGGTAGAGACGCAAAAGTCCGAAAACCGAAGGTTTTTCTCAGAGATTATGAGACCCTGATTTTCATCGCGCCCGTTTGGGACTTTAAAATTGCAACTCCAATGAAGTCATTCATAAAAATGGAACGAGAGCATATCAGGAACTATGCTTTTATTACAGTATGCGGAGGCCGTGAAGGACAAAAGCAAAAGATTACGGAGCAGCTTCAGTACATGGTTGGGAAGAAACCAATAGGGGTTACTGAATTGGAGATTAAAAGCATTTTACACCCGGATCTAAAAGACGATGCCAAATGGGTCGCTTCGTATAAAATCAAAGACCATGATTTTTCCGCCTTTAAAAAGCCGATCCGGGATTTTGTAAATACCGTTTTCAGTTATTCCAAAGAGCACACTGAAAGAATCCCGCTAATGAAGGTAAACTAGTAAGGTGCCTGGTGTCCGGATCAATGTCGTTTCGTTAAGCGAGGCACTTCAAAAGTTCCAGATTTAAAATTCAAAATTAGCTTAGTCCAACAATGTTGAATCTTGAATTTTAAATCTTGAATCAATGTCGTTAGCGGGGTATCCTGTTACATGCAAGCCTTAACTTAACGATATCTGTATTAATCAGGGTGTGTGCATCCACTCTAAGAAATAGCTCTTCATGTCACTTGGAAGAATAGAGACAATATCATGGAGCTCGCCTGACGATACGTAATCCGCAATTGTTTTTATTACGGCTTCGATAGCATCCATCGCGTCAGATACCCCGGGAAAATCGTTCTCAGTAGATAGACCGTCTTCCTTTCTTACCTCCTCTGCCAGTTTGCCAATAGTTTTGATTTTGGTATGCTTACGGCCAGGTGCCCAACCATCAACATACATTCCTTTTATAGCCATGGGGAGTTGAGCCATGAGTTGAAACGATTCCTCAAGTGACAGGTGATTGCGCAATGCGTGTAAAACGCAACGCAGCACCCGGCCTGCGCGCTCGCGATCTTTTTCATTACCTAAACGAATTGCTAAGCGATGGACAAATTCGTTTCCTTTGGATGCATGTTTTTCAAAGTTCATAGATATTGTTTTTGGTTATGAGTATAGCTTGCTAATACCAGAATAAATTTTGCCAACTTTTTGCCGGAATTTTTTCAATTTATCAGCTGCATTAATTTCACTTTCGCGAATAAATTTTGAAAGGACATCCATTTTTTGAGTTAGTTGATGCTGTATTTCTTTACCCCCATACTTCACTTGAAGTGTACCCAGGGCGAGTTTCAATTTTAGTATATCAAACTTGAGCCGGTACTGTTGTAACCGGTCGTGAATTTTTTCCAACATTTCGTTGATAGTATTACTGTTATTTAAAACCGTAGCTACCTCTTTAAGTATTTTTTTGACGCCACTTAAAAAGAGGTTGATGTCATCAGGAGTATCTCCCTTTCGTTTTTCCAAATGCTCTTCCAGCGCTGATAATTTGATTTGAAGAGCAATTGCCTTGCTTTCAGTGATTACATCTTTTCTCTGAAGGAACTCTTTCATCTCCCTTATGGAGGACAGGAGTTCTTCTTTTAATTTTTCAAGTTGCTTTTCAACTGTTACTTCTCCATGGTTCATCTCATAAAGGAATTGCTCGATCTCCTTTTTCGTGCTCTCAAGCCGCTGGATGATCTTTTCTGTTGTGCCTATGGCGCTATTCACTTCCATTGAATAAAAGTTTGTGACTCTAAAATAGAGGCCAGCCCAATAACTATTGATGACACAAATCAATAAGAACTAATGATTTGAGTCAGGAATGAAAACCTCATCCTTCGCTATTTTTAATGTACTCCATACGCGTGTAGAAAAGTTAAAAAGCAGGCCTGATAACCACTTTCTATGACGAAGAATTTGCATACAGCGGATTTACTGGCGAAGTTGGCCCTCTCGATTTTGACAATCCTGTCTTATTTTTTTCGCATGATCTCTGGTCCGTTTGCTGAGGTGTTGATGATCTTGTCCTTTATCGTACTGATCATTTATGTGATTAAAGCAGCAACCGAAAAAGACTAGGTATTATTAATCATGCCATTGGGAATCTGAAGGGATACGCTATGAAAATATTTCATCCGAGATACTCCGCCAATGAAGCTGTTCGATTTAATTTATCAGGCCTTCACGTTTTAAGCTCGATTGGCCTGAGCGCAGGGTTTTGAATTCTCAGATTAAAAACTTATTTATGTGTAGTCAATGAAACGGATCATAGCCATATTTTTCACTTTCATATTCTTGCTGAATGTGATAGGATACTATGGTATCTATGTGGGTATGGTTCACAAAGCGAATGTAAAAGCAGATCGCGCCATCGATGACAATACGTATGACCGAGCGCAAACGGTTACTATTAAAATTCCTCTCACACTTCCTTATCCCATTCAAAATGGTTTTGAACGCATTTCTGGTAACTTCGAGCACGGTGGAGAATTTTTTACGCTCATCGAGCAAAAGTATGAGAATGATACTGTCTATGTGGTTTGTTTAAAAAATCTTGAAAAGAAACAAGCACACGCTGTCCTTAATGATATTGTTAAACAATCCACTGATCAATCGTCCACCAATCAAACGTCAAAAGCATTGGTTGGCTTTCTGAAAGACTACAATCCCTTGAGTGAAGAAATTGTTATCCAATCACCGATGGCTTTGAGTGAGACAATGCCGATCTCTAAAGTAGTGGATAAATTACTTTCACAGGAGCTCCCCGTTCCTACGCCTCCGCCAAACGCAGTTTGCTGATTTGCAGCAGAAACAAATCTGAAATAAGATCAAAGCATAGCGCTATCCTATTTGTTTGATAGGCTAATCTGCTGTCAATGCGCCAGTCCTCCGGCATGATCAAGAATTTCTTAGAAGAAACTGTTTGAAAAAAATCAGGGATTCTTTTTGGAGAATATTTAAGATATGAAGTACGTCAGTCACCGTTATTTTGGATTATCGGTACTGACAAGGAAGTCAGCAGCCTGATCTCGTATAGGGTTCGAGACAGGCGCTGCTTCTTTAAATCAAGACATACTGAAATAACGATTATTGTTATGCCATATATACCTTTAGAAGATCACCTTCCCGGCATCACGGGCTTACTCGAGTATCGTAGAGATACCGCTGAGCCGATCCGCAAACTTACCCAGTTTTTATTGCGCGAGCCGTCTACTTTGAGCATATCATTAGTTCCAACAACTCATAGCAGCAGCTCAACAATCATTTTGAAGTATTGCCTTGTTCAAAGGACCCGCTTCGGAGAGCTTGTTAACCCGAATCAGACTTTAATTCCCCTCTTCTTCATTTCCTCAGCGAGCTTTCCTTCAATTTTTCTGCAACCGCAATTTTTAGTGTGTGAAACATGCCATTTTATCCGTTCTTCAATAGTTGGGTTTTTGGGCATCTTGTGCTGCTGATGCCACTCTTTATTGATCTTCATTGGCCACGTAATTTTGATGTATGGACAAAGAGGTTCAGTCTTTGATGAAGGACCTAACTATTTTGAGAAGATCTTCTATTTCGAAAGGCTTTTTTAAATAACCGTCAGCTCCCATGTCCATCGCATTATTCACATCCTTTTTTTCTACAGTGGCCGTTACAAATATGAAAGGTATATTTTTAGTGATCGGATTTTTCTTAAGACCAAGAAGCACCTCATAACCGCTAGCCTCGGGCATCATAATATCACACAAAATAACATCAGGTTTACTTTTCATAGCTTCATCAATGCCCTCTTTGCCGTTTTTTGCGTTGAGCACTTTAAAGTTGGCGAGCTCAAGAATTTCAGTCGTGTTTTCCAGGATGTCGGAATTGTCTTCGATAACTAAAATCGTTTTCATAAAGAAGATTGAGGTAGTAAAATGGTGAATGTGGTGCCTTTGTTTACTTCACTAACAAAAGCGATTGTCCCACCCAGGAGTTCAACATAACGTTTCACAATGGTTAACCCCAATCCCGTGCCCTGAATTGCACCGGTGTTTTTTGCCCTAAAGAATTTCTCGAATAAATATTTTTGTTCTTCCGCAGGAATACCAATCCCTTGATCTTGCACAGAGATTGTCAATTGATTGTCTTCAACTATTGATGCTAAATTGATGACAGCATGTTCTTCAGAGTATTTTATCGCATTTGAAATCAGATTGACAGCAATGTAGCGAAGCGTCTTGTGGTCCGATTTGATCCATTTATTCCCCGAGTGACTTGCGTTGATTTGCTGCCCCTTCTTTCTTATTGAAAGAGTTTCCTCCAGCATGTCGTTAATAAATTCAGCCATATCAAATGCTTCCCATTCAATCTCAACTTTGCCCTGCTCCAGTTTATCAAGTGATAGAAAGTCGTTTAATATATTGGTGAGGTTACCAACAGCAGATTTGACTTTTGACAGATGTTTGCTGACGCGCTCGTTGTTATCACCAACGTATTGTCCAATCAGGGAAGCGCTGGAGAGTACCACACTCAAGGGCGTGCGAAATTCATGTGAAGCCATCGAAACAAACCTCGACTTCAATTCATTCAGTTCCTTTTCACGCTGAACAGATTCCTGAAGCTCCCTTGTTTTATCTTCTACGCGGGTCTCCAACTCTTCATTTAATTTTTGCAGCTCATCTTGTGCTCTTTTGCGCTCGGTGATGTCAAGTGACAAGGTTGCAATTTGATTGGGCAGAGGAGAGTAGCTGCTGATCTGAAACCATCGGTCTATCGTGGGTATGTAGCGTTCGGTGGTTACCTGTTTATTCTTGTTTAGCACCCTATCTATAACGTCTCGCGTTTGTTCATCAAATGGTCCCTCCACTTCGCCTCTGAGGCGCCCAACAAGCTCATGGCTTTTTTTGCCGAGCATTTCTTCGGCACGTGAATTTACTTCGAGATAGCGCAAATCAATTACATTGCCTTCGTCATCCTTGATAATGTTGTTCCGATTTTCGTTCAGTAATGTCAGTGACAAAAGCTACGGCCATGTTGTCGTCATCTAAAAACATAATGCCCCAAACTTATTTCAACTGGAAATATGACGCCATTTTTTTTGCATGCATAAAGCTCTATGCCAAGCCCCATGGGTCTGGCCTTTGGATGTGCAAAGTAACCCTCGCGGTGCTGGGTATGTTTTTGACGCAGGTTATCGGGGATTAGTATTTCAACCGGCTTACCTAGTAATTCTTCCGAAGAGTATCCAAAAAGATTTTCAGCACAAGAGTTTAAGAGCTCAATCCCGCCATTTTCATTGATCACGAGTATGCCAATAGTAGCACATTCGAACAAGACACGAAATCCCGCTTCGTTGCCGGCTACCACGGGTTTCAGATCGTTCATGATCGGTCAAATTGGCTTTGAAGAGAAGTTGAATTTAAAAAAAAGTGCCCTTAGAAGCAAGGTTTTGTCATTCATATTACGACTTGAACAACCCATAGTTTCTTTTTCACTACTGGGAATTTTGGAACGGAGGCGTTGTTTGAACTCGTGCAGCAGATGGCTTAGCCCGTATTTTTTTTTGAAGCGTCCAGAAGCTTCTTGACTTTGTTTCTGTCAATTCTTTCCCATTCGATGAAATACTCTTTTGCTGATCCGACTTCAGGCTCCATTTTTAAAAATAACATGTCATCAACCTCAGCTCGCACCATTTGAGCTGCCTTGGCGCTTACAATGGGAACTGCGACAATGATCTTCAGCGGATTTTGCTTTTTGATTTCTTGAAGACAGGCTAACATCGTTTCACCCGATATCAGCAGGTCGTCTACTACAATCAAGGTTTTGTATTTAAAAGGCAACGGAGGACGGTCTCTATGATAAAAATTGTACTCAAACAAATTGGCATTTTTTGAAAACGCAATCTGGTGAGCAACAAAATCCCGGGGTATGCATTCAATACAGTCTGGAAGAAATGCTTCAGTGAGACTCACTGAGCCGAGGTTTTTGTTGTCGTTAGCGGGGTGTTTGATTCTTTGGCAAGGCATGATCTCCAGCGGAAGAGTTAGATAATTTGCAATCGCTGCGGCTACGATAACCCCGCTGCGGGGAATTCCTATTACAACCGCATTGGTCTTTTCATATTCCTTTAGCTTCCTGCCAAGAATCAGCCCGGCTTCTTCCCGGTTTTGCAGTAGAGTATCTTGGATCGATTCCGTCATAGCCGTTAATTTTTAAAAGCATAGAAAGTTATGTCAGAGCGAAACAGATGTGAATGATTTATGTCATAATACATGATGGGAAATGTCATTTTGGAAAGCACCGCACTTTGAGAAATTCGTATTGCAAAGTCAAAGTAGTATGAAAAAGCTATGAAATTGTATGTGAAATATTTCGTGATGGTGATGCTGATGATCATTCTGTTCATTTTGATAGCTTTCAAGGCTTGGGGCAGCTAATTGATTAAAAGTTTGTATCACTATTTTAAATAACCAAGTTCAATGAAACGGATTCTTGTTCCATGTGATTTTTCTTCCCGGTCTCGCGAGGCGTATAAGACCGCAATGCATTGGGCATCACTGACAGGCGGTGAAGTGATTGCGCTCTATGTCAACTTTATACCTGCAGTTTATGATTTCAGCTTCACTGGCGAGACATTGGCTTTTAATCCCGAGTATCTGTCTTCTATGGAGCAAGACGCAAAAACTGAATTTGAGAAGATGAAACAGGAGGCGAATTTCTCTTCCGTGCAATCAAGGCTTGAGATTGTTTATGGTGATGTCGTTTTTTCAATAAAGAATTTTGTGGAGTCGAATAAAATGAATATGATCATCATGGGAACGTCAGGGAGCTCGGGCTTGGAGGAAATATTCATCGGTTCTAATACAGAAAAAGTAGTGCGTCATTCACCGGTTCCGGTTTTAGCGGTGCGAGAATACGTCAATGTCTCATCGATGAAGAAAATATTGTTTCCAACGCTAATGAATCTCGATCAAGCCGAGTTTATGAAGAAACTAAAGGAGTTACAGCAGTTTCTAAATGCAACCCTTCATGTCCTTTTTGTTAACTCTCCCAGCCATTTCCTGCGCGACTCTGATGCGAAGGAAGCTTTTGATGAATTTGCGAAACAGTATAAACTCGAAAATTTCGAATTCCACTTTCGGAATTATAGAAACGAAGAAGAGGGTGTTATTGATTTTACGGCTACGCAGAAGATCGACTTAATTGTCATGGCTACGCACGCGCGCAAAGGGCTCGCTCATCTTTTTAATGGAAGTATAACAGAAGACGTGATCAACCACATCACAAGTCCCGTTTGGACTTATGCTTTGAAAAAACCGGTAACCTGAGTCATTGTGAATCAACTCCGATTAATTCTGGTATCAGGCCTGCCAGGATCCGGTAAAAGCTTCTTTGCAGAAAAACTTGCAGGTAAAATAGGAGCCATATACCTCAACAGCGATTACATTAGGAGTGCGATCCATCTCCGTGGAAAATACACTACTTCCGATAAGGCTGCAGTCTACAAGGAAATGTATAAGCAGACCAGCAACTATCTCCAAGAGAAGAAATCGGTGGTTGTAGATGCTACATTTCAGCTGGCTGCCACAAGAGACTTATTCCTTAATCTGGCTGAGGAAAAATACATCAGCGTTTTCTGTTTTGAAGTGTGGGCCGATGAAGACCTGATAAGACAACGACTGTCGCAAAAACGGGTGGAAAGCGAAGCCGATTTCAAAATATATATGGTGATTAAAGAACAGTTTGAAGCATGGACAACACCTCGACTAAAATTGCAATCCACTCAGGAAAATATTTCAGCGATGTTGGAAGAGGCGATTGAGTACATCGAAGGAGAAAACGTGTGACTGATGACAGAAGAAGATGTTAAAGATCTTGCTACCAATGGCCAGTTTGATGGAAGACCAATACGGGGTACCATAGAAGAGACACATATATCGTGGGTGCTCTTGACGCGAAACAGGGCGCTTAAGATCAAGAAGCCGTTTAAGCTTCCTTTTCTGGATTTCTCCACGTTGCGACTACGGAAGAAATATTGTGATAGAGAGCTGAAACTCAATCAACGATTCTCTCACATTTATTTGTCGGTTCTCCCTATTGTTAAATCAAATCAAGATTGGCGAATTGGCGGCCGGGGGAAGCCCATTGACTATGCGGTGGTGATGAAGCGAATGGATCAGGCCATGAAAATGGATAACCTGTTGAAGTCATCGAAGGTTAGTGAAAATCGAATCAAACGACTGGCGGTTACGATTGCCCGGTTTCACGCGAGGTCAAGGGGTGTATTTAAGCCTTTTAATCTTGCAGTGGCAAGAGAAACGTTTAATGATATCGACATGATAAAGACGGTCGTCAAGAATAATTTGGGCAGACGTTACATAAACTTGATTTCTTTGACAAAAGAATGGAGTGATTCATTTCTTCAAGAACATCAAAAGCGTTTTCAAGAGCGCGTTGATGCAGGATTCAAAAGAGATATTCACGGAGATTTGCACAGCGGAAATATATTTCTCTATCCAAAGCCAGTGCTTTTTGACTGCATCGAATTTAATGACGAGTATCGACAAATCGATGTACTGTACGAAATCGCATTTCTATGCATGGAGTTGGAATTCTACAAGGAAAAATCAATTTCAGATTATTTACTTCAGAAATACCTCAGTCGCTTCCCATGTTTAGAATCGAGTGAAGACGAAAAGCTCCTCACCTATTATAAATGCTTGCGAGCAAACGTACGAGCTAAAGTTCATGGCTTACAACTAAGGCAAGTACGCGCTCCGGAAAAACGCAGACGCCAACTGGCTGATTTAAAAAAATACCTGGACTTAATGAAAAGGTATATACAGTAATCACTTAAAAACTAACACACATGAACCCGATGGAAATTTTTCAAAAAGAATCACCTGAAGTTGCAAAAGCTTTTGACGGACTAATTGAGGCTTTGAAGGCTACAAGGAGATTCGATGATAAAACCAAACAATTGGTTTATATCGCCTTGCAGACTTCGTCAGGAAACTCAACTGCTATCTAGTCGTCCCTTAAAAAGCCGATCGGATTTCAATTTGTAAGGAAAGTAGCGAAAAACAGTTGAAAGAATTTGCCATAAAGGAGAGGATTTATCCGAAACCCTTGCAGTTTTTTAACAGTATGGCCTACTTGTCCTACCGGCTGGAAGTTGAAGCCGCGTAAGCTCTTTTGATAAATCTGTGCAGATGCGCGGGCACCGAAGGAGCATCTTTTTCAAAAGCCGCAGTCCGCGCTACTCTTTGCGCGACTACAAGCTTTCAATGAAAATCGCATCACGGGTCGCGCGGCTGATCTGCACTTGAACAATGCTTTCGCCCTAATCAGAATTTAAAAATTGAGTTTTTAAGGGACGACTATCTACTATCAGGTGCCGATGGCAAAAAAAGCTGGAGCGTCAAGAGAGGAAGTGAAAGATGCCATACTTATCACCTTAACTGTTTGTTGACTAAAAGGCGTGACCTCTTGTCTTTCGACTGCGCTTGAAGTTTATGATAAATCGTAAAGAGGAAAATGGAACGCACTACGCTATGCAAACTTTGCAATTCTTTATATCGCTGGTGATTCCCTGATACATCACTTGTTTGGGTTTTGAGTTATACCGGAACACCGTGATCCCTTTTAATTTAAGGCGCCATGCCTGCGCGTAAATGGATGATATATCAGCTGGTGTTGCTCCTTGTGGTAAATTGATGGTTTTCGATACTGCATTGTCAGTGAATTTCTGAAAAGCAGCCTGGTGCCTTAGGTGCCATTCGGGTTTTATTTCCAGGGCTGTTTTAAAACAACGTTTTTCGTCATCAGATAAAGAGGTGACATCTTTCAAAGTTCCGGAATCTACAATCATCTTCATGACTTCGTCTGATGGAATTTGATGAGCGTCAAGGTAGTTGAGTAAACTTTTATTCACCTCCTGGAGCGTTTCATCTTTTAGCACGTGATAGCGTTGATATGCCAACGCGAAAAAAGGTTCAATCGAAGAAGAAGTATCTGCAATGATAGAAATACTTCCTGTAGGTGCGATGCTTGTCCGTGTTGCATTTCTGATGCGGGTGTGAGGGTAGTAGATACTGTTGTTCCAGTTTTTAAATACACCACGCTCTTTGGCCAATTTTTCGGATGCTTCTTTGCTCTTATCTGAGATAAACTTCATCAATGACTCAGCAACTCTTACAGCTTCCACAGAATCGTACGGTATTTCCAGGATGCTTAGCGCCTCGGCCCAACCCATGACACCGAGACCAATTTTGCGATTTCCTACCGTTATGTCTTTTATCTCTGATGAGAGATAGTGGTTGACTTCAATAATATTGTCGAGAAAGCGAACGGCAATGTTTATAGCCTGCTCAAGTGCCACCCAATCAAATGACTTTCCATCAGTGAGAATAAATTTTGAGAGGTTGAGTGAGCCAAGGTTGCATGATTCGTAAGGCAATAAAGGAACTTCTCCGCAGGGATTGGTTGATTCGATTTTTCCCAAGATAGGCGTGGGGTTTGTTTCATTAATGGTGTCTAAAAAAATAAAACCCGGATCTCCGTTTTGCCATGCGTTTTCGATAATGCTGGTCCATAATTTTCTGGCTTTGATTTTTCTTGCAACAAATCCTGTATTCGGATGAACAAGTTCCCATTCTTCATCGCGTTTCACAGTGTTCATAAATGCATCAGATACTCCTACGGAGATGTTAAAATTGTGAAGATCTTGATCGCCTGTTTTACTTGCAACAAATTCTTCAATGTCGGGATGACTTATGTTAAGTATCCCCATATTTGCTCCGCGTCTTTTGCCACCTTGTTTGACATGTTCTGTTGCAGCATCAAAAATCTTCATGAAAGAAACAGGCCCGGACGCAGAACCTTGCGTGTTTTCCAAAAGGGAATTCTTTGGTCTTAAATGAGAAAAGTTAAAGCCCGTGCCTCCACCGCTTTGCTGAATCAGGGCTGCAAGCTTCAGCGTGGAAAAAATAGCTTCCAGTGAATCTTCAATTGGCAAAACGAAACATGCACTCAGCTGATTAGATGGAGTGCCCGCATTCATGAGCGTGGGTGAATTAGGAAGGAATTTCAAATCGCATAAGATTTCGAAAAATCTTTCCTCCCAAAATAGCGAGTCGCTCCACGTACCCCAAACGAGTTCAGCCTGCGCGACTTTGCGCGCCACGCGTTGAAATAACTCTTCAGCTAACTCCAATTCTCCCGCTTCATTTCTTCTCAGATATCGGTTTTCAAGTATTCGATAAGCATTGTGAGAAAGTTGAACAGGGTTTATAACCGATGCATATTGATCGTCCATGGTGCTTCACCTAACTTTAGAATTGTAATCAAAGTTATTTGGCGCTGAGCTAAAAGACTATGATATATATCACCCATCATTGCAAGGTTTTCCAGTTGAGATAAAGGAGATTAACGTTGTCCCCAAATCCACAAAGTAATCAACAAACGAAAGTGATTTTAAATTCATCAAACCATGACAACCGTCATCGGATATTTTTTCAAATCTTTTTTTCTTACATCAAGATCATCGACAGCCTTGAATCAGGTAAGTAGAGCAATTGCTCGAATGGCCATGTGGCAGCCTGCGGGGTAAATGATGAAGAAAGGTTAAGTGACAAGAATTCGTTGAGATAACGGATTTCGGCTTACCTGCGAAGGCGGAGAAAGCTCCGCCTTTCTTTTTACGAAGTGCAGATAGACACAATATGCAGGATCGAGCTTATGAAAAAATCAAAAAAAGCATGGTACACTTGCGCAATCCACTGGATTTTGTGCTCCTTACTTTTCTCAAAAAGTAAAATTGAGCTTAACAATTGGATTGGACATGACAGGCCTGCCGTCAGTCATGACCAGGCGCTCAGGATTTTGCTTTAGGTTGACAAAATAGTTTTCCGGATTCACTTGAAACGAAAAGTAGCTAGGGTATTTTGAGTTACTGCCCAGTTGATTTTTTTTCTGCAAATTCTTCATTTTGTAATTGTGAAAAATTAATTGGTGCGTGATCAGAGCAAAAACCGAAGGTACGCCTATAAGCACGCCAACTGACTCCGTCTTGAATGAAGTAACAAGACCTAAACCAATAAGTGCTGCCCCTCCCGAAGCAAGATTTAGTACGCCCCCTTGACGCGGGGTGAGATTTATTCCCTTGACCATACGCTGGCCAAAAATAGTACCCGCCACGGCCGTGACTGCAGGCAAGAGAAATAATTCTCGGTTTCGATCACCGCCTTCAGCTAATTGACCACCAAGTGCAAAACCTATTCCCGTATATATCCAGGTTAGTGAACGGATGGCGTAAACATCACCTATGGTGTAATCATATTTTCTTGCGGCTCGACTTCCCAGATACAATCCCCCAATTCCCCCAACTAAAACGGAAGCGCCAGCTACATTCGCATTGTCGTTCTCGGCTGCAACAACTGTAAGCAGACCAACGGCTGGGCCAAGAAATCCGTAGTGCCTCATGAGTTCCACATATCCCTCGCTATATTTTTTCCTCTTTTGTATTTGAAAGGCTACTTCACCTAAACCAATGCTTCCGAGCGTAGATAAGCCAAGCGTCAGGTTCTCATTGTCACTCGAGTTACCAGCAATGGCAAAACCAAGCGCAAGTCCATACCCTAATCCCAAAAATTTTCCTGCGCCAGCGGCACGCATCGTGGTGGGGTCTATTCCTTCGTACTTCTTAGGGTTCAAAACAGGACCGAGCTGCCATAGACCAGCCGTGATCAGTGGCAGGCCACCTGAGAGTGAATTGCTTGGTTTGGTGATGGCCACCAAAGTGATGCCGTAATACAACCCATAAAGTCCATTATGAAAATGGTCTTTTGAGCGCCAGGTGAATTCTTGTTTGTCAGAGTTTAAAGGTGGTTGCTTTGGTGCATCTTTAGATTGGGTTAATTCCTGATCCCATGTTGACTTCATTAACTCAAATTTCTTTTGCTCCTCTTTCGGCATTCGTTGGTAATATGTGAGCAAATAGTTTTCATAATCAGCGAGGTAAAGCTGTTCGTTGTCAGTCAATAATTCACTTCGCTGTTTTTTTTCGCTGATTTTTTTGTAGCTGTCTTTGTTACTTTCCTCCCAATAGCCACGGGCAGTGTACAGATCCTGAGCAATAGAAGCACACCAACAAAATAGAAATAGAATGATCAGACCAAAACGAACTCTGATCATAAGAACACAAAAATTGAATTTGATTTTAAATGCCAAATCCATAATAATAAACGCCTAGAATCCTGAACAAAAAAAAGGCTTTTAGCCTTACGGGACTAAAAGCCTCCACCGTTTTTAGGAAACTGCTATTTCCTTTTTCGGCTTAACAGACGTGATTTCCTTTTTGGGAACTGTCAGCTTGAGAATGCCATCTTCATACTTTGCGTTGATGTTGTCTGGTTTTGAGTTCTCTGGCAATGTGAAAGAGCGACTGAATGAATTGAACGAGTACTCCGTACGGGCATACCCGTTTTTGCTTTCAGCTTTTTCTTCCTTCTCAGCGCTGATCGTGAGGACACCATTGTCTGTTTCGATCTTAAAATCCTTTTTAGCCAGACCTGGTGCAGCCAACTGAATCTGATACTCTTTTTCTGTTTCAGAAATGTTGGCTGTCGGAACATTGATGCCTAGCCGTGAGGGCAGTAGATCTAAGTCCACATCAAATAAATTTGGACTTAGCACAGGACTTGCACCGAAAAAATCGGATAGCAAGGTTGGGAACAGATTCCCGTTTGTTTTCATAAGTGTATTCATATAACCTCCTTTTTTTAGATACCAAACGTACTTCCAAATTGGAGTTCAAAGAATGAGATTAGTCATCCTTTGATGTAGATTTTTGTTACTTATTTTAAAGTAAGATTTGTTTCTAGACAATAGTGTCTCTCAACTCTTGAATAATCAATTCATGCACGTTGATTTTGTTGCTACTATGTGGAATGGTGTTGCAGGTAGCAATCATATTTGCTGCTGTATGAATAAGTTGTTCGTAAGCATTTTCAACAAATAAGGCATGAACGCCAATGCAAACTGTCGGCTTGAGGTTCACTTCCTTTAAATGATGAATCGTTTCAATCATTGTATGTGCTGTCGAAATAATGTCATCCATAATCACCGGTGTGAATGATTTATACTTCTCAGCATCAGGAAAAGAAATTTTAACAGATCGATCGCTCAGTCGCTCCTTGTTCAAGATGACATAGGGCGCGTGAATTTCGCTTGCAACTTGAGATACCCACTGCCGACTTTCTGAATCGGGCCCGATCAAAACTGGGTTATCGACCTTATCCCTTATCCATGAAGAAATTGCGCTTGAGGAGTGAACCACATGACATGGGATGGTGAATATTTCGCGCAAAGAATGATGCCGATGCAGGTGGGGATCGACCGTTATTAAGCGATCGACAAATGAAGAGAGCAAAGCCGCAAAGTAATCGGAGCTCACAATCTCACCAAGGTGAAAAGACTTGTCTTGCCGCATGTAAGCCAGGTAGGGAGCAATTAGCGTAAGCGTTTTCGCGCCTTCGGCTTTTAATTTTTTACACAAGAAGTATAGTGGCAAAATTTTATTGTCAGGATGGTCAAGTGTTGCCACTACTACAATTTCTTTACCGGCAAAATTTGCTTCGATGCGCACCAATGATTCTTCATCCGGGAAACGATGAATGGTTATAATTCCCCTCTCCGCATTGAGCGCATCACTGATTGAGTTAACAAGTAGCTCGT
Source organism: Bacteroidota bacterium (assembly GCA_016178785.1). GTDB lineage: Bacteria > Bacteroidota > Bacteroidia > Cytophagales > Cyclobacteriaceae > ELB16-189. The sequence goes on along the minus strand of JACOSO010000020.1, from coordinate 41,509 downwards.
TACCGGGAAAGCCAAATACCACCGCGTTCATACGATCTCAATAAAATGGTTGGAGCGAGCGTAATCATAGGCATAGTTCAATTCGCCTTGTGATTCCGCGTGAATCGTTAAGAGAGGTTCACCGATTTGAATATTTTTTCCAAGATGAGCACCAAAAAAAATTCCTGCGGTAGGTGCTTTTGGTGCGCCCGCAAGCTTTGCAATTCTGGCCACGGTTCGATTGTCGATGCCAACGATCTTTCCAGCTCGCTCGGAAGGAAAGTCTTTAGTGAATGGAGCAGCTTTAGGTTGAAAGAACCCGCCTTGGGCCTCACATATCGCTACAAATTTCTTAAAGGCTTTTCCTGATTGCAGAATTTGTTTTGCTTCAACGATGCCTTCACCCGAACCACACTTGCCTGCCATTTCTAACAATTTCCCTGATAGCAGGAGAGCATGATTGACTAAATCAGCTGATGCCCCTTTTTCATTTTGTAAAACATGGAGCACATCTATGGCTTCAAGTGATGGTCCAATGCCAAACCCCACGGGCTGCTTTCCATCGGTGAGAACAACTTGTATGCCGAGGTTGACGGCTTGTCCAACGGAGGCAAATGAATGCTGAAGACTTATTGCGTCTTTAACGCTTCTCACTTTGGCAGACGGTCCGACAGGTATATCGATGATGATGTCTGTTGTTCCAGCTGAAATTTTTTTTGATAGGATGGAGGCAATCATTTGACTTTCGCTATCGATGTCGAGCGATCGTTCGACTGAAATTAAAATATCATCCGCAGGGCTGAGTTGCACAGCACCTCCCCACGCCATGCAGCCGCCCTCTTTTTCAACCACTTTTCTGATTTGTTGGAGAGAGAGATCAACTTTTGTCAGGGTCTCCATAGTGTCTGCAGTTCCTGCAGGTGAAGTGATCGCGCGCGATGATGTTTTAGGGATCATTAGTCCGGAGGCAGCAACAATACTTACGACAATTGGTGTGGTACGATTCCCGGGAATTCCTCCCACACAGTGTTTATCAAAAATCCGCTCAGATCCCCAGTCTAACTTTTCACCCGTCATAACCATCGCTTTAGTTAATGAGGTGATCTCGGACGTAGTGAGCCTTTTGCTTACGCACGAAGTAATAAAAGCGGCAAGCTCAACATTTGAATAATGCCCGGCAGCAATGTCTTTGATGATCTCCTGATAAGAGAATTCATCCAGCAAATGTCCGTGCATTTTTGCCCTGACTTTCTTGAGTGATTGAATCGGTTTCAAATGTGAAACGTGAACAATGTCTCCGTCATGAACACCAAGTCGTTTCATGGCTTCAACTGACAACGATACCTCGGAATGATGAAGAATATCTGAATTGACGACATTCAAAGTGGCTACGATGCTTTTACCTTCAAAGCTGACGACAATGCGTGTCAATGAAGAGAACCCCTCGGATCGGCAGACTTCGCAATCTTGTCGCATAAAGATGATGTTCTCACGGTACGTGTCAATTCCGAGAGATTTTACTTTCAGGAAACTGTATTCGTCTGACATCTGAAGCTGGGAATGTGTCACGGCTTTTCAAACCTGCCGGTCTTTTCTTGCACCTCTATCCGAAACGTAATGGCCCGTTTCTTTTTCTCCACAATTTGAGGCGCTTGCGAATATTCCTTCGAATGACTCGTTTCTCCTGTCTGAAGCGCACCGATCCGGTCCATCAATAGTTTCATTGCCCGCTGTCGCTCGCGCTCTGACTTTAGTTCTTGATAACGACCCCAGAGAATCACACTACGCCAATGGGCCATGTTGTCTATCACATCGACTTGAAAACAGACCTCTGGATTTTTTCGCATCATCTTGATTTTCTTTCCTTCTTTAGAATGTGCATAGATATAATTGCCGTCAAAGGCAAAGGCAATGGGGACAACATACAATTTGCCTGCGTCTGAGCAGCCGATGCGGCCAATGATTTGCCTGAACATCACCTGGTCAATTTGGTCGGAAGTAAGTTCACCTATCATAGACTAACATTTAATTTCCATTGCTCACATTGTCGGCTCCATTGGCATCATAGTTTTTTTGTGTTTTGGTAATCACACATTTTTTGCCGGATACAAAAGTTTAGAGAATACATAACCTGCTACAACCGCTTGAATCAACCCATTCATAGTCCAACTCAAAATCATGATGAGCGAAACTTGGAACGTGCTGTATGAAATGATCATCCCCGGAATGGTGACGACCCAATACGTAAACCCAAAAATTACTCCACGTTTCCAGCGTATTGGATTATTGAAGAGTTGGTCTGTTTTAGACCAAATCCAAGCCAGTATTACACCGACAATAAATGGGTGAACAAAAAAAATAGACATGGCCGGATCAGACCAGGGTCTGAAAATTTGTGGGTTCTGATAATCTTTGGCCAACTGAGGCCAAATCATGTTGGAGAGCATTCCCCAAACCATGCTGGCCGCTAGTATCAACAAGCCTGCAAGTAAGCCGATGTTGATAATTTTTTTCATGGCAAATTTAATTTAGACAAGATCGCCCTCTGGAGATGGTGGTATTTCCTTCGGGGGATTGAATGGAACAGAAGGCTCTACATCCGGTTTTATTTCTGGTTCCTTGATGGGCCAAGAAGGTTCCACCGGTTCCTCGGGAGGAAACTTTGTAGGCCTTTCAGGTTCAGGAATTTCGGATGGTTTCTTTGTCATCATTTTTAACGTCATCGTTTTTGATTCATGTCATAAGTCCAAATCGGGAACGCGGCATGGCTAACCACACCTTCGGTAATGTTGATGGTAAGATTGCGAACAAGGCCTTTCCAGGCGTGCGTACCCATTGCTATCATATCGGCCTTTTTCTCTTTTGCAAATCGGAATATCCCTGCTTCGACATTATAATCCGACAACACGTTAATTGTATAGTTTTCAAACTTCGATGCCTGAACGTAATGTTGCATCTCTCTTTTTGATTCGACATCGGTCTTAAATATGAGAGGTGTATTGATCCAAAGAAAATGGATCTTGGCGTTGAAGAAAGCCTGAAGTTTTTTTAACTCTTTCTCCAGCGACTCGTGGTATTGGATCGGCCCAATTGGCACAACGATATTTTCGATTTGTTGATGAGAATTCTCTCGAATAGTGATTACAGGAACCTGGGAATAACGGACTATTTTGCTGCTGTTAGTTCCCCATATGGAGTCGCTCGAAGAATGCCCACCCATAATCACCAAATCAATTTGCTTTTCTCTTACGCAGGTTTCAACACTCAGAACAAGCGGATTGATATCAACAGTGAAATTAACGCTTAGCGTTGGTGGAGCATTTAATTTTCGGAGGGTCTCGAATTGTTCTTTTGCTTTTTGCTCAATGTCTTGCATGAATTCGAGGTTAAGAACATTTCCATGCGACATAATGGGATTGTCTTTCAGAAAAGGAACGTCAATCACATAAAGTACATGAACTACACCGTTGCTTTGTCTTGCAATGGCAACTGCGAACTTAAAGGCCTCTTGTGCGGGCGCGGAAAAATCACACGGAACAAGGATACGTTTCATAGAACTGACGTCTTATTTAGGAGACAATACCTTTGAATAATAAAGCGACAATGGCAACAACGGTTACTATTACAACAACTGCCAGGACAGTAAGCACGATGTATTTTACCTGAGAACCGCTAATGAACAATTCATGACGTTTTCTAATCGCATTTGTCTTCATATCTGTTTTTTTATTATAACGAAATTAGCTTACCTCAAGGGCACGAATGCTGACTTAGGTCGAGTTGCCAGATGAGAAAAATCATACACCTAAGGAGCGCCACCCGATTCTCTATTTGAAAAACATTAAAGCGATGCCGACTACCACGATTATAAACTTGATAATGGACATAACTGTAGCCATCATGGATGTCAATTGTGGGCTACGAATGGAAAATTCGTGATGTCCGCTTAGCGCCTTGGTTTTCATAATTCAATTCTTTAAGTGACGGATATCATACTGTGCCTATTCTTTCCTGAAGTAACTACATGCCAATAATATTTGACACGAGATTCCTCATACCCACGATTGACAATCGTCATGATTGTTTGACAACCGGATTTATAAGTTCGTGATCATTATCAGGTTCTGATGAGTAAATCGAAGGAAATAGAAGATGCCGGGTTAATTCAATTCTGGTCCACACCGATAGACGAGCTCACAAGAAAACTCGATGCAAATTTTAATGGGCTGTCAGGTCAAGAAGCAAGGAGACGAGGGCGGGAGGATGGACCTAACAGGCTAAGTTCGATCAAAGAACAATCTTCCCTGAGTTTGCTTTTAAATCAATTTAAAAGCCCCATCACTATCATCTTATTATTTGCAGCTTGCTTATCGATGTTCTTAGGAGAGGCGACTAACACATTCATTATATTTTTCATAATCATGGCAAGCGCAGGGCTTAGTTTTTGGCAGGAACTGGGTGCCAGGGGCGCGGTGCGCGATCTGCTTTCGGTGATCAAAATTAAAACTTCAGTTACTCGCAATGGTGCTCTAATTGAAATTCCCATTGAAGAAATCGTCACAGGAGACGTAATCTCTTTGAGAGCTGGAGACATCATCCCTGGAGACTGCCGAATTATCAACTCAAAAGATCTATTCATTGATGAAGCATCTTTGACTGGCGAAACTTTTCCCGTAGAAAAAAGCGATCAACTTGTCTCGGCTGATGCTCCTCTGGCGAAGCGGTTTAACTCACTTTTTATGGGCACACACGTAGTGAGTGGGCTGGCTACGGCATTGGTGGTATACACAGGAATAAAAACGGAGTTTGGAGAAATCACCAAACATTTATCAAGTACAGTTGTCGAAACAGATTTCGAGGTTGGTGTCAGGAAGTTTGGATACCTACTGATGGAAGTAACCTCGATCCTTGTTATCACCATCTTTGCAATCAACATCTATTTTCATCGGCCTGTCATTGATTCATTGCTGTTCTCGCTAGCGCTGGCGGTGGGGCTTACACCGCAGCTGTTGCCTGCCATCATCAGTATCAACTTATCACATGGGGCAAAGAATATTGCCAAGAAAAAAGTCATCGTAAAGAAATTGTCTTGTATAGAAAACTTTGGTAGCATGAATGTGCTCTGTGCCGATAAGACAGGAACGCTCACTGAGGGCAGTGTACAAGTCAGAGAGTTTATGGATTGGCAGGGGATAAGAAGTAACAAAACACAATTATATAGTTATTTGAATTCGTACTATGAAACAGGCTTTAAGAACCCGATCGATGGAGCTATTATCGATTCTGCAAAGCTTGATATAAGTCCATACACAAAAGCGGATGAGATTCCCTATGACTTTATCCGCAAGCGATTGAGTATTGTCATCAATTCCCCTAGCGGCCACATCGTTATCACCAAAGGAGCATTTCAAAATATTATTGAATGCTGTACTAAAATAGAAGTTGGCGAAACTTCTTTCAAGGACATCCAAGAATGCAGGAGCGATCTTGTCAAAAGATTTGAACATTTGAGCAAACAAGGTCTGCGAGTCATTGCGATCGCTTATAAAAATATCAGTGAAATAACTCGAATTGAAAAAGATGAGGAGTGCGGATTGATCTTTCTCGGATTCATTACGTTTTACGATCCTCCCAAAGAAGGCATTATCGATACCATAAGCAGCCTAAAGAAAATGGGAATTACCCTAAAAATGATTACTGGCGATAATCGCTACATCGCTGCTGATTTAGGAGAGAAAGTATTTTCACGAACACCAAAAATTCTAACAGGCAAGGAAATGCACGCGATCAGCGATGAGGCATTGGTACATCGGGTCAACGCTGTCAACATCTTTGCGGAAATTGAACCCAACCAAAAAGAAAAGATTTTGTTGGCTCTTAAGAAAAGTGGCAATGTAGTGGGCTACATGGGTGATGGAATCAACGATGCCTCTGCGTTGCATGTTGCAGATGTTGGGATTTCGGTAAATACTGCTGTTGACATTGCCAAAGAATCGGCCGACATCGTTCTGCTCGACAAAGATCTGAATGTATTGATGGAAGGAGTAAAAGAAGGAAGGAGGACTTTTGCGAATACGCTAAAGTATATATTAATGGCATCGAGCGCCAATTTCGGCAATATGTTCAGCATGGCTGGTGCTTCTCTATTTCTACCGTATTTGCCACTGCTGCCTTCGCAAATTTTGCTTACAAACCTTCTTACTGATCTTCCTGAAATGACAATTGCCAGCGACAACGTGGAGAAAGAAACGATTACCAAACCTCGCAAATGGGATTTAAAATTTATAAGGAAGTTTATGATCAGATTTGGCCTGCTTAGCTCTGTGTTTGATTTTGCAACTTTTGGAGTATTGCTCTTTTTATTGAAGGCTGACAAAATTCAATTTCGAACAGGTTGGTTCGTTGAATCGGTAGTATCAGCGTCTTTAATTGTACTGATCGTACGTTCTCCTAATAGCATATTCAAAAGCAGGCCTAGTAGGTATCTTCTTGCGGCTGTGCTTCTCACAGGTATGATGACTCTCCTGATTCCGATTTCTCCGCTTGCAGGTGTGCTCGGTTTCGAAAAACTACCTTTTGGTTACATAGCCGTTTTGTTGGGGTTAGTGCTGTGTTACATTGTCTCAGCCGAAATGCTCAAACGATTCTTTTTCCGTCATGCGAAGTTAAGGAAGGGTTGATAAGATAAGGCATGTCGTACTCCACTTAAGTTTTAGGCCAGCCTAACTTCGATAAAACCGCAGTGCCCTTTTTTTGATCTTATCTTTCTTAGCATCACACTCCTTCTGAATTTTTTCGATCGTTACTTTGTCTGCCGCGCCATTGCCTTTATTTAGCAAGTTGAGCAACACCTGTCGGTCGTGAAGGTCACCTATCAATTCAATCTCGGCCGAGTAAAATTTGCGCCTTTTTTTTCTTGATCCTTGAATTGACTGGGATAAATACTTGAATTCCTTCATCGATTTTCGCACTTTATGAATCAGATCTATGGCAGGCTCAGGATGAAGTTTCGCTTTGATATTTTTATTTGTCTTTTTGAGATATTGGACAAGGTCTTTTTTCCTCACCTTCCCAAAGGCCGATTCTAATTTTTGCCACTGCTTATTCACAATATCAATAAATGAATGCACATCGTTTGAGAAACTTATCGCTAATTTTTCGCCATTCCCATCAATGGACTGGTCATGGACTCCCGGAATGTTATAAGCCAAAAGCAAACTGCTGAGAACTTCAGGCTCTCGAATTCCGCCAGCTCTTCTGAATATGGTCCGAAACGGAATAAAATTTTTGTGCCCATTAAATCCTTTCACTCGATCATTGGTCAGTAGAAGGATTGCCTTGATTTTTTTTATGTCAACGCGAATTTTGTGCAGGAGCTCCTGGTCTTTTTTGTTCCGATAGTCTTCCAAATGCTCGACCAGCGACTTGAATTGGTGATTAGCAAATTTCTTGAACCGTCCCATCCGAATTATTTCTGGTTTCTTAAGTATCATTGCGTACCCTCTTTTGATTTTAAAACATTCGCAGTATTCCGTGCCGGAAATTTTCTGAATATTTTTTTGACTGCTCCTTTTATATTTTCGTCCGTTAGCGGAGTATTTTCGGCCACTAGAATTTGCGAAGCGTATCCGCGCCAAATGAGGCTATTTGATTTCATGTCCATCACATCAAATATCAACGAGCCTTCCTTGTAGCGATAGTAGGGAACCATCGGCCTCATCCAAGGCGCCTCATGGCTGAGCATAGGGTCAGCGTGATAAGCAGTTACGTCACCAATCACGATGTGATAATGCAAAACAAAGCACGGCTCTCTAGATTCTTCCTTATATCCCTTGCCGGCCAGGGCTTCATTTACCGCTACCTTGATTCGTTTATCGTTCAATTCATTGTAATAGATCGGATTTCTATTGTTCTCAATGTTTTTAATTTCACTCCAGCTGTAACTTTCGTACTTAGTTACATCAAAGCTTTTATCGTAGTCGGTAAAGATATACATGTCAGAGCTGCAAGAAATTAATAGCCCTACTAATGGAATTAACTTTTTCATCGTATCAACATTTGGTTAAATTATTTTAAAAAATTGTTACGCGGCCGCCAATGCATGTCCAATTAACTCTAATGGGATGGTTCTGAAATCTCTCTTTTTAATAGAGGCGTGCTTGAGCAATCTCACTATTTCCGCACTCCCTGTCAATTCAGCTAACGCAATGACTGGTTGATAATCCGCCAGTTGCGTACCAAGCTTTGTTCGGGAAGAGTTCATTTTTCTTGAATGGGATGGTAGCTCTTCGTTCAGGGCTGTAAGTATTCCCTCCAGTCGATAGCATTGCAGTTTGTGGTTCTCAATGATCTGGTACAAATAACTGTCGACAACCTTTCCCAATGAAAAGCTTGCCATTTTCTGCAGACGGAACAAAAATTCTTTTTCATTGATGTACAAAAGCCCAACTTCCTGTAGCAGTTGTTGTTTGAGATCAGTTTCAGTTTTCATAATCATTGCCTTTTTGTGAGACTTCAATTACCGTTTCGCATGAGAAAGGTAATCGTTGAGCTTGCACACAACGTATGATAATCTTCAGGATAAAAGCTGATAAACCTTAGCGTGACTTCAAACCATTGTTTTTAAATTTTTTTTGGCTTCGGTTCATGACTAAAATCTCTTTTTGAGTTAATCAATGTCCATATTTCAAGTATGCAGCTATCTGTAATTTGGCGATTGTAATAGTTGGTGTGAAAATCAGAGACCTAAAAAGCAAACTGGAATCAGCTAGCCGATTCACTAAAGTGGGTGGCACACCTTGAATGTCTTTCTATTCTTCACCGCCCGTGCAATTGTGGATGCGTATTCCATCAGAATATGAATTGCGATAGATGTTGGCAATCGTATCGATCGTCCGATATGAACGTTTGTTAAATGATAGAGAAATTTCGTAGTTGGAATTTCGTGATGCTTTAAAAACTCCACTTGAGTCTGAGATTAACAGAATTTCCCAATGTGCTAAAATCCCCATTCGCATTCTTCGCAAAGAAGGATTGAATAACTAAGTCGAGGTCCCAATTTTCCCTTATGGAATAAGACAAATAAGGAAGGATAGCAAGCAAGTTCACTTTAGGAGAATATAATATTGAAAAGTTACCGATGAACAAGGGGGTGAATGTTTTTACAGCTTGAACCAAAAAATTCAACCGCGAAGGCATGAGCGTTTTAGGAGTAATCTGAAAGCTGGTCAACTGGGCTATGGCATAAAGCTGATTCGATGCTGCTGAGTTGTAAAGAAACGATCCATTCAAATACCATCCATTCCTAAATCCATAATCTATTCCCGATGAAACGCTGATGCTGCCCGTGGACTCATAGTTATTTTTTCGCGGCTGAAAATAAGTTACCTCACTCTTCCATCCTGCCTCTTTTATGTTTCCAGCGAAACCAAAACCGCCAACGATATCCGTCCTGTAATTTCCAGCGAGAAGTTGAAAGTCATAACCCCATTTATTGAACCCATATTTTATCGCCCCGATGATTGAGGAATCATTCTTCGCGGGAGCAATTGCGATTTCAAGGTTAGATTGACTTTTGAAGTTAAATGAAACCCTTGCTGCATCAATGCCGGGTCGCTCGGTATAATCAAAATTTAAAAAGTTGAACGTATTAAAAATATCGTTCGGGTTCCAGAAAGGATTGATCCCCCAATTGATGCGTTGTCTTCCAACTTGTACTGATCCATTTTTGAAATTCCATCCTATATTCAAGCGGTCAAATGTTGATACAAAAAGAAGTGAGTTTGTTTGAGCCCATCCGTTGGTTAAATCCAGGTAGCCATTATCGTGACTTAATGTCTTATTAAATCGTGGGGTATATTTTACCTGGTCACCGGTGAAAATAAGATTGCGCAACCCTGCATTGAAAAAGAAATGCTTGCCCTTTTGTAAAGAGAAATTAATGCGATTGTGAATGAGATTAGTAAGCAAGATTGAATCAACATTATCTGTAAAGGAAAGGGTTTGGAGGTTTTTTACGTAACCACTGAAATCAATTCGGGTAGAATCCTGACCAAACATTGTACCTGAAAGCCCGAAACAAAATAGAGTTGCAAAGCGCATTAAACTTGTTAGCTTCATAAGTGATCATGTAACAGCTTCCAGGGTTTCGATCACTACATCTGATTCAATTCTTCCATCCACCAGAGTTATCACCCGCCTTGCTCGTTCTATCACACGCTGATCATGCGTTGAAAAGAGAAATGTGATGTTTTCATCCCTGTTTAATTTATCCATAATGTCCAAGAGATTCGTAGCGGATTTGGAATCAAGATTCGCAGTCGGTTCATCGGCAAGTATGAACTGAGGTTTCGATGCCAATGCCCGCGCAACTGCTACACGTTGTTGTTGTCCACCGGATAGTTGTGAGGGGCGCACTTCCATTTTATCCGAAAGACCAACTTCCCTTAAGAGGTTTGCCACACGCGTCTCGCGCTTCTCTTTTGAAATCTTTTGAAGCAACATGATAAATTCTACATTTTCCTTCGCTGACAAAACTGGAATTAAGTTGTACGATTGAAATACAAAACCAATGTTGTGTAACCGAAATTCGATAAGCTGATTTTCCGAAAGCTTTGTTATGTCAACGTTATTGATCAGAATATTTCCGGTAGTTGGTTTGTAAAGACCTCCTAACATATTCAACAAAGTTGTCTTTCCAGACCCTGAAGGGCCAACCAATGCGGTAAACTCTCCCTGTTCAACAAACAGATCAACACCATTGATTGCCCGCACGGGTATCGTTTCCGGATTGAATACTTTGGATAGGTTATGCGCTTCAATAACAGTTTTCATAATTTCATTTTTTTATTGATTCTGCCGGATCTACCTTCAGCGCTTTCCTTGCCGGGAACAGACTTGAGATCAACGCAGTAATAAATACAAGAAAAAGTATCTGCATATATTGGGATAATGAAACCTGTGGATGGATAATATGGCTCATGCCAAAGCTTTCTAATCCTTTTGAATATTGTCCAAGGTCAATGCCGTGTTTATAAAAAAAACTTACCGCGAGATAGCTAAATAGAACCCCGAAGGGAGTACCGGCCATTACCAACATAACCGTCTCCAGCACTACCAACATGAAAAGCTTAGCTTTGTTCATGCCCAATGCAATCATCATCCCTATCTCATAAGTCCTTTCCAACATTGCCATCAACATCGTATTGATAATGCCAAAAGCAAGAGCAAACAGGATGAGGACAATAACTACTTTTGAAATCCCCGCACCCATGTCAATCATCAGTCCGATCTCGGGTGCAATCTCACGCCAGTCTTCAACCAACAAATCAGGGAATTGTTTTTTGGTTCGGGAAATTACTGACTCAGCATCCTCTTTATTTTTCAACAGGACGGCAATCTCATGCACTTCATTCTTTGTTTGAAGTAACTCAGCAAGGTTTTTTTTGGAAACATAAACTACGGTCTCATCAAATGAAGGGTTCGTTGTTTTAAAGAATCCGCAAACACGAAATGATGCAGAGATAACATTATCATGAATATCTTCAAACGTTAAAACCACCCTCGATTTGATTTTCATTTGCATCTTGTGAGCAAGTTTTTCACCCACCAGAATTTGATTATGCTTATCTCTTTCCAAATATGATCCTTCTGTAATTTTTGCGTTAAGCCCTCTTGTGTTGGCTTCATCCTGGGGAACCACTCCATTAATTTTTACGCCAGCACTGCTTCCGGCAGTTAATATCATTCCATGAGCAATGACCCGACCCGACAATGCTCTTACTTCCTTGTACTCAGAAATTATATTGAGTACGCTTTCACTATTTTGAATTTCAAACCGTGGGTCGTTATCAGTCTTAAATTCTTTCGTGTGTATCTGAAAGTTGGAAACTTCATTACGAATGGCGTCATCCTGACGCTGCCCATACATACCCATCATGATTCCGGTAAGGATAATACCTGCGCAAATCCCCGTGATGATGGAAGCAATAAGGACACCGCTCCTCGATTTGTTGCGCCAAATATTCCGCCATGCAATGATGAAGATCATAACTTATTTTTTTAATGCCTGTTCCGGTCTTAACCCTAAAATTTTAATTAGCGGATAGAAGGAGAGAACCAGGGCTATCACAAGAATGATTGTTGTCTGTGTCACGACTATGTCACCATTTGTTGAAGAAGCAAGATTCGATTCAAAGCCGAGCGTTTCATAAGCCTTGCCTAATTTCCCTGTAAGTTGAATGGGATTAAATCTGAAATAATAAGTTAAAGGGATGCCCAACGCTGCGCCCATAACGCTTCCCATTACAGTTATCAGGATTGATTCTGTTAAGACAACAAGGCCAAGTTGCTTTCTTTTCATGCCGATCGTAACCAACATGCCAAACTCTTTGCCTCTTTCTGCCATCATCATTAAGAGTGTTCCAAAAATTCCAAACGAGACCAAAACATAAAGCACAGCAATGAAAATATATCCGTCTGCTGTACACATCCTTATGTGCTCATCGAGTCCGGGGAGCAAGTCTTTCCAGGTTTGAACCTCATAATCGTTGCCTAAAAATGCACCAAGTTTAGCTTTGAGTTCGTCAAGGGTTTCAGTGCTTTCAGGAATGATCACATAGGAAGTGACGATATTGTCCGCATTGAAAAGAATTTGTGCTTCGTTCAGAGGAAGAAAAAGAAACGCATCGTTAACTTCAAAAGACGCAAATTTCAAAATGCCCTTGACCGGATATTTACCTGCGGCCGTTGCTCCGTGGTATCCTTGACCGATAAGAACAAGTGTGTCCTGAAGCCTTATCTGAAGTTTTTTAGCCAATCCTTCCGCAATCAGTATCGCTTTATCATTTTTGGAAAAATACTTTCCCTCAATTAGCTTATCCTTGAGAGAAATCATCACCGCTTCCTTTTCGGGATCGATACCCGATATGAAACACCCTTTCGTTTTATCACCGTTCGATGCCAGTACAAATGACTCAAGCCTTGAAGAAATGAATTTTATGTCAGGGTTATTCTTCAATTCTCCGAATGTTTTCTCATCCTTCGTAATTGTATTATCAAGCACACGCTCATCCCAATAGCCTTTCTTATGGATCTGAATATATCCGGTGTAGAAATTGACAGCATTCTTGATCAAGTTAGCATACACACCATCTTGCAATGAAGCAATAAGAATTGCCAGCAGAACAGCAAAGAAAACAGAAGCCATTGTTATTAATGAGCGGCTTCGGTTACGCCATAAATTCCTCCAGGCTAGTTTAAACAACATGACTCTATTTAATTTGTTTCATATTGGCGGTCGAAAAAAAATTATCATCAATCATTTCATCAAAAACAATTGATTGATAAGTGATAATTGTTTTGTTTCCGGCCTTCTCAGTTAGTTTCATTTCAAGGGACGTAACGATTGTTCTCCCTCCCATTTTTTGAATCTCTGTGGCATGAGCAACATTCAGCACGGAGCCATCTTCATCGTAGTATTCATTCCGAAGTTGCAGGTAGTCCGTTTTATCAATAAACAATACAACCTTTCCCCACACCACTGCGGCATTTTCTTTAGGTGTCAATACAACTTTCCAGCAAACTCTTGAATCAACAGTTGAGTCTTTTTGTAAGACACTTTCAAAGTCGGTGGTGAGGGAAGATTCCTTTACGAGATAATCATTTGAGAAATCAGTACCCATCCATGCTTGAGACATCATCGAAGGGGGCAGCTTGATTGTCTTCTCAAGAATGGGCATCCAGTTCCAAAGTTCCTTTTTCCGTCTGAGATAAGTGATGCCCTTATCCCGGTCTGGCGATTTCACCAGTATCATCGCATAGTCATTTCCCTTAAGCCAAATGTTTACACTCATTTCGCGTGACCATGTAGGGCGGATTGTTTTAATGTTCATTGTACCGCGCAGGGTCTTGCCGCGCATATTATCTTCTGATTTCTTAATGATCTCATCAGATGTTTGGCCAAAGCCAACGAGAAGACACGACAGACAAAAAAAGATTGTGTTGATGATGGATTTAAAAAGCTTCATTTCATTTATGGTGTTTGCTTGGCTGTTCTTTTCCATATTTCTGATTTACTTATCCATCTAAAGCCTACATAACCTTTCACTTTCAAAACATCGTTGCTTACTAAAGTGAGTATGCCTTCTGCCTGATGACCCATGTTAGGATCGTAAACTTTGCCATTGGTCCATTCCTTATCCTCATTGTTGTACACAAATGAGTCAAGGATGAGAATGCCCATAAGTCTTCGGCTTCTCAAGGCTTTATCTCTGTTATGTTTATCAGCCGTAGGGTTTCCATTATCATCATTCGGATTCTTCAGCCAAACGAGCTTACCATAATACTTTTGGTCTCTCTTATAGATGTTGACAATTCCATCTTCCTTTTCAGTAAGCCATGTTCCAACAATTTCGTTTCCAGTATTCTGAGCAAGCACTTCGCTCAGAAGAAAGAAAAGGCAAATTATAATCACTGTATTTTTCAAGCGATAGAGAATTCGTTAACGGTATGCAAGTATGAGCATTTTGGGATTCTCACTCATGACGTACATAACATGAAAATATGATAATTGTCAAGGGCGCATAATCCTTACGTGGATAAGGATCGAAAAGAGTGTTTCGCAAGTTTTAAAAAATCCTAATGACCAAAATCATTTTCCTCCTTGATCCTAGTCATTATGCAGGTTTGTAGCTATATGCAATTTGGCATATCATTTTGCAGAACAGTGACAAAGTCCGGCACAAAATCGGAATCGAATTGGAATGACCTTGCTGAGGCACTGAAATCAGTGGCTCATCCAGAGCGAATTGCCATCCTTCATTTGATGTGCAACTGTGGTTGCGACCAGATCATGGTGAAAAGCATTTACGAAAAACTTCACCTTGAACAATCGATCACTTCCCGCCATCTCGGCATCATGAAAAAAAGTGGGTTGCTTAAGAGAGAGATTAAGCAAGGCAAAATCTTCTATCGCCTCAACAATGATAGCCTTGCAGCCCGGTGCATCCAAAATATTTTAAAAACGAAAGCATGATTGAAAAAATCATTTCATGGTCGATTCATAACCGGTTTCTTGTCTGGGTTGGAATTATTCTGATCGTGATAGGAGGAGTAATTGCCATCATTGAAACTCCAGTCGATGCGTTGCCCGACTTATCGGAAAATCAAGTAATCATTTACACGGAGTGGATGGGGCGCAACCCAAAGATTATGGAGGATCAGGTTACGTATCCATTAGTATCAAATCTTCAAGGCATTCCAAAACTCAAAAGTATTCGGGCAGCTTCAATGTTCGGAATGAGTTTTGTTTTTGTGATTTTCAAAGACGATGCAGACATCTACTGGGCTCGATCAAGAGTGTTGGAAAGGCTTAACTACGCACAAAAATTTCTTCCCCCCGGATTAACCCCATCGCTTGGCCCTGATGGAACGGGTGTCGGTCATGTGTTCTGGTATACGCTTGATGCACCAGGTTATAATCTAGGCGAATTACGCGCACTTCAAGATTGGTATATCAAGTTCGCTCTTCAAAAAGTTGACGGCATCAGTGAAGTGGCTTCGTTTGGCGGATTTCAAAAACAGTATCAGATAAGTATTGATCCTTATAAACTAGTTTATTACAAAGTACCCATGATGGATGTGATTAATGCGATCACTCGAAACAACCGGGATGTTGGCGGAAGTATTTTCGAAATGAATGGCTCCGGTTACCTGATTAAAGGCTTAGGCTACATCAAAAGCCTTGATGACATAAAAGAAATTCCTGTCGGCAACTACCGATCTATTCCAATTAAAATATCAGATATCGCAGCAGTTCAAATGAGCAGTGACCTGAGATTAGGAATCACGGATCTCAATGGAGAAGGCGAAGTAGTAGGTGGAATTGTGGTTATGCGATACGGAGAGAATGCCAAGGATCTTATTGTTCGTGTCAAAGAGAGAGTGAAAGAAATCGAGAAGGGAATGCCTCCAGGAGTAAAGTTCAAAATAGCTTATGACCGAAGTGATCTTATACTTGGTGCTATTGATACCTTGAAGGAGGCTATCACGGAAGAAATTTTAACCGTATCGTTAGTTGTATTGGTTTTTCTATTTCATATCCGATCAGGACTCGTAGCCATTTTCAATATTCCACTTTGCGTACTCATTGGATTTATGCTGATGAATTTGTTTGGGATCACTTCCAATCTCATGTCGTTGGGTGGTGTGGCGTTGGCTGTGGGAGATTTAGTTGACTCAGGAATAGTGATGACAGAGAATGCATATCGGCAGCTAACCAATCAGGTATTGAAAATTGACGATAAGAAATTGGAATACTAACCGCATGGGAAAGCATCGCATCGGCAATACAAATGAAATCTCTGAGGAAGAGCGAATCAAGTCTATTGAAAAGTCTGCTCAGACAGTCGGTCGTGCGGTATTTTTTTCAATTCTAGTTACACTAATTTCATTTTCACCGATTCTTTTCCTCACGGGCCAGGAGAAGAAATTATTTGCCCCGTTGGTATGGACGAAAACTTTTGCCATGGCGGGTTCTGCTTTTGTTGCATTGTTTATCCTGCCTATGCTAATGCGCACATTGATCAAAGGGAAACTCATTCCTGAAAGTCGAAATCCTGTTTCAAAGTTTTTCATTAAAAGCGTTGGTCCGGTTGTCAGGTTGTGTTTAAAGTGGAAAAAGTTAACACTGTTTGTCATTCTTCTATTCACGTTGGGAAGCATTCCCGTCATTCTTAATACAGGAACTGAATTTATGCCACCCCTTGATGAAGGATCTCTTTTACTGATGCCTGTTACCCTGCCAGATATATCCAACGCAGAAGCAAAACGAATTCTTCAAGTACAAGACAAGATCATTAAAAATTTTCCTGAAGTGGAAAGTGTATTGGGTAAAGCTGGAAGAGCCTACACTGCTACTGACAATGCACCTATGAGCATGATTGAAACAATCATAGTTCTAAAACCAAAATCCGAATGGCGACCGGGCCAAACTAAAGAGAAGTTGATAGCTGAGATGAATGAGAAAGTGCAAATACCAGGCGTTGTTATCGGTTGGACGCAACCTATCATTAACCGCATCAACATGCTTTCCACAGGTATCCGTACAGATGTGGGCATAAAGATCTTCGGACAAAGTCTGGATAGCATCTATAACATTTCATTGGAAGTTGAAAAAACATTGAAAGGCATTGAAGGGCTACAAGATTTGTACACAGAACAACTCACCGGTGGAAAGTATCTTGAAATTGAAATCAAACGAAAAGCTTTAGCTCGTTATGGATTAGATGTTGAAGATGTAAACATGATCATCGAAACTGCACTTGGGGGAATGGTGCTTACCAACACAGTGGAAGGAAGACAGCGATTCAATATCAGCATGAGATTAGCACAAGACTTCAGAAGTGACTTCGCAGAAATAAAACGCATTCCCGTCCAGACTAAAACCTATGGAACAATTCCTTTATCGGCCATTGCAGATTTAAAAACTGTTGAAGGCCCACCGATGATCAATTCAGAAAATGCGATGCTCCGCGGAACTGTGCTGTTCAACGTTCGTGGACGGGATATGGGCAGTGTAGTGAATGAAGCCAAGCAACGCATTGAAGATCGGTTCAAAAAATTACCCAACGGATATTTTATTGAATGGAGCGGACAGTATGAACACCAAGTGAGCGCGCAAAAAAGGCTTTCTCTCATTATTCCTATCGTTCTAGTGATCATTTGTTTCGTTCTGTACTTCACCTTTAAATCGTTCCGTGAAGTAATTATTGTACTCACCAGTTTGCCAATCGCCATGATTGGTGGAATTTATTCACTTCATTTCTATCATGTCAATATTTCTGTCGCGGTAGCGGTGGGCTTCATTGCTTTATTTGGTGTAGCTGTGGAGACAGGCGTTTTGATTTTGGTCTATATGAATCAATCCATTGGCAATCTTGCCGAAAACAAAGACGCCAAAGATATTACAGTGGCGAATATTGAAGACGCTGTCTTTGGAGGAGCAGTATTAAGAATAAGACCTGTACTGATGACCGTAGCAGTAGATATGATAGGGCTTGCTCCCGTGCTGCTTTCTACTGGTGTGGGTAGTGACGTAATGATTCCTATTACGATGCCTTATGTATTTGGTTTGATAACATCCACTCTTTATGCACTGATCTTGCTACCTGTAATTTTCGCCATGGTTAAAGAATGGGAATTCAAGAGGAAAGGCAGACTGATTTATCTAAATGTGGATTGAGTAATGATAAACGCTGATACCATATTGAAATGTCTTTTGATTGTTGGAGCAATCTTACTTCAGAACTGTAGCAAGAAAAATGCCCATGAAGGCCATCAGACAACAATGAGCGAAGACGCGATTACGATTAAGGATTTAACAGATGTATCTGCGACTACGAATAAATTTGTCATCTCAGATCAAAACACTGTCAAGCCAATTTATTCAAATGCGCAAAGTACCATTCAAGCCAATGGCTACATCACTGAAGACATCAGGCGCAATCAAAAAGTCTCCACGCGCGTGTCTGGTCGAATAGAAAAACTTTATATCCGATACAATTATCAATATGTGAAGAAAGGCGAAAAGATCATGGACATCTATAGTCCTGATCTGAACACTTATTTGGAACAATATATTTTCCTTAAAAAAACAGGTGATTCTTCTTTGCTTGAGACTGCAAGGCAAAAACTTTTACTTCTTGGTGTTAGAGAGGCTCAACTCAAACGCCTGCAAAAGCAAGACAGTGTTGGGCTCACCATAGAAATTCTCAGTCCTTCAGAAGGCTATATCATTTTCGAAAGCGCAGTCGCGATGATATCCAATACTTCTGATTGGAAAGAAGAGGAGATGGGTAGAATGAATGAAAGTGATAACTCCCAAAGAATAAATCAAAGTGAAGGGAGAATCCGGGAGGGCGCTTATGTTAATGCCGGTGAAACACTGTTCCGTGTCAATGATTTTAAAGAGGTCTGGGCTATTATTTCTTTTAAGGCACAAGACCATGCTTTCATAAAGCGCGATCTGCAAGTATCGATACATAGTGAATTACTTCTTCAGGATACCATTCACGGGGGAATCAACTTTATCGAACCTTTATATGAACAAGATCAGAAATTTCTTCAAGCCAGAGTCTATTTGAAAAACAATCGGCTCGGGCTTAAGCCAAATTCAATTTTGACATGCGAAGCATTTCTTTCCGGAGCCATGAAGCTATTACTGCCGCAGTCGAGCATTTTCCATCTTGGCAAACAAGACATTGTCTGGGTAAAAAGTAAGATGACCTCGAAGAACGGCTTCCTCTTTGAAGCAAGGTCTATTGCAAAGGGAGCAGAAGAAGACGGGTTTGTCGAAATCATTTCGGGGATTAGTAGTGAAGACGAAGTCGCACGTGATGCAGGATATTTAATGGATAGTCAGAGTAATGTAATTCTAAAATGACAACCTGATGAAATTACGAATGACATACCTCTATTTGATGACTCTTCTTCTAACTCTTTCCTTTTGCTCAACGAAAAAGAAAGCTTTGAAAGAAGATCATACTGCACATGACATGAATGAAAGTATGGTTCATTTAACAGAACACGAGCAGCTTGTCTCTAACATAAAAACAGACACGGTAAGAGAAGTTGAAATTGGTGAGCAGTCCACTTTACTTGGTATTACAGTGCTTAATGAAAAAACCACCATTGTGATTAGTTCAAGAATAAGAGGACGGCTTGATAATTTAGTGGTGAGAAATCCAGGGCAGGAAGTTAAGGTAGGTCAATTATTGTATTCAATTTACAGTGAAGAATTGTTGAGCGATGAGAATTCATTACTGCTTGCAGAAGATCAGCACATAAGCGAATCTTCAAAAAGAATAACGGGTGATCTTGTAAATGCTTCGCGAAAAAAACTTCAGTTATGGGGTCTTACCAACAAGCAAATCGCAGAACTTGAAAGAAGTAAAAAAGCTTCTCCTGTTATTAATATTTACAGTACGGTATCGGGAACTCTTGCTGATCTTTTAGTGAGCGAAGGGCAGTATGTGGATACGGGAATTCCTCTCTTTCGTCTCTCTAGCCTCAATTCCATATGGGTCGAAGCTCAAGCTTACCCCAACGAAATTTCCAATGTGCAACAACAGCAGGCCAGCATAGAGTTTGAAGCATACCCGAACAAAGTGTTCGTTGGTACACTTGTGTTTATCAATCCAGTGCTCGAGCAAAATAAAAAAATCAACCTCTTGCATTTTGCAATAGACAACCGCGAAAAGAAAATTAGGCAGGGAATGATGGCTTACGTGCACATCAAATACAATCAACGGAAGTCTTTAGTGATTCCTAAATCTGCCCTTCTTCATGAAGATGGTGGCACAACGGTATGGATTGAAACGGCAAGCGGCATGTATGAAAAGAGAATGATCATAACAGGGAATGATAACAAAACCAATGTGGAAGTTCTGTTCGGACTTGATAGGGGAGATAAAGTGGTGAGCTCAGGGGCTTATCTGATCAATAGTGAATTCATTTTGAAGAACGGAGCAAACTCCATGGGGGGGATGAAAATGTAAATCAAGACCTAAATCAATGACAAAATGAAAACCTATTTATTATCGCTGATCATGTTGATGGTAGCTCATTCGCTCTATTCTCAAAATGATTCTACTAAGACGCTTACAATGGACAGCCTAAACTATTCTTGTTCAATGCATCCTGAAATACAATCAGCCTCACCGGGCAAATGCTCCAAATGCGGAATGGATTTGGTCTGGAAAAAATCTTCTACGACAGAACATAAAATGGATATGATGATGTGCCCCATGCACGGTTTGGTAGACATGAACCATAAACACGATGATAAAAAAAAGCGTAAGATGATGAGGGGCGTAGGTATTGGAATGGGAGTGATGATGGTATTGATGATGATATTAATTCACTCTCGATAGTGAATTGAGGGATAATCGATCAAAGCTATGAAAACGCTAAAAAGAATAGAAATATACAAGTCAACTGCTGAAAAGGTATTCAAGTGTCTTGATGATTTGGGCGTGACCGGAATGCATATGACGAAGTCGTCCATGCCAATGATGGGGGGTAAACTGAATTTAGATTTTCTTACAGAGCATCACACAGGGCTCGGCTCAAAATACAGATGGACCGGCAAAGTGGTTGGAATGATCATGGACTTTACAGTAGAGGTAACTAAATGGATTAATGGCAAAGAGAAAATATGGGGAACAATAGGAGCACCAAAATTGATTCTCTACGCATGGTTCAAAATGCAGTTAATTGTTTCACCATCTCCTAATGGAACGCAGGCAGAATTGTTCATAAGCTATGAAAAGCCAAGCGGATGGTTTTATCGGTTGCTCTCATTTTTTCTGGCAGACTGGTATTGCGTATGGTGTTTAAAAAACATGCTTGGAGATTGTAAGAAATCGCTTGAAGGTGAATCATGAATTCTAAAGTAAACCATATAATCAGTTTTCTTCTTTTGGTACCAATGGCAAATTTGTATTCTCAGGATACCGCTGTTCTAAGCCTTAATTATATTGTCAAGAGAGTTGAAACAGAATATCCACTTGTGCTTCAATATGATTTGCGCGTCAAGTCATTGCAATCAAAAGTAGAAGGTAGTTCAAGTTGGATGCCACCCACTTTTTCATTCGGACTGAATTCGTTTCCCTATCAATTGAATATGATCAAACGAAAAGATGATCCAATGAATTGGGCAGCACTGATGTTTTCGGCTGAACAGATGATTCCTAACTCGTCAAAACTGAGAGCTAAGGGAAATTATTACTCTTCATTAAAAGAGGTTCAGCAAAACAACGCAGCATGGACAAAGAACATACTTCGCACACAGGTGCGACTACTTTTCTATCAACGTCTCGTTGGGGAGAGGAAAATCAGATTGATCGCGGACAGCAGGAAGGTTCTGAACTTGTTGATCAAAATGTCTGAATCCAAATACACTTACAATCAAGCAAATCTTAGTTCCATTTTCAAAGCCAAGGCCAGAGCCCAGGAGCTTACCAACATGGAAACCATGGCAAAGAGCGAAATCACTGAAAGTAATATTGGCCTTAATACATTGCTGAACCGGGAAACGACTACACCCTTCACTATCGACACAGCCGTTGTTTTGAAAGACTATGAGTCAACGATTCTTTTACAAGACACCTCCCTAGTTCAGCGGAGTGACATAAGCAGCATGACGAATAGTATTCACGCAATGGAAATGAACCGCATTTGGATGGCTACCGGCAATAAACCGGACTTCGGATTGCGAGTTAGTCACATGAATATGTATGGTATGCCTAATCAGTTCACCGTAATGGGTATGATTACAATTCCTATTGCTCCCTGGTCTTCGAAAATGTATAAAACCGAAGTGCAATCAATGACTTATGAGATTCAAGCGATGAGCCTTGAAAAAGAAAATATGAAACTCATGGCTGCCCGAATGACCAATGAAAGGCTTGCTATGCTGAAATATGAAAGACAACAATATGATAATTTTAGAGACTCTATCATTCTGACCTATTCTAAAAACATGGAAGCAAATCTTTTGGCTTACAAACAAAATACTGGAAACTTTTTCGTCTTGCTCGATGCGTGGGACATGTTGTTGATGAAAAGATTTGAACAACTTGAAAAGCTGCAGCTTTTGTTCCGACTTCAGGCTGAATATGAATACGAAACAGAGACGAGATAAAGGATGGCAATTTCATCTTGAAAAAAGGAATAGTGAAAACAATTAGTGATCAACAGACTATCAATTAAAATCTATCATTATGAAAATTCAAATAAACGATCATCGCAAAATCTTCGCAGTTCAGGAAGAGTTTAACAAATTCCTCCCGCACATGAGAATTGATTTTTTGAGCAAATCCAGCCATCTGAAAAGCTCGGCCTCTGAAAAACTAATGGATGGTAGCAAAACGCTTGGCGACTGTCGTGTGGTACACGCCAAAGGAGATCTGACTCTTTTACATTCCATGACTGTTGCTGATTTAAAGGAGACTCTTCGTGATGTCTACGGATTATCGGTAGTGGTTTTAAGGAGATCAGGTACGAAATGGATTGAAACTGAAGAAAATGCAAACTTCAGTTTGGATGAGCAAGATAAAAAATGAGACAAGTGATGTCAAAGCTCGTAACCGTTATAGTAAGAGGATGAGTGTCTCTGAAAATCAAATATTGGTCACTAAAGCTTCTGGCGAAAAGGTTCCTTTTTCACTAGTGAAGCTCCAACAGTCTCTGAAACGGTCAGGCGCGGATGACAACGCAATTGAAGAAGTAATCGATGAACTCAAGCCGTATTTGCGCGATGGTATCTCTACCAAAAAGATTTATACACATGCTTTCAACATTCTCAAGAAAACTTCCAGGGCCCATGCCGCCCGTTATAGTCTTAAGCAAGCCGTCATGGAACTCGGGCCTTCGGGATTTCCATTTGAGAAATTTATTTCGGAGATTTTAAGATCCCAGGGCTTTGCAGTTCAAGTTGGCGTGTTCGTGGAGGGCCACTGCGTGAAGCACGAGATTGATGTGGTGGCTGAAAAAGGCGATCAGCATTTTATGGTCGAGTGCAAATTCCACAACACGCAAGGCATCAAATGCGATGTCAAAATTCCACTTTACATCCAGGCCCGTTTTCAAGATGTTGAAAAACATTGGCTCACAATGCCTGGGCACAACACTAAATTCCATCAGGGTTGGGTTGTCACTAATACAAAGTTTACAGCCGATGCCATTCAGTACGGTACTTGCGCGGGTCTTCACTTGTTAGGTTGGGATTATCCAAAGAAGGGTAGTCTCAATGAACTGATTGATCTTTCTGGGTTGCACCCAATTACATGTATGACAACTCTTACCAAATTGGAGAAGCAGGACCTTCTTGAAAAAAGAATAGTGTTGTGCAAAGAGATTTGTTCTCAGCCTGATTTACTTGACGCATTGGAGATTACACCTCTGAGAAAAGAAAGAATTTTAAAGGAAGGCTGTGAGTTGTGTGTCCAATCAGACCATCAACAAAAAGTGTCAAATTAATCTATGGAATTAAAAAGTGCACATGCAAAACAGTGGAAGGAAGTATTGCTGGAATTAAAAAGCGATTCTAAAAAAGGATTAAGTTCGAACGAAGCGGAAAGAAGACTCGATCAATATGGGCCCAACTCATTGCAAGAAAAAAAGAAAGTAAATCCTGTTGTGATTCTCATAGCTCAATTCAAAAGCCCGTTTGTGTTTTTGCTCATCATTGCTGCGGGACTCTCCTCGTACTTCGAGGAATACCTTGACGCAACAGCCATTGGAGTAGTGATCGTGATCAATGCAATCATTGGCTTTATCATGGAATATCAGGCAGAGCAGAGTATGGAAGCGCTGAAGAAATTGACTTTGGTTCCAGCGAAGGTTATCAGAGATGGAAGCATGCGTGAAATTCTTTCTGATGAGGTCGTACCCGGAGATTTGATGTTTGTCGAGGCGGGTGATATAGTGCAAGCCGATGGCCGTCTCATTTCATTTTCTCAATTTGAAATCGATGAATCTTCATTAACAGGAGAATCTGTTCCTGTAAGCAAGCAGTTGGATGCGCTGCCAGAAGATACTTCATTGGCCGAACGTACGAATATCTTGTATAGAGGGACGAGCGTGACGAAAGGGAACGGTTATTTTATTGTTACTTCAACCGGGATGCAAACCGAGTTGGGTAAAATTGCGGCCCTTGTGCAATCGGCCGATGCCGCAGACACTCCACTTGAAAAGAAGATCGAGCAATTCAGTAAAAAATTGATCTGGATAACAGTGATGCTTGTAGTGTTAATCTTTCTTGCGGGAGTATTATATGGGCACCCTCTTGTGAATATGCTGATGACTTCCATCGCCTTGGCAGTCGCAGCCATACCCGAAGGATTGCCTATTGTAGCTACGCTTGCCCTCGCACAAGGGATGTTGCGTATGGCAAGACATAATGTAATTGTTAAAAAACTTGCTGCGGTTGAAACACTGGGAGGCACTACTGTTATCTGTACGGACAAGACGGGTACGCTTACTCAAAACAGAATTGAGGTTAATCACATCAGGATTAATGGCAGTGAATTTGTGTTTGAACCGGATGCACTTACACAGACCATGCGCATTCTTCAAGGAGGATTAATCCAGCAAACTCAGAATTACGAGATTATTCAATTGGTATCAACACTATGTAATACAGCAGAGGTTTCCGTTGACCGTGATGGCAAATTACAAGAAGTAGGAGATCCTCTCGAAACCGGGTTGCTAAAATTTGTCAGGGCAGGCAAAAAAGATATTTTCTCCATTAGAAAACAATACCCTAAAGTCTTTGAAGAACCTTTTGACTCTGCGACAAAAATCATGGCCACCTGTCATGCTCACAGTGGGCGTTTCACTACGTATTCAAAAGGAGGAGCAGACGAAGTACTTCAAAGCTGTACTCACTTTTTAGAAGATAACAAGGTTGTGCCCTTAAGTGAGTCTGTCAGAAATCAATATATGACAGAGGCTAGTGAAATGGCTTCTTCTGGATTGCGTGTCATTGCGGCAGCATTCAAAGAAACTGATGATATACCTGGCGAGCTAAACAAAGAGCTCATTTTTACAGGGTTAATCGGAATGATGGACCCGCCCAGAAACGAAGTGCCCGAGGCGATAAAGGACTGTAAATCTGCAGGAGTTAAGGTGATTATGGTCACGGGCGATCATCCGGCAACTGCGAAAAAAATTGGATTAAAACTTGGGCTTTTGGATTCAGGGCAGGATGATCAGGTTATGCACGGAAATACAATGGGCGACTATGAGCAGCTTGATGCTGAGAGAAAAAAGGCTTGGTTACATACTCGAATTTTCGCGCGTGTAAACCCTAAACAAAAACTTGACTTGGTCAGGCTCTTGCAAGAGAATAATGAAGTAGTAGGAATGACCGGTGATGGTGTGAACGATGCACCTGCCTTAAAGAAAGCAGACATCGGGATTGCTATGGGTTTACGCGGAACTCAAGTTGCTCAAGAAGTAGCAGACATGGTGCTTAAAGACGATTCGTTCTCTTCCATTGTAGTTGCCATCAAACAAGGCCGGGTGATTTTTGACAACATCAGGAAGTTCATCGTTTTTTTACTCTCCTGTAACGTAAGCGAATTGTTCCTGATCTCGATGACTTCTATACTAAACGTTCATTACGCGTTGTTTCCTCTTCAGATCCTCTATATTAATATAGTCACAGATGTGCTGCCCGCGCTTGCTTTGGGAGTTACCAAGGGAAGCGACAGCGTGATGAAACAAAAACCACGAAGTAGCACCGAACCAATCATCGGCCGAGAGCAATGGAAATCTTTGATCGTTTACGCGTTAGTCATCACCATTGGGTGTTTACTGGCCGTATTTTTCATACACGGCAGGGCACATGAAATAGAATCGTGGAACAAAGAACTGTGCAACAACGTCCTTTTCATAACACTTATCTTTTCACAGCTTTTTCATGTGTTGAATATGACTTCTGACAGAAACAAGTCTTTTTTTAAAACCGATGTGGCACGCAACAAATATGTTTGGTACGCGCTGGCACTTTGTATTCTGATTACTGTTGGTGCGTTTTTTATTTCACCGGTTGCCGATGCCTTACGATTGGATCACCTATCTGCCGCAGATTGGGCTGTTGTCATTGGGTTTAGTTTATTTACTGCAATTGTAAACTGGTCTTTGAAAAAACTTAAAGTTATCGTTTGAGGTTAGTAACCTGAAAACATTTAAAAATGGAGTTGGAAACTCAACAATATACCTGCCCCATGCACCCTGACGTGGTGAAGAATGAACCCGGTAAATGCCCGATTTGTGGAATGAATTTAGTGTCGGTCAAGAAAGGGGAGGGAAGTGAGCATCACTTGCATGGACCTGAGAACTTGAAAAAAGTAGCTAACCAAGGCAACGAGAGTGGTCAGTACTACTGTCCAATGTTATGCGAAGGCGAGAAGAAATATTCAAAGCCAGGCAACTGTCCGGTGTGCGGAATGCACTTGGTTAAAGAACAGAAGTTAAAAACGAGAAGTACAGAATATACCTGCCCGATGCATCCGGAAGTAATCCGCAATGAACCGGGAAGCTGTCCTATCTGCGGCATGGAGTTGGTCCCAAGAATTATTCAAAAGGACAACCAGGAAGAAGAAGCTGCATACAAGGCAATGCTCAAAAGATTTTGGATTGCTACGGTATTTACTATACCTGTATTCATTATTGCCATGAGTGAGATGGTGCAATTACATCTTTCAGATATGGCGAGCAAAACTACATGGGGCTGGATTCAATTTGTTTTATCGACTCCTGTTTTGTTCTACTGCAGTGCAGATTTCTTTACGCGTGGTTATCGTTCAGTAGTACGTTGGTCACCAAATATGTGGACCCTCATTTCTCTTGGAGCAGGTGCAGCTTATTTGTTTAGCATCATTGCCTTAATTTTTCCAGGTTTGTTTCCAGAGCAATTCAAAATGGACGATGCTGTGCATTTATACTTTGAAGCAGCTACAGTAATTCTGACTCTTATATTATTGGGTCAGGTTCTAGAACTGAAGGCACGCGGTCGAACAAACAGTGCCATCCGTGCCCTATTGAATTTGGTACCACCGGAAGCCACGGTAGTAAGAAACGGTATTGAGCAAACCATTCCTTTGGAGCATGTGCAATTGAATGATCTTCTGAAAATTAAGCCAGGCGAAAAAATTCCGGTTGATGGAGAAGTTATGAAGGGCAATAGCTCCGTAGATGAATCAATGATCACTGGCGAACCTGTGCCTGTAGAAAAAAATCCTCGCGACCCGGTAACCGGTGGCACTGTAAATAGAACAGGAAGTTTTGAGATGAAAGCTTTGAAGGTGGGGGCAGATACACTGCTCGCACAAATTATTGAAATGGTAAACAAGGCGAGCCGCTCTAAGGCGCCCATTCAAAATCTTGCTGATAAGATCTCTGAATATTTTGTGCCGGTAGTGGTCATCATTTCGATAACGACATTTATTGCGTGGGCCGTTTGGGGACCAGATCCAGCGTTGGTCTTTGCTTTTGCGAATGCGGTAACGGTACTTATTATTGCTTGTCCTTGCGCGCTAGGGCTTGCAACACCAATGTCTATCATGGTGGGTACAGGCCGCGGAGCAACGATGGGGGTGCTCATCAAGGAAGCTAAGGTGATTGAAGAAATGAAAAAAGTCAATGTTCTCGTCATCGATAAGACAGGGACGATCACTGAAGGAAAGCCAACTCTTAAATCCGTAAGGGCACTTGTCGACTCAATAAATGAGGACGATATCTTAAATATGGCGGCCTCCCTTGAATCGAAGAGCGAACATCCCTTGGCAGAAGCCATCGTGAAGGGAGCAAAGGATAGAAATCTCGTTTTACGTGAAGTGAAAAATTTTGATTCAATGACAGGACAAGGTATCATCGGAACTATCGATGATAAGAAAGTTTATATCGGCAACTCAAAACTTCTCAACACACATCGGCTGATTCCTGACGAATCGATTTTGAAAGAAGTTGAAGGGCGACAATCAAAAGGTGAGACGGTAATGTATGTGATCATTGAAAATGAATTGGTCGGCTACATTAGTGTGACAGATCCGGTAAAGAAAAATTCAAAGAAGGCTATTCAAGAATTACAAAGGCAAGGCCTTCAAGTGATCATGCTCACAGGCGATAATAAAATTACCGCCAGTGACGTAGCCGATGAATTGGGGCTTGATGGATACCAAGCTGACTATCTTCCAGCTGATAAACTCAATAAAGTAAAAGAACTACAACAGGTTGGTAAAGTTGTCGCCATGGCTGGCGATGGAATAAATGACGCACCCGCGTTAGCACAGGCAAACGTGGGCATTGCAATGGGTACTGGCACAGATGCAGCTATTCAAAGCGCTGGTATAACATTAGTAAAAGGCGATCTTGAGGGAATTATCCGAGCAAGAAAATTGAGCTCCGAAGTGATGAGCAACATCAAGCAGAATTTGTTTTTTGCTTTTGTCTATAACACAGTTGGAATTCCAATTGCAGCAGGTGTGCTTTATCCATATTTCGGAATACTCTTAAGCCCGATGCTTGCTGCATTTGCTATGAGCTTAAGTTCGGTTTCGGTTGTTGTGAATAGTCTTAGGCTTAGAGCAAGGACAATTTAATTCATACCTCCGGAATAAAGTGTTGGCTACAGCTTATGACCCAAACTCGCGCCTAGTAGTTCAGTCTGTATCCAGGGTGAATTAAAAATAATTCCCGGAGCCGATTCATTTTGATTAAACCACGGATTAGCCGACATCGAACGAAATCTTCAAAACAAAGCTTCTGGAATACTACAATAAGATGAGCACGGTGACTATTATTACAGATTTGGTTATTGTAGGGACGGCCGAAACCATGTTGCCTTAAAATCCGTTTGAATGAAAAGTTTTGTAAGTTTGCCTTGTAATCAATGAAATTAACGCGCTCCATAGTATCCGGTTTCCTGGCAAGCCTCGTGCTGATTGCCTCTATCGGGGTTACTGTGAATTTGCATTTATGCGCAGGACAAGTTCAATCCATTGCGGTCTTCGTAAAAGCCCAGCCTTGCAAGGAAATGCAGAAGCCATGTCATGGCACTGAGCGTCATGCAAAGAAAAATGGTTGCTGCGAAGAAAAGAGCATTCTTCTGAAAGGGAAAGAAACAACTGCAGAAGTAAAAGCTGCTACACAGATCACCCCTTCATTCAACCTCATTGCAGTAATACTCCCTGTTTTATATTCTATTGATTTAGATTCTTTCGTTGCTGCCCCCCGTTATGCTCATTACAAACCACCATTGATAGAGCGGGACATCACCATCCTCGCTCAGTCTTTCTTAATCTGATTTCATAGCTGTCAAAAGTCTCAGGCGGTCAATTTTGATCGACTTGGCGCTTTTTTTTCTGGGTGATGCCCAATCACAAAAAGACTTTTCAGCTATGATTCAAAACTTAATTTCAATATCACTGCGCAATAAATTTTTTGTGCTGCTCATCGCAGCCGGATTATTTGCCTGGGGTGTCTATTCCGTTCAGGTAAATAAAATCGATGCTATCCCTGACCTTTCGGAAAATCAGGTGATCGTGTTCACCGAATGGATGGGGCGCAGTCCGCAGATCATGGAAGATCAGATTACCTATCCATTGATCACTAACATGCAGGGTCTCCCTAAAGTAAAATATGTGCGGGGGGCCTCGATGTTCGGCATGAGTTTCATCTATGTCATCTTCAATGATGATGTTGACATTTACTGGGCACGCCAGCGTGTTTTAGAAAGACTAAACTCGGCAACGGGTTTACTTCCATCCGGTGTTACCCCAACTCTCGGTCCTGATGGCACCGGTGTCGGCCACATTCTGTGGTACACCCTTGATGCCCCTGAAATGGACCTTGGCGAACAACGCGCCATTCAAGATTGGTATGTGAAGTTCGCCTTGCAAAATGTTTCAGGTGTAAGTGAAGTTGCTTCCTTCGGAGGTTTTGAAAAACAATACCAGGTCACGGTCGACCCCAACAAACTTACTTACTACGGTTTGTCTATTCCAGAAATCATCCAATCGATCCGCAACAATAACAATGAAGCAGGCGGACGCAAGTTTGAACTCAGTGACATTGGCTACATCATCAAGACAACCGGCTACCTCAAGTCGATCGAAGACATTGAAGCGATCCCTGTAAAGACGGAGAATGCCACGCCAATTCGGATAAAGGATATTGCCACCGTTCAGATGACCGGAGAGACACGCCTTGGAATTTTTGACCTGAATGGTAAGGGGGAGGCTGTGGGAGGAATTATCGTGATGCGATATGGAGAGAACGCGGATGAAGTAATCCATCATGTAAAAAAGAAAATGGATGAAGTCGCTAAAGGTTTTCCGCAAGGCATGAAGTTCAATATCATATATGACCGGAGCGGTTTGATTGAAGAGTCTATTTCCTCTATTAAGGAAACTCTCATTGAAGAAATGATTGTGGTCTCTTTGGTGGTTATACTTTTTCTCTTCCATTGGCGAAGCGCTATCAGTATCATCATCCAGATCCCGATCACCATTGCGACCAGCTTTATTTTATTAAATGCGTTTGGCATTTCGTCCAACATCATGTCGTTGACGGGTATTGCTTTGGCCATCGGAGTGATAGTCGACAACGGGATTATCATGGCGGAAAATTCGTATCGGAACCTCGCTATCCGTCAGGAGGAATTAAACCAACAACTAAATCCGTAAAGACATGCTCAGTAGAATTTTCAAAAAGAAAAAGGATTACGTTGAAATCCCTGCCGAAGAGCGGGAAGCCATCATCGAGAAATCCAGCAAGCAAGTGTCTCGTGGAGTATTCTATTCAACAATTATCATTATCACTTCATTCCTGCCGGTGTTTATGCTCACGGGGCAAGAAGGAAAATTGTTCCATCCACTCGCTTACACTAAAACATTTATCCTGATTGTGGACGCTTTCCTGGTCATTACGCTTGCCCCAGTCATGATTTCGCTCTTCATGCGTGGCAAATTCAAAAATGAAAAAGCGAATCCTCTTACGCGTGGACTTGAGAACATTTACGAACCCATCATTCGCACTTGCATGAAATGGAGAAAAACAACCATTGGCATCAATCTGGTTGCACTCGCAGTAAGTGTACCCTTGATGATCGGACTGGGAAGTGAGTTCATGCCCCCGTTAGATGAGCAGTCCATTTTATTTATGCCTGTGACTTTGCCGGACGTTTCCAATTCGGAGATCAAAAGAATACTTCAGGTGCAGGATAACATCATCAAGTCTGTTCCGGAAGTAGACAAAGTGTTGGGCAAAGCAGGAAGGGCCAGCACGCCAACGGACAACTCTCCCATCAGCATGATCGAAACGATAATCATGCTCAAGCCGAAATCGGAATGGCGCAAGGGCATCACGAAAAAAGATATTGTGAATGAACTTGATGCCAAACTTCAAATCCCAGGTGTGGTCAACGGATGGACGCAACCGATCATCAACCGGATCAACATGCTCGCCACCGGTATCCGCACGGATGTGGGTGTGAAAGTGCACGGTCAAAACCTGGATACGATCTATGCTGTATCTGAGCGAGTGAAAAAATTAATGGAAGGTATTCGGGGTGTGAAAGATTTATACGTAGAACCGATTACCGGAGGTAAATATTTATTGATTGACATTGATCGTGAAAAAATAGGTCGCTATGGTTTAGGTATTCAGGACGTGAACATGGTAGTAGAGACTGCCATTGGCGGAACGCCTTTAGCGAATACCATCGAAGGCCGCCAACGTTTTTCAATCAATGTCCGCTTGCCACAAGATTACCGCAACAGCATTGAAAGAATAAAACGGATTCCTATCAAAACAACTTCATTAGGTACCATTCCATTGTCTTCTGTTGCTGAAGTGCGTTTCGAAAATGGTCCACCCATGATCTCATCAGATAATGCTATGCTACGCGGGGCAGTTTTGTTCAATGTTCGTGACCGTGACTTGGGAAGTACTGTGAGCGAAGCAATTGAAAAGGTCAACACAGAATTGACAGGCTTGCCAAGTGGCTACTTCATCGAATGGAGCGGACAGTATGAAAACCTTATTCGTGGCAAGCAGACACTTGCAATCATCGCTCCTGTTGTGCTACTCATTATTTTCCTATCACTCTACCTGGCGTTCAAATCTATCCGTGAAGCGTTCCTGAGTCTTATCACAGTTCCCTTTGCACTTATCGGAGGGGCGTACATTATTTATTTCTACGGAGTTCACCTTTCTGTCGCAGTCGCAGTCGGATTCATTGCCTTGTTTGGAATTGCAGTGGAAACAGGAGTAGTGATGGTGATCTATCTTAATGACGCGATGCAACAATTAGTCACACTAAAAGGAAACTCAAGCGATGTAATCACTACAGATGACCTGCGCGAATACGTAATAGCCGGGGCTGCCAAACGCCTTCGCCCGAAACTGATGACTGTGTGTGTTGCCTTATTCGGCTTAGTGCCTGTCTTGTGGTCAACTGGTGTGGGCAGTGATGTAATGCAACCCATTGTGTTGCCAATGATTGGAGGAGTACTGACTTCATCTACTCACATCCTGCTTGTAACTCCACTGATCTTTCTGATGACAAAAGAATATGAATTAAGAAAATTCGGAAAACTGGAAATCCATGATGTCAAACACTAAAATATCTCTGCTCGCAATCATGCTGCTCATCGGCTCTCAAGTCAATGGACAACATCGTGTTTCATTGGACAGCATTCTTACTGTTGTCAAAGAAAGAAACCCCATGCTGAAGAGCTACAGTTCACGTGCAGATGCCATGAACGAGTATGCCAAAGGAGCGAAAAGCTGGATGGCCCCCGAAGTGGGAGGTGGATTTTGGATGTTGCCCTACAGGAAAGTCGAAGATCCGCGCGACAAGGGACAGATCATGCTTTCAGTACAACAGAAATTTACCAGCCCTGCCAAGCTTCGGGCAAACCAAGGATACCTTGAATCGAAGGCTGCTATTGAACAAGCCAGTGAAAAATATGTTTTCAATGAGCTGCGCGCCCAAGCCAAGACGGCTTATTATCAATGGTTGGTGCTCGAGAAAAAGAAAACGGTATTGAAAGAGAACGAAGAAATTATAGGCCTTGTGCTGAAGATTGCTCAATTGCGCTATCCCTATAATCAAAGCAAGTTGGGTAACATTTATAAAGCGGAAGGACGGCTACAGGAAGTACGCAACATGATGCTGATGAACGACAATCAGATCGTTCAGAAAAATATCCTGCTTAACGAGTTAATGAATGTGCCGAGCGATTTGAGATTTTCGATTGACACTACACGGATCTCAAATAAGTTTTTACCCGAAGCAACTGACACGATTGACTTTGCAGAAAGACGCAGCGATATCCGCAGGATTGATAAAAGTATTCAGTCCATGAAGCTGAACCAGGTACTGGAGAGCTATCAATCAAAGCCTGACTTCAACCTTAGTTTTAACCACATGTTTGCCCGGGGAACCGGAATGCCAAATCAATTTATGTTACTCGGTATGATTTCCATCCCAATCGCCCCCTGGTCTTCCAAAATGTATAAGTCCAACATCCAGGGGATGGGCAAGGAAATCGAAGCTATGAAAAGCGAGAGAACTGCTATTCTGAATGAACTCCAGGGCATGACTAATTCTATGGTGACGGAAATCACTACGTTGAGCAGGCAAATTGAAAATTATGAGAAACGCATTGTGCCGGCATTGCGCAAGAATTATGAAACACTTATGCTGGCCTACGAGGAAAACAAGGAAGAGCTTCCCATTGTGATCGATGCATGGGAAACACTCAACATGACACAGATGCAGTATCTGGAAACGGTTCAAAAGTATTATGAAATGGTTGTCAGCTATGAGAAACAATTGGAAAAATAAAAAACAGTCGATGGTCTATGGTCCACAGTCCATGGCAAATAAGCAAAGGACTATCGACTATCGACTATGGACTACAACCGTATTGCTGATAGTTGCATTCGCCTGCACACAAAACAAAAAGCAATCGCAGCATGAAAGCTACACCTGCCCCATGCACCCAACTGTGATTCAAGACATGCCCGGAACGTGCCCGGTTTGTGCTATGGATTTGGTACAGAAAGGTCTGCCAGGGGAAGAAGTAAAGATTACGGCAGAACTTAACTATTTGCTGAAGCCTACAAATGCAATGGTCATCAGTTCCATTAAAACGGTTATGCCTGTTCAAAAGGAAATGGAGATTACTACAAAAGCCAACGGCATAATTACATATGATACCCGAAGGATTACATCGGTTCCTATTCGTTTCGGAGGCCGCATTGAAAAACTTTCGATCAAGTATAATTTTCAACCCATTCGCAAGGGGCAAAAAATCCTTGAAATCTACAGTCCTGATTTGGTAACGGCCCAGCGCGATTTGCTTTATCTTATTAAGTCGGATAAAGAAAATTCTCAACTCATTGAAGGAGCAAAAGAAAAATTGCGTTTGCTTGGCGTATCCAATTCGCAAATTGACCGCTTGATTTCCACTGGTGAAGAGTCTTATTCATTCAATGTGTTCAGTCCGGTGGATGGTTATGTTGTGGAAGAAGCCGCACTAACTTCTCCGGTTCCCATTTCACCAAAAACCGCAAGCTCCGCGATGGATGGCGGTATGGCAAATGAAGGCAAATCAAATTCGGTGCAAACTTTAACCCCTGTATCAAGCAGTGAGCTGCTAACGCGCGAAGGCATGTATGTCAGCGCAGGGCAAAGTGTTTTCAAAGTAGTAAACACAGAATACGTGTGGGCTGAATTCGATGTGTACCAAAGAGATGCTGCTTCAATAAAAATAAACGATCTCGCACACCTGACATTTGATAACACCACTGAAACAATCGAATCCAAAGTAAATTTTGTCCAACCGTTCTTTAAGAGCGGTGAAAGTTTTGTAAAAGTAAGAGTCTATTTATCAAATGTCGGCAGCCCGCCTGCCGGACAGGCTGGCAAACTGCGGATCGGACAATTAGTGACCGCTCAATTCACGATAACTTCCAAAGAAGCGATTTGGATTCCGCAATCAGCAAGGCTCAATCTCGGGACGAAAGAAATCACCTTTATTAAAAGACGTGGTGTATTCCGTCCAAAAGAAATCGTCACTGCACATCAGTCCGGCAATTGGATTGAAGTACTCAGTGGATTGGAGGCAAGTGACAGTGTCTCTTACAACGCACAGTTTATGGTAGACAGCGAAAGTTTTATCAAAGTCAAAAATTAAAATTATGAAGACTTCGGCATATGTCTTATTACTATTTGGCACACTTGCGCTTTCGATGTGCGGGAAGAAGAATGAACATGCGCAGCATGATGCAACAAAATATACGTGTCCGATGCACCCGCAAGTTATCCAGGATAAACCAGGTAGTTGTCCAATCTGTGGAATGGACTTAGTGAAGATGGATGCCACAGCAGGTGCTGACGGTTCAATCATGCTCAACGAAAGCCAGATTAAGTTGGCAAACATCACCACCACGCTTACCCGTTTCGAAAATATGGGCGAAAATACCATACTCACCGGAAAGCTAATGGTGAATGAAGAACAAACTGAGGTGGTAAGCAGCCGGGTTCAGGGCCGGATCGAAAAATTATATCTTAAAGAGATTGGGCAACGGGTAACGCAAGGCCAGGCGCTTTATGAAATTTACAGTGAGCAATTACTTATTCTCCAGCAGGAATATCTTTTGGCACTTCGCCAGTTTGATGAATTGAAGGAGCCGCGTTACGAATCTTTCCTTAAGGCATCTGAAAAGAAGCTTGTCCTTTTTGGAATGACTAAAGAGCAGGTAAGCCAACTTGCACTGCGAAAAAAAACAGATTCGAGGATCACATTTGTTGCACACGTGTCGGGTGTTGTTGCACGAATCGATGCAACAGAAGGACAGTATGTTTCAGAAGGAAGCGCCTTGTACCGCATCGAAAGGCTTGACCAGGTTTGGGCTGAAGCAGAGCTTTATACGGGCGAATCTTCGTTGGTCAAAACGGGAGACATCGTGCGGGTAAAAATTAGCGGATTTGAAAATGAAACGGTAGTAGGGAAAGTTACTTTCTTAAGCCCCGAGTACCGCCAGGGAAGTCAGATCATCACATTACGTGCTCAGATCAATAATAGCAAAAAGGAATTTCTTCCCGGGATGCAGGCCACCGTCATCCTTTCACACTCGGAAAAGAAAGCCATAGCCCTTCCTGTAGATGCCGTGATTCGCGATGGCAAAGGAAGTCATGTATGGATACTTGAAAAAGATGGTGCGTTCAAACCGCGAATGGTGCAGACCGGCCTCGAAAATTTTGAAAAAGTCGAGATCACCGAGGGGATTGAGGAAAAAGAAAACGTGGTGATTACCGGAGCTTATTTGCTCTACGGTGAACTCGTACTCAAGAAGGGTGGAGATCTTTCAGCGGGACATCACCATCACTAAATATCGAGCATGACAGATTGTTTTAAAACAGGAAATGAAAAATCCAAAAACAAAACCGGTAACCTAATGACTTGGCTCCATCTATGCATCGGGTTGCTTGCTTCTATTGTAATCAATCAAATAAATATTATAAACTAAAACTGACTATGAAAACTAAAAACACAATTGTAAGCGCCCTTGTATTTTACCTTGTTGTATTCATCTCGGGCTGTTCAGGTAGCAAAAAAAAAACTACTGAAAGTCACGAAGGCCATGATAAAACGGATACCGCCAAAGTCGAGCAGGTCGCTGCAACAATAGAGGTGAAAGCTTTTGAGAATGTAGATGCTTCTGTTAAAACTCAACTCAACGGGTTCCTTAAAGATTACTTCGCGCTGAATCAGTCATTAATCGAGGACAACCAGGACGATGCGAAGGCGGCAGCAAAAAAATTATCTGAGACCATCAGCAAATTCGAGATGTCAAAGCTCATGGGAGAGCAAATGGATTTTTATCATGCTCAATTGGCAAAGTTAAATCAAGGCCTTACGGGTATCAGCGCAAGTGCGGACATTGAAGAAACCCGATTGGAACTCGCTACGATTAGTGAGGGTATGTATGCTTTGGTAAAGGCCTATCGTCCCAATGAGGGGTCAGAACTTTATTATCAATTCTGCCCGATGGCAAAAAACGGTGAAGGGGCTAACTGGCTCAGCAGTACAAAAGAGATTGTTAACCCTTATATGGGGCAACGTATGTTGAAATGTGGAAGAACAAAAGAAACACTTTAATAAAATATCGAACCTGGAGCGTAACTCTAAACATGACTGGAGACAAAAAATATCATCATCACGAACATTAATAAACTATTCTATCAACAAACTTAAACACTAACACTATGAAAAAGTCAATTGTAACTATTGTCATTCTTATTTCAGGATTTATAACCGGATCCGTTTTGGTCATAAGCTGCAATAGCAAAAAGACTGAGCAGGAGCAAAAAGAGGATGAAAACCACAAACACGCGGAAGGCGAGGAACATGATAACGAAACGGCCTATGCTTGCCCGATGCACCCAGAAGTAACCGGCAAGGATGGCGACAAATGTTCGAAATGCGGAATGAAGCTCGAGGCTGTGAAAAAAGCTGACAGCACAGAGAAACATCATGATCATTGATAGTGATAAGACAATGAAATCCGGATCATTCTATTTACTGCTTTTTGCACTTTTAAGTTGTTCTCGAGCAAAGGAAAATGATATTGCCAAAGTAAAACTGAAAGAACTTGATGATCAGCCCATCAACCTTGCACAATACGAAGGAAAAACGGTGTTCATCAACTTTTGGGCAACGTGGTGTAAACCTTGCATCCAGGAAATGCCCACCATAGCCAATGTTAAGGAAAGGTTGAAAAATGAAAACTTGATTTTTCTGCTTGCCTCCAACGAAGACCGGAGTCAAATTGAGAAGTTTATTAAAAAACGGAAATATAATTTTCACTACGTCCACCTCGAAAATCTCGAAGCGCTTAACATCCAAGCTTTACCCACCACGTTTATTTATAATAAGGAAGGGCGACTGAAATTCTCAGAGACTGGCTTTCGAATGTGGGACGATCCACAAAACATTGAGCTAATCACCAAAATAATGAATGACCATGAAAAATGAATTCTATGTTCTTATGCTGTGCGCAATCGCCATTGCTTGTTCGGAAAAGAAGAGCGTGACTCAGCAAACCAAACAAATCAATTCTCTACTGTCACCCACTCAAGCGAACAGTGGTGAGCCATTTTTATTTACTGATAAAGACGGCACTGTTTACCTGTCTTGGATAGAGAAAGCTGAAGAAAAAACCACCTTCAAATTTTCAAGTCTTCAGAATAATAAGTGGTCAGAGCCTGTCATCATCGCGTCAGGCAATACATGGTTTGTGAATTGGGCAGACTACCCCATGATCGCTGCCAACGGGAAACAGTTTGTCGCGCATTTCCTTGATAAGAGTGGAGAGAGCACATATGCTTATGATGTAAAGCTGACCACATCAAATGATAACGGACGTAACTGGCTTGATCCCATTGTACTTCATGATGACAAGAAGCAAGCTGAACATGGCTTTGTAACGCTTCTGCCCTATGGAGACAACTTCTTTGTAACTTGGCTCGATGGAAGAAATACTGTAATGGAGGGGATGGAGAATACAGAACATCATGGAAGTCATCATGGGGCTATGACCCTGAGGGCAGCAATTATTGATAACAAGGGAAATAAAATCAACGAATGGGAACTTGATAACAAAACGTGCGATTGTTGCCAGACCAGTGCGGCCATTACCTCTAATGGTCCAGTTGTTATTTATCGTGACAGATCGGACGATGAAATCCGTGACATGTCCATCGTAAGGCTGATTGATCATCAATGGACAAAGCCAAAATCAATTCACAATGACAATTGGAAAATTGCCGGCTGCCCGGTCAATGGTCCTCGTGTTGTCGCGGAAGGGAATAATCTTGCAGCAGCATGGTTTTCAGCTGCATCAGATACTTCGCAGGTAAATGTAATTTTCTCAACAGATGGAGGTGCAACTTTTGGAAATCTAATTCGAGTGGATGAAGGTGGTGCAATCGGTAGAGTAGACATTGTATTAGTGGACAACAAGACTGCCATTGTTAGTTGGATGGAAGGTTCTGTGCTCAAAGCGGCTAAAGTCCATTCAGACGGAAGTAAAGAACCTTCCTTGATTATTGCTTCATCTTCTGAGTCGCGTTCCAGCGGATTTCCGCAAATGACTAAATCAGGAAATCAATTGATCTTTGCCTGGACGGACGATAAAGAAAAGAACATCAAAGTGGCTACAGTTTTATTATAGCAGATTTTAAGACCCTAATTCAATATGAAAATATTTTTTAGCAGTTTGATCCTTGTTGGGCTTTTGTCCGCTTGTTCGAACACGAAAACAAAAGAGGAAGGCAAAGAGGCAACTTCGCAAATTGTACCTCCAAAAGAGGAGAATATTCGCGTGATAAGCGTGCAGACCGAGACGGATACTCTGAAAGGTAGCCTGAAGGCGAAGGCGATGGGCACTATCGGCAATGCTGGCGTCACCATTAATTATTACTCTCCAGCCGTTCGCGGACGGGTGATCTGGGGTGGGCTCGTTCCATTTGATAACGTGTGGGTGACAGGTGCTCATCGTGCCACAAGCGTAGAATTCAATCTGGATGTGGTGATCGGAGGCGTAACAATCGCTGCTGGAAAATACGCATTGTTTACAATTCCGGGAAAGAAAGAATGGACAATCATTATCAATAAGAATTGGGAACAACACTTAGCAGATAACTATGATTCTAAAGAAGATGTTGTACGGGTAAAAGTAAAACCTGAAACCGAAGAGACCAATCAGGAAAGGCTTCGTTACGTAGTTGAATCAGAGAATAACGCTAGCGGAGAGATTGCTATCTATTGGGAAAAGTTGGAAGTCTCTTTGCCAGTTAAAGCTGCTCAATAAGCGTTCACTTGCTTTGGTCTATTTCTTGTAATAGTTTTTCCCGGATTTTGAACTCTTCCAAGTCGATCAATGAAAGGTATTTTCGGATCAAATCTTCATCAAACTCTGCTTTGTGGTTCATCTTATCAAGCAAAGTGCGCTGTTGTTCCAGCAATTCCAGATAGATGCGTTGAAATTGGCCGAGCGAGTTTTTATTTGCGTTTTTTATTTCTTCGATTCCTTGGTTGAAAAAGGCCACATCGATTTTCATTCTGGAATGAAGGTTATTGATGTGTTCATTCGTGCGAAGGTCCTCTGTGTATCTTTCCTCAAGATACTGAAGTGACGTGTGCGCGATCTTCTTTTGAATAATTATTTCTTGCTCGCGTTCTGTCATCGTTTCGAGTTCGCTCGTTGGACTTATCTTTCGGATAAGCCACGGAAGGGTAAGGCCTTGAAATACCAGTGTAACAAGAATAACAATGAAGGTTATAAAGAGAATCAAGTTGCGATAAGGGAAAGGGAGACCCTCTTGTGTAAGGGCAGGAATTGAAAGCGCAGCGGCAAGGGAAACCACACCGCGCATTCCCGACCAACCAAAGATCACCGGAATTTTCCAACCGGGGTTTCGAACAGCAACGGTAATGAAATGCCCCATGAACCGCGTAAAAACGGATGCACCAAGTGTGCTGAGTAATCGTGCGATGATCAATACTAATGAAATTGCAAGGCCGTACCAAATGGCTTGACTCAAACTGACCTCCTCAACGTGACTGGTAATTGATGGCAGTTGAAGTCCGATTAATAGGAACACCACTCCATTGAGTACGAAACCAATGGTTGACCATACGTTTGATCCCTGTACGCGCCCTTGGTAGGTTAGCATCTGTTGACGCTTACTCGACAACAGAAGACCACCTGACACTACCGCCAAGACTCCTGAAAAGTGGAAGCTTTCTGCGAAGTAATACATGCAATACGGTGCCACGAAACTCAAAACAATTTCAATGCTTGGTGTTATCGGGAGCCAGCGATGTATTCCGTAGAAAATCAATCCCGTTACGATACCAATTAAC
Source organism: Bacteroidota bacterium (assembly GCA_016178785.1). Classification (GTDB taxonomy): domain Bacteria; phylum Bacteroidota; class Bacteroidia; order Cytophagales; family Cyclobacteriaceae; genus ELB16-189. The sequence goes on along the minus strand of JACOSO010000020.1, from coordinate 20 downwards.
GTTCCCATGACAATTACCAG
>JACOSO010000092.1 GCA_016178785.1 Bacteroidota bacterium | reverse complement strand
AGCCAATGGTAACCCAGACTCTACCTCTTGGACAACTTCTATCTTCAATTCCTTTGTAAATCGCCGTCGACCCATAACCACGATTCTCCTTTCCGCCCAACTTAACCATTCTTACCGTCCGGCGCAAAGGGGTCAGTTCAAGCGTCAATCAGGACAACATATCTTTCTTTAGTCGCTTTCACAATGCCATCAGGATTTCTACCTGTGCCTTGCCCGTAATAGTCAATCTCAAAACCTAAAAGTTGAAATAAAAGTAATGTGCGCTTTTCGAACTCAGTTGCATTCTGTTCATCGATAGATAGATTCTTTAAATCTTGTACGACAGGCGGAATAAACTTATAAAACTCGTAAGACAGATTTTCAATCTTTTTATTTTCAACACTCTTTGACTTTGATGGTTGCTGTGGAATTAAATTAACAACATCTTTCCATTCAGGTTTGTCTTTGGCAAATTCTAAAAATCTATATGGCATATCACTCCATAATATACCGTGTGTTCTATGAATTGGCGATATATTTGGTTTACCTTTCTTATTTTTCCAGTCAGCACTAAATGGTGGCTTGCCTAATTCTCTCGTAAAGTTACCATACTGAATGAAGATATCCTCTAATTCTGTTTTTGGAGTACCAAATTGAACTGGTGAGTCACCGCATTCTTTAACTAATTTAGAGTATGGTCCACTTCCAAATAAATTTTCTAAAACATGTCGATTAATTCCAGTCTCACAATAAAATTCGCGAGATGATGGTTGCGTTCCCAAATGCTCTTTGAACTTCTTATATTCTCTAATTACATCTTCTTTTGTGTAGTTCATAAATGTTTCTTAGAATTTCACTTCTCGCTCATAAGGTGCATTTCCCTTTACAACGAGAAACTCGCATGAATAGGAATACTGATTTCGCCTTTTCGCAGTCGGCTTCTTTTTCTGAAATTTAAGATTGAAAAACCAACGATTTTTTTCGTGCGAGGATGAACACGAACAAAAAATTCATTATCTATTTCATTTGAAATAGCTCTAACGGGTTTTCCAATCGATATATCGAGGACATCTCCCTCAGCATCGTATGAAAAATTTAACTTCTTCTTTTCCATATTTCATCTCCTGTTTTAATATAATCGGTAACATACGCAGTAACTAAAAAATTTCTTTTGTTCATTTTAACAACGGCAAGAATATACTTCCCGCCGAATACCGATGAGAAAAATCTGTAATACATCCTTACAGATTTATCCAACGAACTCAACTTGATGACATCGGGTTCGTTTAAAGTTTTCTTGATATTTTCAAAGTGATGCTGCATTTCAGGATGCTGTTCCAAAATATGTTTCCAACGTTCTGATGAGATTGCAATTTTATTTCCAAAAAGGTCATCAACTATCCCCTCTTTGAATTCAGCCATTACTCAAAACGCCGCCAACTCTTCAAGCGCTTTCAGAATATCGGCGGTCTGCGGCAGCATTGCATTCTCGAGCGTAGGGCCATACGGAACCGGTGCATCCTTCGCTGCGACACGCCTAATAGGTGCGTCGAGCCGAGGGAACGCATCACTGGCAATGATCGCAGCAATCTCTGCACCGAATCCGCCCGTAAGCGTATCTTCATGAACGATGAGAACCTTGCCTGTTTTGTTCACACTTGCTAGAATCGATTCAGTGTCTAATGGATTGAGCGTGCGCAGATCAATGACCTCGACGTTGATTCCTCCCTCTTCCATCTTCCGTGCTGCCTCGAGCGAGCGCTGCACCATCATACCCCAGGTAATAACAGAAATATCACTCCCTTCACGAACTGTTTTCGCAACGCCGAATGGAAGACAATAGTCGGCATCCGGCTCTGGCGTTGCCGCAAAGCTTGCGCGGTACAACCCTTTGTGTTCACAGTAAATCACCGGGTCTTCCGAGCGACAGGCAGTTTTTAATAACCCTTTCGCATCAGCAGCGTTCGAGGGCATCACGACCCGCAAACCGGGGATATGCGTAAAGAATCCATCAATGTTCTGACTATGGTACAACCCACCGTGGATGTAACCACCGACAGCCACGCGCACGACCATTGGGCATGACCAATCATTGTTCGATCGGAAGCGAAGCATTGCCACTTCATCGCGTAGCTGCATGAAGGCGGGCCAAATGTAATCACCGAACTGAATTTCCACACATGGTTTGAACCCGCGCAAGGCAAGTCCAAATGCCGTCCCGACGATGCTTGCTTCAGCAAGTGGGGAGTTGAACACACGTTTCCACCCAAATTTTTTCGTTAAGCCTTTCGTCGCCGTGAACACACCACCTTTATCGCCGGCAACATCTTCACCATAGATCAGCATGTCGGGATTGCGCTCCATCTCCTCAGCCATGGCGTGGTTGATCGCGTCAACCATCACGACCTTCTCACCCTTGTGTTTGGGCTCGATAAATCCATCCCTGGAAATGATGATGTTCGGAGAATACACGTACTTGAGGAGATTATTTGGATCCTGCTGTGGCTCTGCTTCGGCTGTTTCCGCGGCACGATCAATTCGTTCTAACACTTCCTCCTGAAGCTTCTTCAGATCAGACCCGGACACAATGTTGTTGCTGATCAAATACTTCTCGAATCGCGGCAAAGGATCTTTCCCACGATCGTCAGCCAGATCTTCTTCCGATCGATACTTCCGCTGATCATCGGATGAAGAATGCGGGAGCAGGCGGACGGTATGTGCGACAATCAAACTGGGTCCTTCACCTCGCCGCGCTTTCTGAACAGCTTCGAGAGCGATCTGATGTGAAGCAATGAAATCACATCCATCGACCTCGTATCGATTCAATCCTTCATATCCACTTGTAAGATAGTACACCGACTTTGCGGCGGTCTGTTCTTTCTTTGTTACTGAGATCGCATACTCGTTGTCCTGAATCAGGAAGATCACCGGCAGTTTCTCTCGAGCAGCCCAGTTGATCGCCTCGTGGAATTCTCCTTCGCTCGTAGACCCTTCGCCCGAGGAGACGTATACAACTTCGTCCTTTCCTTCTTTCACTGCTCCGAGTGCAGTCCCTACCGCTTCGAGGTATTGTGTACCTGTCGGGCTTGATTGGGCAACGATGCGCCATTTCTTATGCCCATAATGAAATGGCATCGCGAATCCCGCACTACTCGGACCTTGTACGCGATGAAGGGCTTCAAGAAAAATCTCTTCTATGGTGTAGCCAAAGCCAAGCGAGAATCCGAGATCGCGATAATACGGATACGCCCAGTCATAGCCGGGCTTCATGGCAAACGCTGTCGCCACCTGAGCAGCTTCGTGACCTGACCCGCCAATGTGGAAAAACACCTTCCCCTGTCGAAGCAAGAGGAGAATCTTATCATCCGTCTTGCGCGCAGCGAACATGATGCGATACGCATCGATGAGCCGATCCCGATTGAGGGATACCGCTCTCTTCTCGACATCGGTTCGATTGATCGATGACCGACCGTTCGTACGGTTCACTTTTTTCGATGAAACTTTTGTGCTTCCCTCAGCGGCCACCGATTTTTTTATTGAAGCCATTCCACTTTCTCTCTACTTGATAATGAAAACGAATCAGCAATCTCCGTTGCCCCGCTTTCGATAACCTGGCAATCAAACACACGACCGAAATGATAAACGATCCGTGAAGCAACATCGTGCAGGGGGACTTGAGCGCCAAGTACGCGCTCCAGCGATGTCACACCCCGATGAAAGATACCACACGGGATGATACGATCAAAGTAGGAAAGATCCGTATTGACGTTGAACGCAAATCCGTGCATCGTTACCCAATGGCTCACCTTTACACCAATGGCAGCGATCTTGTCGCTCCCCACCCACACGCCTGTAAAATCACGATCCCTATGAGCTTTTATGTCGTAATCTTGTAATGTCCGGATGATAACTTCTTCAATGTCGCGCAAATATCGGTGCACATCCGAATAATAGTCATCTAATTTTAGAATCGGGTATCCAACGAGTTGTCCGGGACCGTGATAGGTAATGTCACCACCACGATCGATATGAAAGACTTCTGCACCACATTGGCTAAGTTCTTCCTCTCTGGCAAGCAGATGGTTGTCGTTGCTACTCTTACCGAGCGTGTAGACATGGTTGTGCTCGTTCAGAAGCAGAGCATCTGGGATTTTTCCTTCGACGCGAAGGTCGAAAATCTTTCGCTGCAAATCCCATATGGATTTGTAGTCAGTAAGTCCGAGATTTATGACGCTGATTTCTTTCATTAGGCGTATACCGGAACTCGAATATACTTGCGAGTTGATTTTGTTTTGAGTTTTCTTAAAATCTCCGTTGTAGTTTCTCGAGAATAAACTCTTTCCCCGCAGTTTTCACATTGAAAATAATCAACGTCTTTCACAATCACGAGTTTACCTCCTCGCCTAAATTCAATATCTCCATGCTTTTTTTTCATTTTGCCCCTGCATACGTTACATTTCATTTTTCTCTCCTCGTTGTATAGTTGATCCACTCAGATTCTTTCGGTTCGTATGCTGTGATAATCCACAATGGTTCCGAGTAAGATATTAAAACATGTAGCGGCCTTCTTACCTTCGTAAGCCCATAAATGAGACACGTTGGACCATATTTGTCCTTTGGATATTCTTCAATGATTTCTCCATTTTCGATAGCTTCTTGTATTTCGGCATCATCAATTTTTCTTTCAATCATTTTTTCAACGGCATGATGAGTGAAATAAAATTTCTTGCGTAAAGCTTTTTGAACTTTTTTGATATCCATGAAAACTGTTCGT
>JACOSO010000095.1 GCA_016178785.1 Bacteroidota bacterium | reverse complement strand
TCGATGTCGTTACTGGAACTCGCGCAGCTGAGGAATATCCGGGCGCTCTTGTGTCCCAATGATGAATTAACAAAATTCATATCGTACCAACTGGCAGCGTAGCCTCTGAAACGTTTTACACAGAAAAAAGGACTTGACCTGTGAGCGGCGTAAAACAACGTTGTTAAGCACAGTGCCCGCACTTGATGTCAGTCAGTCACGCATGAGGATGTTACTTCGCTGTAACTTCATCTCAACTTGGATATTGTTTCTTTCTATGTTCAATGGATTTCTTCACCATTTTGGTTAGAATACTTGTGTCAATGTCTTCAAGTTTTTGAATATAAATACAGCCTTTACCTGTTTTATGCTTTCCCAATTTCGATAGCAATTCTTCCATTTTATCGAAGTTAGATCCAAGATATAAAGTAATAGCATTTGTCCTTGCTGCAATTCCTGCAAGTGGTGCATTCCCTTCGCGTCCGCTTTCATATTTGTAATGATAAATCCCAAAACCTACAATGCTTGTTCCCCACATTTTTGGTTCAAGTCCGGTATGTTTAGTTATGAGGTCAATTATTGTCGAACAGTCTTTACGTTTTTTCTCGTCAGTGATTGTCCTTAAAAAAGCTGCAACGCTATTTTGAGTTTCTATTGTTTTATTTTTTGCCATAATTTATTTTTTGAATACTGAAAGGAAAAATTTTGGTTTGCCATTAGTTTCAAATGCGTCTGGATAACTGTCACCTGACAAGTTGTAACATATTGTCAACTGCTCGTTTTCATACTTGTAAATTGCAGTAAAATGCTTTCCTGCATTTACGCCTTCTTTGCCGTAAATGTCCATTTTATCATCGCTATACTTTACAACGCCTTTGTCAATACTCTCGGCACTAAATATATAAGTGCTGTCATTAATAATGAGTTTTTGGTTTTCAAAAGTAGTTGCTGGTAATTGTGTCCCTCCCAATTCCTGTGTTACAGGTGTCCAAGTTCCGTTTATAAAATTTGATTTTGCATCCGTTCTTTTGGTTGTCGCACAGGACATCAATGCAAGTGCACACAAGACGGCCACGCAAGTTAAGAAAATCTGAACACGGTTCATAAAACTCTCCATGAATAAATGCGATTAAGTTAGTGGATTTAGAACTATTTTCGTTTTCAACTGTGTAGGGGTGACGGGCATTGCGCTTAACGTCCTGCAAAATACCCAACAGCTTTGCGAACTCCAAATTGCCATTGTCGTGAGCAAAAGTATTGAGTGAGGATTTACTTCTGACATTTCCAGCGTCGTGTTTTTGCGTTAATGTTGCATAGTAGTTCATGAGTCACCACCGATTAAGACACTTAGCTTGATAGAGCTGATACGCCGAATAGAAGCCTACGGCTTCGAGAGAAAATCGGCCTTGCCTGTCATAGGATCAACAGGAACCGAAACATGTTCGTGGGTGATCAGCCAATTCCCATTGACCTTCTCGAAGGCGTCTGTAAACCGGAGGACAAGTTCCAATGGCGGGCCATTCGTCCCGGTAACAACCCAATGGTCGATGCCGTATGCGAAGCCGAGCGTCCCAGCTGTCGTGATGTGGAGATCAGATACATCCGACTTTGTGGCCCCAGGGAAGTTGGCGAAAAAATCCTCGTAATCTTTTCGATATGCGGCAGCGCCCACGTATTGTCGGGGTAGAAATGCGTCGAAAACGACCAGGCGCTCCCCAGGTACGTAAAACGATATAATCGTGTTGATATCCTTGGATGCGACGGCGGCGCTATACCGATTGTAAATCTCTCTAATCTGCTGCTCGTCGATGGACGCGTCATCTTTGCGGCACGCGGCCCACGTGAAGAGTATACCGACCAACATGGCTCCAAGCAAAAAGCGTCGGCTGTTCATTTCTGTTCTCCTTTTTCTTGGTTATTGATTTGTAGAATGCAGCAAAACAATGGCGCATAACGTTGCGCGGGCGGTGCCCTCGTTCCGCTTGTTCGCTTCGCGAACGGCGCGGAACATCGGGAAGCACGTCAATGCGTGCAGGTCGAGCGTTCGCAACAGAAACTCACGTTCGCCCGCACTGCCGTACTTCCCGAGCAACGCTGTGCGCTGTTGTGATTCATTGGACTTTCGTTCATGTTTAGTCCTTGTTCTTGATATCCCAAGCGCGGGCCATAATCCTGTGAGCAATCCTAGTTAATTCCGTGGAGCGAAAAATCATTCCAACTTTGTTAAGATAGATCGCTACGTGCCCACCAGCCCATGAATTTCTAAGGATAAAAACGGTGAACAGTGGAGTGACCCCATTAAACCGGACAGGCAGTTAGGCTGCTCTGTGTGAATGAAATTTATCTTCGAACTCAACCGGTGAGCAGTAGCCCAGCGATGAGTGAAGACGTTTTTTGTTGTAGATTGTTTCAATGAACTGTC
>JACOSO010000096.1 GCA_016178785.1 Bacteroidota bacterium | reverse complement strand
TTTGATAAACCCAACCTAACTGAAGCTGCAAATTGGTCTTGTCTTGGTCACTTGCCTGACGATAGGCTGTCAGCAAAGAGTCAAGCGACTGTGAGGAGGCGTACCTGCTTGAAAGCACTCCAACGCACAGAAAAAGAATCCTTGCATATCGATTAAAAATCAAAGTCATGTTTATCTACCAAACCTAAATCTAAAACATTAAACGCACATCAAATAAAATAGTGCGGCCGGTGATCTGATAATCGAAAGGATACAAGTTATTCTTGATGAGTTTCCCTTTTTGATCGGTCATGTTTGTTCCAATAATTCCGATTTCAATCATGTCAGAAGGTTTGTAAGTAGCACGTATGTCTATTGTAAACCACCCATCTACTTGCGAGCCGCGGATAGCGGTAGTCGGAATATCAGAATCGGATGAACGTCTCGCAACAGCTCCCTGATAGTGAGCTTGTGTAGAAATGTTAAATTTTGGAAAAGCATATTTCAACCCTGCATTAACTACCTGCTGAGGAACCCAGGTGAGTTTGTTTTCGCTTTGGGCAATAGTGGGATCGCTAATCTTTTCGTTTTCACGTTGCACGTAAGAGTGGTTGAAGAATCCGTCAAACCTTCCCGACTTAAAAGTGAGTTCATTTTCAACTCCGTAAGATGTGAGAGAGTAAAGATTGGTGCTTAAATTAAAATTCGAAACACTATATCCAATTTGGTCATCAAACTCGGTATGAAAAGCATTGAATCGCCAGTTGACATTTTTGGACAGAGTGTAGTCAGAAGCAAATTCAAAAGTAGTGATTACCTCCGGGTTGAGGCTGCGCGGATTAGAGGCGAGCAAATAGGTATTTGATCCGAACAGTTCGGAAGGTGATGGTGTGCGGAAAGCTTGACCTCCCATCAATTTGAATGTGAGTTTTTCACTTGCCGTATAGACAAAACTCAATCGCGGGGTTAATCGGCTGTATGATTTTGATTCGTCAGGCGCATTGGCAACGGTAGGATCATTAAATTTAAAAGATAAGTAGTCAAACCTTCCACCTGCAGTAACGCTTAATTTATCAAAAAGCCTGGGAGACGTGTACTGTAGAAACATACCTGTATTGTTGAAGGGATGCGAGCCGAGCCACCCAAAATAACTTCCTACATCTACAAACTCGTTATTGGTGGTCTGTAAGAAATCCGTGTTCAAGTTTACGTTGCTTTGGTGCAGGTCGTCACCATTATAAAAGAAATAAGAGTTTTCTATACCCCCCAGAAGTACTGAATTTTTCGCAAGCGAATAACTTAATTGGAGCCTGGTGAAAATATCTGAAGTGTGGGTCTTAAGCATTTCGGTAAGTCCATAATTATATCCAAACGTATTATTTGGAATCAATCGGGAGTTCCAATCAACACCATGTCTTTGATATCGTACCAGATATTCTTGTTGTAATTTTTTTTCTGAGTTAGGTGTTTTGTATCGCAACGATATCAGTCTCCTGTTTTCGTTCATGTTCTCGGGTTTATCGGGCACATAAAAAAGCCAGCCATGTCCTGTCGCAAAATTCCAGGCTTGCTCATGATATTGAAGAGAAAAGCCCTGTAGTTTTCCTTTGCCTTCTATTTTGTTGAAGAAATAATAACTGGAACGTGCATTATTAATGTATTTAGTTGAGCCGGAAGCATCGTAGCTGTTATAGCTGTTTCCGTTGGTATTATAATAATTGAAAGCAGACACAAATGAAACGGATTCGTTCTCTCCCCCAACTAACAAATCAAATACCTGGGTTGCTCTACTACCAAATCTGTAACGAACCTCAGCTTTCTTTGTCAGGTCTTTTGCAGAGAGCGTATTGTAAGAAATAACACCGTTGGTTGCATTTGTACCATACAATGCAGAACCTGGGCCTCGAATAACCTCAAGGGATTTAGTAAAAACCAGAGGTGTGATCTCCCAACTGAAAGCAGTACCATACATGTTATCGTTCATAGGTACACCATCGATGAGCATGAGCATGTGGTTGTTGTTCCAGCCCTCGTAGATACCACGCGAGCTCACGGTTTGCCGGTCGTAATCTTGCGACATGGAGAAGCCAGGCAGTCGGTAAAGCACCTCGTTCCCGCTGAGCCATCCGTACTTTAAAATCTGATCGCGGGTGATAAGTGATGTAGTACTTGGGGCATCTTTGATGCTTTGTTCAAACTTTGATGCCGTGGTAATCGGGATGTTCATCAGCTCTTGAAGGCTGAGCAAATAAAAGTCGGTGGTGTCTGAGCCCTTCTGACAAAAAACGTTGGTGCATGACAGAAGAACCAAAATGGTCTGACTAAAGCGCAACAGTGTTTTCATAAGGTCTTGGATTAAGGTGGAAGGATATAAAGGGAGAACATAGAATAAGTTAACAAACCCTCAAGGGAAAACCAAGATTTTCGTGTAACAGATTGAGTACTAAAAAAGGAGTATTGTATTTAACAAGAGTATTATTCCCAAGGGGATTTCTTAAAAACCCACGTTTGTATCTCAGAGAGGAAATAAAAAATCAATTTGACCCATAGTATGATGGGCATTCCAGATTTTTGTGGAGGCTTCGGATGCGTGTGCGGTAATTAATCATGAACTCGTGCGTGCCATTTGAAAATGCATTCAGATTCGAGGTGGTCCAATCGTAAGAATACGCCACATGAATTTTTTCGCTGAGCTTTAATTCAACAAAAGTGATAAACGCATCGACAGTACGGTAAGAAACTCCTGCGCTACAAACTTCATAGAAAACAAATGCCGCATTGAGATCTAACGCCAGCGGCTGACCTTCTTGGGAGCGTAGTAGGATGGAGGGATTGAATTGCACAGTCTTCATCTGGTTGATCGGAAAGATTCCGCCCATGCGAAGAAAATAATATCGTGCTTGCTTGATTTGATTGGCAACTGCGTTAGCATCCCGGTAATCCACTTTGTTATTAATCAACATGGGAACGGAAAAGCCGGCAAAGAAATTTTTTCGCTTGTAATATATTCCAGCCCCGATGTTAGGCTTAAACGAGTTGATTGGAATAAATGACAAATCCGGATTTTGAAGATCAAGTTTACTAAAATCAGCGCCTATAAAATCAAATCCGGCCTGTAGGCCGAAGGAAAGCTTTGATTGGGGGAATTTCAAGAAATAGGAGTAACTGAAATAAAGATTCTTATTGGAATAACTTCCGATGTTATCTGCGTTGATCATGATCCCTAACCCCATCTTATCTTTTAAGAAAGAGGAATGAGCGCTGAACAAATAAGTCTTTGGCGAGCCTGGGAAATTTACCCACTGGTTTCTGTACATTGAAGTGGCACTAAACTGCACATGACTGCCAGCATAAGCGGGATTGATCACCAACTCATTGAAATAATATTGGCTGTACACCGGTGTTTGCTGTGCCCATCCGGTTACACTAATTGCAGTAAGAAAAAAGAGAAGGGCAATTCGGGGCATTTCTGATTTTTATTTAATTATTTCAAGATACCCCGCCAGAGGTTTTGCTCCATCGCCACGATCGATTACATAAAAATAGGTGCCATCCGGAAGAAGGTTGCCCAATGGACTTACTCCTCGGTTGGAGTGACCGTCAAACACAACAGAAGCATTATCGTAACTTTTGTCCTCGTAGACCAATGTGCCGGCCCGGTTAAATATTTTTACAAGATTGTTGGGGAACATTTCGATGCAGCCAATCTGAAATGTTTCGTTTACACCATCGCGGTTTCTGGAGACACCATTGTATGGCCTGATATCATCTTTGATTTCAAACTGCGCTTGTTTCACACATCCTGAGGTGGTCGTTACAGTTACCGAATAAATTCCCGCTGAGAGCGTATCAAGGACAGGGCCGGTAACAGGAGGATTGCCAATACTCCAAACAATACTTTCAATAGAAACATTATTGTTGATTACTACTTCTGCACTTCCGTTTCCATAACGCGCTCCATTCGAAGTTTTGAGGTCACAAGCGGAAGGAGCTGTCTTAACAATTATATCCGGATACTTCATTTCCGTTTTTACTTCGGCCGTGGTTGGGCCGGAAATGCAACCGGTGATCCGACTTTGCGCCACTACTGTGTACAAGCCGGCTGGTCGCTGCGAATAAATTTCTCCAATAAAATCAGGAGTGGCAGTTGGTGCAGCGCCTTTGTACCACGAGAAAATGTAATCCTTCGTATTGCCATCCACGGACGCGCTCAACTCACCGTTGTCAACTAGACAGCTGGTTACATCAGAGAGAACGATAACTGTTGGAGGAGGAACAGCAACAATGCCATTGGTAATTGTTAAGGTTGCCTGACTCGGACATGAAGTAATTCTGTTTGTGGCTACAACAGTGAACAATGTATTGGTAAGGCCTGAAATTTCAGGGCCAGTATATATTGGAGCTCCCGTTGTAGTAGAACCAACGTACCATTGAAATACATAATTGATGCTGTCTTTGACTCCATTATTATTGACCGAAGCAGATGCTACACCATTTGGTCGTGCTACATCGCAATTGGTGAGAGGAGAAATCTGTAAAGCAATAGGCGCTGTAAAGATTCGCCCGTCATCAACTGTGGCACTTGCCGTTGCCTGACAAAATGCATCGGCATTGTCAACTGCTACAACTGTAAATGGCCCTTTGTCCAATCCATTTACCTGCTTTCCGGTATAAGTAGGAGCACCACCAACCACCGGACCAGTGGACCAGGTGTATGTATAATTATTAGGGCTCCCGTTTGTTACTGTTGCGAATACCATTCCGTTTAGCGGAGCACAATTGGTAAGTCCAGATGCAGAGGCACTAACCGTTACAGGAATAATGTTGATCGGCAAGTGATACGTATCAGTTGTTTTGCATTGATTGGAATTATTGGTTACCTCGATTGTGTAAACTGCTTCAGTGGCAGGCGCTACCACGGCAATCCCGCTAATGGTCTGCGTGGTCGCCTGAACTGGCCCGCTTGCGGATGTACCCAGATACCAATTATAGGTATAACCACTTCCGCTGCTGCCTGATGCCGTGGCAGTGAGTGAACCTAATGTATTGGCAGGTTGCAAACAGCGTGTGGGCTGAGTGAAATTAGTGAGTGCTACGGAAACTGTTCCAATTGTCTGATCGGGAACTAGAAACTGAAGTGGTGATTGAATAGGGCAATTGCTCACAGTGTTTTTCACTTGCACGTAGTAAGTGCCTGCGTTTAGTGGGTTCTGCGTGTTTGTGGTTCCAGGCAGTTGGTTTTGCAATGCATCAAACCACTTGAAAGTGTAATTAGCCAATCCTACAGTGGCTCCGTTTTCTTTGATAGAATTGACTTGAGCAGAACCGTTGGCAGTATTGCAAAGTGTTTGCGGTACAATTGTAATATCAGCTAAAGACATGGAGATTATCGGAGGGTTGTCAAAAATGCTATACGTGGAGGTTGAAAAACATCCAGTCGAATTATTTGTCGCTTTTACAGTATAAGTGCCGCCCTTCAGATTCAGAGCGACCTCTCCATTCACTCCTCCTGTGGTTCCGGTGGTTGTGCCAAGCGCAGGGGCACTTGTGTTAGCTCCTTCAAACCACTTGATCGTATAGTTCAAGGGACTGGCTCCGCCATCAATGCTTACTGTTATCGATCCGTTAGCTGCAACACCCGTACAATTGGTATTTGAATTCTGTGAAGTTGAAGCAATTGATGGATCAATTGTGTTCTGTTTAATCTCTGCCGTTATAGGAACGGACTTACATCCCACTAAATTATTTCCGGCAGGACCGGTACATGTAGCCACGAAAGAGTAGAAGCCTGCTGTCATAGCAACAGAAGTGGTATAATTACTTACACCAGCAACTCCGATGATCGTCTCAATTGGGACTCCTGTTGCATTGCTGCCTTTATAAACATCAATCCGGTAATCACTTTCGTTGAAGGTTGTGGCGGGCAACGATGGAGTTAAGTTCACTGTTACTTTTCCATTGTTGCCAGGAATGCACGAGTTCACGTCAACCTGTGAAACATAAGTCAGTTTATGTGAGTTGGCGAATGGCAAATCAAATGACTGTGTTGCCGAGCAACCACTGTTCTTGTCGGTTCCTACTACAGAATAAACTCCGGTTGGTATACTCGCTAAAACAGTACGACCAGGCACTGATGGAATAGTTTGGGTCGAGAGCGCAGGCGCGCTGAAAGGAGAACGCCCCGAGAACCATTGGACATCATAGCCCAGCGTGTTGCCAGGTGCAGAAACCGCAACACCCAAAGTACCTGTGGGCTGCGTACAGTCACTCGGGTAAATCGTCAACGTATTGACGAGGGTCATGCTAATACTAGGAGTTTTGTCTAAAACAGTTACCGTAATTGGTGCCGCCTGACATTTTAATGTGGTGTTAATCGCTGTGACAGTATAGGTTCCCGCCAATAGTTTATCAAGAACGTTGTCGGTGTCAGGGTAATCAGTCGAAGGCTTCACTACAGACCCATTATACCACGAAAAGGTATAATCTGAAGGCACACCGGTGGAGACATTCGCTGTAATCGAACCATCATAAGGTGTACAGTGAGTTACATCAACAGATGTTGCAGTGAGAGATGGCGTGACAATATTGTTGTTGATTGTAACTTCATCCGTATCAGTACAACCTGTTGTGTTGTCAGTGGCTTGAACGGTGTAAATTCCTTGCTGCAGACCTGTAGCAGTACTGGTTGATGCCACCAGATTTGCTGGTAACGTATTTTGACCAGCAAACCAGGCAAATGCATAACCAGATGTTGAGCCTCCAACACTTGCCGATGCTGAACCATTGGGATTGGTTTGATCACAGGAAGTCTGATCGGAAATTTTTGCAGCAACCACAACCACAGCCACACTTTGATTTACCGTGATGGTTGTTGGTGGACTACTCGAACAGAGAAAAACTTTATCGGTGGCTACAACAGTATATTGGCCTTGAGTTAAGTTATTGTAATTAGGACCGGTAAAATCAGGTACAGGCTTAACACTTGATCCTTTATACCAGTCGAACGTGTAATTTGTTGTATTTCCTCCAACATCGGCAGAAGCGCTTCCCGATGTTGAAGCTGAACAAACTGCATCAGAGGCGATAGCATGAACGGTAATCGATGCGGTGTTATCCGGAATTGCATAGGAATTGATCGACTGGCAGCCGGTGGTTTTTGAAGTTACCAGCACGGTGTAGGTTGTGTTTTTAAGATTAGAAGCCTTAGCGTTTACTCCGATTTGTGGTGAAGTAAAAATATCATTCCCTTCATACCAGGCGAAAGTAAAATCGGTTGAGTCTACTCCATTGTTTACAATTGCTTTAAGTTCTCCATTCGGTTTCTTACAATTGGTGTATTGTTTCGTCTGGGTTATTTGAACGGTTGGCGCAGCCGTGCTTACCTGGTTTACAACAACACTCAACGTATCAGAACTGCATTGAAATGCATTTGACTTGGCATAAACCGAATAAGTGCCCGCTGGTATGCCTGAGTAAACTGCACCCGTATAATTTGGCGCTCCGCTTACGGGAAGACTCTTATTATACCAAAAGAAAGTATAGGGTGCAGTAACTTTTGATCCACTTACCAACCTGTAAGCTTCAACAGCTCCGTTATCAGGTGTCGTGCTTCCGGCACATTTTGTGTTGTCTGCAAGTTTTACCGCTGTGAGTTGAAAAGGCAACGGATTTACAGCAGATGAAAATGCATTGTTGTAATTACATTCCAGTATATTGGTATTAGGCAATTTGATTGGGGTAGGGACAGTGGTACCAGCATCATTTACAACACCGTAAAGAGTGAATGATGTACCAGGACCTGTAACAGTTAAATTGGTTGCCGAGAAAACGTCACCTTTTTTAAAATTAACAAGATTGATATTAACCGTATTCAATTTTATTGCACCTGCCAGAGTTGGGTCACCGCTATAAAATGTAATCGGCAGCGTTCCAGTTACAGCAATATCGCCCTGATTGGTGATTTGAAATGAAACAGTGAAGTTTTGGTCCGGACAAGTTGGTGGAGTTATTACTAAAGAGTTTGGAACGTAAGCTAAATCGGGTGCTGCGTAGATGGGACATCCCTTGGAATTAAGAAAAGGCGCTTGGTTCAAAAAAGAGTTCAGTGGCCTGTTGGGTCCGGGAGTACAGCTGTTACTGGAGAATATAGCATCAGGATTCTGCTGCACTTTAGGTATCGTCAAATCATCATTGACATTGACATTGAAGTATCCGTGCTGATTCCAAAGTTTACGCGCAGGCACCCAAGGCTGAGCTGCTGAACGGAATACGCGTACCTGGCCATTTTCGTAATAGGTATTGTTGCAAAAATTTGACTGTGCAAGCGCATCATCAAATCCACATGTGACGCAAAGTTCAGTTGCGCCATCGTTGTCAACATCGGCTACAATTGGATATTCGCGATTAGTTCGTGAGATACATGTTTGTTGTGTAAAGGTAGTACCGTCAACTCCATTGATGATGTATAGATAATTTTCATCACGATAAACTACTTCGGATTTTCCGTCTCCGTTAAAATCAAATAAAGTGCAACCGGTGTATCCCGATGTTTCTTCCTTTACATCCTTACGCCACAACAAATTAAAATTCTCGTCAAGCGCATAAAGGTATTTGCCGGATACGTAAGAAGCATTCATTTTGCCATCCCCATCGAGGTCGCCAATATTGATTCGCCCCATTCCTGATTGCCAACCAGTAGCATAATAAGTCCCTGTTGATCCGCTACAACCATTAATTGTGATGTTACCAGCGATGTACTCGTTGTAAGTCTTGAGTACATTGTTTTTCACGTCCCAAAAAAAGGCAGTAGTGTTATTATTCGCATTATAAGATCCGGTTGCGAGCACATCAATGAATCCATCCAGATTATAGTCTGCAACACTTGTAGTGTGATAGTTGATTTTGATCGGGTTAGTCCGTGTTTGATATTCTGCCCTACTTTTAGCAAGGGTAAGGCTGCCGGAGCCTGCAGTTCTTGCCCCCAAGTTCACCGTGTAAATGCTACACCCTATTACTAATTGGAGTTTGCCTGTTCCCAAAATATCGATAGCTACCGGACCCCCATTAACATATGTCCAGTCGGTTGCACTATTAACTATGATCGTTCCGGTGTGCGCATCCAGGATCATGTCTTTACAATACAACTCGACCAATCCATCTCCATCAAAATCGGCTAAACCAAAATGAACCGGATCTCCTGCAGTAATTCCGACATTCCCTCTAATCTGAGTTCTCCATATTTCATTGAAATTGCAATCGTAGGAAATAATATAATTATTGCTGGAGATTATTCCGTAAGTGAAGATTTCAGCGCAGTTATCATTGTTTAGATTGCCGATCACAACCTCACGCTGCAAGTCATAGCCGGGGGCCAGGCTTTTTTTGATTGACCCATTTCGTCCATCCAGTATAAATAGATTGTTGGTAACGCTGTTAATTGTAATTACCTCAGGTATAGCATCACGATCGAGATCACCAATGCTTAACCTTGTAAGGTGATCTGTTACCTGGTTAGGAGATCCCCAATCCAATGACATCGAAAACTTAGGGAATGACGAAGGCTTAGCCTCACAATTGGCGTCATTGCCAACATAGCCTCCGGCACAGGCGGCATTATTTACACAATCGCTATCAAAACAATCAATGAGTCCATCTCCATCGTCATCGATTCCGTTGTTGCAGATTTCGCTTTGCGCGAAAGCAAAGGTTGAGACTAAGATGAATGCTGCAAAAAAACCTATTGGCTTTTTCATAAGGGTGTTAAATTTCGAAAAGACATTGTAAAATTACAGAGCACATCTAATCGTGTAGTACTTATAATTACAGCTAACCAACGGATGTAATGTTTAAAATGCGAATAATTCTCCGCTTTATGCTGTTTCAGACGACAGTCGTTTATACCTGTCGATGAACTTTGGTCATGTCAGTTCATCGGTTGCTAATTCCAATCATCGAAGGAGAGCGATACTGTCTGCTTTTGACGGGGTGTTGCAACGACTGCCAGTGATGTAATAATAAACTCCATTAGATAAAAAGTACCCATTAAAAAGCGTTGTCCAATCATTGGCGTAGGCTTAGATTTATAGATCTAAATCTTTCTCATCATTATGTTTACGCATAACGATGTCGGATGGTAATACACTAACTATAATCAACTGCTTGTTTTCTAGTCTGTCCATTTATCGAAGAAAGAGTAATTTGAGCGAGGCACCATCCAGTACGACTTTTTGCAGGGCTGTTCAGCGAATTTGTATTAATGTAAGAGTAGGTAATTTAATAGCTTTGTAATTCACTTACTTATGTTAAGAGTCTTATTTCCTATTTCCCTGGTTTCGGTTATTCTAAGCATGACTCCCGCAAGTGGTCAAGTCCTCGTTGGGCCCGTGGCTGGCGGAGGAGTGTCATGGGTATCGTTTCATGAAAAAGAAAGCCGTCAACTTTATAAGCAAGTACCTGTGCCCTCATTCATGGGCGGTATCGGTTTGTCATTTCAGGTGAGAAAAAATTTCTACATGCACACCGCTGCGCTATATTCCCGGAAGGGCGAAAACCTTTCGTCAAGTGTAGATCCCAACTTGAAACATAAAGAGATATATCATTTCATCGATGTGCCCATAGTTTTTGCCCGCGAATTCAAAATTAATTTAGGGCACAACAAAATAGTGAAATGGTATGCAGGCATTGGCCCAAACATTGGTTACTGGCTTAATGGGAAAGGGTCAGTGATTAACAATCAATTGTTGGAAGATGGTTTCGGTCAAATGGATTACAAAATCGAATTTAAAGGATCTGATAACCCAGATCCTTCCAGGGTTTATATTACCGATGCCAACCGATTTCAATTGGGCCTGAACCTTGCAACCGGATGGGTGTTTGAGCCGGTAGGCCTGCAGAAAATTTATTTCAATGTCCGCTATGAACTGGGGCACACCTACATTTCCAAAGGTGGTATGGAGACGTTCACGGGAATTAATGACTACCATGGGGACATGAAAGCCCGAAATATGGGTCTAAGAATAAGTGTGTCTTATCTGGTCGACCTCAAACCCTCCGAGAAAAAGAAAGGTAAAAGTGTTGATAGCTCAGGTAAGAAAATCAAAAGAAGATAATCAACCAGTCTCCTCCTGAAATAAATCATGTGCCAAGTTGGTGGAATCGCCACCAGTACTATAAAAATGCCGGGCACAGGAATGTATATGAAAAACCAACCTGAACGGTAACTTTGGTTTTTCCTTAATCCAATGAATGAAATTACCCTCAATAACCCACGTACTGTTCGCGCGTGGTGTATGTACGATTGGGCCAACTCGGTTTACTCGCTCGTGATTACTTCAGCAATTTTTCCTGTTTATTATCAAGCTGTAACAACTTCATCCGATGGAAAGGATGTAGTAAACTTTCTAGGGTTTGAAGTGGTCAACTCGGTTTTGTATTCGTATGCCCTTTCATTTTCTTTTTTGATAATTGCCCCGTTGCTGCCCTTGCTTTCAGGCATGGCTGACTACACTGGTAACAAAAAGGTCTTTATGAAACTCTTTTGTTACATGGGAGGTCTCTCGTGTATGGGATTCTACTTCTTTACTTCCGACACACTCAGCTGGGGAATTTTGTGTGTGGTGCTGGCGAGCATAGGCTACTCAGGAAGCTTGGTCTTTTATGATGCTTACTTGCCTGAGATTGCAACACCCGATCAATTTGACAAAACGAGTGCACGGGGTTATTCTTACGGTTATTATGGAAGCGTGATCATGATGATCATTGCGCTGGTTCTCATTCTCTCGCCTACGACCTTTGGTTTCCCAAATGAAGGATTAGCCACTCGTTTTTCATTCTTACTTGTAGGCCTGTGGTGGATTGGCTTTGCGCAAATATCCTTCAGACGCTTACCCGATAATCCATATCACCAAAAGCCTGAGAAGCAAAAGCTTTTGAAAGGCTACAACGAACTTCGAAAAGTGTGGAACATCCTGAAAGAAAATCGCGACATTAAATTTTATATCATCGCCTATTTTTTTTACAATATGGGTGTGCAAACCGTAATGTATATGGCCGCCACTTTTGGAGATAAACAGTTGAAGCTGCCAAGTGAGAAACTGATTGCTACTGTTCTTCTCATTCAATTAGTGGCTTCCGTCGGTGCAAATTTATTTGCCCGATTCTCAAATCAACGCGGAAACAAAACGGCAATAATCACCATGATCTGCATTTGGATTGTCATTTGTTTCGCTGCATACTTTGTCAAAGACGAATATGAATTCTATGCTATTGCTTTTGCGGTCGGCATAGTGATGGGAGGGATTCAAGCTTTGTCGCGTGCCACCTACTCTAAACTTATTCCACAAAATTCAATTCAACATGCTTCATACTTCAGCTTTTACGATGTGACATTTAATTTATCAGTCGTGTTTGGCACTTTTAGTTACGGATTGATTGAGCACATTACTGGGAGCATGCGCAATAGTACGCTTGCGCTTGCATTGTATTTTGTAATTGGCTTGATATTATTGTTGAAAGTGAAATCGAAAGAAATTCAAAAGGTGTAGAGATGCCCATTCGTCATCCCCGATCTGCCATTTATTTTCTTCTCATTGTACTGACATCATGCGTAAAGCAGAATGATACGGCAGTGATCGAAAATGTGAAGTGGATTCACGGCTCTACTGATTGCAAACAAAATGCAGACGCACCTATTCAAGTTATTCGATACAATTTGAATACTTGGATTTTGAGGCAGAATAAATGCTTGAATTACGAAGCTCCGTTCCTGTTTGTGCTGATGGGTGAAATAAGCACGCTCTTGATTGACACAGGTGCAACAAAAGATTCTCTCCGTTTTCCCTTGCGTCATGTGGTTGATTCTTTGATGCATTTATTTTATAGGGAAAACTTTTCCAAAATAGAATTGGTCGTTGCGCATACACATGCCCACGGAGATCATCACGCTGCCGATAGTCAATTTATTAAGAGGACCAATGCGAAAGTGGTAGGGTTAAGTTTGCCCCAAGTCCAGTCTTTTTTCGGGATTACCAACTGGCCGAATCAGCTTCAGAATTATGATCTGGGAAAGAGAGTGATTGACCTTATTCCTATTCCCGGTCATGAAAAAACATCACTTGCATTTTATGATCGTGAGACTGGTTTTCTGTTCTCAGGCGATACTTTTTATCCCGGTCGATTGTATGTGGAAGATTGGCAGGCGTTTGGTCTTAGCATCAAACGCCTCGTTGAGTTCTCCAAGACTCGTGAGGTAAAAGGTTTTATAGGTAATCACATTGAAATGACTAATGTTGACAAAAAGGATTATCCTATAGGCACTACCTATCAACCTGAGGAGCATGATTTGCTTTTGTCAGTGAACGATCTGAATGAATTGTACAGATCTATTGTGAAGCTTGGTGATACAGTGAAGCGAGTAGTCTTCAACGATTTTATCATTTTTCCAACTTATGAACCGTTGCCAAAAGAAACTAACATCTATGATGCAGCTATAGCAACAATCAAAATAGATGGCTATCCTGATTTTATGAGAGCCGATGTCGATGGTGCATGGGTTACCAATGTAGGTCAAGTTGAGAAATTGAAATTCGGAGAGAAGAAGGCTATACTCTCGGTGAATGTTCCTCAGCCTTGCGGTGTAATGGCTACAGGCTTTGGTTCTTTGTGGGTAGCCGATTGCAAAAGTGAATCTGTTTATCGTGTTAATTTAAATACAGGTAAAGTCCAGTCAATTATAAAAACCGGCCTTGCCGATCGTGAAGGCGAATTAAGCATTGCAATAAGTGAGGATGCGGTGTGGCTGTTGACTGATGCAGAAGGCGAGCTGTCAAAGATTGATCCTCTAAGCAATAAGGTAGTTGCACACGTAAAAGTAGCACCCCATTCTTTTGCCGTTGTTTTTGGTTACGATGCACTATGGATAACGAATACTGAGAATGCGTCTGTTCAGCAAGTGGATCCTAAAACCAATAAGGTGGTATCAACAACTAAAGTAGGGAAAGAACCACGATTCTTGGCAGCCGGATTAAATGCCATCTGGACATTAAATCAAGAGGATGGAACCGTGAGCAAAATTGATCCTGTTACAAAAGATGTTAAGGCCATCGATGTAGATGTAGAGGGTAGTGGCGGTGACATAACGGTAGGAAGTAAATATGTTTATGTGCGCGCAAAGAAAACTCTGCTGTCAGTTATTGATCCACAATCCAACGAAGTCATTTCACGCTTCGGCCCAGCCGCTGGCAGCGGAGCTGTGTGCGTTGAAAATGGGCATGTTTGGGTAACGGCACACGATATCAATCAAGTTTGGGTCTTAAAAGAATAGATGATTTAACATCAGGAATATTTCCTGACAGCAACTCATTGAGTTTTTTGTTGAGCTCTTTGATTTGCTTTCCTAACGGTGAAAAGAATTTATTATCAAATTGTTCTACTGTCTTCACGGCTAGATTGATCACTTTAATTCCCTTTTCGGTAA
This sequence comes from Bacteroidota bacterium, assembly GCA_016178785.1. Classification (GTDB taxonomy): domain Bacteria; phylum Bacteroidota; class Bacteroidia; order Cytophagales; family Cyclobacteriaceae; genus ELB16-189. The sequence continues at coordinate 355,196 of JACOSO010000096.1, read as the reverse complement.
GTGAAACGGTTTTTGCTCGTGTATCCGTCTCGTGTTCTTGTCTTTTGAGGAGCCCTTTCGTTTGAAGAGTACGCAAAACGGTGGAAGTGGTCATCGGATCAATCTTAGTATGCGATGAAAGCAAAATCTGTGTAACGTTTTGTTCAGATAGTGTTAACCAATGGATACTCGCCAGCAGCACGAACTGCGAATGAGTCAATTCATGTTTCTCCAGCGCCTTTTTTATTTCTCGCTGCCAAAGATTGGTTACTTGCCATAACAAGAAACCTGAGCTGTCTTCGGCTTTATCAAATTGAAACGGGCTGTCTTGCGATTTCATACGTGAACATTTGAGATGAGATCAGATTAAAGTCGTGTTCGTTGATTTCAAAAAAGCCAAACCGGAATGGATAGCCCCATCGGTTTTTGTTTTGAATAAATTCTAACTTCTCAATCAAAGGTAAGATGGAAGTATCACTGCAATCATAAAACTTTATGCTTCTTCTGAAGGGGATAAAGTCCTTTGACATTTGAAATTGATAAACATTTTCATCGGTTGTTTGACCTATAGCGGTAAATGCCTGACATTTCTCTTCTCCCTCCATTGAGAGTTTAGGAGAATAAACAATAATCCAATCATCAGCCTTCATTCGCTTCAACGGTGCAGGTTTGCCGTGACAAACCTGCATGAACCCGCCCGAGACCCCGCGCATGGTATGCTCTTTTGAACCTACAGCAACCCAGTACTTAGACATTTGCATGGCTCTCAATTTTTTTGGCCGCGCCAATCAATGCCTTTTGATCCTCTTCCAATCCAGCAACAATATCTTTCATCACAATTTGGTACCACAACGCGGATAAAACACCAGTGATTGTCATTCTTACAGTGATCTTCAGTCCTTGAGCAGTTGCTTCATACCAATGTTCGCCATACATTTTTGCCAATGGAAATGAAGTCATGTCTTTGAAATAGGTTTTGTCTTTAACCTCTACCAATTGAATTTTGATTTTAGGGCCTCCTTTTGGGCGCAATAGAAAGGAAGCATTGCTCTCGAACTTTCCCTGGAGTTCGGCAAACTCAACTCCGCGATCCCACGTGCTCCATTGATTGACATTGGAAATTACTTTCCAGATTTGCTCTTGCGAAACTTCATTAGTTGTGATGGTGAATGTTTTCTGTATCATAAGATTTTGAATTGTTTTTGTATGTACAAATATAATAAGTGTACTTATAATATACAATGTTATTATATTAAAAAAACCATAACAGACTGATAATCAATTCAAAAAAATTAGATTTAGTTGTAGGGATTAAAACGAACGAAAAATGGACGCTACTTATTCTTGTCGACTGAGCTAATAATCAGTTGAACGAGATCACCCAGCTTTTGCGGGTCAAGCCAACGAACCGCGATTACTAAATCGTGTTCATTGTCGATGACGATGAAGTTGCCTCCAAACCCATTAGCGTAATAGATGTCTTTAGAGATGTTGCCCAACTCATTCTCTTGATTAGTCCACCACATGAATCCGTACGATTTATTGGCAGCCGAAGGTTGATGCGATGCATTAACCCACCGTTCGGAAATAAGTTGGTGGTTTTTCCATTTCCCTTTTCTTAAAAAGAGCAGACCAAATCGCGCTTGATCCAGTGTGTTTATAAATAGACCGCCACCGTGATGACCACCACCACTCACTGATTGCATCATCGAACCATCCAAATTCACATAAGAATTCTCATAACCGTGCCATCGCCAGGTGGATGAAGCGCCAATAGGATCCATGATTTTCTCTTTGAGCACTACAGGCAAGGGTTTTCTCCAAACTTGTAATAACGAATAAGCCATCAGGTTAACGCGTACATCGTTGTATTCAAATGAGGTACCTGGTTCGAGTAGCTTCCTGTTTTTCCAGTCATCGATGTTTCCCTGTTTTGGCGGGCGATCAGCCCAGTCGCACAAATCGAATAAACATCCCGACCAATCCGAAGATTGTGTGAGTAGATGTCTCCAAGTGATCTTAGAATTATGATCACCATCAAATTTCTCTTCTACGTAATCAATAACGCGATCGTCAACACTTTTGATTAGCCTCGAATCATACGCGAGACCGGCCACTGTGGAGAGATAACTTTTGGTTACGCTGAAATCCATATCCACTCGTTTTACATCCCCCCATTGAGCTACGATATACCCTTTTCTCAAAATGACCCCGGCCGGCTTGCCACGTTGTTTCATCGGTCCTAGAATTTTATAACCGGGCTCATTCACGAAAGATTTTAAAACGGCTATTCTTAAATCATAATCTGTTTTGGTTTCGTTGCGGATAGCGAAGCGTACAGCGCTGTCAAGAATCTGTGTACTCATTTTTAACTCGGTCGGCTTTTTGGTTAGCCAAATTGAATCGGGAAAATAAATTTCCTGCGCGAAAAGGAAATCGACTGACGAACAGAGAAGAATTGTAAAGATGAATTTGAAATTAATGGCTCTCATGTGATCAGGTTTATCGAGAACCAAAGTAAGCGGAAAACTATCTCGAAAAAACTGTTTCTATTTCAATGGGGCCGGTTAATGCTTGATGGATCGGGCATTTATTGGCAATGGCCATCAATCTGTTTCGTTGTGCGTCATCGAGGTTGCCTTTGAATTCTACAGTCCGCGTGAATTTTGATTTACCCTCCAGCTTTTCAAGAATAACATTGGTCAAGACTTCATCCAAATTCCATTCTTTACGATCGGCATACATGCGTACAGTGATGTACGTGCAAGCCGCCAATGATGAAGCCAAAATTTCAGACGGAGAAAGACCCAGGTCTTGTCCACCAACGTCAACGGGTTCATCGGTAATGATTTTGTTGGTTGCCGATTTTATTTCAGCACGATAATGATCTTTGCCGATATGGCCCGTTACTTTGTACATGCTATTTTACGTTTAGCGGATAGGTAGAAGGTCGTGAATTCCGTTCGAAAAGGAAGGCGCGCCCCACCATAAAGCTGCCAATACTGACGGAGCGCTCTTCTATATTTATTGGAGGTAAGACATAATTAGTCCTCCAAGGATCCAAATTTCCCATTTTCAAAATCACCGAAAGCCTGTACGAGTTCAGCCTGAGTGTTCATTACAAACGGGCCATATGCAGCGATGGGCTCGTTGATCGGTTCGCCACTCAATACCAAAACAATCGAGTCTTCGTTTGCAACGATCTTAAATTCTTCACCATCGTTCTTAAACAGGGCAAATTGATTGGCTCTTGCAATTTCACTATCATTAACCATAACGCTGCCTTCAATCACAACCAACGCAGTGTTGTAGTTGGATGGAAATGAAAAATCGGCTGTTGCTCCCTTATTCAGTTTTACATTTTGTAGATGAACAGGTGTGAAAGTGGATGCCGCACCTTTCACGTCTTTATATTGACCGGCAATTACTTCTACTGCCCCGCCATTATTGGGTAGTTGGTATTTGCCGATCATTGCGTTTGTGATTTCCTGGTATTTAGGGTTCGACATCTTGTCTTTGGAAGGAAGATTCACCCACAATTGTACCATTTGAAAATCACCCCCGGCCTTGGCAAAATTTTTCTCATGATATTCTTTGTGCAAAATCCCCGAGGCAGCAGTCATCCATTGAACATCTCCTTCGCCAATCACACCACTGTTGCCAGAGCTATCGTGGTGCGCTACTTTGCCTTTGTAGGCAATAGTTACAGTTTCAAAACCGCGGTGCGGATGAACACCCACGCCTCTGGGTTTGTCGGTGGGCGGAAAATAAAACTTTGAATTATAATCCATCATGATGAATGGATCCATCCGCTGCATACTTAAGCGGCCTGGGATGTAGCTATGTACTTTAAAGCCATCGCCTACAAAATGGGTTGGGCCGGGTGAAATTACGGCTTCAATGTTCTTGGTTTTCATGTTTCTAAAATTAGATGTTTAAACATCTAACTAGTCCGCGGCCCAATTAGTTCCCTGTGCTTACTTTCCGATGTAATTCGGTTTTCGCTTCTCAACAAAAGCTTTCATGCCTTCTTTTTGATCAGCCGAAGCAAACGTGAGGTAAAAATTCTTCCGCTCAAACGCGAGACCTTCATCGAGTTGGGTTTCAAATGAACGGTTCACGGCCTCTTTCGCCAACTGTACTGCAACCGGAGACATCTGCGCAATTTCTTTGGCCAATGTCAATGCCTCATGCAAATACATTTCTACAGGCACTACTTTACAAACCAATCCGTAAAAGTGTGCTTCTTGCGCTGATAAAAATCTTCCCGTCAAGATAAGTTCCATCGCCTTTGCTTTTCCAACAGCTTTGGTCAAGCGTTGTGTGCCACCGGCACCGGGTATTGTTCCGATTTTAATTTCCGGCTGACCGAACTTGGCCGACTCTGAAGCAACGATTGTGTCGCACATCATCGAGAGCTCGCAGCCACCGCCCAGTGCAAAGCCACTCACCGCAGCGATGATCGGTTTTTTGGTTTTGCGGATCATGTCCCAAGTGCTGAATTGATCGATCATTAGCATATCCATAGCGGTTGAGTCTGCCATTTGTTTGATATCTGCACCAGCAGCAAAGGCCTGCTCATTTCCGGTAAGGACAATTGCACGTACATTTTCGTTCTTATCAAGCAGTTGAAGAGCTTCTAGCAATTCGAGCATGAGCTGTCGATTAAGCGCGTTTAATTCTTTCGGGCGGTTGAGTTCAACCAAAGCCACCATGGGCTCTCTTTGTTCGGTAACTTTTATGAATTCCATTGCAAATAAATTTTGAACACAAAGCTAATTTAATTTATGATTTTAGATTTATGGTTTGGAATTTTGAACTCTGAGTTTTCTAAATTTGAATTAAAGAAATGAAGATTCTATTCGTATGCCTCGGTAACATCTGCCGCTCACCATTGGCCGAAGCTATTTTTAATGAAAAAGTAAGACAACGAGGATTGCAAAAGGAATTTCAATCCGATTCATGCGGTACCGGCAATTACCACATAGGCGACTGGCCTGATGGCAGAGCGATCAAATGCGCACAAAAAAATAATATTCTCATCAACCATCTTGGCCGGCAACTGACGCGCTCTGATTTAGAAGACTTTGATTTGATTCTCGCGATGGATAGGAGTAACCTTAAAAATATTTTCGCTCTGGCTAATACAGAAACAAAATCGAAAGTGAAACTAATGCGGAGTTATGATCCCCTTGGCACTGGCGATGTACCAGATCCTTACTATGGCAATGAAAAAGATTTTGATGAGGTGTTTGAAATTTTGGATCGATCAGTTGAAGGATTGGTGAAGAGCTTTTGAATCGATAAAAAGGCTGAATCGTATTTGAGAGAGAGGTGTAACTTGTAACTTGTCGATTCTAGTTTCTGAATTCCCAATGTTTTTTATGTAAAACCAAAATAGTCACCCATGAAATTTTTATTTCTGCTAACTACATCAATGTTTATGCTTGCGAATGCTTATAGTCAACAGTACAATTTGTATGAGACAACACTAACCTGTGATAAGTCACAAAAAGAATTGGTTGCCAGTGGCCATGAAAAAATTAAGCTGGTCTTAGAAACAATGGCTAGAGAAGGTAAACTTCTCAACTTCGCTACGAATCAACAATACAAGAAAGATAACATCAGCTTAACGTACACTTTGGCTGCTGAGAATGAGGCCCGGTTTAAAGAAATTATAGGGGAATGGAAAAGGCGCACCGATCTTTCTTACCCAGAAATTTTTCTAAATTTTTGGAAGGGATGCCCTAAACGGAAAGACTCCATCATGAACAACGTAACGGTGATCTATCCTGTGATTAAAAGTCTTTGGTCGCCAGTGGCCGTTGTGGAAGGAATAGATGAATTACCCGATCCAAAGTTGGAATACAATATTGTGATAGACTTTACAGCTTTTGCTAATTCGGACGAAAATAAAAGCAAGATGGATTCATCGTCAGTCAATTGGGGTCTTTCAGATGTCGGTAGAAACTTCAATCTTCATGTTGCAGCTGGAATCCCGAATGAGAAAATTCATTTTGTAGTTGCTGTGCACGGTTTTGCTTCGCGATCGTTCTTGACTGATGACGCTTACAAAAAGAGATATAAAATCAATAATCCAAACCTCGCAATCATTGAAGAGCTGAGCAAAGCGGGTGTCAAGTTCTTGGTGTGTGGACAGAGCCTTATATGGATGGGCGATAAAAAAGAGATGTTGACACCACAAGCTAAGGTAAGCCTCACTGCCCAAACCACACTTTCGTCTTATCAATTGAAAGGATATGCTCTCAAGAGCATTAAAAACGATGACTGAAAATTTTGCAGCAAAGAAAAGAGAGTTACAATTGCTAGCTCTTTTTTTTATGGATTGATTTTTTTAGCGTGGACTTCAAAATGGAAAATGATACAGTGAAGAGAATAAGTTGAGAAGAGATACAAAAGAAAAAGGGAAGCAATCCTGGATTGCTTCCCTTCTGAAAGTATCAGCTCTGCTGATTACTTCTTCTTCTTAGCAGCCTTCTTAGCTTTCTTAGCTGCTTTCTTAGCGGGTTTTTTTGCCATAGCGTTTTAATATTTTAGTTTAAAACTATCGAAAGGTATAATAAAAAATTAATCTGCAAAAATTTTCAGCAAAAAATTTTTAGTTCACGAAAAATTTTCAGGTGAAGCAAAATTTTATCCACATTCATTTTCATCGTTGGTTCAGTTCAAAAAATATTCACTTCAGGCGTGAGTGTGATCAAAAATTTTTCATGCACTGATGAGATAATTTTCTGCGCGAGTGAAAAAATTTCATCACCACTTGCTTCTCCATAGTTCACTAACACGAGCGCTTGCTTTGCATGCACACCAACGTGATCAAAAGTTTTTCCCTTCCATCCACATTGTTCAATGAGCCAACCTGCAGGCACTTTAACTCCTTGATTTGCAGAGTAATGGGGCACAGATGGAAAATCAATTTGAAGTTTTGAAAATTGCTCTTCACTGATCTCCGGATTCTTAAAAAAGCTTCCTGCATTGCCAAGTATTTTGAAGTCAGGCAATTTTTCTGATCTGATTTTGATCACTGCATCACTTACATTTTTTATTGTTGGTTGTGTGATGTTCATCTTGCTCAACGTCTCTGCAATGGCACCATACGAAGTGTTGATGCGATGATTTTTTTTACTCAACGTTAAAGTAACACTTGAAATAAAAAATTTTTCTTTCAGGTCGTTTTTAAAAATGCTTTCACGATAACCAAACTTACATTCCTTGTTTGCGAAAGACTTTACTCGACCCGTTGAGAGCTCTACCGCTTCAACTTTTTCAATCACTTCGCGCACTTCAACTCCATATGCTCCGATGTTTTGCATCGGTGCTGCGCCAACAGTGCCGGGTATTAAAGAGAGATTTTCAATTCCGCCCCAGTTGTTTTGAACACAATGCATCACAATGTCGTGCCACAAGGCTCCCGAATTCACCTCAAGGAACGCGGTGTCTCCGTTTTCATGAACAATTTCTTTTCCAAGAATAGAATTATGTGCAATGATTCCATCAAAGTCTTTGGTGAAGAGTATGTTGCTTCCTCCACCAAGGATCAGTCTTCGTTCATTTCTGAATAAATCCGTTTGTACCAGTTCGATCAACTCAGCAGTTGATTTTACTTGGCAAAAGTATTTTGCCTTGACATCAATGCCGAAAGTATTGTATGGCCTGAGACTGATATTTTCCTGGATATTAATCATGAATCAAAGGAAAGATTGAAATGGTCAACCGCAAAGTTGACTGAAAAACTTAATAATTGGCGTGACCATTCCATGTGACCTTAAAAAATAACTATTAACACATGAAAGAATAAAATAAAATCGTAAATCGAAAATCATCTCTGATAAATTTGCTGAATGAAAATAATTGAGTGCCCGCGCGATGCCATGCAAGGCTTGGATGAATTCATTCCGACCGATAAAAAAGCCGAATACATCAATCAATTGCTGAAGGTAGGCTTTGACACGATCGACTTCGGAAGTTTTGTTTCTCCGAAGGCTATTCCTCAGCTTCGTGACACTGTTGAGGTTTTAAAAAAACTTGAACTAACCAACACAAGATCAAAGCTGCTTGCTATTGTAGCAAATACAAGAGGCGCTGAAGATGCCGCGAAATTTGATGAGATCACTTACCTTGGGTTTCCTCTTTCAATTTCCGAAACATTTCAACAGCGCAATACAAACAAATCGATCGCGGAGGCGATGAGAACGGTAAGCGAAATTCAAAACCTGTGTAAAAAACACAAAAAGGTCTTAGTAACCTATATCAGCATGGGCTTTGGCAATCCTTATGGCGACCCCTATGATGCGAGTATAGTAGAAAAATTCTCTGCAGACCTTGCCGCACTTGAAATCGAAATCATTTCCTTAGCCGACACAATTGGTGTTTCCCAACCCAATCAGATAAAATATTTGTTTGAAACGCTGGTGCCTAAATTTTCAAAGATAGAATTCGGTGCTCACTTGCATTCTAATCCGGCAAAAGCAACTGAAAAAATAGAGGCAGCATTTCTTTCGGGCTGCCAGCGCTTTGATGGAGCGATCAAAGGCTTCGGTGGTTGTCCGATGGCTGAAGATGAATTGGTGGGCAATCTCGCTACTGAAACTATTCTCAACTATCTGTCGGGCAAGAATGCATCACCTGAATTAGATCAAAATGAATTTGCAAAAGCATTGATGCTGGCAGATTCTATTTTCCCCAAGCACTAAAGAACTGAGGAGATGCATGGGCGAAAGTCTCTTTAAACCGTCTAATAGCGAACAATTTTTCCTGAACATGACATTGAGTCACTTATTTATTAACGCAAATTGTTTTCCAGGTAACGATTTTACTACGTTGCTGAATTCAAGCGTGAGCAGGAGCGAAGCAAGCAAACTTGGAGAGAGCGCAGTCTTGATTGTCAGCTCATCAATCACCATTGGGCTGTTCTTTTCTTGCAGTAAGGAAAGAATTTTTTGTTCATCGTCACTGAACGAACTGAAATCAACGACTTTCTTTTCTTTCTTCGAATTTGTTTCTTCCACCGACCAATTCATCAAATACTCCAGATCTTTGATGGAAGTATAAATCGTTGCTTTGTTGTTGCGAATAAGTTTATTACACCCTTCAGAGTACGCTTGCCCGAGCGAGCCAGGTATGGCAAGCACATCTTTGTTATAGCTGTTCGCGATCTCAGCGGTGATCAGCGCACCCCCTTTTTCTGCAGCTTCCACAACAACCAGTGCATCACACATCCCAGCAATGATTCTGTTGCGGGCGGGAAAATTGTGCGCATCCGGTTTTGTGCCGAAATGATTTTCAGTGAGCAATGCTCCGTGACTCGCCATCTTCTTAGCGGTTTCTTTGTGTGCAGAAGGATAGATCACATCCATACCACTGCCCATAACAGCAACAGTCGACAAGTTATTTTTCAACGCCTGCTTATGTGCCTGTATATCGATGCCGTAGGCAAGACCGCTTACAATGATTGCCCCATGCGGTTTTAATTCCTCCACAATTTTGGAAACCATTTCCTTTCCATACTCAGTGGCTTGCCGTGTGCCAACAATGGCAACAGACTTGGTATGATTGAGATTGGCGTTTCCTCTATAATAAAGGAGTGAAGGGGCATCCTCAATTGATTTTAATCGTTCAGGATATTTTTTATCTGTATAAAAAAGTATTTCGGTGTCTTCCTTCTCAGCTTTTTTTAATTCTTTCTCAGCTTGATGAAATGACGAACCTGTGCGAATTGAATCAGCAGTAACCGGTCCGATTCCAGGGATTTTTAAAAGCTTTCCTTTCGGGGTTTTGAAGACTTGCTCTGCGGAGCCACAATAACTAACCAACTGTTTGACTAACTGATCACCTACTCCAGAAATAAAATGGAGAGCAAGGAAGGAGAGGCGGTCTTGGTGCATTGTTGTTCGTTACTAGTTATTCGTCAATCGTTCAATCATTAAGAGTAAATTATTGTCAGATCCCTATTTAACGATTAACTATTAACGGATAACGATCAACGATTATTGAAGTTTTTCTCTCACCTCTACCAGGAACTGGCGGATTTTTTTTAATGACTCATACATCTCCATTTTGTCGCGCACGGCTTGCGTATCGTTCTTCAGCATTTCTTTTGCGCCTTGTAGCGTAAAGCCTTTCTGTTTTACGAGATGGTAAATGGTGCGTACATTTTCGATGTCTTCTTTTGTGAACTGGCGATTGCCTTTGCGGTTTTTCTTGGGTTGGATCAGGTCGAACTCAGATTCCCAAAAACGAATAAGAGAAGGGGCTACATTAAACTGCTCGGCTACTTCACCGATCGAGTAATAAATTTTTTCTATTTCCTTTTCTTTATAAGCCATGCAGCGAGTTGACCTTCGTTTTGCAAAACGAACTTCATGCAAAATAACAATTCTTTAATCTTGGTACAATGGGAATGAAAAATTAAATAAACAAGATGTTAACACTCCGATTCACATCTTGAAAGACTAGTCGTTCTGAAATGAAAAAAAAGTCAGTTGGATTTTTTTAAACTAATTTGCTATTGCCTATAGACTATTAACTTTTAGTCAAGAGCCTCATCCGTTTTAGCGAGAGAAATCAGTTTTTCAAATTCACGGCTGTTTAAGTCAAGCTGGAAAAAATGAATCGGGTTAACTTTTGTCCCACCGATAAGGACTTCATAATGCAGGTGATCGCCCTTTGATTGCCCCGTATTTCCTACATACCCAATTACCTGACCTCGTTTTATTCTTTGACCAACGGCAACAATGTATTTACTCATGTGGGCGTATCTTGTTTGATACCTGTACCCATGATTGATGAACACCACATTCCCATATGTCGTTCCACCGCTTGCGTAATCTACATAACCATCCCCGGTCGCGTAAATTGGCGTACCTCTTTTTGCAGCGAAATCTAAAGCCAGGTGGTCGGCCCATTCACCAAGTATCGGATGGAGTCGGGGGCCAAAAGTAGTGTAGAGGTGAATCAGATCTTTGTTGCTGATCGGTTGGATTGCCGGTCTTGCTGCCCATTGTTTTTCATTGTGAAGCAATTGATCCTTCAATTCGTTCATCGAATTATTTTCAAGCGTAAGCCTGTTTTTTATTTTCTCGGAAAAGTCGATGGCGTTGCGGATAAGTGAATATGGAATTTCCGCACTGGCCTTTTCACGACCACCGACACCTGCCTCACGCTGCGATGGTGAAAGCGGCTCCATTCCCAGAATCACCCTGAAATTATTATCATCATTGTCTTCAAGAGCAGCAAGTTGATCTGAGGTTTTCTGCAATTGCGAATTGATCACTTGCCATTCGGCTTTCAGGTTTTGATTTTCTTTGATGAGATGAGACTCATCAATAAAGGGGTACTTATAATTGAAATACAGCAAACCTGCGAGACCGATCAAAAGAGAAGTTCCTAAAAAACGGAATGTCTTTTTGAAAAACACTCGCGGTGCAACAACAATTGGTTCGTAACGGCAGGTTTCGGGGTTGTAGTGGTAACGTAGCGCCATCAGTCGAGGGATTGATTTTGTGTTTTACTTTTTACAGCCAACTTTTGATGCCCTTCTGCACTAATGCCTTCAATAATATACATGAGAGGATCTAGGTTCTTTCCATATTCAATAACTTCGTAATGCAGGTGAGGAGCAACTGATCCACCGGATGAGCCCGAAAGCCCAATCACCTGACCCTGCTTAATTTTTTGCCCCCACGTTACATTCACTTTTTCGAGATGGGAATAACGAGTAACAAGGCCGCTGCCATGATCAATCTCAATATAATTTCCTGAACCAGCCTCCAAAAGATTATGATTGTTAAATGAGATAACGTGTCCATTGCCTGTAGCTAAAACTTCAGTGCCCTTAGTTAAAGCTATATCTATGCCGTCATGGTGATAATTTCTTTTATGAAACGGATTAATGCGCACACCAAAGCCGGAGACCAAATTCTGATCGTTCAAGTCTTTCACGGGGGCAATCGATGGAAAGTTGATTAATGTGGGGACATCTGATTTATCTAAAGTCAATCGCTCGCTGAAGAAATGATTTTTGATTTTTGTTTTCTCATTCACTGCTTTTAGCCGTCCGGTCAAATGACTCATAGACTCATTCCAATTCTCAGTCGATGCAACTTTTTCCGCGCTTTGCACTACAACTGGTGATTCTTGTTCCGCGGGTGCTTCAAAAAGCTTTTCGTGAAGTTTGCTTTCGTCTGTTTTTAATTCGCCAAGCAGTTGATTGGAAGTTTCGATCTGCGAAGCGAGTACTACTTTATATTGTGAAAGGGATTTGTTTTCAGTACGCAAGGCTTTCTCAAGCCTGGTTTCAATAACGAAATTCTGGAGTAGATTTAACCCTATAAAAAATAAAATACCAAAGCAACTGTATGCGATGAATGCCCCTGTCGTTCGCCAAATGGAGAAGCGCACACGTTCATAACGCAAGGTTTTTGGGTTGTAGCGGAACTGGGGTTGGCTCATTCTGAACAACTTTTCCTTTTATAATGCCTTAACTAAGGCTAATTTTAACCCTTTATTAAGGACTAATTTGCAATATAGAAATTTTTTATTCGCGTAAAAGTTTAAAAATCGATGGATAGTGCGCTGATCAGAAGGAAGTTCTTGGAGTTTTTTGAGGGTAAAGGCCACAAAATTGTGCCTTCAGCCCCCCTTGTGTTGAAAAACGACCCCTCACTACTCTTCACCAACTCAGGAATGGTGCAGTTTAAGGATAATTTTTTGGGCAATGCTGCTCCCAAGTTTAGCCGCGTAGCTGATACGCAAAAATGTTTACGCGTGAGTGGCAAGCACAACGACCTCGAAGATGTGGGGCTCGACACGTATCACCACACCATGTTCGAGATGCTCGGCAACTGGAGTTTTGGTGATTACTTTAAGAAGGATGCCATTGCGTGGGCTTGGGAGTTGCTCACCGAAGTGTATCAACTTCCGAAAGACAGGTTGTACGTTACCGTCTTTGGAGGCGACAAGAAAGATAACCTCCCTGTTGATACTGATGCCGAAAATTTATGGAAGGAGTATATCAGCGCGGATCGAATCCTTCACGGAAACAAGAAAGATAATTTCTGGGAAATGGGCGAGAGCGGGCCGTGTGGTCCTTGTTCAGAAATTCATGTTGATTTAAGAAGTGATGAGGAGGTAAAGAAAAAGCCGGGGAAGGACTTGGTAAACAACGATCATCCTCAAGTGGTGGAGATATGGAACCTCGTATTCATGGAGTTCAATCGCAAGGCAGACGGATCACTTGAAAAACTTCCGGCACAGCATGTAGACACGGGCATGGGCTTCGAGCGCTTGTGCATGGCCATCCAAAAGAAAACGTCTAATTACGATACTGATGTCTTCAGGCCGCTGATGGATTTCATTGCGTTGAACGCTGATAACTATAAATATGGAACAGACACCAAGAAAGATATTGCCGTTCGCGTGATGGCCGATCATATCCGTGCTGTTTCGTTTGCAATTTCTGATGGGCAGTTGCCAAGCAACACAGGTGCAGGTTATGTGATCCGAAGGATTTTAAGACGCGCAGTGCGTTATGGTTTTTCTTATTTGAATTTCAAAGAGCCATTCATGTATCGTCTGGTTCCATTGTTGGCATTGCAACTGAAAGATGTTTTCCCGGAACTACATAAGCAGGAAGAATATGTGGAGCGAGTGGTGCATGAAGAAGAGATTTCCTTTTTGCGGACAATAGGAAATGGAATGGTATTAATAATGGATGAACTTAAAAGCATAAAGAATATTGAAAATACCTTGTTGAAATTAAAGGGAAAAATTTATCGAACTGGCACCGATATAAATTTTGTAGGTACTCAAAAGGATTCGTCTCTTGTGGAAAGAAAGTATAATTGGAATGCTTTTGATCTAGGAGCAAGTTCATTTCAAGACAGACTTAATGTTGATGACATCCTTGAGTGCATTCAGGACATTGAAGATTATGATAAGGCAGTTCAGGCATTAATGGATCGCTCCAAAATTATTAGAGGGTCCCTAGCCTTTACTTTAAATGATACATTTGGTTTTCCCATTGACTTAACGGAACTGGTTGCGAGAGAAGATGGATTTAAGGTTGATATTAATCAATATAATCTTTATTTGAACGAACAAAAATCTAGATCTAAGGTTGCTGCCACCAAAGAAATAGGCGACTGGATTTTGATCGGTGCAGACAAGAAAACTGAATTCATCGGTTATGAAAACTTAGAAAGTGAAATCAGGATTGTCAAGTACAGAAAAATCAAGCAGAAAAATAAAGAACTTTTTCAGCTTGTTTTTGATACGACTCCCTTCTATGCTGAAAGTGGCGGTCAAGTTGGTGATACCGGTGTTATCGAATCGGTAAACGAAAAGATTTTCATTACCGATACCAAAAAGGAGAATGAATTGATCGTTCATTTTGCTGAAAAACTTCCAGAGAGTTTCACCTCCACTTTTTTGGCACGCGTAGATGTGCGCAAGCGCGAACTCACCATGGACAACCATTCGGCTACGCACCTGCTTCACGCTTCGTTGCGACAAATACTGGGGAAACACGTAGAGCAGAAAGGTTCCCTTGTTAATGAAAAGATTTTGCGTTTTGACTTTTCTCATTTCGCGGCAATGACGCCAGAAGAAATTTCGAAGGTTGAAACAATGGTGAATGAAAGGATCCGAGAAAATATTTCTCTTAACGAACAGCGCAACGTTCCGATCGAGAAAGCGAAGTCATTTGGCGCAATGGCGCTATTTGGCGAGAAATATGGCGACTTTGTCCGTGTAATTACTTTTGATCCTAAATTTTCAGTCGAGCTTTGCGGTGGTACACATGTTTCGGCCACAGGAAAAATCGGTTTGTTTAAAATTATTTCGGAGAGTTCTGTGGCTGCAGGCGTTCGAAGAATTGAGGCGGTTACAGCGGAAGGTGCACAAGAATTCGTTGATGATTCTCTTGCGGTTTTAAATGAATTGAAAACGTTGTTGAAAAACCCGAAGGATATCTCAGCATCTTTGCAAAACCTGATTGAAGAAAAACATTCGCTTGAAAAGAAATTGGAATTGATGTATCAGCAGCAAGCCAATATTTTAAAAGACGAATTGGCGCGCAAAGCCGTAAAATCAAATGGCCATACATTGATTTTAGAAAAAGTGCAAGCACCGAATGCAGATTCGTTAAAGAATATAGCGTATGCACTTCGAAACCAGTTTGAAGATTTGCTGCTCGTACTTGCCGCTGACGTTGACAGTAAACCACAGGTAACTGTTATGATCGGAGAGAAGCTGGCTGCTACAAACAAATTTCATGCAGGCAATATGGTGAAAGAACTCGCCAAAGAAATTGACGGAGGCGGTGGTGGGCAGCCGTTTTTTGCTACGGCAGGTGGTAAAAACTTAAATGGCCTTGATGCTGTTTTAGTGAAAGCAAAAACGATGTTTTAATTGTGTTGGAGAGATCTGTTCATGTAGAATTCATTGATAGCATCGTTAAAGATGTAATTAAGGAGTTTCCTTTGAAGATCGAAGAATATCAAAATGGAAAAACGGGCATTGTAAATATGTTCATGGGCGAAATAAAGAGTCGTACGCAAGACAAATTCGAGCCACTAATTGCAAACGAATTGTTAATGACCAAACTGAATGCAATCGTTAATCGTTAGCCGTTAATGGTCAATCGAACGATGGCTCTTTGATTTTTTTATTTCTGATATTAACGTTTTTAATAATAAACTAATAAGTACAAATGAGAATCATAGTAAACTTCTTTCTCCTCTTCGCTTCGTTAAGCTGTAGTCCTGAAAAAAAGCCCGAAGACAACGGTTGGGATGTGATCATCAAGGGCAGAGTCAATTTCCCTCAAAAAGGCATTATCCAAATTCAAGAATTAAAAAACGATGGAAGTGGTCAACCTGACCTGGTTGAGCTGAAAAAAGACAATACGTATTCAAAAACGGTTCATCTAACTGAACCCGGAATATATCAATTAGACTTTTTTGGTATGCAACGAGTGAACCTGATGGTAGATCACAGCAGCATTGAAGTGAATGTCGATGGCAACGGCCAGCAAGGTGCTGTGGAGATCAAAGGCTCGCCAGATCATGATCTCTATTCGAGAGTGCAGATGATGTATCGCGGATTACAAGATACGCCTGAGTTGAAAAAAATCGAGGAGGACTTTCAAAAAGCGGCTACCGCAAAAGATGAAAACAAAATGAATCAATTGCGCGATGCTTACATGAAAGAAGTGGAAAAACTGCAAGCCAAAATCACGGACATTCTTAAACAAGCGCCTGCGTCATTGGCATTGTTCAATATTCTCCAGGATCCAAACTTGATCGATAAAGACAAGAACGTTGATTTATTTGCACAGTCGTTGGCAAAGTTTCAAAAGAGCTGGCCCAATTATCATTACACCAGAGAGTTTGCAGACCTGGTTAATAAGTTAAAAATAACCGCGATCGGACAATTTGCTCCTGAGATTAATTTACCCAATCCTAATGGTGATACGATAAAACTTTCTTCCCTTCGTGGCAAATATGTACTTATCGATTTTTGGGCAAAATGGTGTGGTCCCTGCCGAAAAGAAAACCCGAACGTGGTTCGCGCGTATCACAAATTCAAGAACAAAGGTTTTGAAATTTATTCTGTCTCTCTTGATCGCTCAAAGTCTGATTGGCTTCAGGCCATTAAAGAAGATGGCTTGGAGTGGACGCATGTTTCTGATTTGAAATACTTTGATAGCCAGGCCGCTCACGACTATAATATCAATGCCATACCATTTTCAATTTTGCTTGACAAAGAAGGCAGGATCGTTGCAAAAAACCTTCGCGGCCCTGCTCTTGATCAGAAGTTAACTGAGGTGCTTAATAAATAAACTGGGTCTGGTGGACAGGAGGATTCGACCGCTCTGATTTCTTCACTTATTTCAGTACCTTGGGGGGTCTTCGGCTTTTATGGATTATCATCTTACCATTAGTGGTCTTTATTATCTTTTGATTTGTGCAGATGGCAATGTGAATGAAAAAGAACTTCTGCTCGGGAAGAAAATGGTCGTAGCAGAAGGTTTCGATGAGGCTAAATTCCTGACCACTTTAGATCAATTCAAGAACCAGGATAAAATTCTCCTCTACAAAGAATGCGTAGGCGGCCTTAAAAAATTGAAAAGAGCAGATCAAATTCGGTGCGTAGCGTGGATGTGCGTGATTGCTAATTCGGATGGATTTATGGATAAAGAAGAGTGGGTTTTGATTTACCGAATTTATCATGACGAGTTAGACCTTTCTCTCGATGAAATCATGAAGACGCAAAAACAGTTAAACAAAATACTTCATGGAAAAGAATTCCTGTCTTTCGGTGTTAAAGTGACCAAATAGTTTTCGGTACACAAGTATCAAGGATTAGATCAAAGTATTTTTCCTTAAATCAAATTCCCCTTATCTTGAGCGATGAAATTTTTTATCGACCTCGTTGGCTGGATTGGCTCTGTTGAAGTGATTGCTGCCTATGGCCTTAACAGTTATCAGAGGATTAAATCAGATTCAATAGTATTCCAGATACTGAATTTCACCGGTGCAATTTTTCTCATTCTCAATACTATTTACTACCATGCTTATCCCTCTGCCTTCATTAATGTGGTATGGGTAATAATTGCTGCGGTTGCAATTGGGCGGATGATTATGAAAAGAAAACTGAACTAATTGTTTATAGCTATGAAGAAGGTGACATTGCTTCTGTCGATTCTGATAAGTTCATGTGCCAACTCGGATAAAAAAATAGCGGAGCAGATCGACCAGCTATTTTTATCTGAATTCAGACCCGATCAGCCCGGTGCCGCGGTATTAGTGATGAAAGACGGAAAGGTGATTTTTGAAAAAGGGTATGGCATCGCAGACATTGCAACCAAAGAAAAAATCACAACAGAGACCCTGTTCAATACTGGCTCGATTTCAAAAACATTTGTCTCTAACACCATTCTCTCTCTTGCTGATGAGGGCAAACTTTCGCTAAATGACAGTCTTTCAAAATATTTTCATGATTTCAAAAACCAAAAGATTGCAAATCGCATAAAAATTCATCATTTGCTTACACATACTTCGGGTTTGCCCGATAATAGAAGAGATCTTTTGGAGGCTGTTTATCTCCTTACGGCAAAAGATGAGGAGAACTGGTATCCGATTGAGCAGAATGACTCCTTGTTGTTCGAGCCAGGTTCACGTTTTGAATATTCGAATCCTGCATTTAATGGATTGGCTTTAATCATCGAAAAGGTGACTAAAAAAAAATGGCAGGATGTTGTCGCTGAAAAAATATTCAAACCCTCTGGAATGACCGCTAGTAAAATCACGGATGGCGCCTATCCGGAAAATGGAGTAGCCCATGGCTACATTGATGTTCTCGGAGAATTTTCCGAGCGAGACTATGGTGAAGAGCCAACTTTTGCTGCTGCCGGAAATGGTGGCGTGTGGAGCTCAGTAAAAGAATTGGCGAAATATGAGATGGCCCTACGCAATGGTGTATTTTTCAAAAAAGATTTAGTAGAACACTCACGTTCGATCATGAGATATAGCCAGTGGGCAGATAGTGTGCCGCCATTCATCGGTTACAGTTGGTTCATCGGTAAAACTGAAGATGGAGCAAAAATGATTTCACACACAGGCACTCAAGGGGGCTTCCATGCCGACTATGTAAGCATCCCTGAAAAAGGAGTGTTGTATGTAGTACTGTGCAACCGCCCGTTTCCGAGGGAAGAATTCAGAAAGAAAGTCTTTGAAATCATGGGCGTGAGGTTGCAAAACCTGGTCATTCCCAAGTAGGACCTTATGAAACTGAAGCGATTGGGGCTTGATGTGAAGAGAAGGCTACAAGACTCGATGGAATCAAGCTTGCCGAGGTGCTTTCGCTGCCCGAAATCGGTTCTACTATTTTTTCTCTTCGCACCTTTCGTTATTTCTGCGAAAGACAAAGAGCCGATTGTCATTCAATCACAGGTGCGACAAGCCATTGGTTTGCAAACAGAATATTTCCTCGATGAATCCGCCTTAGTATCCATAGAGGACGTTATCAACAACCCCGCTTATCGCTTTTCAAGTTCGAAGGAAGAGACGCTGAACTTTGGCCCAACGTCTGGTGCATGTTGGCTTCGATTTTCTTATTCAAACGTAGATTCCTTAAAGCATTATTTAGAAATCGGAAATTCTAATCTCAGTAAAATTGATTTCTATGTACTGGATGGCGAAAAAATACTGAACTATAGGCAGGCAGGTCTTGCCGGGCTTAATTCTGCGGAAACATTTAAACTTAATGCATGGATGCTGGAATTACCTTCTGTACCACGAGGTAAAGTTTACAAGGTCTATGTCCGTGCTTCAGACCCACGTAGGGTCATTATTCCTTTACTGATAACAGATCTTGATTCTGCGATTGGGGCATCTCACAAAACTGATTTTCTTTTCGGCCTGTATTTTGGGTGCATTGGCATTATTGCGGTGATGAATATCTTCTTCTTTATCTATTTCAAAGAGAGGATGTACATCTATTATAGTTTTCACATCATTACTCAAATACTCATTAACGGAATCCTCAAGGGATACTTGCTAAGTTTGTTTGGAAACGGAGTATACTTCTTAAGCCCGTATGTATCAGGGTTGGCTGGCGTTTCAAATATTTCTGTTATTCTTTTCTCTCTCGAATTTTTGAATGTTCGTAAATACTTTCCTCAATGGCATATATTCGGCTTGTGGCTAATGATCTTACCCGGTATAAACGTTGTGCTCAATTTTGTTGGTCAGTTTACTCTCAGCGCATGGACGGGGACTTATGTTGGATTTGCCGTCATCTCTTACCTTTTTATATTGGGTCTTTTCGCGTATCGACATCGGATAAAACAAGCACGATTTTATGTGATCGGTTGGAGTTTTTTTTTCCTGGGCATCGTTATCCTCAATTCTGCGCTCAACGGTTGGATTTCCGTCAATGGATTTACTTACAATGCTGCCGTTTTCGGAACGCTATTTGAAGTTTTGCTAATCTCCGCAGCTCTCGCAGACCGTATTAACCTCGTGCGCCTTGAAAGTGAGCGTGAACGTCATGAAAAAATTCTGTTGATTGAGCGGCAAAAAACCTGGTTGGAAGAAAACGTGAAGCTTCGCACCAGGGAACTAACGCTTAAGAACAAAGAGATAGAAACGCAGAATGAAGAACTGAAGCAACAACACGAAGAGCTAAGTGCAACCCATGAATTGCTGGAGCAACAGCAGCAATTGGTGGAGAAAAAAAATACAGATATAGAGAACATTAATCAAAATCTTGAACTGAAAGTGCAAGAAAGGACGTTGGAGCTGGAAGAAACGGTTAAGAGACTGATCAAGCAAAATCATGACTTGCAGCAATTTTCATATATCGTTTCTCACAACATGCGCTCTCCTGTGGTAAGGATTCTGGGGTTGTTGGATTTGATGAAGATGGAGAACGCAGACGCAGATCGTGAATTGATTTATCAGTACTTAAAAGAATCTGCCCTTGGTTTAGACCAAATCATTCATGATCTCAGTCATATTATTGCGATCAGGAAAGGGTTGGAGACTATAGTAGAAGAGATCGACATATTGAGAATATTAAGACACAACCAGACAGACCTCACAGATGAAATTGAGAAAGCAGGAGCAGAAATCATAACGGCTGTAAAAGTTGATAAATTCACTTCCGTAAAAGGGTATGTTCAAAGTATTCTCTACAATCTGCTCTCAAACGCAATTAAATATCGGTCGTCGGAGAGAAAACTGCTGATCAACATCAGTGTGTTTGAAGAAAATGGAAATGTGTTGTTTGAAGTTAAAGACAATGGGATGGGCATCGATTTGCCGGAAGTACGGCTGCATGAAGTATTCAATCTATATAAGAGGCTTCACGCTCACATACAAGGAAAAGGTCTTGGACTCTACCTCGTAAAAACTCAAGTTGAAGCGTTGAAAGGAAAAATTGAAGTGCGTACGGTAAATGGAGAGGGAACAACATTTAGGGTGAGTATCCCTAAAAACTGATACTTTTTACAGATTTACCTTCAGTCCCAGAAATTAAGAAACTACCCAATTTCAATTACTACATCATCAGTGATCGGGTGACCAACACAGGTGAGCACATAACCTTCTGCGCGTTCGGACTGTGAAAGACCTTCCTCTTCATCAAGTTTTACCTGGCCTGAAAGAGCGCGACCACGACAAGCGGTGCAAAGTCCGCTTTGGCAAGAGTAGGGTAAGTCAATTCCTTGATCAAGGGCAGTTTCTAAAATCGTGCGGTTGGGCTCAACCACAAATTTATATTCCTGTCCATCGTAGCGCACAGTTACTTCATGTGCAGTGTTGCCCGAAACGGTTGCTGCTTTCTTCTCTTCTTTTTTATCCTTATCGATAATGCCTGATACAAAACTTTCTTTGAAGACATTTTCTTTTGGAATGTGAAGTTCACTCAACAACGTTTCCACGTTTTTCATCATTCCCTCCGGGCCGCACATCAGGTAGGTTGTTTTTTCCAAGCCCCAATTTGGAATGCGTTCAAAGAGCTTCGCCAACATATCTTTATTGAGCAAACCAGAGTAGCCTTGCCAATTCATCGGAGCGTTGTCTAGAATATGAATCACATGCACACGGCCTTCATATTGCGTTTGCCAATGTTCTAATTCATTTTTGAAAATGATACTATCGATGTCGCGATTGCAGTAGATGAGCGAGCAAATGCTGTCAGGTTCCTGGGTAATCAAACTTTTTAAGATTGACATCATGGGCGTGATGCCGCTGCCACCCCCAAACATGATCAAATGACGCTTCCCGTCTTTTCCATATTCGGTGGTGAAGTTTCCCATGGGCTCGAGCACTCTCACTTTTTGCCCAACCTTTAGATTATCGGGAAGCCAGTTGCTCATCAGTCCATCATCCACCCGCTTCACCATAACGACTAAATCCTGGTCAACAAATGGAGAGGAGCAAAGCGAGTAAGACCTGCGCACTTCTTTGCCTTGCACAGTGGCAATTAGGGTTAAGAATTGCCCAGATTTATATTTTAGTTGCCCTGAAGCAGGTTGCTCAAAGACCAATGAAATCGAATCCTTCGTCTCAGGAATGATTTTTTTTACCGTAAGCTCGTGATAATGAGTATTGGTAGTTTCAGGTTTCTTTTCGCTCTTTTTAAATAATCCAAAAGCCATGACTATTGATTCAAAAATTCAAAATATATAATTCCGAATCTTCGGAAGAAGATTAACGGGTGCAAAGTTAATCAACAATCTGGAATGAGAGGTTCTATTCAGGCATCTGTGAAAATCTGAGGAGGACTTTATAAATTAAACCAATACGTCAGCTTTAAAACAAGGGCGCGGTTTCTTGATTGAAGATTATCGGAAAAGTAATTTTCGGTGTAGACAATGAAAAAGTCGGAAGCCGGTTTGAAGCGCCATTGCAGGCGAGCATTGAGCCCCGTGTTATTATACCGTGTATTGTATTGAACAATGGTGGTGAAGAAAAGCTTGTTAGTGAAAGTCAAATCAACACGTGGACTGATAAGCAGAAATTTCGCGTTGCCGTAACTCAGCTGAATGTCATTGTAATCGTAAGTCACGGTAATATTTCCATAGGGCTGATAGCGGTATGACAACGTTCCACTCAATCCTTTTTTATCTCCGTTATAAAATTGCCCGCCCGATGCCTTAACGGTGTATGTAAATAATTTTCTCGAATCGGAATTGTATTGAACGTTGTACTCGGTCCATTCAAACTCCTGATCCTTTTGAAACGAAGCATCGCTTTTTGGATCAATGGGGTTGAAGCCCTGAGGCAGCCACTGAAAAATTCGCTGAGCTTGCCCAAACAATCTCGCGGTATTTTTGTAGTTGATGGAGTAATCAACTATATAAATTTTGTCGGTCATTCTTCCATCCAGTTTTTGAGTGCGATCATATTCAATACCCGGTCCCATGTTGGTGATCGAACCGTGTTTAGGATAAAATCTCCCTTCAGCACGGTTGAATGAATAGGTGTATCCATTATAAATGGACTGTCCCGGCACGAACCCGACTTCAGCATTATAATTCTTACCTACGCCATACTGACCTCCGAATGTGTTGAAGTAGCGGGTAGAGTAACTAAGGAACAATCCATAGGAATAATTATTGTCTTTAGAGAAATCGTCAAACGATTTGTGGTAATAGAAATCTCCGTTCCATTTGTTGCTCTTGGTGAAGAGATTGAAATCTGCTCCGATCACACGGTTGTACAGGTTTAATTTCTTTACGGTATCCGTGCCATTCCAGGCTTTTCTCACCAAGTCTGATTGGTAGTATTTGGTGGGATCATATTTATCAAGGCCGAGTGACTGTTTGTTGACTACAAAAAAATCAATATTCGAGCGGGAGAAAAGCTGGCGTTGTACAACGGCTACAGTGTAGTTCTGAGCGGGGAGGCCCATTGATTCTTTTTTTTCAGTTTGCAGATTCATTACACCGAGGCGCCAATTCGAGCCAATCTTCCCGCTGAGTCGTGCGCCATATGTGATTGGAACTTTTTGAAGATTGCCTGAAGAGTCTCTGGCGAGGCCGATCCTCCTGGAGAAAAAAGGACGAGTAGGCGGATAGCCTGGAGTTGAAAACAAATCGCTGTTTTCCAGAAAAAAAGTTCTTCGCTCGGGAAATTGATATTCAAACCGCGTGAGGTTGATCACTTGCCGGTCAACTTCTACATTAGAGAAATCGGGATTGACAGTAAGGTCGAGATTAATAGCAGGTGTTACAGCCACTTTTGCATCGAGACCCATCGTCATCGAATTATTTGTTGGTATTTTGTTCTCAGAATCTTGAGTTGATGAGCCGGCCATGTACGGAATAACAGAGATGTTCGTACCCACATGAGGAGCGGCATCATCCCACTTTAATTTTCCGGTATAGGCAAAAGATCCAGGTGAATATTGAATAGGTGTGGCGATCCAGCTTGAAATCTGGTTGTGCTTTAAATCATTGCGAACGAAGGTGATGTTCCAGTTTTCAACGTGGTTGTATCGGAAGGATTTAAACGGGATGGCAATCTCTGCAATCCACCGGTCACCATAACGCTTCACTTCAGAATACCACTTGTTGTCCCAACTGCTGTTGAAGGAATCACCATTGGTGCCACCGCCATACACGGTGCCTTCTTTCTGCACATTAAAAGGAGTAATCGAAAAATAGAAGCCATTCGTGTGATCGTCATATGGGTCGAAGTAAAGACCGATGTTATCATTGACATCAAAATCAAAATCCCTTCGAAGACTCTGCACGATGTTCGGTTTGTCCATGTTATCGTAGCATACAAATGAAACGTACATGAAGTGCTGATCAAATGTGAGTCGCGCTTCCGATTGGTACGTTGGCGCCATAGTATCAATCGGGTAATTCATGTAAAAATGTGATGCAATTTTTGCATTTACCCAGTCGGGTTCGTCAAGGATGCCGTCAAGTTTAATTGTCCCTTTGGCCTTTTTTATAGAGAGTTCGATGCCTTGTTTATTTTTTTCTTGTGCTAAAGCTTCTTCAGCATCGAGGCTGGGAAGAAAGAATGTAAGTACGAAAAAATATTTCGTGTAGTTCATGGAGGAGGCTTGAGGTCAAAAACAGTTTACTTTACGAATAAGTGCGGCAGGAGTTTCAGAATTTATACCGGGAGATCTGTTAAAGGACTGTTAAATTGCTTTTGCTAATTTTGATGCCTTAATTTACCACGTGCAACTCAATTCCCTTACTGCCATCTCACCCATTGATGGTCGCTATTTCGAAACGGCAAAACCGCTTGCTCACTATTTTTCAGAGTTCGCTTTGATGCGCTACCGAATATTGGTGGAGGTGGAATATTTCATATCACTTTGTGAGTTACCATTGGAGCAGTTGAAATCATTCCCGAATGACAAATTTGGAGTGCTGCGAAAAATCTATCAGGGTTTCTCAGAAGCTGATGCGCAACAGATCAAAGAGATTGAGAAGACAACCAACCACGATGTAAAGGCGGTGGAGTATTTCATCAAAAAGGAATTTGATAAACTGGAGCTTTCATCCTTTAAGGAATTCATCCACTTTGGACTTACTTCACAAGACATCAACAATACTGCTACTCCCTTGTTGTTGAAGGAATTTTTGGAAAAAGAATTTT
Source organism: Bacteroidota bacterium (assembly GCA_016178785.1). Classification (GTDB taxonomy): domain Bacteria; phylum Bacteroidota; class Bacteroidia; order Cytophagales; family Cyclobacteriaceae; genus ELB16-189. The sequence goes on along the minus strand of JACOSO010000096.1, from coordinate 330,066 downwards.
TGCCTGAATTGCACAAGCTGGTTTCGTTACTTGATTCTCAGGTCGATCAATGGAAAGACATCGCCATGCTCGCACGCACGCATGGGCAACCGGCTTCACCCACAAGGCTGGGAAAAGAGATTGCGGTGTTTAGCGAGCGAATCAAAAGGCAGATTGATCTTTTAAAGACCATTCCGAACTCTGCAAAGTTTGGCGGTGCCACGGGAAACTTCAACGCGCACCATGTGGCCTATCCGGAAATCGACTGGCTGAATTTTGGAAATAATTTCGTGAAGAAATATTTGGGACTGGATCGCAGTCACCCGACAACGCAAATAGAACACTACGATAACCTTGCCGCAGTGCTTGATAATTTGAAACGCATCAACACGATTCTCGTTGATTACAGCCGGGATGTTTGGCACTATGTTTCGGTCAACTATTTCAAACAAAAAATCAAGGCAGGGGAGATAGGTAGCAGCGCTATGCCGCACAAAGTAAACCCGATCGACTTCGAAAATGCCGAGGGGAATTTAGGGTTGGCTAATGCACTGTTCGAACATCTTTCTGCCAAGCTTCCCATTTCACGCCTGCAACGTGACCTTACAGACTCAACCGTGCTACGAAACGTTGGCATGCCGATGGCGCACACATGGGTGGCTTTAAAATCTTTGCAAAAAGGGATCAGCAAATTAGAGTTGAACCAGGCCGCTCTCGATCACGACCTCGAAGAAAACTGGGCGGTGGTGGCTGAAGCCATCCAAACTATTTTACGAAAGGAAGGATATCCTAATCCTTACGAAGCACTGAAAGAGCTGACGCGAAAAAATGAGAAGATAACTCAACAAGCCATTCACCATTTTATTGAGGGACTAGAGATTAAAAAAGAATTGAAAGAACAGCTCAAGAAGATCAGCCCGTATAATTACGTTGGGATTTAATATTCATTCCTTTATTAAACTTAGCCATGTACAGTATAGATAAAGTAAGCTCGGACGAGGCATTGAAATTGATCAACTACTGCGTTCAGCAGGTGAAGAAAAATAATAAAAGCATTGCTGTTTCGATTTGCGGACCGGAAGGAGAACTTATTGCATTTATCCGGATGGATGGCTCAAGCCCGGCCGCGTCAAAGATTGCCCAGAACAAAGCATACACCTCTGCTTGCGATCGTTCTGAAACCAGCAAAATGGGCGAGCGCATGCGCGGCAAAGACAATCCTGCTTTTTGGGGCGATGAACGAATTACAGGCTTTGGCGGAGGCGTTCCTATTATTCAAAACGATAAAGTGATTGGAGCGATTGGTGTGAGTGGCTTGCCCGAAGCCGATGATGAGCAAATTGCCAAAGATGCGGTGAAGGAAGTGTTTGGATAGAAGGATCGGGTTCGCGATTTGGTTGTACTCAAATCAAATGAAAAGCAATATCTTTGATTTATGAATTGGAAAGATCACATTGTGTCTGACACCGAAATTCTGCTGGGTAAACCAACAATTAAGGGAACCCGAATCTCTATCGAACTCATTCTCGATTTATTAGCGAATGGGTGGACTGAAAAGAAGATTTTTGAAAGCTATCCTAAGCTAACTGAGAATGATCTGAAAGCAGTCTTTGCTTACCTGAAAGATTGTATTGAGAACGAACTATACTTTCCTTTTCCTAAAAGCGCTTGATGCGATTTCTCGCTAACGAAAACTTTCCACTGCCAAGTATTCTTTTGATCCGACAAGCAGGCCATGAGGTCTTGAGTGTATCCGAATCGTTATCTGGAATTTCAGATATGGAAGTAATTGAGAAAGCTAAAGCTGATAGGTCAATAATTTTGACTTTCGATAAAGACTATGGAGAGATTATTTTCAAGCATGGACATGAGAATCCTCCAGCAGTGATTTTCTTCAGATACAAAGGTGATTCTCCCGAATCAGCCGGGCAACTTTTGATTGACTTGATGAAATCTGGAAAACTGAAATTGGAAGATAAGTTTACTGTGATCGAAAATGAAAGTATTCGCCAAAGAGCGTACTTCTTATGACCGCACTTGCGAAGCCAGATATTCTGTATAAAGCTTTTTCAGAACGGCCACATCCAATGGTTTTACCAGGTGGCCATTCAGCCCCGCTTCCATAATTTCTTTGGTATGCTCTTCTGAGGAAAATGAAGTGAGCGCAAATATGGGAAGCTTCTTAAAGTATTCATCTTCGCTGTCGCGAATCCATCGAACGGTGTTCATGCCATCTTCGCCAGGCATTACAATATCCATAAGGACACAATGAAACTTTTTTGTTTTCAATGCTTCAATGGCCTTTTCTCCGCTATCCACGCAAGTGTGTTGTAAATGCTCTACCTCCAACATCTGTTTTGTCAGGAATTGGGTGACGGGATCATCTTCGACTACAAGAAAGTTTAAGGCTTCAAAATCTGGCATAATCTGTCAAGGCAACTTTAAATTAAGCTAAAATGCTGGAAATCACCTTGATTTAGCTAAGAATTATGGAAATAAGGCCCTAAATTCATTTTGGGCACCGCTTTGGCCATTTAGATCAGATTTTATACCTTTGCAGCCCATTAAAAACAAATTTTATTCATGAAAAACTACGAGACGGTATTCATTCTCAATCCCGTTTTGTCTGAAGATCAGGCAAAGGATACTGTCGAGAAATTTGTGAAGGTGTTGACCAAGGCAAAAGCCGAGATCATCAACAAGGAGCAGTGGGGACTGAAAAAGATGGCCTATCCCATCCAAAACAAGTCTACCGGCTTCTACAACCTCCTCGAATTTGCGACAGAAAACACTGGTATCATCAACACGTTGGAAACAGAATTCAGACGTGACGAATCAGTGATGCGTTTTCTCACCACAGTGCTTGATAAGCACGCGGTGGCATACAACGCCAGGAGGCGCAAAGGCGAATTCAATCGCACTAAAAAAACGGTTACTACACAAAAAAGAGAGAGGGTTGAAGCATGACACTAATGAATGAACCTATCAAGCGCGCAGAGATTAAACCTAAATACTGCCGCTTCAAAAAGAACGGGATCAAGTACATTGATTACAAAGACCCTGATTTCTTGTTGAAATTTATCAACGAACAAGGCAAAATTTTACCTCGCAGACTTACCGGCACAAGCTGGAAGTTCCAGCGTAAAGTGTCGCAGGCTGTAAAGCGAGCAAGACACATTGCGATATTGCCTTACCTGGCTGACCAAATGAAATAACCTATAACCTTGTAATACTATGGAAATCATTTTGACACAAGACGTAACAGGGCTGGGTTACAAAAACGACACTGTAAAGGTAAAGGCTGGCTACGGACGCAATTACCTTATTCCGAACGGAGTAGCATTGATTGCGAACGACTCGAACAAAAGGAGAGTATCGGAAGATATTCGTCAGGCTGCACACAAGGCTGCCAAGCTTAAGCAGGATGCGGAAGCAATTGCTTCAAAGATTGGTGAGATGAGTGTGGAGATCAGAACAAAAGCCGGAGAAACCGGTAAGATCTTCGGTGCCGTTACTTCATTGCAGATAAGCGATGCTTTGAAAGCAAAAGGATTTGATGTTGATCGTAAGAAGATTAGCTTTAAAGAGCAACCTAAAGAACTCGGAACATACATTGCGTTGTTGGATCTTCACAAAGAAGTGAAGCACAACATTTCTGTAAATGTGGTAGCTGAGTAATCCAGCTTTTAAAATAATATGCGAAGCCGAGGAGAAATCTTCGGCTTTTTTGCCTCAGCCTCACCCTTCGCAATTACTGCGTTATCGGAATTGAGATGCCCTCTCCGGGGGAGAGGGATGAACTTGGCTTCTGAATTCTTTGCGCCTCTGCGCCTTTTCGGTTAATTTTTTTGCTCGAGCGATCATTTCTTTACAGCCAACTGCATTAGCGAAAAGAAATGCAACATGTAAGCGAGGGGAACCAGGAATGCTGGTAGAAAAACATACGGGAATTTTGTCACGACCATATTCATTGGCTCATTGAAAAAATACTGGAATGGAGTAGGCATCGACAGAATGGCAACAATTACGATGTTGACGAGCAAGCCGAGACAAGCGATGTTCCAAATGGCAAGAATGGTTTTGTTTATCTTCTGATTGGCAGCTAGCCACGCAACGACTACCGCAGTGATACCTGAAAGAATATCAAGATTACGTCCTTCAAACGTCATTTGAACCGGAAGCATCTTTTCAATAAAAAGCAACCAAATCACCAACTCTACAAAAATTCGAAATGATTGAAGTCGGATGATTGCCTGAGGCTCAACATGAATTAAGATTTCCTTTGTTGTTTTTGAAAACGTGACGAACAGAAGTATGATCAGGGGAATGATCATCACAGGTGCTACATTCAAAGGAAACAGGCTAAAATTCTGCATCATTCCACTCAATGACCACTCGCAAACAAAAACAACCCAAAGGATGGTTGAGATTAAAACGCGATTAAAGATTCTTTTCTTTTTACTCTCATCAAATGAACTTCTTTGCAGGGTATTCCTCAACTCATTGAAGCCAAGTCCATAAAAGATCAGGGTAATGGCTGGAAAACCCAAGGCAGCGATAATCTGATTCATAGTCTCTAAAATTTATTCAAAGAACGCAAAGCATCAGAGACACGGCATGACAAAAATTGCTAAAAGGCCTCATCCCCAACCCTTCTCCAAAAGGAGAAGGGAGCTAGAGTCCTCTCCTCCGGAGAGGATTTAGGTGAGGCCTCTGAATTGTGAGGGATACGCTCCCACATGTTGATGAAATGCCCTACTGAACGAACTGCTATCAGAAAAGCCAACGATATCAGCAATCTGTTTGATCTCTTCGTTTGAATTATTCAAAAGCTCTTTTGATTTTTCGATGCGCACTTTGGTAATGAATTGATGAGGGGTCTGCCCAGTCGCGATTTTGAATAGGCGCAGGAAATGGAATTTCGATAAGCAGCTTGTGTTGGCCAATTCACCCAGCGTCAATTGTTGGTTATAAAATTCGTGAATGTAATCTGTGCTTAAGAGAATTCTTTTGACCAGCTCTGATCGAGTAGATTCCCTAATTGAGGGAAGCGCTTTTGTTGCATGAGTTAATTTCAGCTCCTCTCGAAACAATTCGATGAACAAATGCGATAAAAGTTCTTCTTCTTTCAGTTCGTCTTTGTTGGATTGAAGTTCTAACAATAACTCATTGATCTCCTTTGTTTTTCTGATTAGCCGATTGTGAAATGAAAAGGAGTGGATTGGAGTTTGAAATCGCTCTTCCATTATTTTTTCAACCGAAGAACTTTGGCTATGAATTAACTGGTCAGCAAACTGATCTCCGAAATGGATATTGAAAGTTTCAGTTTTTGACTTGTCATCAATTTCAAGCGAGTAATTTTGCCCTGAATTGGTAATGAAGAAATGATCCTCGCTTACTTTTACTTTTCTGGTATCAACTTTTACAAAGCTTGAGCCCTTCAGGTTTCCGAATAAGCTAAACGGACCTTTAATATTGTCGCGGGAGATACCGCTGGTTTTGACATTTAATAAAACCGTTGGCCAGCCTTGTTCTTTCAGAATTCGCCCATTCCAGCCGGCCCGGTTTTCGAATCGACTGCTGATTTGCCTCTTCAGCCAGATTAAATCAGGAAATTCGTTCAGAACCATAAATAGGTTTTACGAATTGATGAAATTAAAGTTTATTTGGGATACATAATAATTACTGAATGGAAGCCATTGTAATTCCGAAACGTCCCGCCCGCAAGTTTATGCCCGAAAACTTTCAAGTTTCTGATTGGGAAACGCTAAAACCTTTCTTGGAAAAACTTTTAGAAAGAGCGATTAACAGTGATGGCGAATTGAAGCAATGGCTTCGCGACAGGAGTGAACTTGAATCTGTGGTGAGTGAAGACCTCGGCTGGCGTTACATTCGTATGACATGCTATACAGACAAAGAAGAATATAGCAAGGCATATCAGGATTTTATTCAGAACATCCAACCGCATATTGCCCCTTATTCTGATCAGTTAAATAAAAAAGTTTTAGATTCTCCGTGGAGCAAAAATTTGGAGAACTTAAGCGGGTTTAATTTGATGATGCGCAATCTCAAAAAAGAAGTTGAGCTTTTCAGGGAGGAGAATATTCCATTGTTCACGGAGATCAGTACCGAGACTCAGAAGTTTGCCGAGATCTCCGGTGCGATGACAGTTCATGCGAATGAACAGGAAATGACTTTGCCACAAGCGGGAGTTTTGTTGCAATCAACTGACCGAGTAAAGCGTGAAGAAGTTTATAGAAAAATTACCGAGCGTAGACTAAAAGATAAAGAGACTCTTGACGCGTTGTATTCCAAATTGATTTCTCTTCGTCACAAAGTAGCAGTAAACGCTGACTTCAAAAATTTCAGAGATTTTCAGTTCAAGGCTTATGGCCGATTTGATTATACTCCAAAAGACTGTTTTGATTTTCATGAATCGATTGCCAACGAAGTTGTACCTGTGCTTAACGAGTTTGCAAAGGATAGAAAATCAACGATGAAAATCGCTGAGCTCCGTCCATGGGATAAAGCCGTGGATGCGGAGGGCCGTGAGCCACTGAAAGCATTCAATGATGGAAAAGAGCTGACTGAAAAATCAATCAGTGTGTTTAAAAAATTAGATCCGTATCTGGGTAACTGCCTCGAGGTGATGAAACAAATGGGCCACTTGGATTTAGAATCCCGCAAGGGGAAAGCTCCCGGAGGATATAATTATCCGCTCGCTGAAATCGGTGTGCCCTTTATTTTTATGAACGCCACTTCTACGATGCGCGATATGACCACGATCATGCACGAGGGTGGACACGCGGTTCATAATTTCCTCACTATGAACCTTGAACTGAATGATTTTAAATCACCACCTATGGAGGTGGCCGAGCTTGCCTCGATGAGCATGGAATTAATTTCTATGGACGAATGGCCAGTCTTTTTTCCGAACGATAAAGAATTAAAGCGAGCAAAACGTGATCAGCTCGAAGACATTATTGAAACGCTTCCATGGGTTGCCACTATCGATAAATTCCAGCATTGGATTTACGAAAACCCAATGCATTCATCGGAAGAAAGAAAAAAGAATTGGAATTCTGTTTTTGATCAATTCGCTGACACGGTTACCGACTGGTCAGGGCTGCAAGAGGGGAAAGATTATCTCTGGCAGAAGCAACTTCACCTTTATGAAGTGCCGTTCTATTACATTGAATATGGAATGGCGCAATTGGGAGCAATTGCCGTATGGAGAAATTTCAAAAATGATAAACAAAAAGGACTGAAAAATTATCAGGACGCATTGCGCCTTGGCAATATGACAACCATTCCCGAAATCTATAAAGCAGCCGGAATTAAATTTGACTTTAGCAGAGCTTACATTAGAGAATTGATGAGTTTTGTGAAAGAAGAACTGGCCAAAGTTTAGCCGCGACATTTGTCGAGTAAATCACTGAGTTGATTTGCCTCTTTGGCAGTGAGATTTAAAAATTTAGAATCAATCTCTTCGAGGCGTAAATCAATTTTGGAGAGAAGTTTCAATCCATTTTCTGTGATCTTCACATCTGTTGCTCGTTTGTCTTCCTTGCATTGCGTTTTTACAATCAACTTTTTGTCGATGAGCCGATCAAGAAGTCGTGATACGTCCGAATTTCGGTCGAGCATTCGCTGCTTGATTTCCGCTGCAGATATTGAATTTGGATTTTGCCCACGCAGGATTCTAAGGATATTGAACTGCTGCATCGTGATTCCAAAATTCTTAAAAAAATCATTATTATTTGCAGCCAGCCAGTTGGCCGTAAACTGCAAATTGATAGCTACCTTTTGAAAGGGGTTTTTAAATTTCGATTGTTTGATTTCTTCTTCGATTTTCATAGATGAAATAACAGCCTTGTTGAAAACAAGGCTGTTAAAAATAATTACTTATGACGGAAAATTATCCTTTAATAAATTCCGCATTGGCATAGATAATCACCTCTTCACTGATAGCAGCATTGGGAGCCTTTTCACCAACACCAAAGTCTTTGCGATTTATTTTGCCCTTTACCTTGAAGCCCGCAACTAATTTCTTGTTGCGTGGGTGCTCGATAGGGCCGTTAAGAACTACGTCAAGTTCAACAGGTTTGGTCACACCATGAATCGTCATGTTACCAGACAACTTATAATTTCTTCCCTCTATTTTTTTGAATGATGTGCTTTTAAATGTAAGTGTTCCAAATTTAGTCGCATCGAAAAAGTTTTCACTTTTCAAGTCTTTGTCGCGGTACTCATTGTTAGTGAAAACAGTGTTAACGTCTGCTGTTAACTCGATCACGGCATCACTGAAATCGTCTTTTGAAGAATTTAGAGTAGCTTCAAAAGAATTGAAAGATCCTTCAACATCGGATATCAAAAGGTGGGTTACCTCAAATCCAAGTTTTGCATGATTCTTGTCAAGGGCCCAGGTTTGCGCGGATACAGCACCTGCTACAAGTACTGCTGCAAGCATTAAGTTAAACTTTTTCATTTGTTGATTTGGTTTTGAAATTGTGTATGTAAACTAACTCAAAAGCGCTGATATAAAAATAGATTCAGTTTAAAAGAACATTAATTCCAATGAAAGAAAAAATCCAGCCGATGAAATGTTCACCGACTGGACAAACAAACCCTTACCCTTTTACAAATTCAGTGTTGGCGTGGATAGTAATCTCATCGCCAAGCATGGCTGCAGGCGTATCTACTGCAATACCGAAATCAGTTCTCTTCAATGTGCCAGAAATTTTAAAACCAGCGATGGTCTTTTTGCTGCGTGGATGTTCTATTGTGCCGTTGAAAACCACATCCAGCGTTACCGGTTTAGTTACGCCATGCATGGTCAAGTCGCCTGTTACTTTGTATTTTTTTCCTTCCACTTTTGTGAATGACTTACTTTTAAAAGTAAGTGTGGTGAATTTTGCAGCATCGAAATAATCAGGGCTCTGCAAATGCTTATCGCGGCCATCATTATCGGTAGTGATACTGGCGATCTCCGCTGTTAACTCAACAACGCCATCGCTGAAATCTTCTTTTGCTGATGAAATCTTGGCATCGAATGACTTAAAACCGCCCTCAACCTCAGATATTGTCATGTGGCTAATTGCAAAACCTAATTTTGAATGCGCTTTATCCAACGACCAATTGCCTTGAGCCACGGCAGCGCTTGCCACTAAAATCGACACGAGAAATACATACATTTTTTTCATAGTTATTTTGTTTTGGTTTGCAAGAATAACGCAAACCTTGAAATATATGTTTAAACATGTATTAATTAATTCTTAATCCCCTGTGAATCAGCAATAAATAATTGTTAACGAAGTGTAAATGCAGAAATGGCTTAGAGATTCAGCCAATAGGTGAGCTTAACAACTAACGCTCGTAATTTCGGTTGGCCAACATAGAAAAAATCTCCATGTGAATTAGCTTCAGCAAAATAATTATCCGTGTAAACAATGAACAAGTCAGAAGCAGGTTTGAATCGCCACTGCAAGCGCGAATTGATATTCACGTTATTGATTTGATTATTATATTGAATGTAGGTAGTCCAGAAAAGTTTTTTTGAAAAAGTAAAGTCAAACTTGGGACTTATTAAGAGTAAATCAGCACTGTTGTATGGCGATGGTAGTGAAATGTGATTTACAGTATAATCAACTGAAAAAACCATATGAGGTTGAAGACGATAACTAAAGTTTCCATCGAAACTTACCCGATGTCCATTATAGTATTGTCCGAACCTTGCCTGAATTCCATAAAATAATTTTCTGCGCGCATTCGATTGAAAATTCAAAATCACTGAATTCCAATAGTAATGCGATTTGTAAGCAAGGTTTTTCTTCAAACTGTCATACTCGGGAAAGGTAGGGTCGAATGGAAAAAAGACGAGCCCATAGTCTTGCCGAATCCGCATGAAGAAACTTGCAGTATTCTGGAAATTAACGGTGTACCACAAATTATAATCTGCGTCCGTAATTCCGTAAAGATCATTGCCAACAAAATCAATGTCAGTGCCCGGGCCGTGATTGTTAATCAACTTTGACTTTGGATACCACGAATAATATGCTTCCGGTGCTATGCGGTTAAATCGTGCTCGTGGAAGATAGCCCACTTGCGGATCGAAGTTGGCTCCAATAGCCTGCGCTAAAAACTCGATTCTAAGATTTGGTTTGCTATAAATAATTTTTGCGGTGGTGGCGTAGCTACTGTCTTTTTTTAACTCGTTGAAAGAGCGATGGTAAAAAAATTTACCGAACCATCGGTTGTCTTTGCTGTTGAGATTGTAATCTATACCCACCAGGCGATTATAGCGATTGGGTAGAATCTTAAAATCTTTGGAAGCGGAATCATGAAGCGCTTGTTTATTGATCAGCATCAGACCTATGTTTGATCGTGCGAAAACTTTTCGCTGCCCCGCTGTCACTGTATAATTAATTGACGGCAGATTGATCGCATCATCTTTGGCCGCTTGCATGGACATCACTCCAATTCGCCAATTGTTGTCGAGCTTTCCGCTGAGCCGAGCGCCCGCATAAATTTTGTTTTGAATATTCTGCCCCGTTAGTGGATCGCGGGTGACTCCGATTCTTCGCGAGAAAAAAGGTCTTGCATTGCTATAACCAAAGCTTCCAAACAAATCCGCATTCTCTAAAAAGAACTGTCGTTTTTCCGGATAAAAAATTTCAAAACGACTTAGGTTGGTCACTTGCTGATCGACTTCAACTTGTGAAAAATCCGGATTCACCGTCAAGTCTAAGTTCAACGCTGGGCCAACCGCAACTTTAGCATCTCCACCTGCAAATAAACCGCGGTCTGATGGCAATGCGTGTTCGAAGTCATCAATGCTGTGGCCCGCGACATAGGGAATCAAAGAAATGTTTCCGCCAGGATGGTCAAGAGGCTTATCCCATTTCAACTCCCTTGAGAACGCGAGACTTGTTACATTATAAATTCTTGGTATAGGCGACCATGTACTTTGCTCAGCTCGGTGGGTATCGAGCCGATAGAAATTGATGTTCCATGAATCGAGGTCTTTTTTAAATCGAATGGTTTTAAATGGAATCGCGATTTCACAAACCCATCGGTTATCCAAAATCTTTGCTTCAGAGTACCATTTATTGTCCCAATTCACATTTAGATCATCAAACTGGCTTCCTCCGTTTGAGACAAGGCCTTCGCGTTGCACCCCATAAGGATTTACTCCAAAGAGAAAGCCATTTGTTCTGTCTTTATAAGTATCCAGTACAACATTAAAAGCATCGATCGCGGGCCCACGGTAATCTCGTTTTAATGAAGGCGTAACATATTTTCGCGGCCCGGGCTCATTGAACATCGTTGCAAAAAGATAGACGAAGCGGTCGTCATAAGTCATTCGCACTTCTGTTTGTGCCCAGGCATAAGAAGAGTCGAAAGGAAATGTCTGCTTGAAGTGTCCTGCTACATCGGCTGTTTGCCAATCTGCTTCATCCATCACAGCATCAATTTTAATTTGACCGGTAGTTTTTTTGATGGCCAATCCAGGAAGCTGTGACATTCCATGAAGGCACATAAGCAGAAAAATCAAAACAAAAATTGATCGCATGCACCTTAAATTGATAGAACTCTAAACGAAGTAACGAAGATATTTCGAAACCTCTATAAATTCAACCAATAGGTGAGTTTAACGACAAGCGCTCGTAATTTCGGCTGTCCCACGTAAAAAAAATCTCCGTGCGAATTGGCTTCAGCAAAATAATTATCGGTGTAAACAATGAACAAATCTGATACGGGTCTGAACCGCCATTGTAAGCGTGAATTGATATTCACGTTATTAATCTGATTGTTGTATTGGATGTAGGTAGTCCAGAATAGTTTTCTCGAAAAAGTGAAATCAAACTTTGGGCTGATCAAAAGCAGATTACTGCTGTTATAAGCTGATGGCAATGAAATGTGGTTAATAGAATAATCAACCGAAATCACTGCATGTGGCTGCAATCGATAACTGAAATTTCCATCGATGTTCACGCGATGGCCATTATAATACTGACCAAGCCTTGATTGAAAGCTAAAGAAGAATTTCTTCCGGGCATTCGATTGAAAATTCAGAATGACTGAATTCCAGTAATAATGGGACTTGTAAGGAAGCTTTTTAGCCAGGCTGTCGGCTGCCGGAAATGCCGGGTCGAATGGAAAAAATGCAAGCCCATAGTCTTGCCTTATTCGCATGAAGAAAGTAGCTGTGTTTTGAAAATTAACCGTGTACCACAAATTATAATCAGCATCGGTGATGCCATAAATGTCGTTGCCAATAATATCAATGTCAGTGCCCGGGCCATGATTGTTGATAATCCTGGATTTGGGGTACCATGAATAAAAAAAGTCAGGCGCAAACCGGTTGAAGCGAGTGCGCGGTACGTAACCCACTTCCGGATTGAAATTAGCACCAACGGCCTGGAAGAGTACATCAAATAAGATTTTGGGTTTGCTGTAGGTTATTGATGCGGTTGAAGAGAAGGCACTGTCTTTTTTGTACTCATTGAATGAATGATGATAAAATGCTTTGCCGTTCCAACGGTTGTCTTTTGTGCCAAGATTAAAATCAACGGCTACTAACCGGTTATAGCGGTTCGGCATCAGTTTAAAATCTTTTGATGAAGAATCTTGAAATGCCTGTTTGTTAATCATCATCAACCCGATATTCGACCGAGTGAAAATTTTTCGCTGGACAGCCGCAACTGTATAATTGATCGAAGGGAGGTTGATTGTTTTCTCTTCCGCAGCCTGCATGCTCATCAACCCGATTCGCCAGTTGTTATCAATCTTTCCGCTTAACCGCGCCCCAGCATAAATTTTATTCTGGATATTTTGCCCGGTGGAAGGATCACGTGTAACACCAATTCTTCTTGAAAAGAACGGACGACTGTTACTATAACCAAAGCTTCCGAACAGATCTGCATTTTCTAAAAAGAACTGTCTTTTCTCGGGATAGAAAATCTCAAAGCGGCTAAGGTTTGTTACTTGTTGATCAACTTCTACCTGGGAAAAATCCGGATTCACTGTCAAGTCTAAATTCATGGCCGGGCCAATACCAATTTTCGCATCACCACCAATAGAAGGAGCTCGGTCAGTTGGCAATTTATTTTGGAAGTCATCCAGATTGTGACCCGCCATATATGGAATTAAGGAGATATTTCCACCGGGGTGATCCAGCGGTTTGTCCCAGATCAACTCCCGGTTAAATGCTAAAGTCGGTGGACTATAAACCCGGGGAATGGGAGACCACGTACTTTGTTCTGCACCATGATGGCTGTCGATCCGATAGAAATTAATATTCCATGAGGCTAATTTTTCTTTGAACCGGATGGTCTTGAATGGAATGGCTATTTCGCATACCCAACGATCAGGAAGAATCCTGGCTTCACTAAACCACTTATTGTCCCAGCTCAGGTTTAAATCGTCCGGGTTGTTGCCGCCATTGGATATCAGTCCTTCACGTTGAACTCCGAATGGATTGACTCCGAACATAAATCCGTTGGTACGGTCTTTGTAGGTATCAAGCACAATTGAGATACCGTCATTGGCAGGTCCGCGAAAATCCCTCCGCAACGAAGGTGTGACGTACTTTCTTACGCTATCATTATTGTACATGATTGCGAATATGTAGATGAACCGATCGTCATACGTCATGCGCACATCTGTTTGCGCAATTGCATAAGATGAATCAAAAGGGAACATCTGTTTGAAATGGCCCGCCACATCGGCCTCTTGCCAATCAGGCTCGGTCATTTTGCCATCCAGAACGATATGCCCAGTGGCTTTTTTTATGTGAAGCCCCGAAAGCTGAGCCTTAGTTTGTGCGTAACTAATAATCAAAAACGCAAAAAGAATTGAACGCATAGAGATTTTAAACCCGCATGATAAAAAAAATCTATTGGTGTGATGAATAGATTTTTTTAAACGGTATTCCTGTGTAGAGTAAAGCCTCAAGATCTCTACTTAAGAAAGTTTAATGGCCGTTTGAAGTCGCTCACGCGCGTTATCCCAATTGATAATTGAGAACAGATTATCAACAAACCCCCCACGATTGTTTTTCCACTTTAAATAATAGGCGTGTTCCCAAACGTCAATCACCAATAAAGGAACGCAGCCCCACTGAGTAAGTTTCTCATGATTTTCGCACTGCAATACGCAAAGTTTTTTTGAATAGGGCTGATACGCCAAAATGCCCCAGCCATTCCCATCCACACTTTTAGAGATTTGGCTGATCAGCACTTTCAGTTTATCATAAGAGCCAAATGATTTTTCTATTTCCTTCAAAAGATTTCCCGCTGGTTCATTTTTTTTGTTGCTAAGATTTGTCCAGAAAATGGTATGGAGGATATGCGATGAAAATTGAAGTGAAAGTTTTTTAGTGAAGTAGTCAACGGTATCAACCGAATTTAAATCCAGGGCCTCACGAATTTGCGATTGATATTTATTCGCGGCCTTCACTGCGTTGCCGTGATGAAACGTATAGTGCAAGTGCAATGTCTCTTCGTCCATGAAAGGCTCCAGGAAATTTTTGTTGTAGGGAAGAGGTTGTTGAATAAAATTTCCCTGGTCATCAGTGAGTTTGTCCATGCCACTTTCCTGAATGCTCTGAGAAAAAACAGAATCGATCGGCAGCAAACTTGCTCCACCCAACAAAAGACTGTTTTGCAAAAAGATTTTTCGATTCATAAAAATTAATTTTTAGTGATTTGCTTCTTAGTTTTCAACTCCATTATTAATTCGTTCAAATGTTTTACAATTGCATTTCGGGCAGCTCCATAATTTTCACTGATCGCTGGAACACCATTCCAGGAATGGTAAGTTTGATACTGTGAAGGCGGAATGCAGTCTAAGCTGATCAATAAAGAATTGGCAACATCTTTTTCAGAAAGCGCAACTGGGAAAAGGGTTTTAGTTGCAAAGCCATCTTTAGTCAATCCTTTCTTTGTTTCTTTTGAGATGGATGGGTCGGGCGTGAGCCCGCGAAAAATTGATCGATAGGGAAGGTGATTGTCCTCCGCCAGTTTGTTAAAGTAAACGGACGCAATTGTGCTTCTTGCTCCACCGTGTTCGCAAACAAAAACGATGGTGGTCTTTGTTTCCTCTTGTGCGAAACTGCTTGTCGGGAAAAATAGAATCCACAATAAAAGGAGTTTATCAATTTTAAAATTGCCCTTCATTCGAATTGACATCATTTAAATTAAATGTAAAGGTTTCAATTGAGTTATTTAAGCACTTTTATTTTCAAATCGTCAAACAAGGAAACTGCATCAGCTTTTGACCAAAACCCGACTAAACCTGCGTTTGGGAATGTGTCATCGGTGTGACTCAATAGTTTTTGTCCGTTGTAATAGCATTCGATTTTGTTTTCCGTTATCACCACTTTAATGCTGTACCATGCCTCCGTTTTCATTTTTGCGTTTGCGGATTCCATCTGCTTGCGATTGCCATTTACCACTTTATAAACCCGGAAATTATTTTCCAAAGGATTGGCTCTTGTAATGTAATAGTTCTTTGCATCTTGATAACGCCAAACCAATCCGCCCCCCTGGTCTTCTTCTCCCTCGAGTGCTTTAATTCTTACCTCCATTTCCAAGTTTTGATATTTCAGTTTGCTGTTGATGCAAATATTAAATCTGTCGCCCTCATTTTTTCCCGCTTGCTTCATGGCTTTATTAAGCCCATCAGCAGCAATCATCCATGTGCTGGCAACGGGTGTCCAGTCGGCCGGGAGTTTGCCAGCTTCATTATTGTCAAAATTAAAAATGGCATCGGTACTTTGAGCGGCAGCAATGTTTCCAATTGCATACCAGCAGCAGAACACAACCAAGACAAGGAGAGAAATGATTCTTGTTTTCATAGGACTATGGTTAAGTATTGATACTTTAAAGAAACAGTTTCAAAAAAAGTCCAATTATTGCTGCGGCCATTATAATAAACGGCTCTTGCAGCTTTTTAAATTTAAACAAAAGTACTGCAGTGCTTAGTGCGATTATGATGGTTGGCATATCAATTAATGTCCTTTTGCCCAATACCAACACAGCACCTGCAATTGCTCCGATGGCTGCGGCAGTTACTCCATCAACAAATGCTTTGATCGCAGGATGCTTTCCGTATTTTTTAAAGTAAGGTGCGGGAATAACTGTGAAAAGATAACAAGGCAGGAATGTAGCCAAAGCTGCGACACAAGCTCCCGGAGCTCCCGCCACGAGAAACCCAATAAAACCTACTGTAATTACAACTGGCCCAGGCGTAATCATTGCCACAGCGACCGCATCCAAAAACTGTTGCTCAGTCAACCAATGATATTCTTTTACAACACCTCCATACAAAAAAGGAACGATGGCAAGTCCGCTGCCGAAAACAAATGCACCTGCTTTGGTAAAGAACCATCCGATTTGCAAAAGTTTTGATTCGATAGCTGAGGGAAGAAGCTCAAGAATGAATGTGAGCGAAATTGTTTGTGAAGTAAATATTTTTGGTGGAGCTTTTGCGAACCAAACTACCACACCAGCCAAAAGGATCAACCAAATATTTTCTTCTTCGGTGATGAAGGTGGCGACCGTGAGGACGATGAATATCGCCCAAAAGAGTTTCTCTTTTCCAATGCTTTTTGTTGTTAGCTTATAACTGCCAATAAAAATAATGCCGATAACTGCAGCGCCTATTCCGTAGAACACCGCTTGCATCCATGGCAGGCCACCAAACTCTACATAGGCATAACCGATCGCAAGCACCATTAAAAATGATGGCAGCACAAATGCGATTCCCGCCAATGTTGCGCCCATTACTCCATGATGCACATAACCCAAATAAATTGAAAGCTGAGCGGCTAATGGACCTGGAGCAAGTTGTGAAAGCGCGAGCCCTTCCTTGTAGTCTTCTTCGCTGATCCATTTCTTATTTTCGACTAAGTCGCGGTGCATGTAACCAACTAGGG
The DNA here is from genome assembly GCA_016178785.1 of Bacteroidota bacterium. Classification (GTDB taxonomy): domain Bacteria; phylum Bacteroidota; class Bacteroidia; order Cytophagales; family Cyclobacteriaceae; genus ELB16-189. The sequence goes on along the minus strand of JACOSO010000096.1, from coordinate 313,148 downwards.
CCACAGGACCACCAAAGCCCCACGTGCCCAGCTTCAAGAAATAAATGACCAGATCTTTTAATGAGTACATAAAATAAGGAGTCAGGGATTAGGCATTGGGCATTAAGGCATTTGGATTGGTGATGGATTTCAAAGCTTCGGATTCCAATTGTGTTTTTCGTCTGATACATATTTTGCCCAGCTATATAAAGCATCATAGATTTTCATCCCGAGCTCAAGTTGCTTTTGATCGTCTTTAATATTGTACGAAAGCCCTGCAGAGATGGCCCAAAGTCCTGCGGCTTGTGGTGCGAGCTCAAAACTATCGGTATCGGCACCACGAACGATGACTGCGAGTTGCTCGACTGCACGGTCGTTGATGCGATGCTTTTTCACGATGAAATCAAATGTACAATGATCCCCTTCATGCGAATATTCTGCTCCAGGTATGTCGTAAGGAATGGCATTCAGTTCCTTCGCTTTATCGAAGACTTTTTCCTTCGCTACGTAAATGAACTCAGCATCCTTATCGACAAAATTTTTAATGAGCCAAGGACAGGCAATCCGATCTATCTTTGGTCGCTCGCGTGTAATCCATTTCATAAATAAATCTTTTAGGGTTAATTCCAGGCTCCAAAATTCAGTGTCATTCCAATCTTTGCTGCCAATGCTTTCTCATAAACAATAGCCGATGCTGCCATATCTTGCAGTGCAGTTCCCGTGCTGTCGAAAATAATAACTTCATCATCGGAGATACGACCCTGCTTATGGCCGGCAATAACTTCTCCGAGTTCTGCATGAACATCCGTCAATGTAGTTACTCCTTTTTCTATAGCATGATGGAGTTCACCAATACTTGCGGCTTGCTCAACGAGATCAACTACAATTTTACTTGAGGCTAGTAATGAGCAATCCAATTCTTGCTTGTCTTCATTGTCTGATCCAACCGCAGCGATAAATGTTCCCGGCCTTACATCCTCCAAAAACATAAAGGGTTTTTTTGAAGGCGTGCAAGTGATGATGATATCACTTTGGTTTAAAGCATTTCTTAGAAAATCAACAGGCACTATTGAAACATTCAGCTCTTTTGAAAGCTCTTCAGCAAATTTTTTGCTTTGATCCTTGTCGATGTCGTATGCGTAGATGGTTTCAACCTTTCGTACATGCATTAATGCTTTTAAAGATATTCTTCCTTGATTGCCACATCCGCAAATGGTCGCAACTTTAGCATCGTTTTTAGAAAGATATTTTGCAGCGACACCCGTGGCAGCACCGGTGCGGATAATTGTAATCTCGATGGAATCAAGCAACGCAAGGAGCTTCCCGTTTTTAGCATCACAGACTGCAATTACTCCCTGAATGGTTGGCAGATTATTGATCCTGTTATTGGGGAAGTTCGCATTTAGTTTGGCTACAAAATAATGGCGACTTGAATTCATCGTCCCTGCTTTAATGTGAAATCCGCCTTCCTCAACAGGAATGCCCAAAATTTTTGGACGCGCGACTTTGCCTTCGGCTTGCAGTTTGAACGCATTCTCAACAGCGTCCATGCAAGTCGCTATCGTCAAGAGATTAGCTACTTCGTGTTTTGCAATTAACAATGTTCCTTCGCTCATAGCTTGTGATTTTTGTTACACAAAGCTATTCAGTACGAGTTTTTGAAAATAGAATGTTATTTACCTTTTTGGATCAGATTTACTTTTAAGAATACTTTTTTTGTAAGTCGATGGATTTTTGCCTGTATGCTTTTTGAAAATCCGCGTGAAATGACTCTGATCAGAGAAACCAGTGAGATAAGCAATCTCCGATAATGAATAGGAGGGATCGTTGAGCAACTGAATCGCCCTTTCTATCCTGAGCTTACGGATGTAATCACCAAAAGAAAGATCATCAAAGTATTTAGAGAATTCGCGAGAGAGATAAGTTGGATGAACATGAAGACTCTGCGACACCTCTTTCAAACTTAGTGTCAAGTTCGTGTCAATTTGATCTTGAATTATTTCCTTCAACTCCTTTGCCCACTCCGGTACTTTGCCCGATTTCTTTTTTAAGAATTTCTTGTAGACATCAAGTAGTAATTTCTCGATCGGGTTTTGTGTATGTTTTTCGCTTTGCAAATGTTTGGCCCAACTATACAGCGCATCATAGATCATCATGCTGCACTGCAATAACTCCTGATCGTTGGTATTGTTAAACGAAAGTCCTGCTGAAATTGCCCAAAGGCCAGAAGCTTGACTGGCCAAATCATGCCGGTCTGTGTCAGCGCCTCGCACAATCACCGACATTGTTTGCAAGGCAGAATCTTTGAGCTTGTGTTTTTCAATGATGAAATCAAAAGTACAACGATCACCATAGTGGGTATATTCTACGTCAGGTAAATCGAAAGGAATGGCGTTAAGTTCTTTTGATTTTGCAATGACCTGGTCGAAGGGCACATAAATGAACTCAGCATCTTTATCTACGAAACGTTTGATCAGCCACGGGCATGCAATGCGGTCTATTTTTGGTCGTTCGCGCGTGATCCACTTCATAGCTAAAGATAAAAATCTTTGGTAAGGTTGATGTATTCTTTCGATTGCTCAAAAATATTGTCGTATAAAACCAGTCTACTGCTTTGATGTTTAACATGAATGCAGCTGAATTCAAAAAGCCATCGCTCCATCGGCTTTTCTTCTCGGGAGTGAAATGCTGTTTCGCGAATGAGGTGAAGCTGTTTCTCGATGGCAATAGACTTGAAAATATTCCCTTCGGCAAAAGGAAGGACTACGGCCAATCGTCCGTCAGATTTTAACAATCGGAGTGAATGTGAAATCAACTCTTCAAATGTAAGGTCACTCGCATGTCTGGCTTTCGTTCGCTCTTGCGAAGGAGGTAACAAACTATTAATAAAATAAGGTGGATTGCTCACGATCAAATCGTATCGATGATCCGGATGAAACTCTTGCAGGCTTGTTTGATGAACCGAAATTTTAACCGGCCATGGTGATTGCAAAACATTCTCAGTTGCTTGTTCAGCGTCATTTTTTTCAATCTCAATTGCATCGATCAGAGCATCTTCGTTTGTTCGCTGTGCGAGCATCAATGCAATGACGCCACTGCCCGTACCTATATCTAGTATTCTTCTGGCATGATCTACATTTACCCAAGTACCAAGCAAAACCGAATCTGTCCCTACTTTCATGGCACAACGGTCATGATTAACAGAGAATTTTTTGAAGTGGAATACCTTGGCTTGCCGCTTTGCTTTCATTGATTTACCTTTCAAAAATAGGAATGATTCAATCATTATGAGAGCAACCCTTATTTTATTGTTGATCGTATTTAGTCAGTTCGTTTTCAGTCAAAGCCCCGACTCTTTTACGGTCAATGAAAATCTTTTCTCTAGTGCAGAAGACAAAGGACAAATTGAACAACGGTTGAATGAAGCGTCTGGGCTTGTTGCCAGCTTTAAAAATCCTGGCTTCTTATAGACAATCAACGATAGCGACAATCCAGCCGAAGTTTTCCTCATCGACAGCACAGCCAAAACAAAGGTGGTGTGTAAACTTCATGGAATCAAGAATCGCGATTGGGAAGACATCACCATAGGCCCTGGACCAAAGCCTGGCAAGAAATACGTGTATGTGGCAGAGATTGGTGATAACATGGCGCGCTATGATTTTAAATACTTATATCGATTTGAAGAACCTTCTCTGAAAGACGGAGCAGAGCAAACGATCAACAACGTTGAAACTCTCATAGTAAAATTACCTGATGGCAAGCGCGACACCGAAGCTTTGATGATTGATCCTTCAACCAATGATATCTACATCGTTTCCAAGCGCGAAGAAAAAGTGCGCGTCTATCTTCAAAAATATCCTTACCCAAAAGATACGTTGAAACCAACCATGGTTTTAGAACTGCCTTTTAATTGGGTGACCTCCGGATCGATTTCACAAGATGGGAGGGAAGTGTTGATAAAAAACTATCCAACTATTTATTACTGGAAGCGCACCAACGAAAAATCCTTAGTTGAACTCCTGGCCAAGAAGCCAACAGAAATCCCTTACGATCCCGAGCCTCAAGGCGAGGCTATCTGTTTTACCAACGATAAGTCAGGATTTTACACCATTAGTGAAACGCGCGAAGGTAAGCCGTTGGCGCAGCTGAAATTTTATAAGAGAAAGTGATTGGATACGATCTCTCACCTGTCCTCGTGCCTCGGACACCCTCTCCCTAGAGAGAGCGAAGGGGTGAGGGTGAAACTACAGTCTTCTGTACAGCTCACTAATACTCTCAATCGTGATTTTCTCTTTCCAATTTGGCCCGATGGCGTGAGCCCACATGTGTGGCAGGTTGTACGCTACTTTCGACATGGCTGTGATCTGATCGACAGTCCAGTCTTTAGATAAGTTTTGCGGAAGATCGATTTTATGTTTCGCGATCATCGTCTTGAATTCTTTAACACCTTCGGTATAGAAATCCTGCAGATGATTGAACGCAATACAGTTCGCATAGCAGTGACGCGTTCCCAAAATTTTAGATAAACCATACGACAACGCATGACAAACACCCACTTCAGAATAAGTTAAACTCAATCCACCCATGAGCGATGCAACCATAAGTTTATCATCGTTTTCCTTAGTTTGTCCGCTCTTGTCGCCCAAATAAATATCACGACAAAGTTTTAGTGCTTGCTCTGCGTAAGAGTGAGAGTAGGCATTATTCAAAATTCCATTTTCAGATTCAATGCAATGGATGTAAGTATCCATGCCAGTGTAAAACCACCAGTTGCGCGGCACAGTGGCAATCAAATCAGGATCAAGAATTACCTGGTTGAAGACAGTCCACTCGCACTTCAATCCTAATTTTTTTTCGGGGCCTGTGAGTACTGCAGTCATCGAAACTTCAGCTCCCGTTCCGGAAATCGTAGGCACACCGATATGATAAATGCCCGGCTTCTTGATCAAATTCAATCCCTGGTACAAAGTTGATGAACCTTCATTCGTAAACATCAAAGAAACCGCCTTCGCGATGTCCATGATCGAACCACCGCCAATACCAATCACCGCAGAAGGGATACCCTTTAAACTCTTAACGCTATCGCGAATCGAGTCAATCTGTTCGGTGGTAGGTTCGTAAACATCTACATCAATGAACTCTACAATGTCATCCGTTTGTGCGGGGATTCTTGTTGCCAGTTCCTTGTCTTTGAAATAATCGTCTACGATAAAGAGCATAAACTTATCGTTGTCATTTCTCTTTTCGTTGAGGATGTCGCCCAGTTGGTTGAAACTCCCACGACCAAAAACGGTCTTCTCTATTCCTTTAAAATTTTTGTGCATAGTTATCTTTTATAATGTATTTTTTACCTCACCTAAATCCTCTCCAGAGGAGAGGATTTTTTAGCCCCTTCTCCTCTGGAGAAGGGGTTGGGGATGAGGCGAACCAGCTAGGCGTGCGTCACCACCAATGCCTTCTCCACACATCCGGCAATTTTATTCGCCAGTCCTTTCACTTCTTCGTTCGTCCAGGTGCAGCGGATGCCGAATGAAATCAGTCGGCCAACTACTTCCTGCGATTTAGGCAAGTGAAGATTCTTATAATCTTGTGGCGCTCCCAGTAAATGAATCGGCAGTTTCGCAGCAGCATCCAAATTCTTGATGTGATCCCACTGGTTGATGAAGTGATACATATTCAAAAACCAATAGTTGAAACAGGCTACGCCAGCTTTGTTGAATTCATCTACCGTTCTCTTCGCAGCTTCCGTGTCGGGCAATAACATGTTTAAGAATGTGGCCGTGTCACCAGCAGGGTCAGGCAGCGTGCTGAAACTTACGCCCGGCACTTTCGAGAGGATGTCTGTCAATATTTTTTTGTGTTCCCTGTTCTTCTCTAAGATGAAAGGCACCTTACGCGTTTGCGCTAAACCGATCGCAGCATTTATCTCACCAATTCTATAATTGAAACCCAACAACGGATGTGCCTCCATGCCGCGGTTGTTGCCCTCGTGGCTGTGGCCGTGGTCAGAGTACACTTCTGCATTTTTATAACACTGCTCATCGTTGGTCACCATCACACCACCTTCACCGCAAGTGGCGATCTTGAAAAAGTCGAACGAGTAGCAACCTGTTTTTCCCATCAGTCCCACCGAAGTTCCTTTATACGAAGCGGCAAACGCCTGGCCCGCATCTTCAATCAGCGTGAGGTTATGTTCTTTGCATACGTGTAAAATCTCATCCATCTGCGCCATGCCACCGCACATGTGCACCAGCAGCACTGCTTTTGTTTTCGGAGTGATAGCCGCCTTGATTCCTTTCGCGCTGAGGCAAAGAGTTTCATCTATTTCTGCGAATACAGGCAACGCCCCTGCAAACAACACCGCCTCTACCGAGGCAATGAATGTAAACGGAGGTACGATCACCTCATCGCCCGCGCCAATGCCGGCCGATGCCATCGCGCACGCCACCGCAGTAGAGCCGCTCGATACTGCATGAGCATATTTTGCGCCCAACAGTTTCTTTACTTCGTTTTCAAATTCACGCGCCTTCCATATGTTGTTGCGCTGTGCATCATGGTTGTAGCGAAAGAGGATGCCCGTTTCGAGCACATCGTTGATTTCTTTCTTTTCTTCTTTTCCAAATAATTCGGTGCCTGGCATATGCTATTGATTTGATGATTTGATAATTCGGTAATTAAATGAATGGCAAAAATACGAAAATCCTTAGTTGTTGGTTGTTCGCTGACCGTTGTTCGTGACAAAGTATTTCTGCATTTCGAATAGCGGGCAACCAATAACGAACAACGAAGAGGGGGCGGCCTGCGGGTGGTTGTAACTGATACGATAAGTCTTTCGGAAAACTGATTTGGTTTATGCAGCCTGTTCGCTTCTCATGCACAAGCCCTCACTGCTCACACCGCGCTATCCGCTATACTCCTCGCGCCTCACATATGCCGCGCAGCTGCGGGGTGCCGCTACTATCGCTGGCCGAGTGTGATCCGAATTTTATGTTATCAAATTATTTAATCTGCGAACCAACATAGAGGCTAATGAAAGATGATCTAAGCACTCATCAAGAGAGTCTTTTATGCCATATTCGTGGCCTCTTGGATTACGAATTGCCATTACAGTTCCACTAAACATAAATCTGTAGCCCTTCTGCTCATCTATCTCACTGAGGTTAGTAAGAGAAGTCAATTTTATTTTCGGTGAAGTTTCACTGAATGCATCCATCATCAGGCTGAATCCGATTGAGGATAGTCCAGAAAGACTCTGTACTTTTTTATCTATGTACTTATAAGCCTCAAATGTTGCTTGTGAATAATGTCCATCATCAAAAAGTCTAAGACTAACGGATTCAATTTCAGAATGAATGTTTCTCTCTTGAAACGGGTGTTGTCTTTCGCTTTGTGCGTCCGAAGTCGAGGAAAATTGAACATTTATTCGCCTGGCAATTGATTCAAATTTATTTATTAGCTCATCCATTAAGCAAGTTTTCCTTTATGCTTTTAAATATGTTGTCGTAGGTCTCTTTGGTACCGCCAGAGGGGAGGTTAACCTCAACTCTAACTGTTAAGCCAACATTAGTGGAACCGTTTTGTGAAAAAGGTATTTGGTCTTTTGGCGGAGCAACTTTGACAGTCTTTTTTCCTGCTTTTTCCTTCGATTTAGGTTCGGCCTTTGCTTTTGGTTTTGAGTTCCTTGCAGTAACTTCACCATGGCCACATAATGCAGAGTATGCCTTAAATGTACTCGCTTGTCTTTTTCCAATCGCATCACTTGTAGAATCCGAGTTTCTAAAAAAGGTCACCAGAACATCGTCACTCAAAGCCCAAGAATTTTCTCCATGCAGTTCAAATAAGGCAGCATATCCTTTTTTTATTAAGGTTTCAAAACTCTTAGAGAAGTCTTCGTCCCTGTGATTGGAAAATACCTTTGTCCCTTCAGCCGTTTTCTTACCATCCTCATCGATAAGGCCAATGAACTGCAATGCATTAATGATATAACTCTCGTTGTTAGATGCAAGTCCAAGTTTTTTTACGGTGTCTGAGTTTATGGTACTTGGGAATGTTTTTCTTAGATGGCGCACCATCTGTACAAGATTTCCAGCGCCAGAAATATAAGGATAAGCCATTTTGTTTTGGGGTTGTAGTTTGTTAAAATTAACAAGTCGGTAGTAGAATATCAATTATACCTCAGTTGGTTAGTGATAACACCCAACCAAAGCATAGTCTTATCTAATTTCATAGATTGCCGATTATATGAAACTCATTCTTTCTCTCTGCCTATTATTAGCCCCTGCATTTGGATGGACACAAATTGAATACAATCAAGTAAAGCGCTTGTCAAAAGCAGAATTCAAGAAACTAAAATTGGAGAGGGACAAATTTATCCCACTTGGTTTAAAAAATAGTAGCGTACTAATCGTAAAATGTTCTAAAGAATCATATAAACAAATGAGGAGAGTTGCTCTTTTAAAGTCCCTTGTTAGGAATAGTTATGATACAACGGCCATAGACAAAGATTCTCGTTTTAATGAGTTGAGTCACAATGATGACAATCATGAGAAAACAACAGGATTGGTTTCTGATAACGTGTCAAAAAGTTTAAGAAAAAAAGGAATCAAGTCGCAAGTAATAAATGAGGGGGAAGAAAGCTCTTATCCAATTGACGAATTTCAGTACGCATTAAAAATGGAAATAGTTACTACAATGCGAGATCCTTATAAAGCTTGGCTGTTAAAAATGACATATTTTTTTGTGGATAGACGAAATAACAAAGCTTATAATGTTTGCATGCCAACCAATCATGATTTGTTAGATCTAATAGATTAAAATGACAGACATCTTACATCGCATTTCAAATCAATTCCTCGCCAGACAAATCTATCAGGCAATTTTATCTGCCAGCGGTCTTTCTAAATGGTGGACGAAAGAAGTGAGAACAACTTCACAAGTTGTATTGCTGAATTCGGTTTTGGTTCTTCGGTTACAAAAATGTCCATTGATAAACTTGTACTCAACCAACGCATTGAGTGGACCTGATGAATGGATCAACACCCATTTGTTTTTCGACCTGACGGCAGAAAGAAACAACACCATTCTCCGCTTCGGCCAGAAGGATTGGAAATCAGCCTCCGACTTTTATTGTCACTGCAACACCAAGTGGAGTTACTTTCTTCATAGTTTAAAGTCATACATCGAAACTGGTCAAGGCACACCTTTTCTAGATGATGTGAAAATATAAAGCTGCCCTCTCTCTTTTACATTACGGAAATGTTCGACCCCTTCAGGGTCGGCTATGTTCTCTGGATCAAATTGCTATAAACATGTGACTCCTTCGGAGTCATGGTTTCGGATTTGTGACCGCAACTCCAATCCCCCTTGGTTGTTGTTGGTCGCTGACCAACAATGCTTTCTACATCCGTTTCCTTCCTTGCAATTTGAAACCCGGTGGCTAGCGTTTTCTTTTTTGCTCTATAGAACGTTCGACCCCTTCAGGGTCGGCTATGTTCTCTGGATTGAATGCTATAAACGTGTGACTCCTTCGGAGTCATGGTTTCGGATTTGTGACCACAACTCCAATCCCGAAGGGATTGAATGTTTATAGAAAAAGAATCTACGATATTAAACCCGACCCCGAGGGGGTCGTATGTTGTGCTCGAAACAAAGCGCTATTCAATCCATTCAAAAAGATATTTCGGATCATGTTCAATTTTAAACTTCTCCAAGAACTCGCTGTATTCTTCTTTAAATGTTTTCTTGCGATGATGCTCTTTCTGATTTAAAATATAGGCGATCACCCGATCCAAACTGGAATGACTATATGAAAACGCTCCATAACCTTCCTGCCATTGAAATTGAAATGGGATGAATTGCTTCGTTCGGATGAACTCGTTAGAAGATTTCTTTACCTCGCGGACTAAATCTGATAGGCAACAAGACGGTTTCATTCCAATAAGAAAATGAATGTGATCAGGCATGCCATTGACGGCAAGCATTTTTTGTTCTTTGTTTTGCACGATACCTGTAATGTATTTGTACAATTGCTCTTCCCATGATTGCTGGATTAGACTCTCTCGTCCTTTAACTGCAAACACTACCTGAATGTAAATTTGTGAATAGGTGCCTGGCATAATTTGAATGTTTGTGTTCGACCCCTTCGGGGTCGGGATATTGCGGCTTAATTTACTATAAACATTTGACCCCTTCGGGGTCATTGGCCCAACTTAACTGAAGCCATTAGTTGTTGTTGTTCGCTGACCAACACCTCTTTTCTCCTTACCTTCGCGCTCCCAAAACGAAAACATGATTAACGGCACGGAGCAAGACGAGCGCATCTACCTAGAGGAAATTAAGGAGCGGATTTCGCTGGCATTGCACCGCGTGGCCGACCGTGTGCGCGAATTTTCAGAAGAGCTGCGGCAAAACAAACAATACATTTACGAGCACCAGCACGGCCTCGATGAAGCCGACATGGTGGCTGCCGGGCAGTCTATCAACCGCATGGTGAACGTAGGCGCAGGTGCCGTGGACCGCAGGCGCAAGCTTTTGAAATTGGTGGGGTCTCCGTATTTCGGAAGAATTGATTTTCAGTCGGGCATCGATGTAAAAGAAATGCCTATCTATGTCGGTCTCGCCACATTCACCGATGAAACACTTCGCCAAAATTTGATTTACGACTGGCGCGCGCCCATCTCCTCCATGTTCTACGATTTTGAATTGGGCGATGCCGAGTACGAAACGCCTTCAGGCAAAGTGAAAGGTACGATTGGCCTGAAGCGTCAATATAAAATCCGTGATGGTGTGATGGAGTTCATGATCGAGAGTTCACTGAGCATTGATGATGAAGTGCTGCAGCGTGAGCTGAGTAAGTCGACTGACGACCGGATGAAAAACATTGTGGCCACCATTCAGCGCGACCAGAACCAGGTGATCCGCAATGAGACGGCCTCGGTGATGATCATTCAAGGTGTGGCCGGCTCTGGAAAAACATCCATCGCCCTTCACCGTATTGCATTTTTACTTTATCGCTTTCGCGATACGATCAAAGCAAAAGACATTTTAATTCTTTCGCCCAACAAAGTTTTTGCCGACTACATCAGCAATGTGTTGCCCGAGCTGGGTGAAGAGCACATTCCCGAAACGGAAATGGAAGAGCTCGCTGCCGAACTGCTCGAGAAAAAATTTCCGTTCCAGACTTTTTTTCAACAAGTAGCATCGTTGCTGGAGCATCCACATGCGGAGTTCATCGAGCGCATCCAATTCAAGTCCTCGTTTGAATTCGTGCGGCAGCTCAATAAATATTTTATTCATCTCGAAAACAATTCGTTCACGCACACCGAATTGAAAGTGGCGGGTGTGGTGGTGCCCTTTCCGTACATCGTAGAAAAATTTAAAGCATGGCAGCGTATGCCAATGCACAAACGCATTCCCGAAGTGGTGCAAGAGGTGTTGCAATATATCCGCAATGCAGTGAAGCGTAAGCTCACCGGCAACGAAAAGGCAAAAGTATGGGAGCTCGTGCCGCGCATGTTCAACATCCGCAGTCCGTTTGAGGTGTATCGAAACTTTTACTCGTGGATCGGCAAACCCGAAATGTTGCACATGATGCACGGCTCGCAGCTGGAGTTTGCCGATGTGTTTCCACTCATCTACTGCAAGATTCGTCTCGAAGGTGTTCAGACCTACGATCATGTCAAGCATTTGCTGGTGGATGAAATGCAAGACTATACGCCCGTTCAATACGCGGTGCTTTCCCGTGTTTTCAAATGTAGAAAAACCATTCTCGGTGATGTGAACCAGCCGGTGAATCCATACAGCGCTTCGTCTGCCGAAGGCATTGAAGAAGTTTTTCCGCAAGGCGATGTAGTGAAATTGTTTCGCAGCTATCGCTCTACGTGGGAGATCGTGCAATTTTCCTTGCGTATCGTTCCCAATCCAAATCTCATCGCCATGGAGCGGCATGGAGAAGAGCCACAAGTAAAGTGTTTCGCTACTTCGCATGATGAAGCCGAAGCGATCCGTGAGTTGGTCTTGCAGTTTGGAAATACTGGCAATCAATCCTTGGGCATCATCTGCAAAACGCAACGCCAGGCAAACGCCTTGCATGAAAAAATTAAAGCGCACAACGTTCACTTGCTCACACCCGACAGCACTTCCTTTTCTACCGGCATTATCATCACTACAGTGCATTTAGCCAAGGGACTTGAATTCGATGAAGTGATCGTGCCGTTTGTTTCAGCAAGCAATTACAAATCCGACATCGACAGACGCATGCTCTACATTGCTTGCACACGCGCCATGCACAAGCTGACAATTACTTATGAGAAGGAGAGGAGTGCGTTTTTGAGGGGGTGAGTTAGGATTTGAGACAAACAATGATCAAGCGGCTAATTTCATGAAAGTCATTAACATCCATAGACGGAATATAAATCAACCAAAAGCAAGAATTGGAGCACTACTTGAGACCCTTGCCTCTGAAAATGACATGATTGTGGCAACCGATAAGTGGCCTCGCGTAGAATTGGACAAAGGCTTGAATATAAATTCCAAAGGCGGACACGGTCCTATTAAATATACCGTTCAAGAATATAAACGCGATCAATTAATTCAATTCAGATTTACCAAGCCTTTGGGTTTTAATGGAATTCACAAATTTGAAATAACCGAGGTAGGCGCCAGTAAAACAGAAATAAAGCACACGATCGACATGACTATTTCCGGAAACGATTTACTGTTATGGACGTTTGCTATCCGCTGGCTACACGATGCATTTATTGAGGATGCATTTGATAAAGTAGAAAACCATTTTACGGGCTCAGCAAAGGTTAGTGAATGGAGTCTTTGGGTTAAACTGCTCAGGAGACAATTAAGATCAAGAGGAAATAATTAGCATTCGCTTTTTTCATAAGTTTTTTTTGTGAGAACCTGCTACTTGGCTGAACGCGAAAGCAATCGTCCAACTCCGTTTTATAATGAGTATCTTTATATATCCTACTGAAATCGGTTGATGCCCTGCAGGCGTCATTATGCTTACAAAAAAATTCCTATTCGTTTCGGTTATTATTTTAACGCTGCTCTTCGGCTTCACAAGTGATAACTCCAGTCGCGAGGCCAACCGTATTTTAGGGATATGGCAAACGGAGGAGAAAAACCTGCAAATCGAAATGATCGAAGGAGACGGGTATTATGCGGGAAGGATGATATGGTTTCTTTGCGCTTCCGGAGAATCGATGATGTTCTCCTACCGCGACACAGAAAATCCCAATCCCAAATTTACCACACGCCCTCTCATTGGAATGAATGTGGTAGAAAAAATTTACTACAAGGGCGACAACGTGTGGGGTGACGGAAAAATTTATGACCCCAATTCGGGGCATACCTACGATGCGCGGATTACTTTAACCGCTCCCAATACTGCTATTGTACGAGGCTATTGGAAATTCCGGTGGATAGGAAAGAGTATTGTGTTCCACCGCTTGTAGTCCCTTGTTGTTGTTAGTGCCTGAACAACACAGTTACTTCCTTCATCGTTTGAAATCATACATTGAAACTGGTCAGGTGCTCCTTTCCCGGACGACATAAAAATTTAGACTTTGAAGTGAGACAAGGAGAAAGGCGGCTAATTTTCGATTCTAAGCTCGGTTCTTTTGTTATCAGGATCAACCCAATAAATTTTATAAGCCGAAACGCTATCCTGCTTCATATTACCTAAAGTTACATGGAATTCAGTTTTAAGTTCCTTTCCCATTGACTCCAAACCTTTCAACAAAATTATTTTCGAGCCTTCGTCAATCGTAGGTTGTATTTCATAAATCTTAAATGCCGTGTTCTCTTTTGAGTTCGCAGTCGTGATTAATATACCGTCTCCCTTTAAACGTAATATGGGGGGAGATGCCATTTCACTATACCTAACTTCTTTATGCCCTAAACTGCAACTGGTTAAAATTATTGCTCCAAAAAGTATAACCGTTTTCATGATTTTAATGAGTTTCAATTCTTCCAAAGATACTTTTTTATTCTTCGTAGAGCCCTCTCTATCTTTGGTGTTTTTCTTGACCAACAATAAAGTCATCGCAAAAAAGATGGCCGGCAACAATACCGACCTTCTCGTGAGCAAAGGTTACTTCACTTTTTTTATTTCTTCTTTTATACCATACGCAATCCGATAGAACTTTGGCTGACCATCAGCGTCTTTTTCAATTTCCAATTGGAGATCGCGGCCATCTGCATAATATAGTTTTGTTGCAGATTCGGGTATAAGTTTTCTGCGTGCACCTGACTTTAAAATCAATTCCACTCCTTCTTTTCCGATCGCAAGGTCAAATGCTGCATTGCTCGTAACATATGAACCGACAAATGGTTTTAGGGCCGTAGTATCTAGTGAGACAGGTTTGTGTTCATAGGCTGAAACGAGTGACTCATTATTCAATATGCGCACTATGGTTTCTGAAATGGCCGGTGAAGCCGACTGATTGTTAGACAGTATAATGATTGTTTTGTCATCATCGGTGTACCGCGCAAGGTTAGTGACATATCCCGGCCAACCTCCGGAGTGCGTGATAAAGTTTCCTGATTTATTTTTTCCTACCATCACTCCATATCCATAATAGTTCTTTGATGTACTATCGATCAGAGCTTGCTGCGAGACCATCTCTTTAACACTCGCTTCAGATAAGATCGTATGGTTCACCATTCCTCGATCCCATTTCAATAGGTCTCCTACGGTTGAATTGACAACACCATCACCTTGAATTCCATCCAACCAATACACCATGTTAAATGCTTTTACAGAATCGGGCAATTGATATTTCTTCAAACTATCAGACCAGACATAACCGTAGGCATAGTTCTTCAACGTCTCCCCTGACCTCCGTGTGTTATACACTCTTGAATGTGTCATACCAAGCGGTGTGAAAATGTTCGCTGCCAAAAAATCTTTATACGATTGCCCTGATACTTTTTCAATAATGCTTGCCAGCAGCGCATACCCTGTGTTGCTGTACTGCCATTTTTTGCCAGGCAGAAAATCAATCGGTGTTTTTTCTTTGGCAAGGAAGTTTATCATATCTCCATTGAAAGCAATTTTGCGGTGATCCCATTTGGATTCCATATTCGATTCATAGTCAGGTACCCCGGAAGTATGCGTGAGTAACTGATAGACCGTGATGTTGTGGTAAGGAAGTTCAGGAAAGAAATGGCGCAGCGAATCGGTAAGCTGAAGTTTGCCGCGTTCTTTTAAAAGCAAAATGGCCGTGGCTGTAAATTGTTTACTCACAGATGCAAGCTCAAATACTGAACTATCGTTTAATGATTCTTGCGTATCGAAATTAGAAAAACCAAATGACTTTTTGTAAATGATCTTTCCGCGTTCGGCCACCAGTACATTGCCATTAAATTTAAAATGCTCCACCTGGCCGGTAAGGAAACTATCGATGGTTGAAATACGGGGATCCTTTTCTTTTTGACAGGCGAAGAGAACTGCAATGAGTAAGAGAGCCGATAATTTATTCATAATTGATTTTAAATTTTTCCCAAAATAATAAAACGGATTGTATTCTGACGCGTTGGTGTCTTTGCCTTGCAATTAAGTGGCTCAGCTAAGAAGTGATAGCCAGACTATTAGAAGAATAAATGTATGCCGTTTTCCGTGGATATAACAAATATCACCCATTCTTCTTTATTTGAGGCCGTTATCCCAGTCGTTACCTTGTCATAAAAATGAGTCATGAAAAAAATTCTATATACGTGCTTCTTTATGGCATATGCGGTCGGTGTCTGTGCACAAGACAAGACGTTGACTGCAAAAAATGCTGCTGATATGGTAACCAAGAAAACGACAAATGAGATTGACAATGAAGTAAGACAAAAACTTCTCCTTGCCCAAAGCAAGACAAAAGAATTGTTTGATGTGGTAGAGAAGCGGGGACTCATTGTTGCAGGCAAGTCTGAAAGTGAACTCAGCGCGGAAATAGTCAAACTGGCTAAAGAACTCTTTGGTATGGAAGAACACTGGCATAAAAAAATTGTGAGAGCCGGTGTTAATACACTTCAGAAGTATACGGCCAACCCGCCTGACCGAGTTATTCAAAAAGATGATATTGTGTTTTTAGATTTCGGGCCGAATTATCAGGGGTGGGAGACAGATGTGGGAAGAACTTATGTTGTTGGCGATAATCCCAAGAAACTGAAATTAAAAAGAGATGTTGAGGCTGCGTGGCGCGAAGCCAATGCATGGTACGCTAAACAAACCACACTTACCGGGGCAGAATATTTCAAATACGCTGCTGACCTTGCCAAACGCTACGGCTATGAATTCGGAGGAGATATTGCAGGTCATATCATCGGTCGCTTTCCACACGAGCAACCCAACCCCATGGATTTAAGTTTGGATGTTCATCCCGACAATCCCACAAGCATACTTGGGTTAGACAAACAGGGAAATAAAAGACACTGGGTTTTAGAAATCCATTTTGTAGACAAAGCAAATGGCATCGGTGGGTTCTACGAGCAGTTACTGGAATAGCTTCGGATCATAATAGGCTACTTTATTTTTCTCGGTCTGGGCGTAGCGCGAAGCCCGAACCTCTCTTTAGCTTTTAATTTCACTGCTTTGATGAGTTTGCTTTTGTAATTCATCCTGTAGAGATTTAGGATTGTTGGCAAATCACCAATACCTAATACAATAATATTCACCTAATGAGCAATCGGGAAACAACTGATTTATTTAAAAATCAGTTTATAGGCATCTATGATAAAAATGGAAATCAATTGCATGAAGGTGATAATGTTCGATTATATCACAATGGCAGCTTCGTGATTTGCAAAATCGTTTATTCAACTGAATGGGCCATGTTTTGCCTCCAATGGCCTGACGGTTATAAAAATAAGTGGCCGATGAACCCTGATCGATATGAAAAAATAAATTAAGTGGGACTATTTTGACTTTTAAATGCTGCTTATGCTATTGAACAAAATTGCTTGGGCTATCTTTATCACAGCCATTGTCACGTCCTGTAATCGCGATCATAAAAAGGAAACCATCTCGAATTACGTATACTATGTATGGAAGCGTCAGCCCGGAGAGATTGAAATCCAAAAACTGGAAGATATAAAGTCGATTACGGGAAAGGATTCTATCAACTTACTTATTCGCGAATACGCGACCAACATCAACCCGCCTCCTCCGCTTGACACCATTTTAAATCACATCGGAAAAGATATTGATTACAATTCAAGACTGCTCATTAAAACCAACCAGCGGATCGATTCACTGAATGCCTTTCAAAAGAAAATCAACTCAAACGATGATTTTCTTAAGACCTACATCAAGACTTTTACTGATTTAAGAGACTTCACCATTCAGCAGATCGATGAACTGAAAATGTATCGAAGTTCTTTTAAGAGATATTCAGAAAGTGAAGACCAGGTATTCTGTTACCAGGTGTTGTGCCAATATAAATTAAAAGGCCACGCTCCAGATACTACCTCAAAATTGGTTAAACAAACTTTTTTCATAAGTCCGGATACGCGTAGAATTTTTTTAGTAAAATAGGATTCCACAATAAATATATTAAGCTTAAATTCTTTGAGTTATGAATCTTGCCACAGGCCTTATTTTTATTAAATCTTGCTTTGCACTCACTATGACTTTTGCACAAACCACCACCGATCTTTACACAGGAAAAATCCCGAATAGCAAACCAACTGTCAACGAAGAGAAAACCGAGTTTTTCAATGGCATTACAATTGTGAGTAAAATCATACATCCTACACTAACTGTTTTTCTTCCTCTTAAAGAAAAAGCAAATGGCGCTGCTGTGATTGTTTGCCCTGGTGGTGGATATACGGATAATGCAATCAGTCATGAAGGAACAGAAGTTGCCAAACAATGGGCGGAGATGGGCGTTGCCGCATTTGTATTGAAATACCGGATTCCAAATAATACAACGATGGAGAAAAAAGAAATCGGACCATTACAAGATGTCCAACAAGCAATAAAAATAGTAAGACAAAAAGCAGTTGAGTGGAACATCAACCCGAATAAAGTTGGCATCATGGGTTTTTCTGCAGGAGGTCATCTGGCTTCAACAGCAGGCACGCACTTCAAAACTTCAGTGATACCAAATGAGGAGAAAATAAGTTTGAGACCTGACTTCATGGTACTGATTTATCCGGTCATCAGCTTTCAGGATTCGATCGGGCACATCGGCTCGCGGGATGCATTAATCGGTCAGAAGCCTTCTGCTGACCAAATCAATTATTTCTCGAATGAGCTTCAGGTTACTGCGGAAACACCGCCCACCTTCCTCCTTCACGCAAGTGATGATGATGTTGTAAAAGTTGAGAATAGTGTAGTCTTTTATCAGTACCTCATTAAAAACAAAGTGTTGGCTGAAATACACATTTACCAAAAGGGAGGCCACGGTTTTGGATTGAACAATCCAACCACATCAGACCAGTGGATGGAACGCTGCAAAAATTGGATGACTACAAATGGGTGGATGAAAAAATAATGCCCCGTGGAATTTTAAACCTCAGGGGATTGAATGTTTGCCTAAAGAATCTATTGCATTAAACTCGATCCCGAATGGATCGAATATTGATTTTCTCATTCCTGCGAAGTTTTGCCGTCTAGCCCCTAATGCACTTTATTAATAAAACATTCCTGCAGGGTTTACGTATATTAACTGCAATTGCGAATAATATAGTAGACTTATGAAACGGCTTTTCGATTTGGCTGTTGGACTAACAATTCAAAAATGAGCAAAAGAATACAATTTGGTGAAAACGTGGAAGGGTATAACATTCCCGTACTGAATGAAAGAGAAGTGCTGGCATCTGCGGGGATACTTTTTTTAGTACTCTTCTATGCCATAATGGAGGTACATTTTGAAAGGAATTTTTTATTGCTCAAGTATTTCATCATCGTATTCCTTACCGATTTTATATTACGACTTTTTGTAAATCCCAAGTTCTCGCCTTCATTAATACTCGGGCGTTTGATTGTAAGCAGGCATACGCCTGAATATGTAGGCGCTCCTCAAAAGAAGTTTGCCTGGAAAATAGGATTGGGATTTGTAACCGTAATGTTTTTTCTTCTGATCATAGTCAATTCGCATAGTGTTATAACAGCCGTATCCTGTTTGTTATGTTTGTTATTTTTATTCCTGGAATCAGCGTTTGGTATTTGTATCGGATGTTTAGTGTACGGTTGGTGGTATAAAGAGAAAGCGGAGTATTGTCCGGGTGAAATTTGTGACGCGACTAAGAAACAGAATATTCAGAAAACGTCAACTGAGCAACTATTTGTCATTTTGGTTTTTACTGCTTATGTAATATCGGCCATACTTATTTTTAACGACACTTTCAGTGTGAACCCGGGCAATTTGTGGGATAAGTTAAATTCGACATTGCGTTGAAAAATTTAGCCTCTGCCCCCCTTCTCTGCTATTGATTGTTGACCAAATAAGCAAAGCTTTTTTCAGTCTTTCGCATTTACTGATACTTGAAAGGAAGCGGTATGCTCTGAAAAGATTAAATTTAACCTCAACCAGAATTATAGAAGACTATGAAACTAAAAGCTCAGCGATTGGATTTCTGTATCATCAAATCAATTTCGCTCACTGCCTTCTTTTTTATTCATTCTGTTTTTTTGCAGGCTCAAACGAAAGTGCTGATCGGGGGGACCCTTATTGATGGTTTTGGAGGAAAGCCGTTGCAAAACAGCGTCATTATTATTGAAGGCGAACGGATCAAAGCAATTGGCCAAATAGGACAACTTCAAATCCCCTCAGGCGCTGAAGTTATCTCTACGGAAGGCATGAGTGTATTGCCAGGCTTATGGGATATGCACGTTCATTTAATGATCAATGGTCATAGTGATTATACGCACTGGGACAAAACCTATTTAAAAATTCAAAAGGATGTAATCATGCCAGCCTCTGCTCATCAGCTCTTGCTGGCAGGAATTACAAGCGCTCGCGATTTGGGAGGGCCGCTTGAACCAAGCATTTCGGTTCGTGATAGAATTAATAGGGGAGAAATACCCGGCCCGACAATGTATATGTCAGGCCCATTTATTCAGCATGAACCTTATCCCGGCACTGCCGAATTTCGCTGGGGCGTGAAAGGAATTCTCGATGCACGAACAAAAGTACAGCAACTTGCTAAAGCCGGTGTCAATTGCATTAAGCTGATTGATCAAGACCAGATGACATTGGAGGAAGTTAGCGCGGTTGTAGATGAGGCTCATAAAAACAAATTGAAAGTGGTGGCTCACTCTCACCGCCCCGAAGAAATACGAAGAGGACTGAAGGCGGGTGTGGATTGCTTCGAACATACTGGCCTTGCATCAGCGCCAGAATATCCGGAAGATATTATGACGATGATTAAAGAGCGCACAGCACAAATGAACCTGGGGCCATTGTTCTGGACGCCAACTGTCGAAGGCTTGTATAACTACGAGTATATGCGCGACAATCCGGAAAGGTTAGATAATCCTTCCTGGCACCTTGACTTACCGGATTCAATTATTAAAGACATAAAAAACTCCATTCAAAAACCAGGACAGCTTTCTTATTTTCAGTTGAACCCCATTCGCAAGCCAACACTTGAAACGAAAATTAACCAATTAAAAAAAGCCGGAGTCGTTTTGCTGGTTGGAACAGACAGTGGCATTCCGATGAAGTTTCACAGCCAAAGCACGTGGAATGAATTAGATGTGTGGGTGAATAAATTTGGCTTTGACGCCATGTATACTATCCGTGCAGCAACCTACTGGCCGTCTGTTGCTATGGGAGTTGACAAAGACTACGGCACTATCAGCGAAGGGAAATTTGCCGACATCATTTGCCTAAAAGGTGATGTGCTGAGACACATCGATCTTCTGCAAGATGTTGATATTGTGATCAAGAAAGGAAAGCGATACAAGTAATGAACGATCTGTACACTTCGCTCGCTGAAGTTTATGATGGCATGTATCGCACATTCATCAACTACGAAGAAGAGCTCAATCTCTATGGTGAAATCCTCAAAGCCAATCATTGCACGCAAGTTCTTGAAATTGGATGTGGCACTGGCAACTTAGCAAGCATGCTAATTGAAAATGGATTTCAATATACAGGGTTAGATCTTAGTGATGCGATGTTGGCTATCGCAAGGAGGAATCTCCCACTGGGAGAATTTGTAAAAGGAAATATGAGGGATTTTAATCTTCTGAAGAAATTCGAGGCCGCCATTATTACCGGTAGAACTTTAAGTTATTTGGTATCGAACAAAGATGTCTACAATTCTTTCGTGAATTTCAATAAGCATCTTACAGGCAAAGGCATTATTTGTTTCGATTGTATCAATGCAAGTAAATTTATTCCCTCGATTAAAAAGGATGAGAAAGTTATACATCGGGCTTCCTTTGATGGCAGAACGTTTGTTAGAGAAAGTTTCTGGAATATCAATTTCAATCAAAGTTGGTCTTTCGATTGGCTATCAATTTATTTTGAAGATTGTGATGGTGAATTAAAAAAGATTGGCGAAGATAAGTCCACTATCAGGGCATTTGTAAAAGAAGAAATAGCTTTGTTCCTTAACCTGACGGGGTTTGAAGTTAAGGAAATTCGTGACCGCCCGTCCTATGCATTTGACACTTTTGTGGTTGTTGCTCAAGCCAATCGGTAATTATTATGTAGTGCAATTTTTAATCGTCCTCCTTCTTTTCCTTTTCTTCCTTCTTCTCTTTCCTCTCTTTTTTTTCTTTTAATTCTCTGGGCTCTCTTTTTTCCCGCTTCTCTTTTGCTTCCCTCAATTCTCTTTTTTCCCTCTTTTCCCTTTTTTCTTTTTCCCTCATTTCACGCTGTTCTCTCTTTTCTTTTTTCTCTTTCACCTCCTTCTTCTCCATCTTTTCTTTCTTCTCTTTTCTCTCATCTTGGGCTATGGCGGTTCCCGTAAGGAAAACGCATACAACTAGTAATACAAAAATGTTTCTGATTGTTTTCATGGTTGAAATTGGTTTGTTGTTAATTACGAAGGTTTACTCAAAAACTCTTTGGTGGTTACATTAAAGGTCAGGAAATAATTTTATTCCTTTGTTGTTGGCCTGACCAATAAAATTTTTATTTTGAATGAAGTTGATGTTGTAGCTTAGAAAGGAAAACAGTTGATTTTAAAAAACCTATGCCAATTATAAAACACAACCCCGAAGGAGTATTTCCCCCATACAGAAACTATAGTCATGCCGTTGAAATCAAAGGAGACTCGAGGCTGCTGATCATTAGCGGCCTTAATGGATATCTTCATGATGGAAAGAGTATGCCCGAGTCATTTGAGGAGCAGGGCGAACTCATCTGGCAACATATTGGTACTATTTTGAAGGCGGCAGAAATGGACTATCAAAATATTATTTCAGTAAGAACCTATTTAGCCGATCCGTCTTATGATGAAGCTAACATTCAATTAAGAGTTAAATACCTCGGAGCAAATAGACCTGCTTTAACGGTCGTTGCTTGTCAGCTTCTTGAAAAAAAATGGAAATTGGAAGTGGAAGTGATGGCTGCAAAGTGATTAGATGCTGATTCTAACTTTTCTTCCTGCTTGCCGTGGCTGAGTCAGCAAAAGCAGAGCAGTAGATTATTTTAAAACTCTCAAGTCGCTCTTCAATGTGTCTTCTTCGCTATGAGCGAGATAATCGATTCCAAAAACCTTGCCTTTGTATTCTTTAAACAACAGTGTGTCTCCTATGTTCGACTTTTCGTAATGCTCAGATGAGCAGTGAACTTTTAAAGTATCTCCGTCATCAGCCTTTACAATGGCTACCCATTGATGGTTTTTCTGCGTTTGAATAATGTATTTGTAAGCGCGATAACCTCCGTATGGAGTGGCATTAGGACCTGCCGTGTTATGCTGTGGCACAAACAATTTGCTCAAAATAATGCCTTGATGAATTTTAGGGGCAGAAAAAAGCTGATCATAGGTAAAGAAGCCAATTAAAAATAGAAGCCCAAAAAGAAACCCACCTTTAATGATTGAAGAAAAGTCCATGGCGTTGGTTGTGTATGGCGCAAAAATACTAAGAAGGCTTACTTTAAATCGTGAGGTGTACCAAACATACATTTTATTAGACGTCACAAAGCCCAACTCATTGACAGCCAGTTGGTATCTTTTCGCCAATACTCCAAAAGGAGTATAAGTTTTGAGGTAATTTTATAAAGATTTTCCCTGTAGTTCTTTACAGAGCCTCCCGTCTCGCCTGCCTGCGCATTGCCGTTCGGTAGGGCACGGTATTCTGGGCATTTTATTTCGGAGGCCTGAAGCAGTGACTTCTCGGAGAAATGATAATTTTTTTGCCTAGCAAGATTATAAGCTTAATCTTTGCGCCTATTTTTTTAAAAATCATTTCATGAATCGAGGCTTTTGCTTAGTTATTTTGTTTCTGGTGTTGGGTCATATCGGCACAGTTTGTGCCCAAGAAAACTTTGTTCCAGGTTCGGTCATCAATTCCAAAGGAGATACTCTGAAGGGCTTGATCAACGATCAGCGATGGCACAATTCACCTTCAGTATTACAATTTAAAAATATGGGCGGAGTTGTTTCTTCATATAAGCCAATAGATATCAATGGTTTTCAAATCAATGGGAAATCGACTTTCTTAAGTGCAGAAATTAGTTATGATTCAACCAGTATTCAGGTTGATCAGTTACCTTCTTCGTCTCAGCCTGCTTTTAAGAAAGATTACGTGTTTTTGAGGTATGTTGTGCAAGGCATAACCTCATTATTGACTTTTGAAGAATCAGATAGAATGCATTTGTTCATTCAAAAAGGTAACACAATTGAAGAATTAGTTTATCATCGTTACAGAACACCTGGTGGTTTTATTCCTGAAAACAAAGCCTACGTTACGCAATTGCAAAAATATTTTGGAGACTGCTCCTCAGTACCCATTTCGATAAAACTACCTTACACTACTCATTCCATTCGTGACTTATTCATTCGCTACAACGAATGTGGAAATAACAAAAGCAAGGTTTTCGATAAGGAGGATAAAACTTTCTTTAAAGTCGGCATCGTTTCATTTGTGGCGTATGACCAGTTCAGCCCAAATTTTAAAGGAGGGGCTGGATATGGAGCGGGTGGTTTTATTAATATGACGTTTCCTAATAAAAATTATATGGTTTCCCTTTACAGTGAGCTTGCTTATCGTAAAACTGGGCACCAAAAAAGAACCGATCCTTCAGAACATCATTATGAACTACAATCGATACAATGGTCGAACCTAGTTCGGTTTCGGTTGCTGCCTAATTATCCCAGGCTATTGTTGGGGGGCGGATTCAGTTTCTCTGATGGAATAGCCGGTAAATACTATTTTATAAATCCGGCAAAGGTCGAGGCAACAAGAACACGGATGTATGCTTCTTTTATAGGTGACGTATGCTTGAAATTGGGAAATCACGGTATGATTGATTTGCGTTATGAGAATGGCGATCCGATCACTATGAAAGATTTTCCACCTGGAAATATTGGAATGTACCGAACCGGTTCTGTCCGCTTTTCTCTCGCATGGCAATTTTAAGTTAGGTTGTTAGCTTGGGCAACTGAGAAGGTAGATATTTTAAAGAAGAAATTCAGCGTTTCTTCTTGAGCGATTTCACATGGGCGGTGCCAAACTGCAGGTTGTTAAAGTACTTTGTCTTTTTCTCGTTTGGCTCGCACGATTTAGAATGCGAATAAGTAACACATGAACTGAGGGACACCAGCAAGATTAAGCCAATAATAATTGAAGCCTTCATACCTCATTTATAGACAAAACAAATTACGCAATAAAAGTGAAAAAAGTAATATGAGAGGATGATTCTTTTTTTGCCAAGCGGAGAATCCGGCAGTGTTGCTATTTTTAAATGCCTCTTGCTATTTCAGAATACGTGGCTTCGCCCGTTATCTTGCTTATAGATTTTGACAAATACCTTGGGCAAATTGTATAAAACTCAAACCGACTTAATACTATCGAATATTGGTAAACACATTACGCTTAACCAACCTGAGATTAAGTTTTTTTTATCCTTGTTGAAATTCAAAGAACTTAAAAAGAAGGATTTCCTATTGAGAGCCGGGGAGCCTTGCACCACATTTAACTATATCACTTCGGGTGCGCTAAGGGCTTTTTATCGTGATGTCAATGATAAAGAAGCAACAATAATGTTTGCTGTGACCGATTGGTGGATAACTGATATGCCTTGTTTTATCAGTCAAAAACCAGCGATGATACACATTGAGGCTATTGCAAAAAGTCGTGTTTTACAGTTGACAAAGGATGATATTGACTCCTTGTGTATTGAATTACCAAAGTTTGAAAGGTTTTTCAGGATACTGATGCAAAACGCCTACATAAGAGAGCAACTCAGAGTATTACAGAACCTGTCGCAGCCTGCCGAAGTTCGGTACAATAATTTTTTAGAAAAATATCCCGCTATAGCCAAACAAGTTACACTGAAAAACATCGCTTCTTATTTAGGTATTACGCCAGAATTTTTAAGTGTTATCCGAAATAAACTCAGAAAGGGTAAGTTTCTTAATCTACCTTAAGTGTTGCTCTTATTTTGACTGATAAATTGCATCAAAATGGCAGATATATGATGATACTAATTGCAGGCCCCTATAGAGGCGGCACAAACGATAATCCGGAGTTGATGCAGAAAAATTTGGCAAGACTTGAATCGGTCGCGTTACCGATTTTCAGATTAGGGCACGTGCCCATGATTGGTGAATGGGTTGCGCTGCCATTGGTCCATCTTGCAGGTTCGAGAAAACCGGGAGATGAAAAATGGAATGAAATACAATATCCCGTTGCGCACAGGCTTCTTGAAAAATGTGATGCAGTTCTCCGCCTGGAAGGCGCGTCAGCGGGAGCAGACGAAGACGTGAGGATTGCGAAGGAAAAAGGCTTGAAAATTTACTATAAACTAGAAGACATTCCTGCGAAAGCATAAGGTCAAAATCCGACAGTCAACTAAATTCTTGAGCAACAATTCAATTTTCGTTAGCTTGTTAGTCTTATTTTCATCCCATGAAAAAATTAAGACGAAGAGAATTTTTACAAACCGCAACTGCGTTGTTGGCAGCTTCATGCGCAGACTATGTATTCGCTTCCAAAAAGAATGCTCCGTATTTATCTTTCTCAACGCTGGGCTGCCCTGACTGGACTTTTAGGCAGATTGTTGACTTTGCAGAACAGCATCATTATCAGGGAATAGAGGTAAGAGGAATTTTGCGTCAGCTTGATTTAACACAATGCGCTGAATTTAATAAACAAAATATTGCCGCCACTCTTCGACTGATGGAGGATAAGAACCTTCGCTTCGTTGACCTGGGCTCATCAGCAACCCTTCATTTCCCTGAGTCAATCGAAAGAAAAAAGAATTTAGATGAAGCCAAGCGTTTTATCGATTTGGCGCAAAAACTAAAATGCCCATACATAAGAGTCTTCCCTAACAACTTTCCAAAAGATCAGGAAAAGAATGCAACGATGGAACTTATCGCTAACGGATTGCTTGAGTTGGGGAATTACGCCAAGGGAAGTAACGTGATCGTGTTAATCGAATCGCACGGAGACTTGGTTGTGATTGAAGACCTTGAAAAAATTATGAAGGCTGCTGAACATAAAAATGTAGGGATGATTTGGGATGTGACTAACATGTGGACCAAAACCAAAGAGGCACCATCTGCAGTATTCAATAAACTCAAAAAATACATTCGTCACACGCACATCAAAGACGCAAAAATCGTTGACGGAAAAATTGAGTACGTGCTCTTGGGTCAAGGAGAAGTTCCAATCTTTGAAGCCATTGATGTGCTATTCAATGATGGCTACAGCGGATATTATTGTTTCGAGTGGGAAAAATTGTGGCATCCTGAACTTGAGGCACCGGAAATTGCCATAGCCGATTATGTTCAAGCGATGACAAAACATTTTAAGTGACACTTGCTATTAAAAATAAATCGGATGAAAAATGACCCCCCGTTCTGCATTGATTTCAAATGCCGGGGCAGGAAATTTTAGCAGAACAAATGGAGCAAATAAATAGCTAAATACTTTGTTCTTCCTCCGCATAACAGTTGTATTAAGATCAACCGAAATAAAAAAACGTTTTGTGCGGACAATGTTAGAATGATCAATTGTCTTCCCATTTGCATTTTGCCACACATTGTCATGTCCACCTAATAATCCTTCAGCTCCATAGCCGATAGTAAGCATCAGCCAGCTTGGAAATATTTTTGTATTCAATATAGAATTGATGTCAATCGCCACCCAGTAGGTTTGGCCATTGTAATCTTTTAATGTTTGTTGAACTACAGATGAACCGAGTAGTTCCGGTCTCATTAAACTAAATGCTGTGGTGTGAAAGGAAAATTTTGGTGAAGTAGTTGAAATAATTTTATAAGAAACATGCGCATAACAGTAAATACATCCTAATCCATTTGCAACTAAATCAGCGGGGGAGGCTCCGTAATTCATAGAGAAGCCATCTAAAATTTCGATGGGAAGTAAAAGCATAAACCCCGAAAAACAAATCCATTTTTTTCGCAATGAAGGATTTAAGTTTAACTGATCACCAAATGTTTTATAAAAAAGTAAACTGAGATAAAATGAAACGAAGAAGTGACCAAGTTTGTCTAAATATTCCCATTCAAAAAGATCATCGAAGAAATGAAAGCTGGTGTATGAATCATACCAAACAGACGAAAGCCAGAATAAAGAGACTCCATAAATTATGAAAAAAAGTATTGAGAATTTATTCTTTGAACCAGAACTCATCGTGTTTTCAGCCATGAATTTCTTAGGGACTTTGCACCTTTGAGGTTAAGCCGCCCTTTTGCTTGAAATAAAAATACAAAGGTATTCCCATTGCGGTAAGTGCAAGCCCAAACAAAGAATTGATCAAAGGCGATGTGCCGTTCAAATAGTTTGTAATGTCATTATAGAGTGTAATAACCAAAAACAATGAAGCAATCGAAATGAAAGCAACCGGTACAAACGGGTAACCCCATGTTTTGTAGGGCCGCTCGGCATTAGGCATCTTCTTTCTTAGTACCATTACGCCTACAGCTCCGAGCGTGTAAAATAACCAACTCGCAAAAACCAGCATATCGGTAAGCATATCAAACGAGCCACTCAAGATCAACATAGAAGTCCAAGCGCCATGTAACAATAGAGCCTTGCCGGGAGTTCTATATTTTGGATGGACTTCACCGATCACTGCAAAGAATTTCTTTTCCTGAGCCATTGCGAAAGTCACTCGCGCAGTCGCTAAGATATTTCCATTCGTTGCGCCAAAGGTGGAGATCATCACCATCAGGGCGATGAGCGCACCTGCCCCAAACCCAAATGCACTTGATGCAGCATCAGACCCTACAAATGAGGATGAAGCAATCACATCAATCGGCAGGGCATAGATATAAGCAAGGTTGAGTAAAAAATAAATCGCGATCACGATCAGCAAGCCGAGCAACAGGCCCATGGCGAGGTTACGCTGAGGATTTTTAATTTCTCCAGCCATGAAGGTGATGTTATTCCATCCGTCATAACCCCAAAATGCTCCTGATGTTGCGGCTACGATCGCCAGTACCAAAGTCCAACCTGAATGCGGACTGCTCTGGGCGAAATGAGAAACTGATCCATGGCCAAAAATAAAAATGCCGAGCACAAGAAATACCATCGCCCCAACCTTCAACGCAGAAAATAAAATCTGCACTCGATCGCCCGAATGTGTGCTTCGGTAGTTTACTATGGTGAGTAGCCAGATCAAAACGATCGTCATTGATTTCACTCCGATGTTTTCAAGCGGAAAAATCTTTCCAATGCCAGGCATATAGATGTAAAACAGTTGTTCTGTTTCTTTTGGCAGGCGGGGCAGGTGAATAAAATATTCTGTATAAATGGAAAATACATAAGCAATTGATGCAGCGCCAGCAGTATTAAAGACGGCAAAGGCAGACCATCCATAAAGGAAAGCAGTGAAGTCGCCAAACATTTTTTGAAAGAAAATATATTGCCCGCCAGTCTCAGGCATCATGGCTGCAGCTTCGGCATTGGTGAGTGCTCCCAAAAAAGTGATGAACCCTGCGAGGATCCAAACAGAAAGAAGCAACCAGGGCGAGCCTAATTGAGAAGCCATCAACGCAGGCTTCATGAAAATAGCAGAGCCGATGATTCCGCCCACCACCAACGATACTGTAGATGCCAAACCCAGCGAGCGTTCTAATTTTTCGGCCATGCAAATTTTTGAAATTTAAATAACTTTAGGCAACCAACAAATCCACATATGAAGCCTTTGCTACCCTTTTTGTTCATTGCTGTCAGTTTGTCTATCAACGCCCAGGGGCTGAAAGAGGCTAATGAACTCATTGAGAATTTTCAGTTTGAGAAGGCGCTACAAGTTTTAGTCCAATTGAATGACTCGACCGACATCCACATTCCTTTGCAAAGTGGTTATTGTTATTCCCGTTTAGGTAATTATAAATCGGCTATTGAAAACTATAAGCAGGCTTTGCAAATCGATTCACTAAATCGAATTTCGTTGAATCAATTGGGTCAGATTTATTCGCGCACTAATCAATATGCACTTGCAGAAGATTGTTATAAGAAATTGATCTACATTGATTCACTGAATAGCTTTTACTTCAAACAATATGCTGCCTTAGCTGCTTCCACCAACTACGATTCACTCGCGGCTATGTTGTATTTCAAAACATTAAAACTCAATCCTCGAGACATTGAATCGTATTCTTCGTTGGGAAACATTCTGCTTGAAGGAGAAAATTATTATCAGCTTGATTCTCTAATTGGCAGAGCCTTGTTTGTTGATAGTTTGCAGTCAAGCATTTTATTATTGAAAGCAAAATCGGAATTAGCTCAACATAAATACAAAAAAGTAATTGTCACGGTAAAGAAAATTTTGGAATGGAACGACACGCAACCCATTCATGCGCGATTGTTGGGCATTAGTTATTTTCAGTTAAATGAATACGCAAAAGTGGTTGAATGCATGAACTATCTCCTGCTCTCAGGAGTAAAAAGTGAATGGGTCTATTATTATTTAGGTGCCTCCTATCGAGAATTGAACGACCTTCCAAAATCCATTGATGCCATGAGCAAAGCGATTGAGGGGGGTATTTCTGAAAACATTGGAGTTTATTATTCGCAATTGGCGAAAGCATACGAGGAAAGTAAAGATTACAAAAACGCTATTCACTATTACCAGGCCGCGTACGAAAAATCGAAGACTAAAATTTTACTTTACCACCTTGCACGTAACTATGATGTTTACTTTAAGGACAAGTCATCGGCCATTGCGTATTATAAGCGATACCTCGCCTCTGATGATACGATAAAATTAGCGAGAGAATATTCGAGGCGAAGGTTGGATGTACTGGAGTAATTTATATGTTTTCTAGTCAAGCGACATAACGCTACAGCTTCCGCATCATATTCCGACCTCAATTTCGTATTCCTTTTCAAACTGGAAAAACGGACCGAACTAACTAATCCTTAATAATTTTGTGTGAGGACTTTAGTACTGGCATCGAAATAATATACATTCCTGTATTCCAAGTTTTACAGTTTACAGTCCTTTTGTTGTCAGCATATACTTCATCCTCAAGAATTAGTTCGCCCAGAGAATTATAGATACAGAATTTTAGATCATGAGCTGTTTTGTTGTCCACAACAAATTCTTTGTTGGCGGGATTAGGGTAAATGACAAAATCAGTCAAGAAAGAATCTTCAAAACCAGTAATTACAGTTGAGATTTCAGGCGAAAAAAGTGAATTACCCCCTTGATTTACAGCGCGAGCCTTGTAATAGTAAATAGTTCCTGCGGTTACACCTTGATCAGTATAATTGGTTGTGTTCACTGAAGTAGTTTGAACTAACACATAGTTGATGTTGTCTCCAACTGATCGGTATATTTCAAAACCCGTTTCACTGGTTGAGTTGTCTTTCCAACTCAATGTGAGTTGACTGTTTGAATCCCACTTCGCTAATAGATTTGAAGGTGGTGCAGGGGGATCGGGCAATGTTGTTTGACTGATTTCTGCGCTATAGCTGGATGATCCACCAGCATTTATTGCTTTGATTTTATAAAAGTAGGTCTTTGATGATGACAATCCCGTGTCTGTGAAAGTAGTGGTATTTGCACTAGCGGTTTGCAAAAGGGAGTACATACTGTTCGTAGGAGTCGATCTGTAAATTTCAAATTTTGTTTCATTGTCTGAGTTGTCAGCCCATTTCAACACGACTTGCGAAGATGTGAATGATTGCACAGAAAGATTCGAAGGGGCAGCAGGGGGATTGAGATTAGTTGTCGAGTTAACCTCATTGCCATAAGCTGAGACTAATGATGCAGCACTTATGGCCCTTACCTTATAATAGTAAGTCGTGCCAGGGTTTAATCCCGTGTCGGTATAAGTCACGGTATTTGCTGATGTAGTGTTGATCAACGAGTATCCTGTGTTGTTCGATGCTGATCTGTAAATTTCATATCCGGTTTCGGCCGAGGAGTTGTCGGTCCACTGAAGAGAAATGGATGAAGTAGAAAGCGTTTGGCTCACCAAATTAGAGGGCGCTATCAAAGTCGTAACTGAAGAAGAAGTATTTGAAAATAATGATGATCCATACGCATTCACAGTTTTAACACGGTAAGTGTATTGCGTATTTATTGTCAAGCCAGTGTGTGTATATAATGTCACATTTGGCGTTGCTGAATAGGATGTAATCGCAGCATATGTCTGACTATTTCCAATGGCATATTCAACGATAAATCCCGTTTCGTTATCCGAATTGTCTTGCCATGTTAACCTGATCATCGATTCTGATACTTCAGTAGTTGCAGCAGATGATGGAGGTGCCGGAAGAAATGCGGATGGAGGAGTGAATGCGTACAAATCAGACAAGTAAATATTGCCTGACGAGTAATTGTAGCCACCAAATACATACGCCACTTTGCCAATTGCGAACGCCATCGCACCTGTTCGTATAGACGCAGGGATAGCTAATTGTGTGCTCCATTGGTTATCCCAAGTAGAATATTGTGTTACGGCATTGGTACGTACATCTGCACCAAAGTTTCCTGTTGCATTTTCTGTACCGGCAAAGATGATAGCATTCCCATTAACTACCGCTGCTGCTGATCCTCCGCGACCAGTTCCACTGAAGTCTGTTTTGCTTGTCCATGAGTCAGCAACCGGATCATACTCCCACATGTCCTTTAGAGTAGGTGAGAGAGTTAAGAAACCAAATCCAAAATATCCTTTTCCATTATTTGCAAAACCGATTGCTCCCGTTCTACCACTACCCGGAAAAGTTGCTTTAGTTTGCCATGAGTTAGTGGCGGGGTCGTAACGATAAAATGCTTGAGTGTTGTTGAGGCCTGTATTACCCAAACCTACATATCCAAAATTACCAATAGCAAAGGCAGCGCCTGAGGTAATGCCGGCTCCACTGTTCAGGTCTTGCGGAAAATTTGCCTTCGCTGCCCAGGTATTAGATGTTGGGTCGTATTCATAGAAGTCCTGTTTAAAACCAGTTCCGCTAAGATCATTTCCGGTTCCTATGTATGCTTTTCCATTGATTACAAAAGCCACTGCACCAATACGTGCTGTGCCTGGAAAATCTAATTTTTGCGTCCACACATTGCCTGTCGGGTTAAATTCCCACCAATCTTTTAGAGCTCCCGTGCTGTTTTTCCCCAAACCAATGTATGCCTTTCCATTGATAACAATGGCGACACCATCACTTCTACAGGCAAAGTTGTGGGGATAGCACTTGACCATTCGACTGGAGTTGTAGTTACGTTTACCTCATTGCTAACAGAAGAATTGCTCGCTCTTACTTTGTAATAGTATTTCGTGGAAGGTAATAATCCTGCCACTACATAACTCGTGGTGTTTTGAGGGAGTATTTGCACTACCGAATAATTCTTATTATTTGATTTTGATCTTAATATTTCAAAGAAGGCCTCGTCACTGGTATTATCCTTCCACATTAAAGCAATTTGGGAAGAGGAGATTGCTTGCCCAGTCAGATTTGCGGGCGCAGCACCAATAGGTAAGTTTACCTTTGATATTCCAGAAGTACTTGTAGCTATGACATAGGCTCCAAAATATGCTAAATCATAAAAGGATGCTACAGGGCTTTGATCTTGTACTAAAGTATTATCGATCGTGCCGTCCGCATTAAGTTGTGTAAAAACTTTACTATTATCAGCAACTATAAATTTGCCATTACCCTCTGGTTCAATTTTTCCAACCAGAAATAGACCATCGTATGAAATGCTGTTATCCAAAGAACCGTCACTGTTAAGTCGAGCCAGGCAACTTGTGCTCACACCATTGACATAATCGAAACTTCCTCCAATCAGGATTTTACCATTGGATAAGGTGGCAATTGCGCTTACATAACTTGTGGCAGATCCAGCTCTTACGGCACCTGTTCCGATAAGAAATGTAGGGTCAAAGGAGCCGTCCGCATTTAGCCGTATGATTGATTTTACAGCGTGCCCATCAAATGAGTCAAATTCACCACCCACCAAAATTTTGCCATCACTTTGAACCGAGATGCCATGAACCTGAGGGAAGTTGATGCTCGTAATGAATCCATTGGTAGAGTTAAATGTAGCGTCTAAGGTTCCATCAGAGTTCAATCGCACGAGCCCTTTGCAAAGCACTCCTTTAAAAGAAGTGAAGGTACCGCCCACCAAGATTTTTCCATCAGGTTGCTCTTTGATGACATTGGGTGTATTGTCAAATCCGGCTCCGGTGTTTGTTACAAAGGAGTTATCAAGAGCGCCAGATGAGGACAGTCTCGCAATTCTACCGACTGCTGTTCCGTTGTACGCTGTAAACGAACCTCCAATGAGGATCATTCCGTTGTGATCGATTTCAATGGGGGAAACATGGTTATTGGGTTTGGAATTGCCACTGAAAGTACCATCTATTGTTCCATCCAAGTTAAGTCTCTCAAAACCGGTAGAGGCAGTTCCATCGATTTCGTTTCCGTTGTGTGAAAAAAGTATTTTATCTGCGCCCTGGGCTTTAACGTGATTGCCCGATGTTTTCCCCTGAAGGTTTAAGGCTTGTGATGTCGCTTTTACAGATCCACTAACTGACAATACAGCCAATCCGTTTCGGGCCTGGCTATTAAAAGTCGTGAAATTGCCGGTTACGATGATGTCACTTGAGCTATTTGATATTGCAAAACTAATCGAGGAATTTGGGCCTGGACCTGCTCCGAGATTTAAAGTGCCATCCAAGCTTCCATCTGTATTTAAACGGATGAGATTTTTTACGCTAGTAACATCAAAAGAATTGAAAAATCCCAGCACCAATAGTTTTCCATCAGGCTGCAGATATAGTTTACTTGCCGCATTGTTGAGCTTTCCATTGGCCTGGAACGTTGCGTCAAGTGTACCAGTAGAGGAAAGGCCAACGATATAGGGAATAGCGGCACCATTAAACTGCGTAAAAAATCCGCAGGCAATGATTCTGCCCGTGGAAGAAACCTCTACGTTATATGGAGTACTGTTAAAACCTGTTCCCACATCAAAGGTGGCGTCAATAGTACCGTCTAAGTTGAGTCGCGTTATTCCCTTCGCACCTCCAGCGACAATTATCTTGCCGTCAGGTTGAATTGCTAAGTCATAGGTCAAGGTTAAACTCGAAAGTAAGGTGAAAGTAGTATCGAGAGATCCGTTTGCATTGAGTCTGAAAGGAATGCCAATTCCTAGAGTAACTCCCTCGACAGCCAGAAACGGGCCGGTTACGATAATTTTTCCATCGGACTGAACCACAATTGAATAGTTTGCGGAGGTATTGGCTAGTGTTAGGTTCGCTTTGAAAGTAGTGTCAACCGACCCATCAGCATTTAGCCTAACTAATCCCGCAAGGTCTAATCCATTGAAAGTTGTAAACATTCCCCCTAAAAGTATTTTTCCATCGGCCTGAAGTGCTCCACCGAGGACCGAATTGTTTGGACCAGTACCTACATTAAAAGTATTGTCAATGGTGCCATCCACGTTGAACTTCACTACACCTGTTCGGTTTTCTCCATTTACACGAATGAAATTTCCGTAGACCAGATATTTGCCATCCGAAAACAGAATGCTACCACTTGCCCCTACCTTGGATGTGATGAATGCTTGAAAAGAGGGATCGATGGTTTGAGCTTGAATACACGAAACAAGGGCTACAAGGGCAGAAATAATAACTAAACGACTCATTATTTTGATTTTATATGGTTTTATGCTGTAGACATAGGTCTCCACGGTGCAAAAATATTTCTTTTTGACACGAGTCAATGTGAAATTTCCGGGTAATACTTACACTCTTTTTTATACTCCTAAAGGAGTACTCCCATACAGCAAAGACAGACGTATTCTTTATAATCCTTCTTACCTTTGCTTCATGCACCTAGCTGAAACTTCCCTAACAAAGCGCGACATCCGCAAACTCAAGCCAGATGAACTAAAGAAATTCTTTGTAGAGCATGGTGATAAGCCTTTTCGTGCCATTCAAGTGGATGAATGGCTGTGGAAGAAATCGGCTAAGAGTTTTGATCAGATGACCAACCTTTCTGTAGCTACTCGCGAATTATTGAAGGAGCATTTTGCGATCAACCATGTTCATGTAGATAAAATGCAGCGGAGTACGGATGGCACAATTAAAAACGCGGTGATACTTCATGACGGTTTGATCGTTGAGTCGGTGCTTATTCCTGCCGAAAAAAGGATTACCGCTTGTGTGTCATCACAGGTGGGCTGTTCGCTAGCGTGTAAATTTTGTGCTACTGCGAAATTGAAGCGACAAAGAAACCTCAGCGCAGATGAGATCTACGATCAAGTGGTTGCGATCAAGGAACAGGCTGAATTATTTTTCAACCGGCCGCTCACCAACATTGTGTTCATGGGCATGGGCGAACCACTATTGAATTATGCCAACGTGACCGCAGCCATAGAAAAAGTTACATCGCCAAAGGGATTGGGCATGGCAATGAAACGTATTACAGTTTCTACTGTGGGCGTTGCAAAGATGATCATAAAAATGGCAGATGATGGAGTGAAATTTAATCTTGCTGTATCATTGCATGCTGCATTGGACAAAACCCGTTCCTCGATCATGCCGATTAACGACTCCAATCCATTGAGCGAACTGGCCGATGCACTCCGATATTGGTATCACAAAACCAAGCGCAAAGTCACATATGAATACGTTGTCTGGAAAGGCATCAACGACTCGGAAGAGCATGCCCTGGCTTTATTAAAATTCTGCAAAGTGATTCCTTCAAAAGTAAACTTGATTGAATACAACCCAATAGGAGATGAAGAATTTCAGCAAGCCGATGACAAAGTATTGAATATGTATATGGACTTACTCGAGAAAAACGGAATCACCACTCGCATTCGCAAAAGTAGGGGTAAGGACATTGATGCCGCCTGTGGGCAGCTGGCTAACAAAAATTAAAAATCCACCTGCAAACTTTTTGAACTAGCAATTCATCTGATAGAAGTATATTGCGCAGTTGATGAATTCGAGATTTTTCATTTTTATATTCATTCTTGTCGCTTGTGGTTTTTCTGCTTCTGCTCAGAAAATATTGAAGGGCATTGTGGTGGATTCGGTCACTTTAAGTGGCATACCCAATGTTTCTGTACGGCTACTCCGAGCAGGCTATGGCACGATAACAAACGCCAATGGTGTCTTCTCAATTCGGGTGAAAACTACGGATACCCTTTCCTTCTCGAGTGTGGGTTACCTGCGAATTATTGAGCCTGTCATCACAGACGATGAGATTATGTTTGTACGAATGGTACAAGAAGTGATACTTCTCAAAGAGGTAACAGTCTATGGCCGGCCGGAAGCAATTAAAAAAGAACTCCCCTCATTGAAACTGAAAAGCAAAGCTTTGCCTTGGGGCGGTGCACTGCCTAACTCTGGCGGAGGCGCAGCGATAAATCTTGATTTTTTCTCGAAGCGTGAGCGCGAGAAGAGAAAACTTGCAAAGCTCAAAGCTGAATTGGCCAGCACGCAAACGTATGTTGAGATTGTGACCAACCTTGAAGTGATACAAGAGTTGAAAGACCGGTATTCTTTAAATGATTCTTCGTTTTACAAAATACTCACTCATTTCAACGAACAGCATCGGGAAATCACCCACTCGGGCAATCAGGCTGATATACTTATTTCGCTGTTTTCTTTTTTTGATACTGAGATCAGATTTAGGCGCGCTCGACATTGATTCATTTTTTTTATCTCCCCAAACCTGTAGATTCGTAACATGGAGGAAAAACATTTTCAGTCGTCAGAGAAGGTTCGTGACTTCGTGATTGGCATGAGCGATGGGCTAACTGTGCCTTTTGCATTGGCAGCGGGTCTTAGTGGTGCAGTTGATAATAATGGTATCATCATCACTGCTGGGCTTGCAGAAATTGCTGCCGGTTCTATCGCTATGGGCCTTGGTGGATATTTAGCCGGACGCACTGAGATTGAGCACTATGATGCTGAAGAAAAAAGAGAATATGAGGAAATAGAAAAGCTGCACGAAGTAGAGATTCGCGAGACGAAAGAAATTTTTGCCAAATATGGTTTAAACGATCAACAGCAGGAATCAATTGCCCGTGCAATGGCTAAGAACCCCAAACAGTGGGTGGATTTCATGATGCGCTTCGAGCTTGGCCTCGAGCGACCTGACAAAAACCGCGCGCATGAAAGTGCATTTATCATCGGCATATCTTATGTTATTGGAGGGCTCATTCCGTTGAGCACTTATTTCTTAACTGATTCGGTGACTAAAGGATTGGAGTCTTCTATTATCGTAACTATAGGTTGTCTTATCATTTTTGGGATTGTGAAAAGCAAACTTACCGGCCAGCCTCTGCTAAAGGGAGCGCTGCGTGTTACCATTGTTGGAGCGTTTGCAGCAGCAGCAGCATTTGCGTTGGCGAAGATGATTGCATAAAATGACAGTATCTATTATTGCTGCAGTCGCAAAGAATGGTGTAATCGGAAAGGGGAATGACTTACCCTGGCGCTTGCCCGATGATATGAGATTTTTCATGCAAACTACCAATGGACATCATGTGATCATGGGGCGGAAGAATTACGAATCCCTTCCTGAAAAATTCAAACCATTGCCTAACCGAACCAACATTGTAATAAGCCGGCAGAAAAATTTTCTTGCGAATGGCTGCACCGTTGTGCATGAGCTGAATGAGGGCATTCAAATGGCGATGACCAACAGTGAAAAAGAATTGTTCATCATTGGTGGTGCGGAGATTTACAAATTGGCACTGCCAATAACTGATACGCTTTATTTGACTGAAATTGATGCTGAAATTGATGGCGATACTTTTTTTCCCGAATGGGATAAAAAGGTGTGGAAGGAAATTTCGAGACAGCATCATCCAATGGATGCTAAACATAAGTTTGCTTTTGATTTTGTAGTATATAAGAAATAGTATGGGCTACCTTAGCAACAAAGTAATCTG
Organism: Bacteroidota bacterium; assembly: GCA_016178785.1. Taxonomy (GTDB): domain Bacteria; phylum Bacteroidota; class Bacteroidia; order Cytophagales; family Cyclobacteriaceae; genus ELB16-189. Next base: position 274,662 of record JACOSO010000096.1, on the reverse strand, counting down.
GATCACGGGTGCATCTAGCGGGATTGGTGAGGCGCTAACTTACGAACTTGCGAAGAAAAGAGGAGTGAGACTGATCCTTTCCTCTCGAAGAAAAGAGGAATTGGAGAGAGTAAAAGGCAATTGCCCTCAACAGGTGCAGGCCAATATTCGGATTCTTCCAATCGACCTTGCGCATGAAGAAACACTGAAACTCAGTACCGAAGCGGCCGCGCAGCTTTTTGGTCAGATCGATATTCTGATCAACAATGGGGGCATCGCGCAACGGAGTTTAGCTAAAGACACATTAATTTCTGTTGATCGACAGGTAATGGAAGTAGACTACTTTGGTACAGTAGCACTGACAAAATATTTGCTTCCTCATTTCCTAAAAAGAAAGAGCGGTCATTTTGTAACAGTGAGCAGCGTAATGGGGATGATTGGCACTCCGTACCGTTCAGGTTACGCAGCAGCCAAGCACGCGCTTCATGGGTTTTTTGATTCACTTCGCGCAGAATTGTGGAAGGAGACCAAAAATATTTATGTCACTTTGGTCTGCCCTGGTTGGGTGAAAACCCAGGTGACGATGAATGCTCTTACAGGCGATGGTACAAAACTCAATAAGATGGATCGTGCCACAAGCGTTGGCTTGCCCGCCAATAAATTTGCAGAACGGATGATCGAAGCGATTGAAGCAAAAAAAGAAGAAGTTTATATTGGTGGATCGAAAGAAGTTTTAGCCGTATACCTAAAGAGGTTTTTTCCAAAACTCTTTTCCAGAACGGTAAGGAAGATCGCGGTTAGATAGCCTGTTGGTCAATTGCAATTCGGATAATGATAATATAATTGCACCTGATTGTTGTGTCGAGCTTCCAATCTAATTTCACGCGCAGTGGGAATTTCTCTTTTCCCAGATCTATTCCTGAGTTGGCAGGCAAGCTGCCAAAAGTATAAGATTGATTTTCGATTATGATGTTCCAGCCACCACAACATGGTGAAGGGCACATTCTCATATCAGGACCAATAATAATTCCGGTGGAGTGGAATTTTTCACTTTCAGTTTGCCAGTTGTCGTATTTGCAGGAATAGAATAGGAACGACAGCAAGAGCATAAGCCAACTTATTCGACACATGATCAATGTCGTTTTCATAAGATTACATCCCTTGGTTTATACTCATTTGATAGCAAATGGTTCTGCATTTCAACGATTTCCCCTTTTATTCGCCTTGATTCTCAGGCGTTTTAGCTCTTGAGACTCAATTCTAATCTCAGCCAGCTGTTTTTAGTTATCCATTTTAAAAGAAGAAATGTATTTTCGCACCGATTTTGAAACGAATAAATTATCAGATTATGCGCTTAATTTTAACTGTCATCTTATCCTCAGTTTGTTTGTCACTGTATTCACAATCAAAAAAAGAGCTCGAAGCTAAAATTCAAAAGCTCCAATCTGAGATTACCGAATTAAAAAAACCGAAAGAAGTTGATCTGAACGGAGACAAAAGGAAAGCAGGGTATAGCATGGGTGTTCTTTTTGCTAATAACATAAAGAGTCAAGGTGGAGATTCGCTCGATGTTGAGGCTATGATTGTAGCCATTAAAGATGTATTTGGAAATAAAGCTCTGAAAATGGACCAGCAGCAATGCATGACAACTGTGCAACAGTATATGCAATTGGCTTCAGAGAAAAAGAATTCTCGTGCCAAGGCGCAGGGCCTTGCATTTCTGGAGGCAAATAAAAAAAACGAAGGAGTTATGGTTACCGCGAGTGGACTTCAATATAAAATAATAACCCAAGGTAGTGGCAAAACTCCAATCGCAAGTAGCAATGTAACTGTACACTATACAGGCAAGTTAATCGATGGAACAATTTTCGATAGTTCTGTGCAGCGCGGAAAGCCGGCAGACTTTGGATGCTCACAAGTCATCCGCGGATGGACAGAAGCTTTGCAGTTGATGAAGGAGGGAGACAAATGGATTCTTTATATTCCCTATGAACTTGCCTATGGCGAACGCGGTGCAGGCGGATCAATCCCTCCGTATTCTACTTTGATTTTTGAAGTGGAGTTGATTAAGGTGAATTGATTCTTGAGAATTACTCTTTGCGGCTTAGCGTGAAAGTTTGGCTTACGCCAAGACGTAAAAGACATGAATTTCTTTACCTCAAGGCCAAAATCCCTTTCTCCTTCTCTGCCAAAAGTGATTCACCCATCAAATATTTATCCACTGCATTGGCTGCTTCACGTCCTTCGCTAATGGCCCAGACAACAAGAGATTGCCCTCTGCGCGCATCTCCTGCCGCAAATATTTTCTCTTGCGATGATTGATAGCGACTACATTTCACATTTCCTCGCTCATCATAGTCTACTTTTAGTTGATCGAGAAGCCCAATGTGTTGAGGATACAAAAATCCGAGAGCAAGCAAAGCAAGTTCGCAGGGGATTTCTCTTTCGCTGCCAAGGATTTCCTTAAACGATGTTTTATTTTCCCACTCTATCTCGACAATCTTCAGTGCTTTTAGATTTCCTTTTTTATCACCGATAAATTCTTTGGTGACAATCGACCACTGACGCTCGCAGCCTTCTTCGTGTGAAGTCGAAGTACGCAAGATCATTGGCCAGCTTGGCCATGGCATGGTTTCATTCCTGTCTTTTGGAGGTTTAGCTAGAATTTCAATTTGAGTAACCGATCTTGCTCCATGCCGGTTTGATGTCCCTACGCAATCAGAACCTGTATCACCGCCTCCGATCACGATTACATTTTTATCCGTTGCCCAAATCTCCTGCTCGCCTATTTTTTTTCCATTTACCCTGCGATTTTGTTGAACGAGAAAATCCATTGCGAAATGGACACCTTTCAGTTCTCTTCCCTTTATTGCCAAATCACGTGGCACGGTAGATCCACAGCACAGCAAAATAGCATCGAATGAATCTGTCAACTCGTGAGTAGAAGGGGTTACACCAACATTCACGTTGGTTTGAAACTTTATTCCTTCTTCATTCATTACAGCCAATCGCCTTTCAAGAATTCGCTTATCTAATTTAAAATCGGGAATCCCATAACGCAATAGTCCGCCAATTTCATCTGCTCTTTCAAAAACAGTTACCCAATGGCCTGCACAGTTTAATTGCGCTGCTGCCGCAAGACCAGCAGGTCCTGAACCAACGATCGCAATTTTTTTTCCGGTACGGTGTGAAGGGATTTGAGGTTTGATATAACCTTCTTCAAATGCTTTTTCAATAATTGTTTTCTCAATGTACTCAATGGCGACAGCAGGTTTATTGATGCCCAATACACAAGATGCCTCGCAGGGGGCGGGGCAAATTCTGCCTGTGAATTCGGGAAAATTATTCGTAAGCGAAAGTATTTCGTATGCAAGCTTCCAATTTTGCTGATACACTGCATCGTTGAATTCAGGAATTATATTTCCTAAAGGACAGCCGTGATGACAAAAAGGAATTCCGCAATCCATGCAACGTGAAGCTTGCTTTTCGGTGAGCGATTGATCGACTGCACTTTCCACTTCAAAATAGTCCTTCACGCGCTCACGCACATCACGCTTGTGAGGCAATTGTCTATTTGTTTCCAAAAAACCTGTGATCTTTCCCATATTCTTAAGAGGCAACCTTGGCCACATTCATTTTATTTTTTTCCAACACTGCTTTGTAATCCACGGGCATCACTTTAATGAAATCATGTAATGACTTCGACCAGTAACTTAATAAGTGTGATGCAGTCTCACTTTTGGTTAGTTGCAAATGTTCCTCAATCAATTTCTTCAGCAACTCCTGATCTTCCTGATCAAGAGTATCGAGCAGCACCATTTCCACGTTGCAATTCTTCACGAACGTTTTGTTCACATCCCACACGTAAGCTACGCCACCACTCATACCCGCGGCAAAGTTTCTTCCTGTTTCGCCAAGCACTACAACTGTTCCGCCAGTCATGTATTCGCAGCCGTGATCACCTACTCCTTCAACAACTACATTCACTCCGGAATTGCGCACGGCAAATCGTTCACCAGCCAATCCTTTGATAAACGCATCGCCAGAGGTAGCTCCGTAGAATGCCACATTACCTACAATCATATTTTTTGCGGCATTGTACTGACTTTGTTCAGAAGGATAGAGAATCAATCGTGCACCAGACAATCCCTTTCCAAAATAATCATTTGCATCACCTTCCAGTTCGAATGTCAAGCCCTTCGCAGCAAAAGCCGCGAAGCTTTGTCCGGCAGTGCCGCTGAATTTAAAATGAATCGTATCAGTTGGCAATCCTTGAGCTAAAAATTCTTTGGAGATTTCGTTAGACAACATTGCACCCGTTGCGCGATCTTGGTTTGAAATAGGGAATGAAGCACTCACGGATTCAGCCTTTGTCAGAGCTGGTTTAGCCACTCGAATCAATTCCCGATCAAGCACACGATCGATGTCATGATCTTGTTCTTCTTGTTTGAATAGGGGAGTATCCAAACTCATTGCTTCCTTGTGAAGAATTGAAGACAAATTCAGATTCTCATATTTCCAATGATTATTTAGCGCGCGTACTTCTAAAAGATCGGTTTGACCAACCATTTCGTTTACAGTTCTAAATCCCAGCTCAGCCATAACTTCACGAAGTTCTTCAGCGAGGAAACGGAACAGATTCACCACATATTCCGGTTTGCCGGTAAAGAGTGCGCGCAATTCTTTGTTTTGAGTTGCAACACCTACAGGGCAAGTATTCAAATGACACTTGCGCATCATGATACAACCTGCGGTAACAAGAGCAGCAGTGGCAACGCCCCATTCCTCTGCACCAAGCAAGGCAGCTATGGCTAAATCTCTTCCAGTTCGAATTTGTCCGTCTGTTTGAAGAGTGACTCGACCGCGTAATTTATTTCGTACTAAGGTTTGGTGCGCTTCTGCCAGCCCCAGCTCCCATGGCAATCCCGCATGACGAATTGAACTCAAAGGAGAAGCTCCTGTTCCACCATCGTGACCAGAAATTAAAATCACATCAGCATGAGCTTTAGCTACACCCGAAGCGATTGTTCCAACACCTGCTTCCGAAACCAACTTCACGTTGATGCGTGCCCTCTGATTGGCATTCTTCAAATCGAAAATCAATTGAGCCAGATCTTCTATTGAATAGATATCATGATGAGGAGGAGGTGAAATCAATCCAACACCGGGAGTAGAGTGACGAACTCGGCCGATCCATTCATCTACTTTGTGTCCGGGTAATTGACCGCCTTCCCCCGGCTTCGCGCCTTGCGCCATTTTGATCTGAAGCTCTTTTGCATTCGCTAGATAATAACTTGTTACTCCAAACCGGCCAGAGGCAACCTGTTTGATTGCCGAGTTTTCCCAGTCCCCATTTTCTTTTTTATGAAAACGAATTTCATCTTCACCGCCTTCACCGCTATTGCTTTTGCCACCAATTCGATTCATCGCAATAGCCAATGTGCTGTGAGCTTCGTGAGAAATAGAACCGAATGACATTGCTCCCGTGGCAAATCGTTTGAAAATGCTTTCGGCTGGTTCTACTTCAGACAAAGGAATAGATTGCCCGCGTTTGAATTTGAACAAACTCCTTAGCGTGATTGCCTTCTCACTCTGATCATTGATGAGCGATGAATATTTTTTAAAGAGGCTGTAATCGTTGGTCTTTGTTGATTGCTGAAGTAAGTGAATGGTTTGCGGATTGAACAAATGAGATTCGCCTCTAAGCTTCCATTGATAAACACCGCCAATCGGCAAATGTGGCTGAACATTGGAAGTGGTGGGGAAAGCGAGTTTATGTTTTGCCAATGCTTCACGAGCAATGTCATCCAGCGTCAGACCCCCGATGCGCGAAACAGTTCCTGTGAAATACATATCAATTACTTCTCTGCTAATGCCGAGTGCCTCAAAAATCTGGGCTCCATGATATGACTGCAATGTGCTGATGCCCATCTTGCTCATGATCTTGAGCAATTCTCCGCCTACCGCTTTTTTATAATTGTAAATCGCTTTCTCTTCGGTAAGATCTTCGTTGAGCTGATTTTTCTTTTTAAGATCGTGGATGGTTTGATACACGAGATAAGGATTCACGCCAGATGCCCCAAAGCCAATCAATGTAGCGTAATGATGGGTTTCCCAAACGTCACCTGCTTCAACCAACAGTCCTACTTTTCCGCGAATCCCTTTTCGAATGAGATCATGGTGCACAGCGGCAACCACAAGCAGCGAAGGGATCTGCGTGTGCCCGCTGTCAAAACTTCGATCCGATAAAATGATAATTGTAAATCCGTCTTCAATGGCATCGGTCACATATTGACAAACACGGTTCAATCCTCTTTCCAAAGCGCCTGCACTTCCGTCTGCCCTGAAATAAGTATAAATCGTTTTTGTTTGCAGATGCCGATGGTCGATGTATCGGATTTTTTCCAATTCCGAGTTCGAAAGAATCGGAGTAGGAAGTTCAAGGGTGAGGCAATGTTCGGGTGATTCTTCCAGTAAATTCAATGATCCCCCTACATGCGAAGCCAAAGACATGATCATTCTTTCGCGAATCGGATCGATCGGTGGATTGGTTACCTGTGCAAAAAGTTGCTTGAAGTAATTTGCCAAATGCTGCGCCTGTTGTGAGAGTACAGCAAGCGGAGTATCAGTGCCCATTGAGCCAAGTGCTTCTTTTCCCGTCTCACACATTTGTGTAATGATCACGCGTAGATCTTCCGAAGAAATTCCAAACGAAATCAGTCGCTTAAGAAATGTGACGGGATCATATTTGTGAAAACTTCCGCCAGGCTCAGGTAAATCTTGTAAACGAACTTTATTTTCTTTCACCCATTTTCCATACGGCTGCTGGGTGCAGATTTTCTTTTTCAATTCGTCATCACTGATGATGCGCCCCTGTTCAAGATCTACAATGAACATTTTTCCCGGCTGCAGTCGACCTTTCGTTACCACTTTTGAAGGATCAACATCCAGCACACCAACTTCACTAGCCATGATCACAGTGTCGTCATCGGTCACAACAAAACGCGAGGGACGAAGACCATTTCTATCCAGGGTGGCGCCTACGATTTTTCCATCAGTGAAGGTGATCGAGGCGGGGCCATCCCACGGCTCCATGAGATTGGCGTGGTATTCATAAAAGTCTTTTTTCTCCTGGCTCATGTTTTCGTTTCCATCCCATGCTTCGGGAATGAGCATCATCATCACATGTGAAAGAGAACGCCCGGCATGAACCAGCATTTCAATGGCATTGTCGAGATTAGAAGAATCGGATTGAATAGGATTACATATCGGTAAAATCATATCCAACTCTTCCCGCGAAAAATATTGAGAAGAGAAGAATGCTTCTTTTGATTTCAACCAATTGATGTTTCCCCGCACCGTGTTGATCTCTCCATTGTGCGCGATGAAACGGAAGGGTTGCGCTAATCGCCACGAAGGAAAAGTATTGGTAGAAAAACGTGAGTGAATCACTGCCAGTGCAGACACCACATCTTCATTTTCGAGATCCACAAAATAGGGGCGAAGCTGATGTGAAGTGAGCATGCCTTTGTAGGCGATGGTCTTGTATGAAAGCGAAGAGAAATAAAATTGATTATCGACACCCCTGACTAGCTCAGTGATGAGTTTAGTAGAATATTTTCTCAGAATGAAAAGCTTGCGTTCGAAATCTTCAACAGATAAAATGGAATCTGGTTTTTTGATGAACACTTGTTCCATCACAGGTTCTGCATTCAAAGCAGATTCACCCACCTCTTCATTATTGGTTGGGAGTGCCCGATAACCGAGTAATCCCATTTTCATTTTCTTGATCTGCCGATTCAATACTGTTCGACATTCTTCACGGACTTTTGCATCGCGAGGAAAGAACACGAGACCTACCCCATATTCGCCATACGATGGAAGTTTGAATCCAATTTTACTGCACTCAGTCAGAAAAAATTCATGAGGCACTTGAATGAGTATGCCAGCCCCATCGCCCGTGTTGGGTTCACAGCCGCACGCACCACGGTGGCTCATGCGTTCGAGCATGGTGAGTGCATCACTTACAATTTGATGCGATTTTCTTCCCTTAATGTTGGCTACGAACCCTACCCCGCAGGAGTCATGTTCGAAGGACGGATGATACAGTCCTTGCTGATCTTGCTCTTTCAATTCTTTATGTCTATTAATTTAATAGATAAAAGTAAAGAGATTGAAAATAGATTGATAGTAATGTGAACGAAAAACAGAAAATATTTTTGCAGTTCCAAACTAACGGTCAGTAGCGCGAACGATTGTGAGTCGATAAGTTTAACCAGGATTATTCATTTGCAAGAGTTGGTTGGTCTAAAACATCTTGGTGCCCCGATTGATTTTACTGATAAAATTGATTCTCATGATTTCCTATTCGTGGTAACTATGGGGTAATCTGATCTCCAATGAGCACAACCAATTTGGGTGTTCAACTAATGCTTTAAAAATATCTTCTCCAATCACGAAAATCAGGTAAATCATTTTGGGATTGAAATAAATTGGCCAAAAAACGTAAAACATTCTTTAATGAATAATCCCGGTTTAACTTTAAAAAATGAAAAGTGGATTAATTATTTCAAGAACTGTATGGATGTTGTCGCTGGTGAGTTTGTTTACCGACATGGCCAGCGAGATGCTGTACCCGGTGATGCCCGTGTTTTTAAGGAGCATTGGCTTTTCAGTAGTCATGATCGGCTTGCTTGAAGGAATGGCTGAGGCCACAGCCGGATTGAGTAAGGGTTATTTTGGAAAGCTATCTGACCTGAAAGGCGAACGAGTTCCATTTGTTCGATGGGGTTATACACTGAGCGCAATTTCAAAACCACTATTGGCGGCATCTGTGTTTCCATTGTGGATTTTTCTTGCACGCACAATCGACCGACTTGGAAAAGGGATCAGGACAGGTGCGAGAGATGCAATCTTATCCGCAGAGGCAACTGTAGAAACAAAAGCGCGTGTGTTTGGTTTGCACCGCGCTATGGATACCGCAGGGGCTTTCATCGGCCCTTCGCTCGCAATATTGTTTTTGTATTTCTATCCGCAGCGGTATCAACTTTTGTTTTTGATTGCTTTTATTCCGGGAATCGTTGCTGTGCTGTTCACATTTTTGCTGAAAGAGAAAAATGTGAATCAAGCCGGAAGGACTCCATCTTCTTTCTTTTCTTTTTTAAAATATTGGAATGACTCTTCACCTGTTTATCGAAAATTAGTAGCCGGACTTTTGTTTTTTGCGCTGATCAACAGTTCAGATGTTTTTCTCTTGCTTAAACTCAAAGACTCAGGTTTATCCGATATTAATGTAATAGGAGTTTATATTTTCTATAACCTCGTGTACGCTCTGCTTGCTTACCCGGCAGGATCGCTCGCTGATCGCTGGGGATTGAAAAAGACATTGATCACCGGGTTAATTCTTTTTGCACTGGTGTATGCAGGGATGTCGGTTAATGGAAGCTTGTGGTGGTTTGGCTTCTTATTTTTTGTATACGGAATGTATGCTGCCTGCACCGAAAGCATTGCGAAAGCCTGGATCACCAACATCAGCAGAAAAGAAGAGACAGCAACTGCAGTCGGGACTTACACGGCTTTGCAAAGTGTTTGCACCTTGATAGCTAGTGCTTCAGCAGGATGGGTGTGGTATTCTTTTGGACCATCAGCACTTTTTGTGGTTACCGGAGCAGCGGCCTTTGTGCTGGCAATTTATTTTTTGATGGTTCGGTCATAAAAAAACAAAAGGCAGGATTTCTCCTGCCCTTTGAATTTGGAATTTTGAATTTAAAATCTTGAATCCTTATGCTGTTACTTTCGCTTGTGGCTTTTCAGCCTTTACTGCTGGTTGCCTGTCGAAGTCAAGTACGATAGGTGAGGCGATGAAGATCGAAGAGTAAGTACCGATCAACATACCAATCACAAGCGCGAAGGAGAAACCTCTTAGTACTTCGCCACCAAAGATCAACAGCACAATCACCACGATCAACACAGTTCCTGAAGTGATCAAGGTGCGGCTCAACGTGCTGTTGATGGCATCGTTGAAAACTTTGTCACGATTATGGTTCGCACCAAAGCTCAGGTATTCCCTAATCCGGTCGAAGATGATCACGGTGTCATTGATGGAGTAACCGATGATCGTGAGCAACGCGGCCACAAAGATTTGGTCAATCTCAAACGACAGACCGAAAGCATGCGCTATACCGAAGGCAGCAATCACAAACAAAGCATCGTGTGCTGTAGCAATGATAGCACCGGTACTGAACTGCCATTTCTTAAATCGGATCAAAATGTAAAAGAAGATGGCGATAAGTGAATAAATGCTGGCTTTGAATGCGGAGTTTTTGATGTCATCGGCAATAGTGGCATCCACTTTATGGGATTTAGAAATCGTAAAATGCTGATCATCCAATTGGGCATCGTTTTCGGAATGTTTGATTCCGCTGAATTTCTCAACTGCATCAACGAGAGCCACTTTTACTTTTTCATCGGCACCTTCAGATTCGTCATCGATCAGGTAAGAAGTAGTCACCAGCATTACATCATCGCTGCCATAATTTTTTACTTCCGTACTTGAGTTTTTAAAGCTTTCGCTTAACGCCACTTTCATATTAGTGGCGACCACTGGTTTGCTGAAGGCAACCACAAACGAACGACCACCCTTGAAGTCAACACCCATGTTTAATCCCTGGAAAGCGATGATGACAAATCCAATCACCATGATCGAACCTGAGAATGCATAAGCCTTGTAGCGATTGCCTATGAAATTGAATTCGCCACGCTTGCGAACCAAAGCTGCGAGGGGCGACTCGAATGAGAAATTAGCCTCATCACCTTTACGAACGAGGAACTCGATCACTACGCGTGAAATGTAAACCGCAGAGAAGAAAGATGTAACAATACCAATCATCAACACAATGGCAAAACCTTTCAACGGGCCTTGACCGAAGATGAATAAGAACATACCGGTTAAGAAAGTCGTCAAGTTCGAGTCGAAGATCGTTGCAAAGGCGCGCTCATATCCTTTTTTGATCGCATCTCTAAGTTTGCGTCCCATTTTCAATTCTTCTTTCACGCGTTCGTAGATCACCACGTTTGCATCGACAGCCATTGCCATAGTAAGCACGATACCGGCAATACCCGGAAGGGTAAGTGCTGCATTAAGCTGCGCCAAAATTCCGAGAATGAAAAAGATGTTGAAGACCAACGCGAGGTTAGCTACCCATCCGCCTTTTGAATAGTAAGTAATCATGAAAATCACAATCAGTGCAAGACCACAGGCCATTGAAATCAAACCTTGGTTCTGTGCCACTTGGCCAAGCGAAGAGCTCACAATAGCTTGCTCAACAATCCTTGTCGGAGCCGGCAATGAACCGGCCTTAAGCACAAGGGCTAAATCCTTTGCTTCTTCAGTGGTAAAGTTTCCGGTGATCTGCGAATTTCCATTTGGAATTTCACCTTGCACGGTAGGTGCTGTATACACATTATTGTCAAGCACGATAGCTATACGGCCTTGGGGTTGCTTTGCAGAAGCGGCTGCAGTGATTTTCGCCCAAGCGCGTGCCCCTGAAGCATTCATAGTCATACTTACGGAAGGACGCGCAAACTGATCAAAGTCTGAACGCGCATCATTGATCACATCACCGGTAAGCAAAGGTTTTCCACTGCGACCGAGGCTCACAAAATTCAATCTCAAATCTTCGATGCCTTTAGTCACATCCGGATCAGATTTTACATCCCAGAGCATACCGATTGTGCGAGGCAACAGAGCTTTTACGTCTTCGCGTTTGAAAATGGCATTTATCGTTGCCGAATCCTTTGTGGCATACATGAATGCTCCCTGCTGGGTACTCAATGCAAAGAGCGGGGATGAAGTAGCTGACCGCAAAGAATCCAATGAATTTTTTGTTGTGCTGTCGCTTCCTGCCTTGGCTAATTGTTTCTCCAAAGCAGATTTCGCAGTATCAACTTTTGCAACGGCTTTAGTTGTTAAATCAGTTTTAACATCCGCTTTTATTTCGGCCTTCTTTGCATTTTGTTCTTTTAGCAGAAGCTGGTTGATAGCCATGAGTGACTGGCTAAGTTGAGGATCGTAAGGTTCAACAATCTCCCAGAACTCCAATCGTGCCACACCTTGCAAAAGTTTGCGTACCCGTTGCGGGTTGTCGGCACCGGGTATTTCAATTTGAATTCTGTTCGTTCCTTGTAGCCTCTGAATGTTAGGCTGTGAAGTTCCGAATTGGTCGATACGCGTTTTTAAAATGGTGAAGGATCTATCGATCGCATCTTTGATTTCTTTGTCAAGAAACTTCATCACCGTTTCATCACTGTCAGAGAGTTTTACGCGGTCTTTGTTGGCGGTAGACGTAAAAACAGAAGCAAGGGTACGGCTTGGGTTTGCTTCTTTAAAGGCATTATAAAATAGAATGGTAAAATTGGAGTTGCTTGTCTTCTCTATTTCTTTCGCTTTCTGCAATGCCGCAACAAAGGCTGGGTCTTGGTTATTGCCGCTCAATCCTTTTACAATATCGATTGGTGAAATTTCAAGCACCACGTGCATACCACCTTGCAAGTCAAGACCAAGGCTTAGCTCATTGTCTTTTACTTCTTTATAAGTGTACTCTGCACCGAAAATATTGTACACCGGTTTGTTCCAAAGCGAATCGAGGTAATTCTGTTTTTTGGCAAGATCGATTGATCCTAATTTGTCGGTGGCCTGAGCGATGGCCTCTTGCTGCACTTTCCGGCTCACCAAGGTGAACGACAGATAGTACAAACACAACGCTGTGATTACTACTGTGAGCACCACTACTACTCCTTTGTTTTGCATAACTACTTTAATTTGAAAATTTGAAGATTAACTAATTTGAAAATTGAAAACGAAGTCAGCCGTTAATAGCGATTAACGATCAACGAATAACGAATAACTAAAATCAGGGGGCGTTGGGAGAGATAATCACCCGAAATAATGTCCTGAAGAAATTGAGTGTAGTCTTACGGATGAAAACTACAACTTCTTTTTTCTTGTCGTTTAAGATAAGTCTTTCGAGAAGAGAAGGCTGCTGATGACTCAATTCAACAGACTGTCCTTGGGACGTTACATCCGATGGAGCGTGAATGATTACTTCCTTTTTGGCTGCTTGTCCGGATTTTTCTGTCTTCGATTTTAATGCAACGCCTGAAGGCTGATAAAAGGATTGTGAAAGCAAAATCACCAGCACGGCACAAATGCCTGAAGCAAGAAGAATAGCGCGGTGAAGGGACTTTGTTTTCATTCGAAGCCCACAAAAGTACAGATTAGAACTGAATTTCCAACCGCACTTTTTTAATGAAAAACGGGTATTTCAAGTGCAAATGTGGAACCTTTGCCATGTTCGGAACTTACCTGAATTTTCCCTCCGATTTTTTCAGCGGCTTCCTTGGCGATGTAAAGTCCGAGTCCGGAGCCTTTCTCGGTTTCACTGGCTCGGAAAAACATTTCAAAAATGCGATCTTGAAATTCAGTACGAATACCTTGCCCATTGTCTTCCACTTTTATGATAATCGAATGGAGCTTGACGCGTGATGAGACTTTGATGAACAAATCTTCGCCCGATTTTCTATGAAACTTAATTGCATTCGATAACAAATTGTTGAGAATTATTTTTAATCGGGATTTGTCGGTCATGAAGATGTTTTGTTCGAAGTGCCCTAATTCAATCCTGATGTTCTGAAATCCATCGATATATTTCAGGTTATCGATTAGGTCATTGCAAAGCTCTTTCAAATTGACAACTTCAGGCTTTTGCCATAATCGATTGTTGCGAGAATAGTCAAGGATTTCGGAAATGAAAGCCTCCAGTTTTTGTACACTCGACTCAATTCGGTTGAGGTAATTTTCTTGTGCAATTTCTTTGTCCATCCGACTTACATTGACTAATCCACGAATGGATTTCAGTGGTGCACTCAGATCATGCGATACGCTGTAAACAAAACGATCGAGTTCACTGTTGGTCTGGCCAAGTTCGTTATTCTTCTGCTGAAGTTTGATTTCCACTTTTCGCAAGTCGCTGATCACCCGACCTGTGATCGCTGCGAAAACATAAAGCAGCAACATACCCAGAAAAATATTGATTACAGTTTCCTGCCCCATATCCGGCCAGCTATAAACTTCTTTCGAAATTTTCGGGATGAAATAAGTGATTATAAAGATGAAATAGTTGGTTACTATGGCAAGCCCAAATCCGAAGCGCAGAGCACAGTACATCGAGAAAAGACCATATAAAAACCAAAAGCGTTGGAACGGTACTATAAAAGTTAATATGCAAAGAATAATATAGATGATTGCTAATTCGGTAAGCTTTGCCCTCGAACGATAGATGGTGTGCTTTCGGATATTCCCTGATGGCGGATCTATCAGCAGACCAGTGCGCTGCAAATGTGGAGTGAAATAATATAGGACTGGCAAGGCAAGCCCAAAGCTGGAAGTAAATTCACCCAATGAGTTTCTTACGAAGTAAGTCCAGAATTTTTCAGAGGGATGTTCATTAAAAAATATAAGAAGAGATTCAAGAAAAGCAATTTCAACAAGTATTGGAACGATCATGGCCCAAATGATGAATGAGGCAAGACTGCGAACATCAGGTATCCAAAATTCGCCTTTAAAAAATTTTGTAAACAGCAGCCATGAGCCGAAAGTGAAAAGCGTTTCGGGTACAGCATAAAGGGGATATTGCCATATTTCTTTTATGCCCCACAACCCAGTGCTCAATACAGCATTGATATAAATAGCAGGAATGATTCGCACTGGCCCCCACCAGTTGATCATGATAACTGATAGGGCCGTAGGAAGATATAGATCAGAAACCCCTTGTGTGTATTTGAATTGAAGTGAGATCTCCGTGCCGATGTGTAAAACGATGATCGGAACTACCCACGTCCACCATGGTAATTTAGTTTGCTGATTCATTTATGCTTAAATCCACTTATTAAGTTAACTCATTCCTATAAAGCAAAAAAACCGCCCCGACAAGTCGGGACGGCTTTAGAATTTTCTTTTAAAATAAATTATTAAGCGGTGGCCTCTTCTCTGGCGTATTCTTCTATTGGTAAACAGCTGCAAACTAAGTTACGATCGCCATATGCATTGTCTACACGGCTTACGGAAGGCCAGAATTTAGCTTCCTTCACAAACGGGAGGGGATATGCTGCCTTCTGACGAGTGTAAGGACGATCCCATTGGTCGGCAGTGATCACAGCAGCCGTGTGAGGCGCATTTTTCAATACATTATTTTCTTTATCTACTTTACCGCTCTCCACCTCACGAATTTCATTTCGGATTTCGATAAGCGTTTCAATGAAGCGATCAAGTTCTTCCTTAGGTTCGCT
Organism: Bacteroidota bacterium; assembly: GCA_016178785.1. GTDB lineage: Bacteria > Bacteroidota > Bacteroidia > Cytophagales > Cyclobacteriaceae > ELB16-189. The sequence goes on along the minus strand of JACOSO010000096.1, from coordinate 259,338 downwards.
TTCTGTTGGCTCAATCATCAATGTGCCTGCCACTGGGAACGAAACGGTTGGTGCATGGAACCCATAATCCATCAATCGCTTGGCTATGTCTTCAACTTCAACACCAGCCTTCTTGAATTCGCGGCAATCCACAATCATTTCGTGAGCGCAGCGACCATGAGTACCTGTGTATAGAATTTTAAAATGTTCGCTCAGTCTATCCTTCATGTAGTTCGCATTGAGGATGGCGAGTTTCGTTGCATTTGTCAATCCTTCACCACCCATCATGGCGATATAAGCGTAAGAGATTGCCAAAATACTTGCACTGCCATAGGGTGCGGCAGACACTGCGTGAATTGCTTTCTCACCACCTGTTTTTATAACGGCATGACCCGGAAGGAATGGTTTCAATTTATCATTCACACAGATCGGCCCCATGCCAGGACCGCCACCACCGTGAGGAATACAAAATGTTTTGTGGAGATTCAAGTGGCAAACATCCGCTCCGATATTTGCAGGCGATGTCAAACCCACTTGCGCATTCATGTTTGCGCCATCCATATAAACGAGGCCGCCATTTTTATGAATTGCTTCGCAAATGTCGATGATCGATTCTTCAAACACTCCGTGAGTAGAAGGATAAGTTACCATCAAACAAGAAAGATCAGCCTTGTGTTGTTCGGCTTTTGCTTTCAGATCAGCCACATCGATTTTCCCTTCTTCATCTGATTTTACAACCACTACGTTCATTCCAGCCATTACTGCACTTGCAGGATTTGTTCCGTGTGCCGATGCCGGGATGAGTGCCACATTTCTTTTACCTTCTCCACGACTTTCATGATACGCTCTAATGGTGAGAAGACCTGCGTACTCTCCTTGTGCTCCGCTGTTGGGTTGCAATGAAACGCCCGTAAAGCCTGTGATTTCTTTCAACCAGTTTTCAAGATTGGTGATCATCTCGCGATAGCCTTCGGTTTGAGTGCTTGGTGCGAATGGATGGATTTGTCCGAGTTCAGGCCAGGTCACCGGAATCATCTCGGCTGTCGCGTTCAACTTCATGGTGCACGAACCTAACGAGATCATTGAATGCACCATGGAAAGATCTTTGTTTTCAAGGCGCTTGATATAGCGAAGCATTTCGTGTTCAGAGTGGTGAGTATTGAAAACCGGATGGGTGAGGTAAGGAGATTTTCTCAAAAGATCTCCAGTCCATGAAATTGAAGACGCCTTTGAATTTAGTTCAACCAATGTTTTTTTTTTTTTTTTTCCAAAAATGGCTACGATGGCTTTTACATTTTCTAATGACGTGGTTTCATCCAATGAAATTCCGACTTCAGTCTTTGAGAAATAGCGGAAATTGACTTCACTTCCTTCTGCAATTTTGCGTAAGGCATCTGAATCGGAGACAACAACTTTAAGTGTATCAAAATAATTTTCATTGACTTGCTTAAAGCCCATTGACTTTAAAGATGCCTCGAGAGTTTTAGCAAGCCCGTGAATGCGTCCTGCAATTTTCTTCAAGCCTTCAGGTCCGTGATAAACGGCATACATACTTGCCATCACTGATAGCAGAACTTGTGCAGTACAAATGTTTGAAGTTGCTTTCTCTCTGCGGATGTGCTGCTCGCGCGTTTGCAGTGCCATACGATAGCCGGGGTTGCCCTGGGCATCTTGCGAAATACCTATAATGCGGCCAGGCATCTGGCGCTTGAATTCATCTTTAGTTGCAAAAAATGCTGCGTGAGGTCCGCCAAATCCCATTGGCACGCCAAAGCGTTGCGATGAACCGACTACAACATCTGCACCCATCTCGCTCGGTGACTTCATCAAAAGCAAACTCATCAGGTCAGAGCCCATCACCACGAAAACATTTTTCTCATGAGCTGAAGCAATGAAAGCTGAATGATCTTTTGCAGCTCCGTTGTTGTCAGGGTTTTGAATGTAAACCGCAAACAAATTGGCATCGGTAATATCTAATTTCGCAACATCACCCACCACTAACTCAACACCGATAGGAGTAGAGCGTGTTTTCAACAAATCGATGACTTGAGGGAAAGTATTTTGATCAACGAAAAATTTATGGGCATTTTTTTTCTCGGGGTTACGCGAGGCGTGAAGTAAATGCAGGGCTTCAGCTGCGGCTGTAGCCTCATCGAGAAGCGATGCGTTGGCAATTTCCATTCCGGTAAGATCCATTACCATCGTCTGGAAATTGATTAACGCTTCCATACGGCCTTGTGCAATTTCAGCCTGATAGGGTGTGTAAGCAGTGTACCAACCTGGGTTTTCCAAAATATTTCTAAGAATTACCCCGGGAGTTATACAATTATAGTACCCCGTACCGATGTATGTTTTGTAAATCTTATTTTTCGAGACGAGTTTTTTAATTTCATTTAAAAAATCATACTCCGATTGAGCAGCAGGGAGGTTCAATAGTTTTTTCAGTCGGATGGCCGATGGAATTGTTTGACTAATGAGGTCTTCCACCGATTTTGCCTTTACCGTTTTTAACATGGCCTCAATCTGGGCAGTGTCAGGCGCATTGTGGCGGCTTTCAAATTTTTCGGAGTATGTAGGATCTATCATGGGAATCGTTAATAATGTTTATTAGTTAATCGTAGGCCGAAATCGCTATTAACGGATAACGGATAACGATTAACTTTAATTCAGAATCGTTCAAATTGTGAAAAGAAGAAACTGCCTTCAATTTCGGCATTGGTATCTGAGTCAGAACCGTGAATTGCATTTGCATCAATCGACTTGGCAAACAATGCGCGAACCGTTCCGGGAGCAGCCTTCTTGGGGTCAGTAGCTCCAATCAGTTTTCGAAAATCTTCCACTGCGTTTTCTTTTTCAAGAATCATAGGTACAATCGCTCCACTGCTCATGTATTTACAAAGTTCTCCATAAAATGGGCGCTCTTTATGGACTTCATAAAATCGGCCAGCCAGTTCTTCGCTCAACTTGGTTTTTTTCATCGCTATGATGCGGAAACCTGCCTCTTCGATCATTTTAGTGATTGCTCCGGTATTGCCTGCGCCAACTGCATCAGGCTTAAGCATAGTAAAAGTTCTATTGGTAGCCATTATTAAGAGTTAAAGTTTTAATATTTGGCCGCAAAAGTAGGCTATTGGGTTCAAGGTTCAAAGTTCAAGGTTTAAGGTTTAGTTTTTTTGAACATTGAACGTTAAACCTTGAGCCAAAAAGTTATTTTTGCCCTCTTTGATGAAAAATTTACCCGCACTAAAGACTTTACTTGACTCACCTAAAAAGGTGGCAATCGTTACCCATTTCAAGCCCGATGCCGATGCGTTGGGCTCTTCGCTTGGCCTGGCTGGTTTTTTAAAGAAAAAAGGGCACTCCGTTAGCGTGGTTTCCCCAAGCGATTTTCCCGATTTTCTTTCCTGGATGTCCGGCTCGGAAAGCGTAATTGCACTATCAAAAAAATCAAAAGAGCTATTGGCGAAAGCCACGGTCGAATTTAATCAAGCCGATATTATTTTCTGCCTGGATTTCTCGAGTTTAAGTCGCATCAATGACTTGACCGATATTGTTAAAAATGCCAGCGCAAAGAAAGTGATGATCGATCATCATCTTGAGCCTGAAAACTTTGCGGAGTTTCAGAAGTGGAATGTGTCATCAGCATCGACTGCACAACTTGTCTTTGAATTGATCGATGAGCTTGGTGAGAAAAAAAAGATCGACAGTTCAATCGCCAATTGTCTTTATGCCGGACTGATGACCGATACCGGAAGCTTCAGGCACAACAATACAACGGCTCGCGAATTTGAGGTGGCCAATGAGCTTGTTTCTGCGGGTGCAAACCCAAGTGAAGTTGCCCGATTGATTTACGATGTCAATTCGCTCTCGAGATTGAAGCTAATCGGGTTTGCGCTGAACCAAAAATTGACTGTGCTGACTGAATATCGCACTGCATACATCACCCTTTCTCAAGACGAACTGAAGAAGCTCGATGCCCAGACAGGGGATACTGAAGGGCTTGTAAACTACGGTTTGTCGGTAAAAGATGTACAACTGGCGGTTTTGATGTACGATAGGGGTGAGGAAATCAAAATTTCTTTTCGATCTTTGGGCGATTTTTCGGTGAATGACTTTGCGCGGAAACATTTTGAAGGCGGTGGCCACAAAAACGCTGCAGGTGGATCATCGAAGCAAACGCTTGAACAAACCCTTAAAAAATTCCTCGATCTCTTACCTGAATACAAAGAAAGTTTAAATCCTTAATTCCAATTCTTAAATTTTATCAATGAAAAATTCAATTCTTGTTTTCCTAGTGGCATTAGTATTGTTAGCTGGATGTAACAATGATCGCGAGACCGTATCCGGCCAGAAATTCACCATGATCAAAAAGGGTGATGGCAAAGAGGTTGATGCCAAGAAGTTTCTGATTTTGAATTTCATGTTTAAAGACGGGAAAGATTCCATCTGGAACGATACCCGCAAGAATCCTTACCCATGGATTACCATGAAGCAAGCCATTCAGCGACCTGGCGATAACGTGCTGGAAGTAATTGGCATGCTCACCAAGGGCGACAGTACTGTGTTTAAAGTTTCAGCCAAAGATATTTTCAAAAAATCGTTTCGGCAGGCCGTTCCTCCCAATGTTGACTCCACATCGTTTTTCACATTTCACGTTGGCCTTGCCGATGTGCTTGACAGCGTTCAGTTTGTAAAATACAGAGACGAGTTGGTGGCAAAGCAAAATGAGAAAATGCTAAACCAGCAAAAGGACCAGTTGGCTAAAGACACGGTTGCCATTGATAATTATTTGAAAGCGAAAAATATTGTTGCGAAGAAAACAAGTTCGGGCCTTCGTTATGTGATCACCAGATCCGGATTAGGTAACAATGCCACGGATGGACAAACAGTAAAAGTAAACTACGCAGGTTATTTGCTTAATGGAAAGTACTTTGATACCAGCTTGGAATCAGTCGCGAAAGAAAAAAATCTTTATCAACCCGGACGGCCTTACACACCTTATGATGTGGTCGTTGGACAAAGCCAGGTTATTCAGGGGTGGCATTTGGCATTGAAACTGATGAACAAAGGCTCTAAAATGACCGTCTATATCCCTTCCAGTCTTGCTTATGGAAATCAAAAACGGAGTGAAGATATTGTTGAGAATTCTATTCTCGCTTTTGATATGGAGATAGTCGATATAAAATAATGAGAGCGTCTATTCTTTTATTGGCATTTATTGTCGGTGCCTGTTCATTGTCCACACCTCCTTCATTTGATTTTACAGGACAGTATGTGAACGACACAACGGCCATAAGATCGTATTTGAATAAGAATGGCATCGCAGCTACCAAATTATCGCAAGGCATTTGGTTCATAATTGATTCTGCAGCAGCAGGAATACGACCCACGTTTAGCGACAGCATGTTAGTTTCATACAAAATGAAATTAATGGCTAATGAAAGTACTGTTGATCAAGCAGGAACTCCTGTAAATTTCATTTTGCCGCAGCTTATCTTTGGTCTTCGAATAGCAATGCCTTACTTTCAAAAAGGCAGTAAGGGCAGAATTTTTATTCCATCCTATTACGGATACCAAAATGTGCCATACGGAAATGTTCCTGCCAACTCTAATTTGATCTTTGATTTTAAACTGACCAATGTAAAAGACAGCCGGTTGAAAACGGATACCGTCACGGTGAATAAGTATTTGAAGGACCATTCGATCAATGCACAAACAGATGTCAGCGGACTGCGCTACACGATCGACAGCCTTGGCAGTGGGCCAATGCCGAAATTGACCGATTTGATAACAGTTACTTATGTGACTAAAGACATGTCAACAGGCAAGGTAGTAGACCAATCGACCAGTCCGACAAGGTTTCGACTCTCAGATGTGGTGTTATGTTGGCAGGTGGCCCTGCCGCTAGTGCCTGAAGGAAGCAAACTTTCATTGTATGTGCCATCGAGTTTAAGTATGGTACCCGGCACAGCCAATACTGACCCATCTTTTTCCAATCTTATTTATACCATTCAATTGAAAGAAGTCATCCATCATTGAAGCGCGAAGCTCCTATCATCACATAATGTTTTATGAAAAAAAAATCACTTGGTTTTTTTGTGTTGATGATTGGAGCTCTCGCATCTTGTCTAACGAATGATGTGGTAAATCCCAAAGTCCAATTTAAAAACGACACGACTTCAATTAGCCAATTCCTTAAGGACAATAATCTTCCCGCAACTAAAACTCCGCAGGGCGTTTGGTACTCTTTTGATACTGAAGGTTTCGGGATATACCCCGTTCTTACTGATTCGATAAGAATTTCCTATAGAGCGAAATTGATTCCTTCAATGGCTCAAGTAGATAGCTCTTCCGGATTAACTGTTCTGCTGTCTTCGGTAATTTCGGGTTGGCAAAATGCATTGCCAAGATTTCCTACAGGTAGCAAAGGCAAATTGTACATTCCTTCCGGACTTGCCTTTGGAGAAGCCTTGCACTATAATATTCCCCCAAACTCAAATCTTTTGTACGAAATAACATTGATTAGCGTCAAAGGTAGCCACTACACATCAGATACAACCGCTATTAACTCGTACATCAATTTAATATCTGATTCGCTATCGACCAATAAAATAACTTTGCGAAGAGATGTTTCTGGAATACGTTACTCATATGATCAACTGTATAATAGTGCCACTCCCGAGCTTTCCAAGTCTATAAATGTATCCTACACCGGAAAAGTATTGAACTCTAAAACCTTTTTCGCGAAGGTAGCCGACACTACGCTTGTACTGAAAGATCAGATTACCGCTTGGAAGCTGATCATGCCGAAAATCACGGTAGGCACCAATGTTACCATTTATGTTCCTTCGGGTTATGGTTACGGAAGTGAGTTTGCTCCCCGGCAGACTGTGGGTAACTCAAATATAGTCTATCAAATAAAACTGAATAAGGTTTATTAATGGAACTCTGTTTTGCCACGAACAATCAGCACAAACTTGACGAAGTAAGGGCAATCATCGGTGGTAAAATTTCCATTGTAAGTTTGAAAGAGATTGGTTGCAATGAAGAGTTGGCAGAAACCACGGGAACGATAGCCGGAAATTCAAGGCAAAAAGCAGAATTCGTTTTTAAAAACTATGGCATTAATTGTTTTGCCGATGATTCAGGTCTTGAGGTAGATTCTCTCAATGGAGCCCCAGGAGTTGATTCGGCCATTTATGCTGGCCCTCAGCGAAGTCACTATGACAATATCAAGGTTCTTCTGAAAAATTTGGAAGGGATATTCAACCGTAACTCAAGATTCGTGACCGTGATCACATTGTTTCTCAATGGAGAGGTTTTTCAGTTTGAGGGAGAAGTGACTGGAAAAATTCTTTATGAGAAAAAAGGTACAGAAGGTTTCGGCTATGACCCAATTTTTATGCCCGATGGATTTTCCAAAACACTTGCTCAAATGTCAATGGAAGAAAAAAATAAAATCAGCCATCGTGCCAGGGCCATAGAAAAATTGGTTAAGTTCATAAATTCGAAGTTTGAATAGATGAAACCCCTCACCATTGGCATCACCGGAGGCAGCGGATCCGGAAAGACTTTTTTTCTGCAAGGGCTCTCAAAGCACTTTGATCAAAAGAAAATGTGTTTGATCTCTCAAGACAATTACTATAAGCCGCGAGACCAACAGCCCATAGACGAAAACGGAGTTAAAAATTTTGATTTGCCGGTATCTATCGATCGCGAAGCTTTTCTGAATGATTTACTGAAACTGAAGGCTGGCCAAGACGTAGTCAAGAAAGAATATACTTTCAACAATCCCTCGGCCACCCCAAAGCACTTGGAATTTAAAGCTGCACCGATCTTAGTAGTGGAGGGTTTGTTCGTTCAGTATTTTGAAGAAATCTCTAAAGAGCTTGATCTTAAAATTTTTATTGAAGCGAAAGATCATGTGAAGTTGGGCAGGCGCATCAAACGCGATCAAGTGGAACGCGGCTATGATATTGATGATGTGCTCTACCGTTATCAATATCACGTGATGCCGATCTATGAATCTCAGATAGAGCCTCTCAAACATTATTCTGATCTGGTCATTCCCAACAATAGTAATTTTGATAAAGCACTTGAAGTGTTGACGAGTTACCTGTCTGCAAAATTGCGTTGATTTGCATTTCATGCCTAAGAAAGTTTTGATTATCACCTATTATTGGCCCCCTGCCGGAGGCATTGCTGTTCAACGTTGGGTCAAGTTTTGCAAATACTTGACCGAGTATGGTTGGCAACCCATTGTTTACACGGTAAGCAATGGTCATTACCAACTCACAGACGATTCCATGATGAAAGATGTTTCTGAAGATTTAACGGTAATCAAACAGCCGATCTGGGAACCATATAAACTGTATCAACTATTTTCAAGAAAAAAGAAGTCCGATCTCAACCCCGATGAGATCAAGCCAGGCGAAGGCGCATCGCTGATGGGTAGAATTTCGAATTGGGTGCGAAGTAATTTTTTCATTCCTGATGCCCGAAAGTTTTGGATTAAACCTTCGATAAAATTTTTGGATGAATATTTAATGAAAAATAAAGTCGATGCTATTGTCTCCACCGGCCCACCACATAGTGCACATTTGATTGCACTTGGTTTGAAGAAAAAAAATAAACTTCCTTGGCTTGCTGATTTTCGTGATCCTTGGACTACCATGGATTATTATCGCGAACTTTTGCTTACCCAATGGGCGGACCGCAAGCATCATCGATTGGAAAAAGAGGTTTTAATTTCTGCTGACACTATAACTGTGGTAGGCCAAGGAATGAAAACTGAATTTGAGATGAAACGCGGGCGCGAAGTAAATGTAATCACCAATGGCTTTGATGAATCCGATTTCTTAAAGGAAAAAACAGAGCTCGATAAAGATTTTTCCATTCTTCATATCGGCTCTTTCTTTGCGCGAATCAACCCAACTGGCCTATGGAAAGCTCTGGAAGAACTCAAGAACGAAAACCATCCTGTAATCGATAAATTGAAGCTCAAATTAACAGGTCGTGTTGCGCCCTCAGTTATAGAATCTATCAAGACGCACAACCTTGAACAATTTTTAACCGTTGTCCCTTTTCAACCACATGATGAAGCCATCCGTCAGATGAAGAGCGCTGCCATTTTGCTTTTATGTGTTTATGAAGAGAATAAATTTATTGTGACCGGAAAGCTATTTGAATACCTTGCGGCCCACCGCCCCATACTTTTCACGGGGTCAAAAGACGGTGATGCTGCCCGAATTGTGTTAGAAACTGAAGTCGGCCCTGTTTTTTCGCGTGATGAAGTGGAGACAATCAAACAATACATTCAATTATTGTATCAGCAATTTGAAAACGGAGAACTTCAGTTGAAATCCAATCAATCTCAAAAATATTCTCACCGCTTATTGGCAAAACAAGTTGCGGATCAATTAAATCGAATAGTAAAAACCTGAAATTTTGATCTCTAAAAAATTTATTCGCAACTCTGTTATCTATACTATCGCAGGCTCGTTACCTCTGGCCAGTGCCATTATTTTACTTCCATTTTATATCAAGTACTTGTCCGCAGATGTTTATGGAGCACTGGCGCTGTACATGGGCTTTGCGCTACTGATTCAGATCTTGATTTCCTATAGTTTTGATGGTTCAATCTATGTGTACTTTCACGATTTCAAAAATGACAAGGCAAAACTCAATTTGTTTGTCAGTTCGATATTTATTTTTGTCTTGATCATTAGTTTAGTCATTGCGATCATTTTTTTGATTTTTGGAGGTTGGATCTTTGAACAGGTATTTCCGGAAATAAAAATTTTATTTTTTCCTTATGGTTTGATTTCTGTTGCGACTGGAATATTTCAGGGGTTTTTTAAAATCAACAGCAGCCTATTACAGACGCAAGAGAAAGCTTCTTCGTTTCTTTGGCTCAACCTCGTCTCATTTACTCTTATCGCCATCTTCACTATCGGGGGGCTTTATTTTTTTCCAAATGATTTGCTTGGCCCCATTGTAGGAAGATTCGTTGCTGTTGCCTTTACGGGATTGATTGTGCTGATTGGCATTTACAGACAGTTTGGCTTTCGCTTCAATTTCGGGCTGCTCAAAAGCACGTTAAGCTTCAATCACCCTTCATTTGGCTACCAAATTATTCAATGGTTCAATGGATATTACGACAAGGTCTTAATGACATTGTACATGCCAATAGCCCAGATAGGTATTTACGATTTTGCATCGAAGTGCCTGCTAGCCATTGAATTTGCTTTGGCGGGTTTATATAATTCTTTTTTTCCAAAAGTGCTTGGGATGGTAGCTTTACAAACAGAAAAGAAAACAACCATCGAGATCAATCGGTATTACAACGGACTAACTGCAATTACAATTTTACTCGTAGGTTTTTGCATATTTTTATTTCCTGTAGTCATTGAATGGTTTGTCACTCAATTTGACAAGGTGGGATATTTAGCCTCGATTCAGTGGATCCCTTTTTTAGCGGTAACCTATTTGCTTCGTTCCATTAGGTTTTACGCGGTCATGCCCTATGCAGCAATCAAGTATCAAAAGCCTTTACCACTTTTCTATTTATTGATATTTGGGGTTAAGCTGGGAGGGATGCTGCTTCTTATTCCGAACTATGGAATAATGGGAGTAATTATTTCTACCTGGATCAGTTATTTTGTGGAGGTGGCGGTACTGTACTTTGGCATAAGACGGAAATTTTCCTTTAAAGTAAATATTTTCAAGACCTTTGTCGCTCCTTTGCTGATGGCCTCTTTAGTAACAGTTGCAGAACCTTTATTCGGAATTCAAAATTCATTATTGACTCATGGAGCGTATATCATTTTCGGAATAACCGTGTTAGCATGGGGTTACCGAAATGAAGTAAAAGTTTTTCAACTGTCGAAATTAATAAAGTGAAAATGTAGTCAGAATTGATTTTACGAACGCTTAGACGTTGATTCATGGTTTTTTATGTAGTCGCACTGCAATTATTTGGTGTTGTCCTCTGATTGGAATTTAAGTCCATTAGGGTTTCTAAGTGAGGCAATTGCTACAATGGAAGAAGCATATGTGAAAGGGTATCTTGCCTGACCTCCAGCCAGGGTTATAATTTTCTTTCGAATAAGTTCCGGAGCAGTTAGCGGAACACGATTTGCGAACAAGATCTCATCTAATTCTAACCCGGCCTGTAAAATAACTTTCGCAAGCGTATAGGGCGTAAACCAGTATCGGTGATCAGAATTAATTACTTCGGATGATTTCCGCATTGCCCGGACATTTTTCTGCATTAGCACATTGGGTACGGTAATGATCATTTTGCTAATGGAGTTATCGTACTTTTGACGAATCTCGCTTAAAAAATGAACCGGGTTGTCTATATGCTCCAGCAACTCTCCGAGCACTGCAAAATCCCAAGTTCCTTTTTGTACCTCAGGAATAATTGCATCGAGAATGTTGCCTTCAATAATGTTTGTGAAACCGTGTTTTTCTTTTACATAGCTTATTACTTCTCTTTCAATATCAATCCCCAAACAGATCGATGCTGTAGAAGTAAGTTCCTGGTGAAGCCACTCATGATTTGCAATTTTAACATCAATCAAAGGTAAGTGATCTAAACATCCCAGATGTAAAACCCGTTTTCCGCGAACCAAGTCCGAAAGAAGTTTTACACGATTCGGGATAGGCTCAAAGTATTCATATTTGATATGAAGACCGTTGGAGAATTTTTTACCTTTCAGATATTCAAGAATGTGAGCATCAAATTTCATATTTTATATATTTTGTATAGCTTGAATAAAAGCAGGAAAATTCTTTTTGGCATTAAAGTTGGTATCCCAATTGACAAAAGCACTTGCCCTCAATTCAGTGTAAGCCTCTTCAGGCAAAGTTAGAACACTGTTAATTGTTTCCGCAATTTGTAATGGAGTTGCGTCTGGCGAAAGTAAAAGCCCGCGTTCTTTTGAAATAATCTCTCGCACCCCGCCCACATCCATGCCAATACAGGGAACCCCGCAAGACTGGGCTTCCATTATCGAGACCGGAATTCCTTCAGATGAGCTAGTGTTAACCAAAAGGGAAACAAAATTCTCCTGATAAAATTTAAGCAAAGTAGGGTTTGCAAACTCGCCATGAAACAAGTATCGAATGTTTTTCTTGTTTGCTAATTTTTTAATTGCCAGTTGTTCAACCATCTCCCGTTGAGGCCCATCCCCAAAGTGGATCCAATAAATAGGCAGGACTTCAATTAAACTCAGCGCCTCAACAATTAGCTCAACCAGTTTTATTTTTTGAAGGAAAGAACAACTGACGATCAAGTGATGGACGGCTGGCCTTTGTTGGGTTTTTACAATTAAGGGTTCCGTTCCAAGTTTCGAACAAAACAGGTGCTTATGGGTTTTCTCAGGTACGATGGTACGAAGATATTCGAGACCATGCATTGAAATGGAATAGATACCATTTAATTCTTGTGCCAGCGCCTGGCGATACGATAGATAACGAGAAGGATTGATATGCTCGTATAAATCAGAATGATGCGCTCGCGCCACTCTTCGAATCTGACTGGATTTTGAACGAACAAATGTAGTAGCCAGCGCCAGGGAGGACAGCCAATAGGAATATAAAATCAGATCTCCTGTAAGTTCATGAATTCGCATAACCCTCTTTATTGCTTGCGCGGCAATTAATGATTTTAAAAGATCAGTTATCATGATTGCAAGTACCTTCCTGCTGAGTCTCTTTTTTTTCAGTTTTAAAATGAGCAACTCATTCCGGATGTACCTCAGTGATCTTGACAGATTGCGGATCAACAAAAAGATTGAAAAAACAATTTCTTTTAAATCACTTTTTGGATTTATTTGATGCGAATAAAAATTTGGAGCCTGATAGCGGGATCGGGAATCTTTTACATTGCGGGCGATTACGACTACTTTATCAAAGCCTTGTAAAAGATAATTGATTTCGCTTTCTAAAAATGCTTCGCCAACACCGTAGGGAAAAGTGTGAGTCAACAAAATCAAATTCTTTTTGGGCCTCATACAGATTTTACTTCTTCTCCGCTACCATAAAATAGCCATAAGGAAATTTTTTGCTCGTCTTTTTGGAAATTTTTTTCCCCAAGGATGTTTTGAGAAATAGGGCACAAGTTTTCTGGACGGCAGTTGAAAAAAACGCTCCCAGCAAAGGGACTCGAAGTACATTTTTAGCAAAAATATCCGCTACGATTTCCGGTGCGCCTCCTATGGGCTGAATGAGAATAATTTTAAAGCCCGATAACTCGGCAAAATTGCGCAGCGCAAATTCAGTATAGCGGAAATAGTCATAAGGCGCTTCGTGGATGTGATAGAAAAAGGGTACATTCATAATTATCTTGCCCTGTTCTATCATGATCCTTGAAATTTCTTCCCAAAGTAAAAAGGGATTCTGTATATGCTCAAGCACATCAGAAAGAATAACTGTGTCGAACGCGGAATTATCGAACGGAAGAGGCTTATTTAAGTCACATTCATAATCGAGATGAATATTTTTGCCAGATGCGTCAGACCAGTCAACGCAGACAGTATCTGTTACCAAATCCTTGTATGCTCCATACAATGGAGCTTTTCCGCACCCCAGGTCAATGAGCCTTCCGCGTGCATATTTTTTTAAATTGGAATCGTAATGGAAAGCAACTAGATCTGCCATCAGCCGTGACGAAATGGTTACTTGACTGCTACTTCGAGAAGCAATCAATTTATTTTGTCTATAAACATATTTTGTCGGCTGCCAAAGCTCCTTGTTCTTCATGAGCGAGTTAACATCAAACTGTAAGAGCCATGTGAGTAAGATTATGCTTTAAGATCATTGCCATACATTTGGTGCAAGTATAATAAAATTCCGTTTCAGACAATGATTGTTGCCTGCATTAGATTGATTGGAGGAAATAGACTTTTCAATATGCTGCCCCCTTGCCAGGTATAGGCGTTCCGCGATAAAGAGTAGAGTATCTATACTCTTTTACTAATCTCGATTTTAATGTCTCCCAAATAATTTTTTGCTTTAGCTACGATCACTCCGTCCCATGCGTATGATTCGTTAAGATAGGCAGAACATAAAATTTCATAGCCGTGTGCCCGAAGAATACTTTCACACTCCCGATGTAGGTCGTTGCCGTGTGTGGAGATAAATACAAATCCTATCTTTTTTTCTGACAACGCATGCCCTGCTCCTTCAAGCATTTTAGCCTCATATCCTTGTATGTCACTATGGAGAAGATGAAGAAAATCGATTTTGTATTTTTGCAAAAGAAAATCAACTGAATAATCTGGGATTGATTTTGAGAGATTGGTTTTGTCGGTGATAAACCCCAGCTCGAAGATGCCCAGTAAGTTGTTCATCTTGAAATTGAGCTTGCCGAAATTCATTTTGTAAGGGTCAGGTTCAATCATAATACACTTGGCATTTTTGATTTGTGAAGCAAACCACATCGAGTAAAAAGCCCAAAAGCTGCCCAACTCCATCATAACGCTTCCGGGTGGTATTATCTTCAAGACTTCCTGAAAAGCAAATTCTTCCTGCGGCTCGTGGACACCTCTGTTTTCCTGCAGTAGCACTGTATTGCCATAATCGTAATAACTGCCTAACCCTATTTTTAACCCATTGTGCATTAGCTGGTAGTCTTTGAATATTTTTCCGGCATCCTCAATAATTTCAATCCTTTTGTTATCGGGTGAAAGTTTGACAATGTCTGCTCTTTTTCTCCATAATGGGGTAATCTGATATTTCGGAAACTTCAACCAAAATCTTTTATCAAAGTAGTTGATGAGGTTTAATACAAAGAGTATTGCTGAATAAACCTGTGGAAATTTTTTTATTCTTTGTTTAAAACCCATTTGCCTGTAATTTTAGCGCAAGTATAATTAAATATTTTTTAGAGAATGGTTATCGTTCGTGTTCGGGGAGGATTAGGCAATCAGCTTTTTCAGTACGCAGCCGCCCGAGCTTTGGCTTGGCACAAAGGAGTTTCTTTGAAACTAGACCTGTATACTTATTCGAAGAATCAAAACCGAAAATTTGAATTAGATCAAATGAATATTGATGCGACAATTGCATCACGCAAAGAAGTTCATCAATTTACTGGAAGTAATCCTATTGTTCGCTACTTAAATAAGCGCGAAAATTATCTTCGCTGCCTGAACGTGCTTTCACAGCCGCACTATCATTTTTTTGAGGACTTTTTTTCAGTAAATGTTCCGGTTTATCTTTCGGGGTATTGGAATAGCGAAAAATATTTCATTCAGTATCGAAGCGAAATAATAGATCAGTTCACTTTGCGAAGTCAGCTGCCGGAGTCATCGTTGGAGTGGAAAAAACAGATGATCGATTGTGATAGTGTAGCCATTCACGTGCGTAGAGGCGACTACGTTGCCAACCCTGTTTACCAGTCTTTCTTTGGAGCTTTGCCTCTAACTTATTATCAGGTGGCAGTAAGTGAAATGAAGAGTAAAGTTGCTAATCCTAAATTCTTTATTTTTTCGGATGACGTTTCGTGGTGTCAGCAGAATTTTGCATTTATTCCAGACGCGAAGTTCATTGCGCACAAAGCCTCTGTAAAAGCCAGCGAAGATCTTGTACTGATGTCTACGTGTCGTCATCAAATCATTGCCAATAGCACTTATAGTTGGTGGGGAGCCTGGCTGAATACGAATGTTGGAAAAGTTGTAATTGCACCCAAGCAGTGGTTTGCAAACACATTTTCTGACAGCCCGCAACCTCCGTATGCGAGCAGATATTATAATACAAAAGATTTATTGCCGGAATCTTGGATAAGACTGTGAACCCCTCGAATAAAAGGAAGGTGGTAATGCTGGCCAATGCCGGCCATAACCCATTAGACCCACGTATTTTTTTGAAAGAAGCTATATCACTTTCAAAAAACGGGTATGAAGTTTCGTTAATTATACCGACACCTCAAGATGACGTAGTGAACGGGATTTCAATAATCTCGGTAACACCATACGCGAGGGGCTGGAGGAAATTGATTGTTTGTCCCTGGCTCGTCTTTAGAAAGGCACTTCGGCAACCTAAGTACGCAATATTTCATTTACATGACTCAGAACTTTTGGTCATCGGAATTTGGCTTAAACTTTTGGGCCGCAAGGTGATTTATGATGCGCATGAAGACACACCACAGCAAATCAGTTATCAGCATTGGTTACCACCACTTTTGAAGAGACCATACGCATGGCTCTACATCTTTTTAGAAAAACTGGCAGGATTAATGTTCGATGGAATCATCATAGCAGAACCTGTTATCGCTAAATATTTTCCATCTGGAAAAACCTGTCTTATTCGTAATTTTCCAATCGTATCTAATTTCAATCAGGATTACATCGACTATGAGAAACGGAGCAGACGAATTGTGCACTTTGGAATGCTCACAAAGGTGCGTGGTGTTCTGAAAATGGCAAACGCTGTAGCAATGGCGAAACGTAATTGCGAGTTTGAATTTCAGATTGCTGGCCCTTTTTCTCCGAAGGAACTGGAGAAAGAAATACTAAAACTTCCGGTCACTTATTTAGGATGGGTTCCCAGTAAAGAAATAGCAAAGATTACACTCGACTCACGTGCGGGAATTGTAGTCCCTCAACCTATCGAGCGATATAAGACAAATTATCCGGTTAAGCTTTTCGAATATATGGCTGCAGGTGTACCAATAGTGGCCACAAAATATGGAGAGGTGGCATCATTCATAAAAGAATGCGAATGCGGGATTTTAGTTGACCCCGAGGACGAAAAAGAAATTGCAAGCGCAATAGAATTCATTTTTAAAAATGAGACTGCTGCAAAGGAAATGGGAGTGCGGGGCCGGACAATGGTTTTTACCAAATATTCGTGGGAAAAAGAATCTGAAAATTTACTGGCTTTTTACTCCGGTTTTAATTGCTGAGGGAGAAGAATAATTTCATAATTCTTGAATTGACCTTCTTGATTTGAAAATAAGGAACTTGCTTTGCGCCAAACGATAGCCTTACCGGCTCAACCGATTCAATCATACTGCCTAAAAAATCAAACGTAGTGAGTTTGATTTCATTTCGAGTATACTCAATAGCTTTCCAAATCAACAAAATGCCTGCCCCGCTATTGCGAAGCTGGGGGTTTTCACCTACCATATGAACGTATGACGAGTGATTATCCCAGATTAAATAGAGCGCGGAGTGAACCTTCCCGTCTTTATCGACTGCGTAGAAAATTTTTCGCTGGTTTCTTTTGGAAAGAGCGTCATCTATCTTTTTGAGATAGACTAAATCAATCGGAGGTTTGATTTTCTGTCGCTCGAATGTCATGCAAAAAACGTTGTAGAAGTCTTCCAGCGGACGGCTGTGTTGTACCGTAACAATGCCTTCTGCTTTTCTGATTTTTCCCCGCACACTGCTTTTCAATTCAACAAATACGTGATTGAGATTATCGAGATCAAGAAGATAAGTGTAACGGGTGGTTTGTTCATATCCCTTCCAGTAAAAAGGAAGCCAGTTTGCAATCGAGTAATGAAAGCTTTGCCGGAAAAGATCAAAAGAAGGTATTTGTTCAATCAGTTTTTCCATGATCTCCATCTCGTAGCTAAGCTTTGAAACATATTTTTGCCCTTCCGGATATTTGAAAACAGGCCCAAGAAAACTTGTAAGTTTCGGCATGTTCAATAACCTGAATCCGAATCTTCTTGCCTTGAGGTAGGGCAAAGCGCCAATTACTTCATCTCCGTTTTGAACCAACGCTACATCCCAGCTATCGCCACACACGGCATCCATCCACCAGTCATTAAGGAACAAGGGGATATTTTTTTCGAGAGCACAGAAATTCCGATAAGCTGCTTTAGGAGATAATTGCATTTAATTGCTGATGGTCATGTTTCTTACAATACGAATACCAAGTAAGGCAATTATTCGGAATCTATTGATTTCAATAAAACCGCTTTTTTTAATGCTTCTGATCGAACTCTTGTTGCTTTGTTCGACACAAATTAAAATTCGCTGGTCCCTAAAAACGCTTCCGATATGATTTAAAACTGATGTGAAAATATTTTTTCCCCTGGCCCAGGGAGCAGTCTCGCAGAAGTGCACAAAAACTTCATTGGGCAATAACAGTTTCGAATAGAATAAATGAATTTCTGCCTGGCGAGGGTGTTTCATCACCCAAGATCTATGAGCACATTGCCCATGAAGGTAGGCATAGAACCCAGTGTCACCCTCATTCAAAAATAATTGAAACCTCACGAGCTCATGGTTGCTTTGAAAAGTCAATGCATCTTTAATGTTTTCACTGGTTACTTCTTTAATCAGGATTGCCGGGCTTATCGCTTTTGAATGATTTTTCATTTCATACAAACCAATGATATCATTGCAGTAAATGCGCTTCCATACACCGAAGTAGAATTTTCTCAATAGAGGGGACCTAAGCATAAAGATATTCGCCTCAATACTGGCTCAAAGTAAACTATGTTCGTGAGTATTCCGCAATGATTTGAGAAGTATTGATGCACGGCCATTTGTTTTCATGCAGGTAAGCTAGTATTTTTTTATACTGATTCATGTAGCCTTTAAACTTATAGTGGGTGAAATAATTATTATGCCATAAAATTGATATCAGACCGTTGTACTTGTTATTTTCCAGAAAATTGATTGTTGAAATTGCTGTTTCCTCGACTTGAACATTCATGTATTTGTGTAGTGTGGTATCCATAATGTTCAGAGGAACTTCTACAAAATAAAATGGTCTTCGCTCCCTCAGATTGTAGGGAGTAAATGGCAGCCCATAACTATTCCTGAAGCCAAATGATTCTGCAAATCCCAAGCTGGCATCCATCCTTAATCCGCTCGATTCAATGTTTTCGTATAGTCCCGGCAAGGTGAATTTTAAATAATGATTTCGGTTAGATTTTGGGCTCAGTCCCGTTTTGGTTAATTCTTGATTATAGCCATCGGGAGAAATACTTTTGTGCAAGCCATTTTCCCATCCTGTTGAAATCAATTTTTGAATGGCTGTCTGGACTTTATTATCGCTTATCCGGTAGTCGGCATTCACTTCTCTTTTATTTATGCGTCCTTTATTGACGAGCCAAAAGAAGGTAGATTTAAAAGAGTATTCATCTTCAATGGCCATGATTTTATCTATAGTAAACCAATCGGGTCGTTGAAGCAAGGCATTAAAGAACAGACTGAAAATTAGATGTGGCTTTCCTTGCTTTAATAAATGTAATCCATCTTGCAAGAGCGCGCCATGTATTGAATCGATGTCATGTGATAAGAAAAACTTGGATTTTTTTCTAAACGAAGAAAGGTGAGTTAGTTTTGGATGTTCGCAAATCTTATTAAAGCACTCCTGCACAAGGTTTTTCTGAATGTTCCCAAATTTTGCCTGGTAGCTGTTGGCAAATTTGAAGCGACCGATTTCGTCAAGATCAGATGAACCATATTCTTGTAAACTATTAACCATGTAAAACGCGGTGGAGACATAGTCGTAATTTCCGAACTCGGTCTTGATAAGGCATTCCTTATCGAAAAAGTTTTTAAAGTGATAGAGCCCCTTATGGAGAGAATTATAAGCCGTCTCCGAAATAACGAAGTCAAAGGCAGTCGTTGATCCAAACGTTAAGTCGCTGTCATTCTTGTTTTCAATAAAAATGAAGCTTGTATCTCTATTTTGAGCGAAGAGATTCATTGTATACTTAACTTCTTCGGTAAAATTTTTATTTGGTTCAACAAATATTCTCATTCACGTCCTTTTTTGATTTAACTATTCTTCTGGGATTCTCCTTCAAAAAACCTTCCCACGATTTTGATTTACTTCGCACCGCCCCATTTTGATAGTGATGGCACACTGCAACGGCCAGTGCATCAGTGGAGTCAAGCAAACGTGGCAATTCTTTGATCGAAAAAATCTGCATCAGCATTTTCGCCACTTGCTCTTTGCTGGCGTTTCCATTTCCGGTCACCGATTGCTTTACTTTCTTGGGCGCGTATTCAGTGATCGGCACTTCGCGATAAAGTGCTGCCGACATTGCTACGCCCTGCGCACGCCCGAGTTTAAGCATTGACTGCACATTTTTTCCAAAAAACGGTGCCTCGAGCGCCACTTCATCGGGTTTGTATTCATCAACCAAGGCAAGCACCCGATCAAAAATTTTTTTCAGCTTGAGGGCATGTTCTCCGTACTTTCCCATTTGGATTACACCGAACTGAGTTAAAGTCACCCGGCTTAATTGTACAGTGATCACCGCATAGCCCATCACATTGGTGCCGGGGTCGAGCCCAAGAATGACCTTTTCCTTCACCGGTTTTTTCTCAACTTTGCTCACACCCAAACTTACAAATTAACCGTCAATGGCGATTTACTTTCTTATTGTGTTCGGATTTTATTTCCTGCTATTGATGGCCTTGTGGATGGGTTGGAGGAAAGCTATCCGACCTCAAAATAATTCTCCAAAAAAAAATATTTTCATTTCGATAGTGATTGCCATGCGAAATGAAAAAGAAAATCTTGATGGCTTATTTCAAAGCCTCTCGGCTCTAAATTATCCCTTAACAGATTTCGAAATTATTCTTATTGATGACCATTCCTCGGATGATTCGACAAACGCGGCAAAAAAATGGATGGATCGTTTCTCCTCCTTAACTATCCGGTCTCTTGACGAAAATCAAATTGGAAAGAAAGCAGCTTTGTCTTTAGGTATAAGTTTGGCCAGAGGGGAGGTGATTACAACGACAGATGCTGATTGCATTTTGCCTGAGAATTGGCTTAAGCAAATCAACAATGGCTTTCAAGATGAAATGATCCAAATGCTCATGGGTGCTGTGGCCCTGCAAAACAACGATCGATTTTTTGCTCAACTTCAGTCGATTGAGTTTGCCAGTGTGATTGGTACAGGAGTAGCCACTTGCGCATTGGGAAAACCCACGATGTGCAACGGTGCAAATCTTTCCTTTCGAAGAAAAATATTTGATCAGGTAAATGGCTATCAGGGTAATGAACATGTGGCCACAGGAGATGACGAATTTCTGATGCGCAAGATTGAAGAACGGTACCCTGGCTCAATTCGAGTTTTAAACATGGCACAAAGTGTTGTTATTACTCAGCCGCAAAATTCATGGAACAAATTCCTTCATCAGCGCCTGCGGTGGGCGAGCAAGTGGAGCGTAAATACTTCTTTCTTTGCACGAGTTCTCGCGGTTTTTATTTTTTCACTTCAGGCTTCATGGTTCCTATTGATTATCCACACGGTTAACGCCCAATCGATCTTCGCTATTAGCTTGTTCACTTTGAAGGTTTTAGCTGATTTGCTCTTCCTATCAACTGTTTGTCGATCATTGAATATGAGTTTTAACCCACTGGCTTTTATTGCTTTGCAATTTTTGTATCCTGTTTACGTTCTCTTCATCGGATTTTTTTCTCAATTAAAAAATCATCAATGGAAGGGCAGGTCACTGATGACGAAATGAACACAAATAAGAAATATCCACCTGCCTGATGGCATCTGAAACATAATTTCTAATTTTGAGAGATGAAGGTGGCATCTGTGACTGATTATAAAAAGCAGGTTGAGCGCAAGGAGCTTGAACTCGGGGCATTGCTCGAGATCACGCAAGCAATCAACAACAACTTGCCCGAAGAGTCGCTTTATAAGATTTTCAACTTCACCCTAAGATCGAATCTTAACATCAAAAAACTGGCTCTCTTCGTTTTTGATCAAGTGTGGGCTTGCAAAGTGATATTCGGCACTGTGAAAGATTTCCGAAAGACGAAACTCGATGACCGAGTGAAGCTTGCCAAAAACATCCATCGTATGGATGAATTTCCTGAATGTGAATTTGATGAGTTTGATTTAGTGATCCCGATTTCTCACAAGGGCGAAACGCTTGCATTGGTTTTTGTAGGTGGCATCGATCATCATCTTAATATCAATGATGAGAGTATAAAATTCATTCAGGCGCTCAGCAACATCATTGTGGTTGCCATTGAAAACAAGAAACTAGTAAGGCAGCAATTGGAGCAAGAAGCATTTCGTAAAGAACTTGAAATCGCAAGCGATGTGCAGCAGTTTTTGTTCCCGGAAAAATTACCAAATACGGAACGACTGAAAGTCGAGGCGAGTTACCTTCCACATGATCGAGTAGGCGGAGATTACTATGATTACATTCCGATCAATCAAAACCAATTTTTGATTTGCGTAGCCGATGTAAGCGGCAAAGGAATTCCGGCTGCATTGTTGATGAGCAATTTTCAAGCTTCTCTTCACACGCTTCTTAGACAAACTCCGAATCTTACAGAAATTGTTGAAGCTTTGAATTATCAAGTGCTTGAAAGTGCAAAGGGTGAGAAGTTCATTACTTTCTTTGGTGCCATCTATGATTTGAAATTGAAGACGATGGTGTATGTGAACGCGGGGCACAACCCGCCCGTGCTCTGCGACAAAAGTGGTATTCGATTGCTTGAAGAAGGTTCGACTGTGCTTGGCGCGATGGATCCGCTACCTTTCATCAATGAAGGATTTATAACTGACATTGAAGACTTTACTTTGTTTTTATATACTGATGGATTGACTGAAACAGTGAATGAACAAAATGAAGAATTCGGAATGGAATCGTTGCTCGACTACCTTAAAGCCAATAGTCAAAAAGATTTAAAGACAATCCATCAAGACATCATTGTAAGGCTCGATGGTTTTAAAGGAGCCAACAGTTATCATGATGACATTACTATACTTTCGTGCAGAGTGCAGTAATTGAAAATTGAAAAATAGCGCATTACAGAATAAGGGTGAATTTGTAATTTTAAATCTGTAATCTGCCATCAAATTGAATTTATTTCGAACTCCATTTTTCCTTCCGAAATTTTATCCATCGCTTTTGTGGCGCGTGCCCACGGAGAATAAAGAATTGTATCTCACTTTTGATGACGGCCCAATGAACGGCCCGACAGAGTTTGTTCTTGAAGAGTTGAAGAAGGTTAAGGCCAAAGCCACTTTCTTTTGTATAGGAGATAATGTAAGCAAGCACCCTGATGTTTTCCAAAAAGTAATTGCTCAAGGTCATTCAGCCGGGAATCACACATTTAATCACTTGAAAGGATGGAGCACTTCACTTGAAAAGTATTTAAACAACATTGCGCAATGTGAAACGCATATTCAAAGTCAGTTGCCAGTTACCGGTTACCAGCCACTGGAAACTGGAAACCAAAAACCCGTAACAAAATTTTTTCGACCCCCCTACGGCCGTATTACTAATGCGCAAATCAAAGCACTGAAATACCAGTACCAGATTGTGATGTGGGATGTACTCACGCACGACTATTCAAAAAACATAGCGCGGCAGAGTTGCTTGAATGGCACTGTTAAAGCAACGCGGCCCGGATCGATCATTGTTTTTCATGACAGCCTGAAAGCCGAAAGAAATCTAACCTATGTACTACCAAAATTTTTGGAACATTTTACTTCTCAAGGATATGAATTCAAATCACTTGGTTGATTTCTAATTTTCGAACTTTGGAGCCTCAATCCTAATGCCCAGCGCCCGGCCAATAAAAAAAGTTTTAGTTGCAGCTCTTGACTGGGGTTTAGGCCATGCTACGCGCAGCATTCCTGTTATCAATGAATTTCTAAAACAAGGATGTGAGGTACAAATCGCAAGTAGTGGCGGTGCTTTGGTTTTACTGAAAGAGGAATTTCCATTACTCAGATTCCACACGATTGCTTCTTACAATGCAACCTATTCTTCTGTACTTCCATTTATGATTAAAATTCTGATTCAGATGCCGAAATTCATATTGGCGATCAGAAAAGAGCATTGGCAAATTGAGAAGATTGTCCATAACGAAAAAATTGATTTATTGATCTCGGATAATCGATATGGTTGTTGGTCTACAAAGATTCCTTCTGTTTTGATCACTCATCAAGTCAATATTATCATGCCCCCGGCCTGGAAGTGGCTCGAAGGGGTAATCAATTATGGCAATCACTGGCAAATCGGAAAATTCACAGATTGCTGGATTCCTGACTTCCCCAATGGAATCACGGGAAGGATGACAGGCCCTACGAAAATGAAAACAAAATTCATTGGCATGGTCTCAAGGTTTACCAAGATGAATGTGCCAATAAAGTATGATGTTCTTGCAATAATTTCGGGCCCTGAGCCGCAACGAAGTTTATTAGAAGCAAAAATAAAATCACAACTTTTGGCATTGGGATTGAGTTATTTCATAGTGAAGGGGAAACCTGGTGCAGAAAAACCAGATGACCGTGAAGCAGATCATTTAGCTTCGAAAAAACTCAACGAGTTAATTGAATCGTCATCATTGGTAATTGGCAGGTCTGGTTACACCACAGTTATGGATCTATGGAAACTTGGAAAGAAGGCGGTATTCATTCCTACACCTGGTCAAACTGAACAGGAGTATTTGGCTAAGGAGTTAATGAGAAGAGGAATTGCATTTTATCAAGACCAGAATGACTTTGATCTGAAGTATGCTCTGGAAGAATCAAAAAAATACAAAGGCTTTGAAGGTTTTGAGCAGCAGACTAACTTGCTCGCTGATGTAGTAGAGAATCTTCTAAGCCCCAATGCCTAATGCCCAATGACTTGGATTGACACTCACGCCCACATTTATTCTGAAGAATTTAGTGCTGATCGAGTTGATATGCTCAGGAAAAGCGAAGAGTCAGGCATTGCAAAAATTTTCATGCCTAACATCGATCACACTTCCATCGATGCGATGATGGAAGTAGAGTCTAAAGAACCAACGCGATGCATTTCCATGATTGGACTTCATCCTTGTTCGGTAAAAAAGGATTTTGAAAAAGAATTGTATCTCGTAGAAGATTGGCTCGGCAGGCGGAAGTTTGCAGCGGTGGGAGAGATGGGCACCGATTTGTATTGGGATAAGACTTTTTGGCTACAGCAGCAAGAGGCCTTTAAGGTGCAAGTGCAGCTTGCGAAGAAATATAAGTTGCCACTGGTAATCCACTGTCGCGAGTCGATTGATGAGACGATTGCCTTATTGCAGCCCTTGATTGATGGTACTCTTACGGGAATCTTTCATTGCTTCTCAGGTTCGCTTGAGCAAGCAAAAAGAATTATAGAAATGAATTTTTATCTGGGAATTGGCGGTGTAGTTACTTTCAAAAACGGTGGACTTGATAAAGTTATTCCTGACATCGATATGAATAGGATCGTTTTGGAAACGGATAGCCCCTATCTTGCACCTGTGCCGCATCGTGGAAAGAGGAATGAACCCTCGTACATTCCATTGATCGCACAAAAAATCTGTGAACTAAAAAAAATAACTTTGGAGGAATTGAGTAGGGTCACTACCAATAACACCAAAAAAGTATTTCCTTCCAATACCTAATGCCAATTCCCTTTATCGATGACTAATCCCTAATTCTAATGAAGAAAATCAACATCAATACCGCCACCCCCGCCAAGCCGCAATCGAAAGTCTTGATTATCTATACGGGTGGTACTTTCGGGATGGCACATGATACCAACGGTGTGCTTGTTCCCTTTGATTTTAGTTTGATACTGGAGCACTTGCCTTCCCTTCGCAATTTATCACTTGACCTCACTGTGATTTCATTTGATAACCCAATCGATTCTTCCAACATTCAACCCGAACATTGGCAGCAGATCGCAAAATTGATTTTTGAAAATTATGAAAGTCAGGATGGCTTTGTGGTATTGCATGGCACAGACACCATGGCCTTCACTGCTTCGGCATTGAGTTTCATGTTACAAGGGCTGGCGAAGCCGGTGATAATTACAGGCGCGCAACTGCCTATTAGCGAGACGCGCTCTGATGCAAGAGAGAATCTGATCACTGCCTTAGAAATCGCTGCAGCAAAAAAAGAGGGACTCGCCATCATACCAGAAGTCTGTATTTATTTTGACGATGAGCTTCTACGCGGCAACCGAAGTAAGAAAGTAGAGAGTATGCACTTCGATGCCTTCGAATCTGAAAATTATCCGGCACTAGCAAAAGCGGGAGTAATGATTGACTACAACGAAAAAGTAATCGGTCAGCCAGGAACGGAATTAAAACTCCTCAGTAAGCTTGATCCTTCCATTACAATTTTGAAATTATTCCCGGGCATTACGATGGCTACTGTTAATGCCGTAACAAGCATTCCAAATTTGAAAGCGATCGTGCTCGAAACTTTTGGTTCAGGCAACGCGCCTACTTCGCCTGAATTTTTGAAGTTATTAAGTGGTGCAATAAAAAAAGAAGTAATCATTCTCAATATCTCTCAATGCCCTGGCGGTATGGTGGTGCAAGGAAAGTATGAAACGAGCCGTGATCTGCAAGAGATTGGCGTGCTCAGCGGTGGCGATATGACCACTGAGGCAGCCGTAACGAAGCTAATGGTGTTGCTAGGGGAGTATGGTTCAGCGAAAACAAAACGATTGATTGGAATTTCTTTGGCAGGGGAGATAACAAATTAATGTGTTGGGAACAGTGCCTGATTATATATCCTAACCCAGAAACATTCTTTCGACCTCTTTCCAGTCATTCACTCTTTTAAAATGATTGAACTGCAAGTTGTGTGGGGCGGAGAAGAGAAGTTTTTCTCCCTTAAATGCTTCCAAATTGTGTGGCAGGTCATCAATCATAAAGTCGCCATGCACCACGCTTTTATGTCCGCAAAAGACAAACTGTTTCCAGTGCAGGAAAGGAAAATGTTCATTAAGCCACTCAAATTTTTCCGAGAGGGAGTTAGGAAATTCCATGGCCGATGAGACGATGAACACCTCATATCTCTCATTGAGCCTTCTCATCACCTCCTGGCTGTTTTCATTGACAGCCATGGTTCTGAAAAAATCTTTCCGGAAAACAAAACTCCTTAAAGCTTCATGATTGTCGGGAAACCCCTCCAGTTCATCCTTGTGATTCAACGCCTCGCGTGATATGCGAACGCCAAATTCCTTTTCATAAAAATTAAGAAACTGACCGGTCGCGTCCGCAAGCACGTCATCCATGTCTACAAGTAATCTTTTCATTGAATCTCAATTTTTGCTAAAAAACTCGACATCTTAAGAATTGATTTTGAATCGCGGGTCAAAGATAAGGCTGTGAGTTGCCATGATTTGTTTGCCTGCTAAAATATCTATTTCTTTGTGCACTTTTTTGGAGAGGTGTCCGAGTGGTTGAAGGAGCACGCCTGGAAAGTGTGTATACCTGCAAGGGTATCGCGGGTTCGAATCCCGCCCTCTCCGCATCTGTCCTCAACCCTTTCTAAACTGATATCTTCTTACATTGTTTAAATAGAAGTATAAGTGTCAGTCAGGTCTTTCGACCTGATTATAAAATCTCCCGCATCGGTTGCAAACCTGACGTCACGATGATAGCCTCATAATCCAAAAGAACTTATTTTCTAAATGGATGGCCCAGGTAGATCATTACCAATGCCATTAAGAGAAATGGGATTTCGATCAGCGCGGTTTTGATATTGCCCGCCTTCAATGACAAGGACATAATTGAGAGGATAATAATGGCATTGACCAGATTGCCGGCAAAAAAAGTAGAAGGAAATAATACCAAGAGACCGACTGCCAACGAAAGAATGCTGATGATAGTTACTACAGTCTTGCCAAATCCCAATTCTGTCACCAAGTTTGCTTCACCGGGTTTTATCGTTAGGCCTTCCCATCCATGCTTGATACTCAAAAAAGCTGTAACTAAAATAAGAACTCCACTTAGTATTTTCATATCGCTTTCATTTTAAATGGAAGATAAATAAACCGACTCACATGTAAATGCGCTAACAGAGAGGTCATTTACTTATTAACAAAGGATAATTTTGAAAGGATGGTATCTTTTACCCTTCCCAGGTGTTTGGGGATCTCATTTTTAAAGTTTTGATAATTATTGATATTGTTCAAATCTTCTCGCTCTGTGATATGAATAATTCTCATGGCATCACTTACGT
The DNA here is from genome assembly GCA_016178785.1 of Bacteroidota bacterium. GTDB lineage: Bacteria > Bacteroidota > Bacteroidia > Cytophagales > Cyclobacteriaceae > ELB16-189. The sequence goes on along the minus strand of JACOSO010000096.1, from coordinate 231,425 downwards.
CTCTTGTAATTTGTTCCGCTTGTTCCGCTGCCACCTTGAGTAATTCAACCCGTATTTCCCTCACTGTTTTTACAAAGAAGGGGACCGATTTATAGGTTAAATCAGAATGGTTTCTTACCTCGCTGTAAAGCTGCTTCAACCGGGCGTACATCATTGATTGGTCTTTAATTTACATGAATTAAAAGGCTGGCCTAAATATACTTCCTCTCTAGGATATTCTCGTTAGTGTTGTGGGTGGAAGATAGAGCCCCTTTGAGTGAGAGTTGAATTAATCGAGCAACTCCAATTTTTTACTTTTCACAGAGAATCTATATGCGAACGGAGGTTTCTCCTCATCGATTATCTTCAGTATGTCTTCCCATCTAGTAATAAGATTAACAACGATTTGCCAATAGGGTAAACCGCCTTTTGGAACATTGAAAAAGAAAAGCCCTAGGCCATATTGAACACAAAGATCTCTTTGATGCCTTATTCTTTGAATTCTAAAATCACGTGTAATTACTACTGAATTTCTTTTTCCAGCCTCTGGAATCCAATCTTCATCCTTGCAGCCTTCTCCAAATTCGTTTTTAATGGATTTAACTTCATGATTGGTTTGGTTCCTAACGTTGAGTTGATGCTGAAGAATATTCAATCCATCAGCCAACTGTGGCGGAAGATTTTCATCAATCAAGATTATCATTGATTAGGCAGCCTTTTGACAAAATTCCAAAGCATCAATGATTTGACGTTCATTGATATTGTAAAGAGAGGCAATGAAATAATGAGGCTCTCCTGCATCATGTAATTCTTGAATCGTCTCGGGGTTAATATTAGTACCGCTAATTATTGCTTGCCCAAACTGATGATCTGGATCAACCACAACGCTATTTTCCTTTCCTAAAGGCCACAATCTAGCCGCCATTGATCCTCCATTAAAATCAATTTTTTTGAAGAAACTTTTTATGAATTGCAAGTTAAATTGAAGCGTTACGTCCAGATTAATAATATCCTTTCCATTAATGGTGAGGAAAACGCGGTTGCCATCTGTTGAAATTGAATTTAGAACATCAGCAGTTGCAAATGGGAACGGTGAATTGAATTTTTTAGAAAGGATTAAATGAGCCTCAACGATTTTTCTCGCGGATACACCTGCATTTGAGAATTGATAAAAGGTATACAATTCTACCAGTGTATGAAAGCTTATGGCAATAGACTTTCCATCAGTCCATGAATAACGACTGTTAAATTCCTTACCCAGCTCATTATCCCAATAATGTTTAACCCACCGATTAACTTTATGGTAGGGTAACCTAAGAATCTGAGCAATATCAGGAATAGTGTAAATGCCTATTCCTAATTCTGGCCTATTTTCTACGGTTTTGGTCATTTTTGTCGTTGTTTATAGGTTAAATCTACTAAGTATAACTCAATTACCTCCAAGTTGGTTTCCCATTAGCTATTCGCCAAAATCTCATAGGTGCGGACAAAATCTTTTCATTTCAGCAGAATAATCTTCGTCTTCAATTTTTCTCGAAATAAGTATTATTTCGTTGGCTTAAGTTCTGCGAGGTTGGGTGGCAGCTTTTCGCCCGTGTGGTTGTACCTCTGTCTCACCGAAGGGTCGATGGATTCATTACCATCTTTGCTCTTGCATACCTCGCGCCACTTTTTTCCTAAAATCCGGTACAGCAAATTCAGCGAGTTTCTCAACTCACCTTCGGGGTTGGGTTTGAAATCTTTGATCTCTGATCTGTCAAATGATAAACCTGTGTTTTCGGCTTTCTTCATCATCCACTCCAATGCAATGTCACTCAGCCCGGAGTCTTCGTACCCTCCGCCTACGTTGGAGTGCACACCTGTGAACCATACCTGCTCCATCATCTGCTTGTGGCCTGGTGTGTTTTTTACGGTGGAGCTTTTTTCCCAAAGAGTAGGCTCAAATAATTCGCGCCTCTCGTTGATGGCCAACGCATGGTACGCAAAGTCAACCGTGCTACTCAAGGTAACGTCATGGAACTGGTATTTTTCAGTATTCAACTCTTTGAACGATTTTAAGGGAATACCGAGGCTACCAACAGTATCCCACACTCCGATAAATTTAATTCTTGTTTCGATGCTATACTGCCTGCGAAAAGAAACCATCAGGTCGGAGTCGGGGCCGGTGAGTTTGGTTTTATCATGATACAACTGGTAGGCTTCATTGGCGAGCAAAAGGTTTTCTGGTCTCAAAATGCCGCAGTAGCGGATGAAGCCTGCCAGACTTCGGGCCGTGTACGCCCCGCGGCTAAAGCCAAATAAATAGAGTTCATCTCCGGGCTCGAAATTCCATAAGATGAATTTGTAGGCATCCAGAATATTTTTGTCAATGCCTTTGCCGGTGGCCCCACCCATGATTTCGTCCTGAAGTGAGGCACTCGTACCAACACCTTGATCATAGAACTTTAGTTGAGGTGTGCCATCAATACTTTTTGATGTAATGGCATCGTGGATTTTTTCTACGTTAGTTTCTACTTCAATGCCCCGGTCTTTTTCTCCTGGTTTATTCCAGGTGCCATCGCTACAGGTGATGATGCGTTTCATGATTCATCGTTAGTGTTTCCTTCGGAGAAGGAGACTTTTAAACTCACTTTAATGTACCAACTTGATTTTTATTTATTAATCAACCTTCGCAAAGCATAGGTTTCTCCCAAACTGTTGTTGAACACAAATCGCCACCCGACTGTTAACGCTTTGAGTTGCCCGTTTGGCTTGAATGGGTTGACATTGAAAATATCTTTTTGCGTTACGGACGTGTAGGCGGTCTTGAGTAATTTATATTTATTGAGCAATACTAAAGGAGCCATTAACGAGCCAGTGCTGGTACCAACTACAATTTTGTATTCATTTTTGTCGACTTCATGAAGTCTTAGGCAAAGGCCGGCTCCCCAGACTCCATAAGCGCCATCGCCAGAGATTACAGCGATTCGTTCGTTGGATTGTGCGTGTGTGTTTACGCAGGCTGCCGACAGCAATATCGATGCAGTTATATACCATAAATATGGAAGACGATGAGGAATGGAATTTTCGAATGAAGAAGCTAATTTTGTGCTTGGCCGAAAAACTGAAACAATCATCTTGATTTATTTTATTTTACTTTAATCAATCCTAAAACTGCTTCTAAGCACTAATCAATATTTTCCTTAATCGTTATTTCATCAATATCATCCTCTAAATCCAAGTTATTTGGTAAAACTGCCTTACAAAATTTATGAAGCTTCATTTGCCATTCCGATGATGCCGCGATAAATTTATTATCAACTGAATAGGGAAGAACGATTGATGCTTTACGCAAAGTGTATTCTTTTTTAGTTTGGCCAGGGTGATTTGGATCTGGTACATCTTCTACTACATCTTTGTAAATATCTTTTAATTTGACCCTTGTGAATTTCCAATTGGTGAAGTATTGATTTGCTCTGCTAAACCAAGAAACAAACGATACCACTACCGCTCGATTATCCTGTCTTTCTTTAGGTCTGTTTTTATTGTCAAGGAATTGGCTGTAAGTGGTGGCTAGACTTGTATAGTATAAGATATTATCTTGCGTTCTTTGACTGATATATTTTTCTTTTCTAAAATTCTTTGAAATATTCTCTATTTCTATAACAGTTGAGTTAATAAGATCTGGCTTAGCGTTCAACACGTGCTCATTTAAACTCTCCATCAATGTTTTTACACTAAGGGGTAAAGAGAAATTTGTGCTTTTTGAGACCCTTAGTACTGCTGCCGCAGTTACAGAGTTATTCTCTTTGAATACTTCCTCGCCAGAAAAGAACTTTGATACATTGTTAATTTTATTTCTAAACCAAGATTTCAGATTTGCATCAGCTGTTTCAGGTAAAATTTTATTTTTTATTGCTAAAAAGATATCTTCATTTTCAGAAAGTAGGGGTGATTTGGAGGAAAGAACATTGTACTCCAAAAAATTAAGAGGTATGTAAAAAGCAGCTGAAAACTCTATTTTATCCTTATTCTCGGGAACAGATTCATCTACCTTTAAAACTTTTTTTAGGAAAACAGAGGTAGGAAGGGCTGACGTTACATCTGAAAATACTCGTTTAAATTCCTTTTCTTGTTCAACCGTCAGCCTTGTTAGTGATAATTTGAAATCTATTTGATAGACATTTTCCAACTCTTCGTTAAATAATAAAGTCTTTTCACCTTTTTTGAAAGACTGATCTTGGTCATCTATTTTAATTAACTCAGCGATGATCGTGCTGACAGTGTGATCCTTTCTTGTGTTGTTGTCTGGATCGATTTCATAAAACTTAGCATCCATTTCAGCCATAAAAGTTCCTTTTTTATTACTGGCAAAAGAAAACTCTTTAAGGAATAAGCTAAGCTGATCGCTGCGAGTAACTGCATTGTTAACGCTCGTTTTTAACCATTTGTTATAATCATTGAAAGAGTAGGTATAATCCTGTCCATGTACATTTGATATGACAAATAGTGCCAAGAATGCGAGTAAGATAATTTTTGTTGTTTTCATGGATAATTTAGTTTTAATTGTTATTTCCGTCACTTACTCTTCTTAGGATTTTCGGCTTTCTCCTATAGACATATTTCTTAAAACTCTTTTACTTCTCCATCATATTCTGATGCATCGAGTGAATTAGATCAGTCTTAGCAGCACTTCCTTGCGATGAACCGAAATAGTAACTGAACACCTGCGTGAGTATACCACTCAGTACACCGAGCACATAGAGAATGATTTCTTTTTTGCTTTGCTCGTTGGGATCCCACTTGCCAAACATCAGCCACCCAAAGAGAACGAACGTGAGCAATGCACCACCCAGTGCAAGAACGGGAGATACGTTCTTCGAAAGCTTGGTAGCATTAGGGCTCTCTTGCACGGCAGCATTCATTTTTCGTGCGCTGTCGATATCACCAAGAATTGCTTTCTTATCTTCAAGAGAAAGATTCTGCATGTCGATCTCAAATTGATGATCGGCTTTTTTCATCTCTAAGTCCAGTTGCATTTTTTCACCTTTGGTGGTAATTACTTTGTCAAGCACATTGCCCACAGAGTTGACGAGTTGGCTGGCGCCACCAGAGAATAAGTTTTGTATGAATCCCATTTTATTTTCGTTGATAGTTATTATTCGATTGTTCGGATAGTGATTTAGCTATTTACCGCCCTGGAAATCCAACCATAGAAATACTTGCGGCTGGCAGGTCGCTTGTTTACAATACCCACGTAGCGAACAACTTTAGCTACTGTGAATGCCGCGAGGAAAAATTCAGGGTCCATCGCATTGATCGCCTTGATCGTGTTGAGACCGATTACTCCGTCAGGGTTGGCATTGACTACGTGTTGCGCCAGGATAGCGCTAGTGCTTACACCGGTATTCACCGCAAAGTCAAAAATGGAAGAGGCTACATGTTCGTCATTGATTTCATCGCCCTGAACGCGATCCCAAAAATTTGCTTTGTAAAAATCACGGATCTTGTTCTGAAGGTCACCATTCTTGTCAAGGCTTGATGGGAAACCGGATTGCTGCTTAAGAGAATCGACTATTTGCCAGCCATCCCATTTGCTGAAAATGTTGCGGGCAACGCCTTTATAAGTTTCACCCCCGGGATCGTCAGGGTCGTTTGCATAACCACCTTCGTTAAGCAGGGTTTTCTGAAGTGCCGTTTCAAATAAAGCCATATTAATTCAAACTATTTCTTGCCTACTCTTCAGCGGATTTTCGGCATGCTCCGGTTGGTTTAATGCATTCACAAGTAGGTTTTAATCACTTCAAACTCCACAAGTAGGCATCTTTTGCGATTCCCTTTTCTTTAACAGTGGCGTGTAACTTTTTGGCGTCCTCAAGAGTCATATTTGATCCGACAATGACTGAGTAATATGGATTGCCGCGATACGGTGCATACACTGCAGCGTGCACATCTCTGTTATTGCGATTTATTTCACTTGCCCTTTCCTGTGCTTCATTTTCTTTTGTGTGAGAGGAGGCAATGACGAACCAGGTATTATCCGGAGTGCTGCCGGTTATTCCCTGGAATATGGATTGCGATACTGATTGTTTAGGCAGCTTGTATTTTAATACTTTATTTCCTTGAGGATTGGGCAATGTTTCTTGCGCATATGCGCTACTGAAAAAAGGGAGATAGAGCCCCTCTTTTTTTTCAGGTAAAATGGAATTGAGTGCCGGATGACTTACAGCCTCTTCTTTTAGTTTATCATTTATTTCTTTCAGCGAATTTCCATTTTGAATGGCGAGGAGAAATGATGGAACAGCGAGACCCAATTGAAAAATCTTGTACTTATTGGTTTCCTTGTCATGTAAATAGGCAATCAGACAGCCTACAAAAAATAGGGCGCCTATCTTTATGAGGAGAGAAATACCGTTGAATAGAGCGCTATCGAAATCAGTGAAATACAAATTGGCCGCTATGGGTAGGAGAGCACTGACTCCTCCTAAAATGACTCTTTCTGTACTTTTCATTTCAAATTCAGTTTTTGCGCCTACTCTTCTTCGGATTTTCAGCTGGCTCCTTTAGATATTTAATGGAGGGTTGTAAATAGCTTTGATAGTACATGTCACTCAGACCGAGTAACAAAGACCTGAAAGATCTTACTTGTTTGGTCATCAGATTAAAAGTCAAACTATTAAACTATTCCTCGAGATGAAAATAGGCCGGGTCTTAGATTTGGCTCAGATGTGATAGGAGAAACTCCCAGGCCTTTTAATAATTGAGGACATGTTTAGAGCAAAAGAAAAGCCAGTGCTGCACGTGACAACACTGACCTTCGAGGGAATAGTTTTTGTGTGGTTCTACTACTCCTTTATTAGTTTACTCACTTTTACCATTGAACCTGCTTTCGCCCGCACAATATATAAGCCCCTTGGGTAGGGGGAAAAATCAATTTCACTGGTTTGGTTTGTCATGATCACCTGCTGATTAATATTCACTCCTTCGACAGAGAAAATATCCAGTTGAGCCTGCTCCGTACGGGCTGATGTCAACTGAATGTTGGCTTTATCCTTTACTGGGTTTGACCATATATTCATTTCAAATCCTTCCGTGCCTTCTTTAGATTTAATTTCCTCGTTTTTTTCAACAGCACTTTCTCTCGCCCCCGGATCGGTGTAGGCAACATATTCGCTTTGCTTCACATACACCGCATAGCCCCTGGGTGGAGCAGACAAATACACTCGGCCATCAGAATAAACCTGTGCAGTTTGCGTGTTGTCGAAAGCATTGACCAATATTGTATTTGCCCAACTTGCCCAACCTGACGGGGCTGAATCCACCCAGAGGCCTTTCGTCTGAGTGTCGTGATTATTGATGACTACAATCGCACCACTTTTGGTCCCATTGCCGCCTCTTCGTGCAACGTACACATTATATGCATCGCCTGAGGGATACGGATTGCCTACCTGGCTTAACACTGTGAGTGATCCGCTCAAATAAGTCTTCCTTGCGAAAATGAGCTTACGGATATCTAGTCCAAGACTTGAGGCAGGAGTCACTGTATAACTGGGGTCGTTAGCATCAACCATTACATCACCGAAGTAGTGATTGTAAAATACACAAGGGCGACCTTCATGGGTAAGGATATAAGCATAACCCATCTTCCAGTCTTTGGTGATCCACTTGTCATGTTCTTTGCCCGTGTCATGATTTTCAATCCACGTAACTACAGAAGTGCCAGGAAGTGAATTGCCTGCATTGTTTCGTACCATTCCGGCATTGTTAAGCCAGCGCATATCAAAGTTGCTTCCGCTGCCATTGCACGCGCTTGTCAACGAAGATTTTAAAGGGAAATCGAAACCACTAACAAGAGCACTGCCATTACTGTACACAGTGTTGACCCAATTTTTAATGCGATAATCAGCACCCCAATATTCACCGACAATAAAGCGCTGCTTTCCATTCAGCAGGGGAAGATTATTCACCCAACCGGAGACATAACTTTCCTGGAACCCACGAACAAAATCAAGACGGAATCCATCAAATCCAATGGTGTTGGCTAACCAAGCGCCCCAGTTCTTATAACGACTGGCAACTGTTGTGCTGTACGTATTGAGATCATTGCCAAAGAATTTTGTATTAGGAATCACTTCATCAGTGCCGGGATAACCAAGCCAGTCTGCATTATCTACCGGATGAAAGTCAGCATAGCCCCATGAATAGTTTGCTTCGCCTGTACCGGTGTGAGTAGGGTAGATAATGTGGGTATCGGTATGAGCCTCCAGTTGTGTGGTACTTGCTATATTGTTTGAGTTATACCAAATGACTTTGGGATAATATCCATTGGTTTGATCAGCCCAATCCCACGACCATGGATTTGAATTTTCCCTTCGCGCTGTTAGTTTTATAATAACATCTCTTGGGCTCGTCACTGTAATTTTATATTCATCTAAATCGCCACTGTAATCGTTATGAGCGCGCATGGTATTTCCCGAGGCGGGGAACACATTATAACTTCCGCTGCCATTATTAGGCTCCGACTCCCAAGAAAAATTGGTATTGAATCCGCTGCCAGTATAGTCTATTTGCAAGTCGTAACCTCTTTCTGTGACAGTAGAACTGTGCAAATTGTAACCATAGATCTGAATGTAATAATCACCGGCTGCAGCGTTCTTTATCACCCACTTTATTTCATTGGTAGGATAAGAATTATACTGTTGCCCGTTGCGATACGCCTGGTCGAACACATACTGTTTTACTGCCGGGTTTGATTCATCCTGTGTATCGTCCGCATAAAGGTGATTGAGCACGATGTCAGCATAAACTTCAATTCCATTTGTATGCATCGTGCTTATCATTTGATTTAATTCAGTACGCGAGCCAAAGCGGGTTTCAATTGTGCCCTTTTGATTGTAGTTCCCCAGGTCATACGGATCAAATATTCCATAACCCATGTCAGAAATACCGAAATTTCCTTTGCTGGGAGGAGGAACCCACAGGCCCTTAAAACCTGCATTTTTTAATATGGTGGATTTGTTTTTGAGGTTGTCCCACCAGGTGCCGTTAAAGTTTACTGCATCCACCGGAACGTTCCAATAGAAGCCTTGCATCATAACATCATTTTGAGCCAATGCCTGCGTAATGGGCAGACAAAAGGCCATAGCTACTAAGACAATTAGGAGTTTGATTTTCATAGGTTTGGTTTTGATGTTTTGAAAACTTGAAAAAAAAACCAAAAATCGATTGCGGGAAGTCGTCAATCGACCTATTTTCAAAAAACGAGACAAAGTTGAAAGATCAGAAGGTGCTAATTTTAAAAGGTCGGCCATTTTTAGCCTCGCTCTTCTTCAGTTTCCTGACTTTTGAAATAATCCCTCGGGTTTTGATTTGTTAATTTTTTGAAGGCAAGATTAAAAGTTGACTTCGAGTTAAAACCCACTTCCTGAGCAAGGGCTAGAAATGTATAGCGTTTATACTCGTCCTTATTTGCCAAAGAAATGAACTCCTCTACTCTGTATTTATTCAAAAAGTCGCGGAAGTTTTTGTCGCAGTGTTCATTAATTACTTTGGAGAGAACGTGAGGTTTCGCCCCCAGCATTTCAGATAAATCAGCAACCGAAAGTTCGGGATTGCGATAAGGTTTTTCAGACTTCATCAGGTTATCCAGCTTTGTAAACCATTCTGAGGTGTCTTCAGTCTGGGCAACTTGCTTGACTTCTTTCAATACCTCCGGATTTCTCCAGATAAAAAATGTCTCAGCGAAAACCAGCACCGTAAAGACCAAACCGATAATATGAAAATCTTCAAAAAACGGATGACCCGAGATAAAACCTAGGATTGCAACATTGGCAGGCACTAGCAAAATGGTTACAAAAGAAAGCCAGTAGAATGAATTGGTATATATTTCTAATTTACTACGATCAATCTTTGGATAAATTGTTAGAGACGGAAAAAGGATAAACATTCTCGCGAACAAAAAGAAATTGTAAATAAACCCGGTCCCAATGAAAAGTAGATTGGCTAAAGTGAGCGGAGGAAGAACCGGTCTAGCTAAGAACTTGAACCACTCCAAATTGAAGATTTGAATTATAGCAAAAAGTAATGCGATACTGAAAGCGATGCCGAAGAAGTAAGGTTTGTAAAATCTTCTTTCATTTTTTAAAAAATGATGAAGAACAAAGAAAGTGGAAGGCCCCCAGCAAAACAGCCCAAAGTGGAAAAGGAAAGTATAGTAGCTCATCCAAATCGGGTTGGAAAACTCCTGTATCACCAGCAGCAACAGCAGGATGATCAGGAATGTATTGATAAAAATAAAGGCGGTGAATTTTTCGTCATCCCTCTTCTGTATTTTGAAAGACAGTAAACAAAGCGCGATGCCCTGAAAGGCGCAGGCAAAGAAATACAACACGATATAATTCAAGGAACGTGCTCCACCCTGGTCAAGCCAATTTTCAATTTTCACATAAACTGTTTCACCGTTGCCATACTTGAATTTTCTGTTACCAATCATTTTATTTTCCCGATTGGTCTCCACTCTCATCCAATCACCACGGGTAAATTTATACTCAACTTCTCCTGCGCCTTTGGGAATCGCTACACTGAGTTGCCCGTTCAATTGTTTTTGAACAGTATAACGTTTGTCGTTGGGTACCCAGTTGTTGAATGAGCCACAGATGAAAATAGTATCCTTGCCTTGCGTTGAGGGAGGCAGGCCATCAATAATGAACGTGACCTGAGCTTTCGCAAAGTGAGCTAGCGAGATAAACAAAAGAAAAGACAATACTGATTTCGACATGAAGGAAGACTCCTTTTTCCAAATATAAAAATTACAGTTCGATACGGCTGTTATTAAATCCGCAAACGTTTGAAATCGTTATCTTGTAACGCTAACGTAACTTACTTCTGCATGGAAATTTTAGAATTTCTCAAGGACGAACTTCTCGGGTTCTTTTCAGTGCAGGGATTAATTGATCTCATCAAATCAGGAAATTACAGCTCACTTCGAACATGGGGTGGAATCACTACCGCTCTCTCGCCTCTCATTCCATTCATTGTGGTGATTGAAATGATCATGGCTTTCGCTAGCAAAAAATTTCATGCCAGTGAATACAAAATCCCTTTTTTCATTTATGTGTTCAATAGGGTTGCTGGGCGTTACATTTCGTTAGGTGTGGTAGCTTTTTGTATTGGCTTGTTTCAGCCGTTGGTATTGGTGCATGTTTCCCTTACATGGTACGGATTTATTTTCGGGTACATAGTTTGGGAATTTTCGCATTTTATTTATCACTATCTCGCCCACAAGGTCAGATTGTTTTGGTGTTTGCATTCCACGCATCATGCGCCAGAGCAAATGAACCTTTCCGTAACGTACGCTCACTTCATTTTAGAAGCACCTTATGCCGATTTCATCCGCACTTCCATTTGCATTTTGTTTGGTGTAAGTCCGGTTATGCTCTTCGCAATCATGTTTATTGATGGCATGTGGGGAGGGTTCATTCACGTGGGTGAAAATTTTATGAAAGACACCCGCTTCGGATTTTTGGGCAAGCTGATTCTGACGCCTTCGCATCACCGAGTGCACCATGCGCGCAATCCGCTTTATATGGATACCAACTTTTGCAACTTATTGAATATCTGGGACAGGGTTTTCAAAACTTACCAACCTGAACAAAGACAAATTAAAATTGAATACGGAATAACACGCACCATCAATGCAAAGAACTTTTGGGACGTTTATTTTGGTGAATTCTATTTTCTATGGAAAGATATTATCAGCGCGCCTGGTTTCTTGAATAAAATCCGTTACATCGTTATGCCGCCAGGATGGAATCATACGGGAGATCATAAACTGGCGAGTGTAACCCGGAAAGAATACATCCGAAAAGGGCAGATCACTTAAGCTGTCTGAAGAAATTCCAGACTTCTGTTGTTGCATAAAAATCACGGCAAACTCTTCCAACCAGTCGTTTTCCCAAGTATTGTTTTCCACCCGGCCATGTATGACCGCCACCCTCAATGCGAATCAGATGTACTTGATTTTCATTGGCACACCTGTATGAATACTTTTTAGTCGTGCATTCGTCAGTCAGATCTCTATCAGGCAAAGAAGTTTGAGTTGCTGGTGGATTGCACTGATTGACTTCTATAAATTTATTTACAGTCTCATCAGTACTCGTACATTGCCCACGATTCAACCACTTACCTCCAACTTTGCCGCCATTGTACGGCACGAGCGGATCTTGCGTACCATTAATGAGCAGCAGACTCACTGGTTTAGCAGGAGTGGAGCTCTTCAGAATATCTTCAGGTATAGTAGCACATACCGGAGCGATCGCCCGAATCTTGTCAGCTAAGTGAAAGCCAAGCGCAAAAGAGAAAAACCCTCCGTTGGAGATACCCGTTGCAAAAACTCTTTTTTCATCAACCGGATAGTCTTTTCCGAGTTGATCAATCAGCTGGCGAATAAAACCAATATCATTGTGGTTGTGTTTTCTTATCAATCGGCCATCATTCCAGCCTTTTTTTATGCCGTTGGGATAAACAACGATAAAGGCTGCGGTATCGGCCACTTGATTGAATCCGAAAAACGAGAGCGAATTTTTAGCAGTGCCACCACCGCCATGAAAGACAAGTAGGAGTGCGTGCTTTTTTTGGCTGTTGAGATTTATCGGAAGGTGAACGATATATTCTCGTTGCTCGCCTTCAATATTTATCTTTTTGTAAAAATCCTGAGCGAATACTTGCGTAGCGATCAGCGAAAAAAAGAAAGCCGTATTCAGATTACAAATTACTGATTTCAGATTCGAATTTTGAATATGAAATTTGAAATCTTGATACACAACTTACAAACTCCAGCCCTGTCTATATTCACGTTTTACAAACGCGTTGGCTTCATCGTAGTTAGTGATCTTCATGTTCTTGGCATCCCACAAAAGTTTTTTACGTCCTGTGTAGGATTTATTCTTTCCATCGGCTGAAGCTTGCTGAATGGCGTAGCTGCGCAAGGCAAGATTGCCCATGAGAACAGCTTCAGTGAATGGCCCCGCATAATCAAACCCGGAACTCAGCTCAGATTTTCCAAATCCTTTCATACATGCGTTTACCCATTGAACGTAATGTCCTTCGGGCACGCGAGCGAGCGTAGGAGCCGGAAGTTTTTTCGTTTTCATTAAAGTACTGGGAAGAAGTGTTGGGTTCAACCCGTAACACCCTGCCATTATTTTTCCTTTCGTTCCTTCGAAGATCACACCGCCATTCCAGTCACCCATTTTTTCATCGGGCAGCAGTTCAGCTGGTCGCTGCGGCAACAGGCCTCCATCCATCCAGGTGAGTTTGATATCGCCCTTACCATCTTTACGTGGGAAGTTCAGGTGAATGATGGAGGATGCAGGGCAGCTATCATCGTTATGGGCTTCTTTAAAAAAGCCTTCCCAAGTAGTTGCTGTGCTGCACTCCACTTCATTCGGATAGTCAATTGGCAAAATTCTAAAAACAGGATCGAGGACATGGCAAGCCATATCGCCCAAAGCACCAGTTCCAAAATTCCACCAGCCGCGCCAATTGAATGGAAGATAACCCGGGTTGTAATCAATTTCTTTAGCAGGGCCAAGCCACAAATTCCAGTCAAGTTCTTTGGGGACTTCGAATTTGCCTGTTGGTGTAGGAATTCCCTGTGGCCAAACGGGTCTATTGGTCCATGCCCAAACACGTGTCACTTTGCCTATGAGTTTGGCATCGTACATTTCTTTCATTTTGCGCACGTCATCACCTGAACCGTATTGGTTGCCCATTTGTGTAACCACTTTATATTTTCGAGCGGCTTCAGTGAGCGTCCGCGCTTCAAAGATATTGTGCGTCAGTGGTTTTTGAACATAAACATGTTTGCCTCGTGCCATTGCTGCCATCGTGGCGACTGCATGGGTATGGTCTGGTGTGGAGACGGTACACGCATCGATGCCCTTTTCTTTATCAAGCATCTCGCGGAAGTCTCTGTAATATTTAGCGTCAGGAAAATTCTTTATCGAGTTAACTGCCATGCGATCATCGACATCGCACAGGGCAACAATTTTAGCATTTGGACTTTTCACCATTTCAGTAAGATCACTTTGACCTTTACCGCCAACACCTATACCACCAATGTATAAAGTGTCGCTTGGCGCAATGAATCCTTTGCCACCGAGAACGAAGCGTGGAAGAATAGTAAAAGCGGTTGCAGCCGTGGCTGCCTGGGTGATAAATTTTCTACGAGAAACCATGCGAGTTAATTATTAATTATCAATGTGTCAATGTTCAATGAATAACAAACGAACTATTTCTTCACAATCTCGACCCTTCTATTTTTAGCTTTTCCTTCTTCTGTTCTGTTGTCAGCAACGGGTTTTTCTTGTCCCCAGCCTAAACTTGAGAGTCTTGATGCGCTGATGCCCTTAGCGGAAATCGCATTCATCACCGATTTGGCTCTGTTCATGGATAGCGTTTTGTTTGTTTCCGCAGAGCCAACGTTATCAGTGTGCCCTTCAATGCTGATCTTCAAATCAGCATTCGCTTTCATCATTTCTGCAATTTGATCAACCAAAGACTGTGACTCAGTTTTTATGTCTGATTTTCCCGAATCGAAGTTGATGTAAAGAGCTATGTACCCATCCGTGTTAAGTGCTGTCAGAATATCGTTGGAAGTTATTTCCTGTTTCATAGCCTCCACTTCTACAATAGTGAGCACATAATTCAAAGCATCATTTGCTCCTTTTTCTACTTTTGCCCAAATTTCTTTTCCACCTTTTACGATTTTGAAAACGGCAATCCCCTCATCTGTTGCATTTAAAAATAAAGTAGTTCCACCGATTTTCTTTGAAGCATTCTCATAGTTTCTCAGGATTTGCAGTACGCTTGGCATTTGCTTTCCTGATTCATTATCGAAGCCATAATTTATTGAAGTCTTATTGCCTTCTTTGGTCTCCATTTTTGATCCATTCGCTGCAAGATTAAATTCCACCGCATCAAAATTGTTGGCATAGTCAAGGATCAAGTAATTCGACATTCGGTTTGGAAACATCGGATGGTCTTTGCTCCCTTCAGCGTCTTGTTGCTGAGCAAAAAGGCATTGGGATACGATGAACAACAAAGAAGGTAGGATTGTCTTTTTCATTTTGTTTGAGGTTGCATTAAGAGTTCCCGATTTGATATCAATCAAGGTATCGAATAACTATCCATCAACCTAACGCTTAACATTCCTATGAGTCAAACTTCACACACTCATCTAAAGTCTTTTGATCGTACTTCACTCCATATTGATCGAGTACTTCCTTTGGAACACCATCCCATTGGTTCGGTTTGTTGCCAACATAGCCAAGATCGCCAATTCCCATTTTGCTCGTAAAGAAACCGGTCGCTGTTAAATCACGCATCAGATTAAAGAATGAAACGCCTTGCTGCACTTCGGGTTTTGCTTTTTCGGGGAAAGCAATTTCATCAACAATCTCAATTTGCTGAGCTGAACTACATTCAATAAAGGATGCATTGAATTTTTTCATGCAATGAATGTCAAGCCACTTGATTCCTCCTCGCAACGGTATTTGATGGCGAGGCATATCTTTTGCTATGAATTCAATAAAATCTGGAACACCTGCTTCGGTCGCGCTCCCTGAGACGTCATCTTTCGGGATGATAATATCAGCAAGAACCGAAATCGTTTTCATTTCATGCTCATCAAAAAACTTATCCGCCATCAGTTTATTGTAATGCTCCAACTCCGCGGGCGTGCGGTCGATGGTTGGCGCATTCGCAATTCCCTTTGGTTTGTCTTCGGGTTTGCATGATTCGAGCAGAGCAGGAGCAGAGATGGCGCCTACTGTCCCGACTGCTAGTGTTTTTAAATATTTTCTTCTGTCCATAGGCCTCACCCCGACCCTCTCCAGAGGAGAGGGAGGAGGATTTTTTTTAGTTTAACATTTTAATTTCTTTTTAACCACACCAGTCCCTCCCAGAGGAGAGGGATTTAGGGTGAGGCTACAAATTCTGTTTTTTCATTTCGTCAATCAAATATTCTGATGCCCTCATCGCAAGCGCGAGGATTGTCCAGGTTGGATTTTTATCGGCTTGCGAAACGAAGGCGCCTCCATCCATGACAAAAAGATTTTTGCAATCATGCGCCTGATTAAATTTGTTTAATACAGACGCTTTAGTATCGCTGCCCATTCTGGTTGTACCTACTTCGTGAATGATTCTGCCCGGAGCTTGCAAACCATAATCATTTTCTGGACCATCATCGCCCCAGGTAACTACGCCACCCATCTTGTGGATGATTTCGCGGAAGGTGTCTTTCATGTGCTTGGCTTGCTTGATCTCCTGGTCACTCCACTTGTAGTGGAAACGAAGGACAGGAATTCCGTATTTGTCAACGGTGTTTGGATCGATCTCGCAGTAGTTGTCTTCGCGTGCGATGGCTTCCCCACGGCCGTCCATTCCGAAATGGGCACCATAGAAATAGCGATAGTCATCTTTCAGTGAAGCTCCATAACCACCCGCTTCTTTTTGCTTGCCGTCACGGCCGGGATATTTTCCGTTGGTGCCTTGCATACCAAATCCAAATCCATAGCCGGGCATTCCCATGCCTCCATAGTATTCAATGTGATAGCCGCGTTTAAAATCCAGCTTTTTATTGTCAAGCCACCAGGGTGTGTACACATGTAAGCCACCAACACCATCTTCGTTGTAACGCTTGCGCCCAACTAACTTTGGAAGTATACCTCCCATGCCCGCACCGGTAGAGTCATGCAAATATTTTCCCACCACATTGCTCGAGTTGGCAAGTCCGTTTGGATGTTTTGATGATTTTGAATTGAGGAGCAATCGTGCCGACTCGCAGGCACTTGCAGCGAGTATCACCACTTTTGCACTCACTTCATATTCTTGCATGTCGTCTTTGCTCACGTATGAAACTCCGGTTGCTTTACCTTCATTGTTGGTGAGTACTTCACGAACCATAGCGTTGGCAACAAGATCAACATTGCCTGTACTTAAAGCAGGTTTTACCAAAACGGATGATGATGAGAAATCGCCATACACCTGACAGCCGCGGTTACATTGCGAGCAGAAGAAGCATGCCCCGCGATCTTTGTTATTGGCAAGTGGCCGTGTGAGAATAGAAAGCCTTGAGGGGATCACCGGAATATTGATCGAAGTTGCAGCCTCTTTAATAAAGAGTTCGTGTAACCTTGGCTTGGGCGGAGGTAGAAAAATTCCATCCGGGTGATCAGGCATATTTTCTTTCGAGCCGAAAATACCAATTAACTGATCAACCTTGTCGTAATAGGGTGCTACATCATCATAACCAATCGGCCAGTCTTCACCGAGCCCGTCAATACTTTTATGTTTAAAATCTTTTGGGCCAAAGCGCAATGAAATCCTTCCCCAGTGATTTGTGCGACCCCCTAACATGCGCGAGCGAAACCAGTCGAACTTTGTTCCATCTTTGTGAGTGTACGGCTCGCCATCCAAACTCCATCCGCCATAGGCGGCATCAAAGTCGCCAAAGTTTCTGAATTGCGAGCTGGCACCTCTGCGAGGAGATTCATACGGCCATTTGAGTTGGGTGATATTTTTTGCCGGGTCGTACATTGGGCCAGCTTCGAGGAGCAACACTTTTATGCCAGCTTGTGAGAGTACATAAGCCGACATGCCACCACCTGCACCTGAACCAACTATAATTGCATCGTACTGTTTCGGATTTTTCTTGATCTGGAAATTAGGCATCGCATTAAAATTGAGATCCTAATGTATGTTGATTTTTTATTTAATAGAAAATTTTTTTGACGAGAGGGCTCGAACGGTTGTTAGGTTTCTTTTAGGAGTTGGGCGGTAAGCAGCCCCGAAAGCTATCGGGGAGCAGTAGACAGTCAATAAATTCTAACATCTTTTCTTCGGGACAGGATCATACCCGCTCGTGCCCCACGGATGGCAGCGGGAAATTCGTTTTGTTCCCAACCAGATCCCTTTGATCACACCCCACTCTTGAATTGCCTCAATTGCATACTGAGAACACGAAGGTGTATGACGACAATGGACACCCAAGTGCGGTGAAATCGCAGCTTGATAAAAGCGGATGGGCAGGATGAAAAGTTTTTTAAACAAGTTTATTTGGTTACTGGTTTCTCCGGTTGCCAGTGACAGAAACTAGCACCTAGTAACCGGCAACTAATGTCATTTCTCGATCTCATAACTCATCTCTCCATCTTTTCCGTCTTTCAACTGAATGCCGATACCTTTGAGATCGTCTCGGATTTTGTCGGAGAGGGCAAAATTTTTGTCGGTGCGTGCTTTTTTTCTTAGACCGATCAACACATTGACGGCACCATCAAGCAAATCATTGTTGTGATTAGCTTCTTCTTTCAACCCAAGCACTTCTTCCATCATAGAAATGTAGGTGGATTTGTAGTTCTCAAATGTTTCTTCATTCACTTGTGCCAATGATTCTTTTTGACTTGTCCAAATATTAATTTGAGATGCCATTTCAAAAAGTACAGCCAGTGTTTTTGCTGTATTAAAATCATCGCTCATATTTTGGAAACACTTGTCGATCTGGCCCGGGAGATTTTTTTCAAACTCTGAATTTATGGTCGAAGTTTTCCGTGGATGTTCTAACGACTTAATAAGAGTCAGTGCGTTGTTCAATTTCTTAAAGCCTTTCTCTGCAGCATTCAGAGCTTCATTAGAAAAATCAAGCGTGCTGCTGTAGTGCGATTGGAGCATGAAAAATCGCACGGTCATTGGGCTGTAACCTCGTGTCAACAGTGGATGGCTCCCTGAAAATAATTCTGACGGCAAAAAAGAATTGCCGAGCGACTTGCTCATCTTCTGTCCATTCACGGTGAGCATATTGGAGTGAATCCAATAGCGCACCGGGCTTTTTCCATTCGCACCGGTAGCTTGAGCGATCTCGCATTCGTGATGAGGGAATTTTAAATCCATTCCGCCACCATGAATATCAAATGTCTCACCCAAATATTTTGTACTCATCACGGTGCATTCAATGTGCCAGCCGGGAAATCCTTCGCCCCATGGCGAGGGCCACTGCATGATGTGTTGTGGTGAGGCCTTTTTCCAAAGCGCAAAATCGATCTTCTCTCGCTTCTCATCCTGGCTGTCAAGGTCACGGCCGCTCTCCATCAGGTCTTCAATATTTCTGCCTGAAAGAATTCCATAGTGATTGGATTGATTGTATTTCTTCACATCGAAGTAAACCGAGCCATTCACTTCATAAGCCAATCCAAGCTCAATCAGTTTTTTTGTGATGTTGATTTGTTCAACGATGTGTCCTGTAGCTGATGGCTCAATACTGGGCGGAAGAATATTGAAATGACGCATCACTGTATGAAAATCTTCTGTGTAGCGTTTTACAATTTCCATGGGCTCGAGCTGCTCAAGGCGAGCTTTCTTGCCGATTTTGTCTTCGCCTTCGTCAGCATCACTTTCGAGATGACCAACATCCGTAATGTTGCGGACATAGCGAACTTTATATCCGAGGGATCTTAAGTATCGGGAAATAATATCGAATGAAAGAAAAGTGCGCGCGTTGCCGAGGTGAACATAATTATAGACTGTTGGTCCGCACACATACATGCCCACAAAACCAGGTGCAAGTGTTTCAAATTTTTCTTTTTTCCCCGAAAGGGAATTGGTGAGAGAGACAGGGTATTGTTCGTAAAGCTTCATAAGAAAATTAACGGGCGAAGCTACAAAAAGACGCGTGCATTTTTAACCTGGATTATTTATTAAGATTTTTTTTGTTTTGATAATAAAATTATCTCTCTTCTAAAACAAATGATTAACCTGATAAAAACCATTGCCAACCGAAGAGAATAAAGAAATTTATTACTAATCAAGGTGCAACTGCATAATCCCGGTTTTACGTTTAGAAAATCTTAACAATCATTTTAAGATTATGAATTATTCATGAAAAGATTTAAATTTCTTAGTCACTCACCCAAACCAAAATCTTATGAAAACAAACAGGCTCTTTTCGCTGCTGCTGTTAGCAATGGCAGCAAGTTTCATTTCATGTGCCCCCACTCAAAAAGAAGACCCAGAAACCACGGACTCCAAAGATCGAGCGGCAATGACGGAGAAAAACAAAATAGCGATGCAAAAAGTTGTCGATGCGTTCAATTCGGGAAATGCCGATGGCCTGGAAAATTATGTTTCGGAAAACATGATTGACCACCAGGAAGACCCGAACATTAAAAGTAAAGGACTCGCGGGATTGAAAGAAGCGGTAGCCCTGTATCATGGCGCTTACCCTGATATGAAAATGACAGTTCTTTCTTTGGTTGCCGAAGGCGATATGGTGATTTCACATTTCAATATGAAGGGAACAAATTCTGGCCCAATGGGCTCAATGCCTGCTACCAACAAAGCCATTGACGTCAATGGAGTAGACATTGTAAAATTTGCTGATGGCAAGGGTGCTGAACACTGGGGTTATTGGGAGGAAGGCAAGATGATGACGCAGCTGGGGATGATGCCTGCTATGGGCGAACAAAAGGCCGATACAAAAAAGAAATAGAAGACCTTTGTTTTTGAAAACTAACCGGCAGTTTGATAGCTGTCGGTTTTTTTATGTCTAAAAAGCAAAATTAATTTTCTTTATCTTGAGAGTTTAGAGTTGCATGCCTGCAAAGAAACAACCGAAGAAAAAGCAATCATCAGGCTCAAACCCGAAATCTAAGCGGAAACCGGCCGTGTTGAAGAAATCGGCAGCGAAACAATCTCTCCTTCATGAACTAGAACTTCGTGATATACTTTTTTCATCATTAGCCCAGGCCACCCGCGAGTTATTACTTAACCCGGATTGGTCAACTGCCATGGGGAATGGATTAAGACTTCTGGGGGAAGCAACAAAAGTAGATCGCGTCTATCTTTTTGAAAATAACCCAGCGAAGAAAGGCGAAGAACTCACAACAAGTCAAAGATTTGAATGGAACTCAGGTACTGCGCTTCCGCAAATCAATAATCCTGATCTGCAAAATCTTCCCTACTTCCTCGTGAAGGAATCGTATGAACTCTTGCGACTGAACCGTCCGTTTGTACAGATCGTAAGTAAAATGGACAGAGACAGTTCGTTTAAGAAAATATTAGAAGATGAAGACATAAAATCGGTGCTGCTGTTTCCCATTTTCGTGAGTGACCATTTTTGGGGCTTCATCGGTTTTGATGAGTGCAAGTATGAACGCGAATGGTCTGACATCGAGTTTTCTGTTTTGAGCTCATACTCAGCCACGATTTCCGGAGCGATCAATCGAAAGCAAATCGAAAAGAAAATTGAAACTGCTTTACAACAAGCACTAGAAAGCGAACAGCGTTTTCGCACACTGCAGCAAGCATCATTTGGTGGAATTGGCTTACACGACAAGGGCGTGATCATCGATTGCAATCAAGGATTGAGCGATCTCACCGGTTATTCATATGAAGAGTTGATCGGTTTCAATGGGCTCCAACTTATTCCTCCGGAACATCGCAAGTTTGTTATGGATAAAATCGTATCGGGTTATGATCAACCTTACGATATTGAATGTTTGAGAAAAGATGGAACGCGCTTCGCTCTCGAGGTTCATGGAAAAAGTATTCCTTATATGGGCAAAATGATAAGGGTTACCGAATTCCGCGATGTGACTGAGCGCAAAGAAGCCGAAGAAAAAATCCGCGAGCAGAACACCCGGCTTTTGGATATTGCAAATGATTTAAAAAGAAAGAATGATCAACTCGAAGAATTTGCGCAGATCGTGTCGCACAACCTTCGCGCCCCCATTGGAAATATTCTGTCGCTTATTTCTTTTTATGAAGAAACTGACAAAGGAGAAGAAAGAGAAGAATATTTCGGGTTATTGAAAGCATCGAGTCATGCGGTGAATAATACATTCCACGAACTGGTCGAGGTTTTAAAAATCAGACAAAACATTAACATTGAAAGACAAACACTTTCCTTTGAGGCAACTCTCGATAAGATAAAAAAAATGTTTGCGGCAAAGATCAACGAGTCGCAAGCAGTGATTAAAAGCGAATTTCAAGTAATTTCTATTAATTACCCGAACATTTATCTTGAAAGCATTTTTCTTAATTTACTTAGCAACTCACTGAAGTATCGAAAAAAAAATGTTACACCCTTGATCATATTCAAAACCTATCAGGAAGAGGGTGATATTATTTTAGAATTAAGCGACAATGGACTCGGAATTGACCTGGATAAGTATGGGCATCAAGTTTTTAAATTGAACAAAACTTTTCACCTGCATGCCGAGGCAAGGGGAATTGGTTTATTCATTACTAAAAACCAAGTGGAGGCGATGGGTGGTGAAATAAAAGTCTTTAGTAAAACAAATGAAGGTGTTACTTTTGTTATAAACTTCAACAAGAATGCGCACTCCTGATCGCAAACCCGTGATTGCATTGGTAGATGATGATTCCATCTTTCGACTGATTGCATCACGCACAATCCAGGGTGCCAATATCACTGAACGGATTCTTCAGTTCACTAATGGGGGAGAGGCCTTAGAGTACCTTGAAGGAAATTCGGGTCAGCTTGATTTGCTCCCTGATGTGTTATTTCTCGACATCAATATGCCGTATGTAGATGGTTGGATGTTTCTTGATGATTTTGAAAAAATTAAGAGTAAGTTGGGCAAGCCAATTTCTATTTTCATGGTGAGTTCTTCTCTTGATCCGGAAGATGTTAATCGTGCCAAACAGCACAAATTGGTAAATGATTATGTTGTAAAGCCTGTCAGTAAAGAAACATTTGCAAAACTTGTTGGGATGGCCGCTTAATAATTGTTTGCGGTCATGAACTTTTTCAAATTATGCTGAGCTAAACTTCTCACTCTATTTTTGATCAATGGGCTCCATCCCAAAAGTATTCCTACAATTCCCAATGCCATTGCACTCCAACGCCACAGATTAAAAGTGTCGGTGTGGCGAAAAATCTTTCCGTCTTTGAATTGAAACCTCGCCTCAATGAGGTTGTGTACTTTTCTGCCTGTTCTTGAAAAAGTGTAAAACGCCTCCCAGTGACAAGATCCTTTGCGATCAGTGGCTTTTACTTTTGAGAAATTGACCGTCAAATCTTTTCCCGAAGTTACCAGCATGTGCCACATCGCCTTTGCTTCATTTCCTTTTAAATTTTGGAATACCGGGTCGCTGAAAACAATATCATCATGATAACACGACACCATAGTTTTCCAATCTTTGTTTTGAAAAGCGATGTAAAATGTTTTGATGAGTTGCTCCACCTAATTATTTAAATTAAAAGTTATTCCTAGTGATAAGCCCTTGTTCCATTTTTTTTTACCATCTACAAATGCCAAACCCCTTCTGAGACTAACTTAGTTTGCCCTCCAATATTGATCGCATATTTGCCGTTCTTGCTTTCCCCCTCAAGATAAAGATATGACCTTCTTCCCATTTGAAAGCCTTGTTCCACCGTTGCCGTTATTTTCTTGTCATGGTATCTTAATAGGTAAGCCAGCAAACAACCATTAGCACTGCCTGTTGCAGCATCTTCTGAAAGCTTATTGTTTTCCAGTAAAAGCATCCTGGTATTGAAGCTGTTTTCTTTTTCATAAGTCTCCCGGGTAAAGAAGAAGAGAGAAGTTGAGTGCCCTGTGATGCTGTTGGTTTTATATTTCTTTCTTACCTCAAGAAATTTTTGAAAAGATGAATATTGCAGATCAATTTTTTCAATAGCATCCAAATTTTTTACGGGGATAATAATGTAAGGTAATCCTGTACTTATTTCTTGAATGGGCAGCGAATTATCCAAATGACAGATGTCAATTCCTAACTCTGTCGATACTTCATGGTGCGTAAAGGTTTCTCGAAACTCTGGCTGAGATTGCTTCATGAATAAAATGCTTTTATCAATATTTTCAGGTTGCAAAACCGAAATTTCAATATCGCTGTGGGCTAGCTCAAGAATTAATTTTCTCTTGGGCTCAGGTAGGAGAAATTTTGAAATGATAAAACTTGTTCCTATGGAAGGATGCCCTGCAAACGGAACCTCGTGTTCAGGTGTGAATATCTTTACTACAAATCGATTATCATCCTTATTTTCCTTTATGAAAGATGTTTCTGCAAAATTTATTTCCTTTGCAATTGTCTGCATCACGTTAGGAGAAAGTTGATTTTCTGAATCAACGAAAACAGCTAGTTGATTCCCTTCATATTTATGACTGGCAAAAACATCGACAATGTAAAATTTTATTTTTCGCATTGAGCTTTTCAATTTGTGCTTTCAATCCCCCGTTGGCTGAATCGCGCTTGTCTCCATCATCAGCATAACGGTTTTCTTCGGAGCTCTCGGTCTGTGCATCACGCCTTTAGAAATGGTTACCCCTTGATTTGGATTTAATTCGATGGTCTGACCTTCAAGATCAATTAATAATTGCCCTTCCAGCACAAAGAAGAACTCGTCATCGTTGTCGTGCTTGTGCCAATGATACTCGCCTTCCACGATTCCAATCCTCACCACGCTGTCGTTGACTTTTGTCAGCGTCTGGTTAAACCATTTGTCTTTGCATTCTTTCACCAGTTGAGGAACGTCAATTCTCTCAAGATGGTCAAACTTGATATCAAGCTTTGTTACGTAGTTGAATTGCTTCTCTTTTTCCATTTTACTAATCGAATAAGTTGCAATTAGCAGTTAACTAATAACGATTAATGAAGATACTCAGGAATCTTAACTCCTATCTTCAGCTCCGGATCAGCAATCGGTTCGAGATGTTGAATTTTCAGAGGCACAACACCAGCCCACACGTCCATAGAGTAATCTTCTTCGTCATCTTTGGGAGGGCCGGTTCTCACTTTAGCGGAAGCCTCAGAAATATCAAAAGATAAAACCATGGTTTCTTTCCATTCGTTGTCGGTTGGCTTGCGTACATCGTTCCAGCGGCCCCGGCACATTTTTTCGGTGAAGAATTCAAGTGCCTTGTACAGTTCTTCTTTGTTGTTTACTAATTGTGGCTCTCCAAAAATTACAACAGATCGGTAATTCACCGAATGATGAAAAGCAGATCTTGCTAAAACCAACCCGTCCATAAGAGTTACGCTGACGCATGCATGATGCTTTCTATCGCGTAGCTCGCGCATATAAAAACTTCCGACTGACCCGTGGACATAAATTTTATCTCCAATGCGAACGAAGCCTGTAGGAATTTGAAAGGGCTGACCTTCGCGCACATAGGCCAGAGTACAAAAGAGAGCTTCATCTAAAATGGAATAAACAGTTTCTTTATCATATACTCCTCGCTTAGCCAGGCGTGTAATTTCGGTTTTGTCGGTAATGGGAAATTTTTCCATACTCAGTTTTTTCTTTTAATAATGAAACAATCTGTAAATCGATCCATACCAATTTTGGGATAATACCCTGCTGCTAATGGTGCTGCCAGTAAGATCAGTGTCGTGTCATTTTCTCCTGCGGCCTTATGCGTAAGCCGTATCATTTCTTTCCCAATCCCTTTGTGTTGGTATGCTTGGTCAACAGCCAGGTCGGATAAATAACAGCAAAATGAAAAGTCAGTTAGGGCACGCGAGACACCAACCAGCAATTCGTTATGCCATGCTGTAATCAAAATATTGCCATGGGTCAACATCTTTTCGATCTTGACCTTGTCATTGACGGGTCTTCGTTCTGCCAACGTAGATCGCTGAAGCAAATCGATAAATTGCTCGATTGATATTGCACGATCGCTATAATAACTAATTTGATCCATTAGATTTCACTAACAAGATTTTGATTCTCGATTTTTAGGCAAAGTGAATGCCCTTACCCTTGGGTAAGCTGCCACTCACTCTTAAAATTTTGATTGAAACTTACTTCACAATGTAATTCCATCCGTGAACATCGGGTTCAGTACCCATGCGAATGTCATTCAGTTTTTTCTTAGCACGCAATTGGAAACTTTCAGGGCCAGCAACAGGAAGTTGATAATTTCTTTCTTGAATACTGATTGATGCGATCGGGCTAACGACAGCAGCAGTGCCCACACCAAAGGCCTCCGTCAATGTTCCACTTTTAAGACCTTCTTCAAGCTCGGTCACACTGATTCTGCGTTGTTCTGTTTCGATTCCAAGGGATGAAGTCAAAGTCAAAATTGAATCGCGGGTAACGCCATCGAGTAATGAAGAAACCAATTTTGGGGTCACCAATTTGCCATTCAGCACAAACATCACATTCATTGCCCCAGACTCCTCAATGTACTTGTGTTCCTTTGCATCTGTCCAAAATACTTGGTCGAACCCTTGTTTTTGCGCAAGCATGGTTGGGTAGAAGGCACCACCATAATTACCTGCGCATTTCGCATAGCCTGTTCCTCCCTCGGCTGCACGAACATACTCCTCTTCTACTTTAATGCGAACAGGCTTGCTGAAATAGGGCGCCACAGGACAAGTCAAAATCACGAAACGGTACTCGTCAGAAATTTTAACTCCCAGGCGCGACTCATTAGCAAACATAAAGGGTCGAATGTATAGGGATGAGCCGTCAGCTGTCGGAATCCATGATTCATCCACTTCAATTAAAGAAGCGAGGCTATTGATAAATAATTCTTCACTCACCGCGGGCATACACATGCGTTCAAGCGATCGGTTGAAACGCTGGTGGTGACGCTGTGGACGGAAGATGGTGATCTGACCATTTTTGTTTTTGAAAGCCTTCATGCCTTCAAATACCGACTGGCCATAATGCAATGCGAGAATAGCGGGAGACATCATCATCTCAGCGTATGGCACGATCTTGGGTTCCTGCCATTCGCCATTTTTGTAATCGGCTACCACCATGTGGTCACTGATATATGTACCGAAACCAAGGTTTGAAAAATCAACCGTGGATAATCTCGATTTTTTCACGCGTTCGGTCTGGATAGGTGCAGTCATTACGGCCATAATTTTGGGTTTTAAAGTGATGTAAAAATACTCCAGTTTATTACGAAAAGAAAATTTAAAATTTAGACGAAAGTTTTTTCAAGTTTTAGTTTTTGTGCTACGCGCACAATCGATTCAAACGCAATTTTTATGTCACTCTCCTCAGTTTGCCAGTTGCTCACGGCTGCCCTTATGGCAGGTACATTTCTGTAAACTGTAGGAGTGAAAAACGCTTTCCCGTCCTTTGTTACAAGGTTTAAAAAGTTTTGAATCTCAGGCGCTGAAATCGATTCACTTTTCAGCGTGAAGCAAACCACATTCATTCGCACAGGTGCAAGTAATTTGAATGATTCGGATTCTTCAATTAATCGACCAAGCAACTTAGCTGCGTCACAATTGCGTTCTACAATTTCGCGATGCCCATCTTTTCCGTAAGCCATCAATGTGAACCACGAAGGCAAAGCACGAAACCTTCTGGAATTTTCAGGCGTATAATGAAAATAATCCGGGCTTTTTTCTGGATCGCCCAAATAAGCCGCGCTGTTTTGAAAAACTTTCAATTGAAGGTTTTTGTGTTTGGTGAATTGCATCGCAGCATCATAAGGTACATTCAACCATTTGTGCGCATCGATGGTAATGCTGTCGGCAGCGTTGATGCCTTTCATCAAATGAGAATATTGATCAGACAAAGAAGCGAAACCGCCAAAAGCTGCATCAACATGCAACCAGAATTTATATTTCGATTTTAGTTGGCCAATCGTTTCTAAGTCATCAAAGTCTACTGTGTTGACTGTTCCAGCGTTAACAACTACGATTACAGGATGTGCAGCGTTCTCCCTTAAGTAACATTCAAGTTTCTCAATGTCGATGGCTTCCCGGTCGGGCAATGTGTCAATCTTGACCAAAGCTTTTCTTCCGATCCCAAGCATTGACATAGATTTAATAATGCTGGAATGAGGGGTGCCACTAACAATTTTAATTTTAGGAAGCGCATCCAACCCTTCATTGCTGATATCAACTCCAAGTTGCTCGCCTACCCACTGGCGACCAAGCGAGAGCCCGACCAGATTTGAAATGGTAGCTCCAGTTGTGAATGAGCCAAAATAATTTTCGTCCAGTCCAAACAGTTGCTTCATGAAGTGGATTGTCTGCTTTTCGATTTGAGGGGCAACTGAATCATTGCTTCCGCAGGCATTTTGATCGAAGGCACTCACCAACCAATCACCTGCTACAGACGCAGGAGTAGAACCGCCAGTAACAAAACCAAAATAACGTGCGCCTGCGCTATTATTCATTTTCTGAGCAAAAAGCTTTTCAAAGAAATCGAGAGAAGCTTTAGCGCCAATTCCTTTCTCAGGTAAGACTTGCAAATCAAGATCATCAACTTTGATTCCGGCAGCAAGCTCATCTTGTTTTTTCAAGCGATTCTCAGCAACCTTTTTTGCTTTTTCAAGAATAGCAGAAAAATCATTTCGATCTGAAAACAGAATTCCATTCATAATTCAATATTTAACAACCACTAGTCTCCTATGATAATTTATTTGCCCGAGATGATAACCGAGGTGTCCAACCAAATGAAAGAGAAAATATCCTTTGGATGTTTTTTCTTTGAATACGAGCAGTGGATATTCTTCTTTCAGTTGCTCATCTTTTACATTTGACAAAACGTTGCCAACAACATCAATGGTTTCTTCTACCATCCTCACCAATTCTTTCTGGGGAACATTTTTCAAGGAAAATTCCTGATCGCGATTTCTCACGTAATCAGTCTTGCCCATCGTTGCACCGATGAAATGTTTCAAGTTACCAACCAAGTGGAGGCAAAGGTTTCCAGCGGAATTGGTAATTTCTTTTTCAACCTTCCAGAGGCTTAGCTCGTCTTTGTAAAGTGAAATTTCTTCCTTTAGTTTTTCAAGGTCTTTGATGAAGACTTTCCTTAGTTCTTGAACAATCATGTTGGGCTAATTTATTTTTCTATTTGTTTTCATCGCTAAGGCAACTTCTTTCGAGTTCTCGTCTTTCCTCTTTTCTAGTTGAGAAATTATTTCCTTGTAATTTTTGTCATCCCTATTTTGCGACAACTTGAATGCGGTTTCGATTTTTGTAATCGCTATTTCAAAGCCAACAATACCTTGAAGTTCATGCGTAAGGAAAGAAGGTGTGAACTTCTCCATCGATATCGGGCATTCTGAATTTTTTTCGTACTTATCAACCAACGTTTTCAACGATTGATGTAATTCATCTCCTTCAATAATTCGGATGTTTCCATAAACATGACAAGAGATATAGTTCCACGTAGGTACATTTTCGTGATCATACCATGAGGATGAAACGTAAGCGTGCGGGCCGCTGAAAATGGCCATTACTTCAGCGCGATTTTTAAACTCTCTCCATTGTTTATTTCCTTTGGCAAGGTGACCGGATAATTTCTTATCTCCATCTGCGAGCAACATTGGAATATGGGTAGCCCATAGTTTGCCCTCCGATTGGCTTACCAATATGCCGAAGCTATTCTGCCGAATGAATTCCTTTACAGCAACCTCGTCATCGTTTCTAAAATCCTTTGGCGCGTACATTCGGCTTTCTTTTGGAGTTGTTGTTTTCTTAATTAATCGCTGTTGGTGAATGGTGAACCGGAAAATTTACTGACCGGGCAATGAAACATAATTGAGAGGCACGTTCATGCAAACGATTGGCCTTCTCGATCATGGAGGGATCTTTTACTTTTACTTCCGGCCTAAGGGTTACTTCAGTCAACTGACCGCTTCCATCCTGATTTTCTTTCATCGTTCCGGTTGCATTGTCTTTGTATTCCAGAACAACGACCCCATTCAATACGCAAACATGCAAATACGAAAGCATGTGGCATGACGACAACGCAGCCACTAGCATTTCTTCCGGGTTGTATCGTGTTTTATCTCCGCGAAAAGCGGGATCAGAAGAAGCTAATAAATCAGGTTTGCCATCGGATGCAATAGTATGATTACGAGCGTAGGCGCGGTAATCTGAAGTACCAGTTCCTAAATTTCCAGTCCACTCAATAGATAATGCGTAGTGATGTTCTTTATTCATTTAAGTAATTTTTATTTCATTTACTTTTCTCGAAAGCCATTCTCACAGCTAAAAATGTTAAGACACTTGCCATAAACCATTTTTGAACTTTCATCCAAGCAGGTTGCCTTGAAAACCAGGCCGCTGCTCGAGCTGCTGTGAGTACAATGATAAAGTTTACGGTGAAACTGATGGTCATTTGTGTGACTCCCAGTTGTAAACTTTGAATTAATACATCGCCTTGTTCGGGCTTAATAAATTGAGGAAAGAACGATAGGTAGAAGACAGCAACTTTGGGATTGAGCACATTAGTGAAAAGGCCAATGCTGAACAACTTGAGCGGACTATCGTGTTTAAGATCCTCACGTTTTTCAAAAATATTTTTACCGTTTGGCTTTATAGCCTGAAATGCCAGGTATAGGAGATACGCTACTCCCAAACTTTTTAATGCTGCATACGCATAAGGAACCTTTAAGAGAACAATGGTAAGCCCAAGAGATACCATGATAATATGAAACAGAAAACCACAGATAACCCCCGCCAATGAAATCAGTCCCGCTTTTCGCCCCTGAACTAAAGTTCGTGAGATGAGGTAGATCATATTGGGTCCCGGACTGATAACCAGCCCGAACGCTGCGAGACCAAAAAACAATAAATCAGATGAAGCCAGCATTGGAATTATTTTTTAAGTAACTGAATGATTTCACTAATCTTAGCCAGGTGATGGTCATCATGCTCAGCAACAAAGAGAAAGTGATCCATCATTCTCATGGGGGTCTTTAGCCTTGGATGAAGCGAAGTGAGATAAATTTGCTCTTCGGTAAGTGCTTCGAGTCTTTGTATTGTATTTTTTCTGACCAATCGGAATTCTTGGAGCAAATCGTTGAGGTTGCGTGCATTGTGATTGGCTTCATCTGTCTTCTTATTGGTCAGATCAGCGACTCGCAGATGTGATTCCTTATTAATGATGTCTTCCAGTCGTCCTATCCATAGCGGTTCGAGGTCAATGAGGTGGCCGATGTTTTCTTTCACCGACCATCCACCATTGCCTTTTGCTACGGCTATATTATTTGAAATTGAATCAACTTTTTCTTCCAACCGGGCAGGTGTCCCCCTCATTCGTTCTATTATTGAAGGAAAAATATTCTGTGTGAAGCTGAAATCAAATTTCCGGTCAAACCATTTTGCCTGTTCCATGTTTTACTTTCTAACTGTAAGGAGAAGTATTTCATTAATCTTCACCAAATGATGATCATCATGCTCTGCATCAAACCAAGCAAGGTCAACTGGCGTCATCATCACTTTCAATCGGGGATGCTGAGATGACTTTAACAAATCATCTTCTCTGATGGCGTTGTATTTTTTGATGTTGCTTAAGCGATTCTTTTTGAAAAAGTCAATCACTTTTGCAATCGGCCAAATGGAATAATCTTGCGGTTCAAAAACAGCTAGCGACATCACCTGCGTGCCATTGATCATTTCATCAATGCGTTTGTTAGCCACCTGATCCACTTCAGCCAGGTGACCGATATTTTCTTTAATGGACCACTTGCCATTTAGTTTTTGTGAAAGGATTTTATCGTCAATGCCATTTACCTTTTGCTCGATGCGAACAATTGTTCCTTCCAATCGCTCAAGAAAAAACGGAAGCATCTCTTTAGGATAATCAAACTTCAGATTTCGTTCGAACCAGGGCATTGCCATATTCGGTATCAGTTAATCGTTATTGGTTAATCGTTGAGTAGTTAAATATTATATTCAATACCATTAACTTATAACGATTAACGTAAATTCAGCTCCATCTTAATGTCACTCCTCTTATAAGGGCCGTCTAGGGGAATTTCTTTAAAGCCTAATTTTCTATACATCGCAATGGCAGTTTCTAATTTTGTGTTCGAGTATAGAATAATTCTTTTCCCTTGTGATTTTCTACACCATTCAATAGCTGCTTCTGCAATGGCTTTCCCGATTTTCTTTCCCTGAAATTTTTCATCAACGGCCATCTTTGTGAATTCATAGACACCCGCCTCAACAAATTTCACGGCAGCGGTACCAGCAATCTCCTTATTATAAGTTCCCATGAAAATCGTTCCGCCATTTTTCAAAATGTACTCTTCCGGGTGTTGCAACACTTCGAAGTCTATCGGTTCCATCCAGAAATACTTTTCAATCCAGTCGCGATTCAGTTTTTCAAACCATGGCTGGTGTTCCTTTTGGTAAGTGATAATTTCTACATCTGAAATTGTGGCATTGCTCATGGCATTTTTGATAGTATAGAAAAGATAACAATGCCAATCACAATGCCCAACAGAAGCACAAATTTTCTCTTATGTTTCTTAAATTGTTCGAGCGTTGTAATCATGCCGCTTTGGGTTTAGATAATTGCGTCTTCCAATTATTTTTCAATTGATACCCTTTGTTCACGATGTAAATACCAAGCAAAGTGATGCCAATGGCAGCCCAAATTCCTGCATTCAATTTTTCATCCAGGATCAACCAGCCCAGAATGACAGCAATCACAGGATTGATGTAAGCGTAAAGAGATACGATGGTTATCGGTAAATGCGTGACGGCATAGAAATAACAAGCATAGGCTGCCACTGACCCGATGAGTGTTAGATAAGACAGGGCGAACAAAATTTCAGATGACCAATGAATGGTTGAGTAATCATCAAATACCAGGCTGATGGGTAGGAGAAATAAACCACCAAAAAACATTTGCCAACCCGCATTCATAATGGGGTCCTTGCTGTTGTTTCTTTTCTTCACCCACATCGTGCCGATTGCCCAACAAAGGTTTGCGAGGAAAATCGCCACAATACCGATGATGTATTCCGGTTTATAAAATTCTGACAGGTGTTCTCGGAAAATTAAAAGAATGCCGCCAAGACCTGTGAGCAAACCAAGAATGATTAATAATGTCGGTTTTTCTTCACGATTGGCGATCAGGTTTAGGAATACGGTCCAGATAGGCATCATCGAGCAGATGACAGCCGCCACCCCGCTGGAAACATTTACTTCGGCCCAGCCAACAATGGCCACACCAAGAGTGCACATAAGTAAACCGCCTACGGCCTGGTCGAATAAGACTGTAGCACTTGGAATCTTTTTTCCCAGCAGCAGCATAATGGCAATTAAAATCGGACCAGCCATGATGAAGCGCAACATTGAAAAAAGAAAGGGAGGAAATCGGGTAACCCCAACACGCAAGGCAAGGTAAGTAGTGCCCCACAAAATGCACACAGCAATCAGTGCGAGAATGGCCGTCAGGTTTTTTTTGTTTTCCATATTTAAAATTTCCAAAGATTAGTGTAACAGCTTGCTCCCCTTCCACTGCGATACTCCGAATAGCGCCAACTTGAAATAACTCCGATTACTTCTTTTACCAACTTGACTCCTTTAGTAAAGATTGCAGAAATCATATTCAAATTTTCTCATTTCAACGTAAACATAACAGTTTCAGTTTTTGTAATGTAAGCCAGATCAGTTCATAAGCACTAATATTTCGCTAAAAGCAGAAAGACCAAAGTTTATTTCTGTTTAGGGAAAAAAAATGATGGATTATTCTTAAGAGGATGAGGAGTACCCTGAAAAATTATTTTCCGGTTCGTTGGAGATGAATCACAGCCCGGAGTTATGAATTACTCCGCGCCTTTGTGTCTTCGAGAAAGTCTTAGGAATTAAGATTTCTTTAGTCCGTTCACCAACATATCAGCCAATTGCTGGCCGAGTGATAGCGAATCGATATTGCTGTGCGGGTCGTACCAAAGCGGCATCCAATTAAGGGAAGAGAAGAGCGTCATCACGGCAAGCTTCTTATCGATGTTGCTTTTGAATTCGCCTTTTTCCATCCCTTCTTCAATGATGTCTTTAAAGCGGTTGATATAGTTGATGCGCAGCAAAAGGAATTCGCGCAAGTAGGGATTACTCAGGTGGCGGTGCTCGTTCATAAATACAGCTGAGGCAGTGAGGTCCTTCGCCATCACCTGAATATGGCCGATGATTCCGTTTTTCAATTTCTCACTTGCTGTAACTTTTTGTTTCTCTACTTCATCAAGCGACTTGCGAAATTCTGTGGCCATGTCGAAACAAAGACTCTGCAAAATTTCTTCTTTTGATTTGATGTGTGAATACAAGCTTGCCGCTTCGATGCCTAATTTCTGTGCGAGGTCTCGCATGCTTGCTGCGGCATAACCTTTCTCACGAAACAACTCGGCCGCACTGCGGATCACCTGTTCCTTACGCGATAAATTGTCTGTAGCACTCATCATAGGTATCAAACTATGGAGCAAAGATATTTTATAATTAGCTTTGAAACTACATCCAACATGAATTTCACGCTCAAAGAATATTTTTACAAGCTCTACAACCGCTCCATGATGATGCTGCTGCTGCCGATTGCAGAATTTCTGGCCATCTATTACCTGATCCTTTCTGGCGTTCTTCCTCCGATCATTGAAGATAGTCTTGGTGTTGAAATATTGCTGATATCAATTCCAATCATTGTTTTAGTAATACTAACGATTGTTCAGTTGGGAACATTGAAGCGCTGTAAAAAAATCACCAGTGAAGTAAGCCTCGGAAAAAAATTGGACTTGTATTCGCCTGTGATTAAGCGAAAAATAAATTCCATTGTGTGGGTATCTTTTTTGTTGGCCATCGGCTTTTTCCTCACTTCTGATCAAAGGTTTAGCATTTATTTCGGAGCGATCATTCTTTGGTGCGCTTGGCAATGGCCATCTCCGAGAAGGGTCAGCCGCGACTTAAAACTCAAAGGAGACGAGCGAGAAATGGTGATTACGAAAGGAGAGGCGTTTAAAGTTTGATACTGGATTCAGGGTGCTTGATTCTAGCATCATGAATCCAGTTCCTAAAACGTTATTCCAAAACTAAATGCATTCAAGTTCGGATTCGCATCTTTGTTAGTAGAGAAGAGTGGGTTCAGATCATAGTTGAAGAAGAAATCGATGTCATTGAAGCCCACTTGTGCGCGCACTCCATAGCGTAGATTGTTCAGGTAAAAATTGTCGTGGTGTCGTTCTTTCCTTTTTTCATTATTTACATCATACACCTGCTTGGAATAGCTGTCGATGAGATAACCGGCATACGGTCCAACACCTATACGAAAACCGCCCGACCTGTGTCCGTCAAAAAAACTAGGCTTCCATCTGTTGCTTCCGAAATCAAACACTGGCACTAACGAGACATTTAAATATACAGCCGTAAGTTTGCTCTTGTGGTAGTCGTAGCCCCGGGCATCCAGATTGAAGAGCACACCGGTATCATCTTTAGTGATTTGCGTTTGCGTGTTTTGAAATTTAAAATTATACCAGCTCATGCCATAACCCCATTCCAGAAAAAATTTATTGGCCATGCGCGTGCGATAAATTGAGTTGAGCCCAAGATACCATGATCCCCACGGGCGAACGGAATACAAGCTGTTATCCTGGCTTGGGAAACTTCCCTTGCTCAAATAATTGTTTGTGCCAAGGTCTACGTTGAAAGTGTTTCTCGTTCTGCGGCCGTGATATTTTCTTTCATGGCGCTCACCCGAACCAGATTCATTGTTTTGAATTGCCGGCTCTTCTTGCTTCGCCACGACTTCTTCTTTTACAGTATCTTTTTTTAGAAACTCAGAAGATATTTTTTTCAATTGAGTGGAGTCACGCATTTGAAGCTTATAGATCATTTCGTCCATCAGTTTTTGAAAGTCGTACTTCTTCATTGTCTCCAAATCTTTTTTGTCTTTGATGGCAAAGATCACCTTGCTGCCTTCGCCTACCTTGATGGTCACGGTGTCAATTTGCTGTTGCGCAAAAAGTGATGAGGAGATAAAAGTTAGTATGTAAATCAGTTTCGTTTTCATTTTCATTTGGTAATTCTTAGTTCAATTATTGTTTTCTTTCTTTTCCCGTGATAAAGTTGTGTGCGAAAAGCTCATCTTTCTTTTCTCTTAAGCCACTTACCGGCCCTTCGCCTTGCTTCATCTCACGCGCCAATTGCAAAACTTTCTTGATCCCTGAACTTTTGACTTCGTTAGTCGTGGCCACCGTTTCTTCCGAAGACAAAGCTTCAAGTGTAAATTCCAGTTTGATTGGCTTCTGTTTAGAAGATGCAACTTCGGCCTCTGCGGTTGCTTTGGTCTTAATTTTTTCTTCGATTAAATCCTTGAGGGGATCCTTAATTGTGTATTGTTGAGCCAATGCGGCTTCCGTCTCCATCAATTTTAGTTTTGACTTAGAAGACTCTTCTTCAAGAGAGCGGCTTTTTTTGTCTACCAGCGTTTGGACGCCTTTCACTTCTCCGTGGTTCGTGTCCTCACGAACCACCTTCGTCTTTGCAACCGACATCGTGTTTGCCGTTCTCTTTACTTCACTCGATGCATTTGATTTTTCCTTTTCAATTTTCTTCTCTACTAATACAGGGTCAACATTTTCAGCACCTCTCTGTGACCAATAAATAATGGAGATCAATGCACCCATCAGCAAAACAGCCGCAGCCCAGCGCCACACTATTACATTATTTTTTTTTGAAAGCCCTGCCTCCACTTTTGCCCACGCGTTTTCAGATGGAGCGATGGTGTGATCTTCCAATTTATTTTTGAAAAATTGATCGACCCGGTCAATTGGTTTTTCTGACTGTTTCATTTTCAATTTCGGTTAATCGTTTTTGTAATAAAGTGCGCGCCCTGCTCAACTGCGACTTCGATGTGTTCTCACTGATGCCGAGCTGCTCTGCAATCTCCTTGTGGTTGTATCCGTCAATCGCATACATATTGAACACGGTGCGGTAGCCCACGGGCAAACTCGCGATCAGCTTCATCAAATCGCTGACCTCAAGTTCGTTTTCCAACCTTTGGTAGTCGGGCTCATAAGCTGCTTCTTCAATGTCTGTCTCGAGGTACATGTTTTTGTGTTTTCTCAAATAGGTGAGCGATTCATTCACCACTACGCGCCTGATCCATCCCTCAAAACTACCGTCACCTTTGTACTGCCCGATGCGCTCAAAAATTTTCGTGAATGACATTACCAGCACATCTTCGGCCTCCATGCGGTCTTTCACGTAACGGCAGCAAAGCGCATACATTTTACCTGCATAATGCTGGTAAAGCGACTGCTGTGCTTGTCGGTTTTGCCGAAGGCAGCCATCAATCAATTCGGTTTCTTTCGCGCGGTAAATTTGAAATCCCATTGAGACTTTACATCAACGGAGATGCAAAGTTAACGGATGGGGTTGCATGGGGTTGGGGGAATATTTTGATCCTAGAAACTGGTTACTGGATTCTGGTCATTGGATGTTGGAAATTGGCTTCTATTCCAAGTTTAGTGTCATCAGGAACAATCCATGAGTTTGATTTATTCTATTCTAAAAAGTATCTGATTCCAATATCGAGCATCCAGCATTAGCCTCACACTTTAATAAAAATCTTCTTCTTATACATCCACCAAAGGATCAGAAGAAAAAACAAAATCAAAGTAACTGCAAAAGCGAGAGATGCATCTTTTGGTGAAAGCCATGAGGCATAAGCGCTGTTAAAGATATATCCCCAGAGCGAAGTTTGGCTCTCTCCTTCACCCACTTTAATCCGAATCAAAATTTTTGCCACTGCGCCTGAGGCCACAAAAACAAAAATCGCATTGACCCCATAGTAAACAAAAGGAGTTGCCCACTTCTTCCATCCATGTACATCGATGATCCAATAACAGAAAGCAAAAGACTGCATCGCAATTCCTGCCGTGTACAAAACATAACTGCTCGTCCATAAAGATTTGTTGATTGGGAAAAACAAGCCCCAGGCAGACCCGGCCACAATTAAAACACAGCCAAGGAAAAACAGCCAAGTGGTGCGAAGTTCTGGCCTGTCAATTTTAGAAAAAAGCTGCCCTGTAAGCATTCCAATAATCCCTGTTGCAATTGCGGGCAACGTACTGAGCAGGCCTTCGGGATCCCACGTTTTGCTTTGCGACCACAAATGTCCGTTAAGCAGAAATCGATCAAGCCATGCGGCCAGATTGGTTTCAGGTTCTAGGTTTGCCTCACCAAAATCAGGTACAGGCACCACTGTCATCAGCAAAAAATAACCAACGAGTAAAATTGACGCAGCCCGAATTTGCGCGAGCCAATTCATTTTTAAATAAATAATGGAGCAAAAGAAAAACACAATACTTATTCTTTGCAGCACCCCCGGAATTCGCAGCGTAGCCAGTTTTTCCAATGAGAAAGTCGGAAACCATGCCAATAAAATTCCAAGGCCAAAAATGATGGCAGCACGTTTCACTATTTTCAAAAACACTTTTTTGGTAAGCCTTTCAGTTAGTTTTGGCTGGTAAGCAAAGTGAATCGACATACCAACGATGAAAAGGAAAAACGGAAAAATTAAATCCGTTGGCGTACATCCATTCCAACGGGCATGAAGAAGTGGACGATAAACAGCACCCCAATCCCCCGGATTGTTCACCAAAATCATTGCGGCTACCGTGATCCCTCGAAACACATCGAGAGAGAAGATGCGGTCAGGTTTAGTCATAATCAAAATTAAACCGGGATTGTGCATTAGCAACTTGAGCGGTCATAAATTCATTGTTTACTTGATCCATATTACTGATTAATTTGATTAACATGATTTCTTAGCCGTCTTACAAAGACTATACTTTGTCCTCCTCCAAATTGGTGAAAAAACCAAGAGCCAGAAAAATGGTTTTGGTTATCATGGTAATCAGATTAATCTTTCGTTTAGGAGGAGACATAATTTTTTACATAAAGGAGCAGAGTTTTCCAAAGATAATCCAGGTTAAATGCCGGAAAATAATTCAACAGACTGAAGGTATTCAGGAATTAACGTATTCCAACCAAGCTTTTGCTGGATGACATTGGAAAACACGATTGAACTGGCTTCTTCACCATGCACTATGAAAGTAGTTTTTGGAGCCTTCTTAAAATTTGAAAGCCACCTTAGTAATTCACTTTGGTCGGCATGCGCTGAAAGGCCGTGAACCTCGCGCACATGACACCGAACAGGCACATCTTCACCAAATATTTTTACAAATTTATCTCCTTCTAAAATAGAACGGCCGCGCGATCCCTCAGCCTGATATCCGGCAAATAGTAGTGTATCATTTTCATTCCTTAATCGATGGTAAAGGTGATGCAACACACGGCCTCCAGTTGCCATTCCGCTCGCAGAAATGATGATGCCGGGTTTCTTCATTGAATTCAGTGCTTTCGAACTTTCACTGGTGTTGCAGAAGTGAATGTTGGGCGTGTCAAAAATGCTGATCAATTCGTGACGGCTTTCTGTAACCTTGATTTTGTGTAACCCTGCATGTTTCTCATAAAGATTTGTTACGCTGATCGCCATTGGGCTGTCAACAAAAACGGGAAGCATCGGAATTTTTTTAGCCTCTATTAATTGATGGAAATAATAAATAAGACTCTGCGTTCTTCCAACGGCAAACGCGGGGATCACCAGGGTTCCTTCGTTGGCGTAGGTTTCGTTGACAATAGTTGCGAGTTGCTCCGTTACATTAGTCATCGGGTTGAGGCGGTCGCCATAGGTTGATTCAGTAAGAAGAATATCTGCCTCAGCAATAGCTTCAGGATCGAACATGATTGGATCATTGTAGCGGCCAAGGTCTCCCGAAAAAATAATTTTCTTCTGCTGACTCTTGCCACTGACTTTAAGTTCAACGATTGCGGCACCGAGAATGTGACCGGCAATATGAAATGTCACGGAGACATTGGGCAACAGGTTGAATTCTGATTTGAATGAATGACTCTCGACTAACTGCATTACCAGTTTTACATCGTCTGTATTGAAAAGCGGTTTGGGGTCTTCATGTTTAGAGAATCCTTTCTTAGCGGCAAACAATGCTTCTTCTTCCTGTAGCTTGGCTGCATCAAGAAGCATGATCGACATTAAGTCTTCAGTGGCAGCAGTACAAATAATCTTCCCTGAAAAACCATCTTTTACCAGCCGCGGCAGATAGCCCGTGTGGTCGATGTGTGCGTGAGTGATTACAACAATATCGATCTGCCGCGGATCAACAGGTAGTTTATCCCAGTTGCGAAGGCGCAATTCTTTCTGCCCTTGAAACATCCCGCAATCGACTAATATTTTCTTATCGTCAACCTGGAGCAGGTATTTTGAGCCGGTGACACTTTTCGCTGCGCCAAGGAATTTGATTTTTATGTTCATCGAACTTTCCTCGATTTGGATTGGGAAAAGTTATTGCTTTTTTGAATGGAAGTGAAATTTTAAGATTGGCGTTAGCTTAGACTTTGCTGAGTTGTTTTGTCAAGAAATCAGAAAGCGAAATCACCGAGGTTTGCTTCGAGAGCGGAAACCCTTCCGTTTCAGGCACGATCACAAAACTTTTCTTTGGCTTTAAATCTTCCAATGCTTGTTTAAAACCTTTGGTCATTGTTGGAGCAGACGAATATTTGATTTCGATGGCCGCTTCAATGCGTCCAGATTTTTCCAGGATCAGATCGCATTCGGTGCCTTGGTGGGTGCGGTAAAAAAAATAGTGGAAACGGTCTTTTGCCTGCCGCTTGATTTGCTCGACCACATAACCCTCCCACGATGCCCCGATGAGGTGTGTATTTTGCAGGGCTTCTTTATTTTGAATGTCATTCAAATAATGGAATATGCCCGAGTCACTAAGATAAACTTTGGGTGATTTCACCAATCGTTTTTTCATATTGCGCGAGTAGGGGTAGAGCCGCTGCAACAGAAAAGCGTTCTCCATGAAATTCAAATAACGGTTTACGGT
Organism: Bacteroidota bacterium; assembly: GCA_016178785.1. Classification (GTDB taxonomy): domain Bacteria; phylum Bacteroidota; class Bacteroidia; order Cytophagales; family Cyclobacteriaceae; genus ELB16-189. The sequence goes on along the minus strand of JACOSO010000096.1, from coordinate 190,755 downwards.
GTTGCCCGTTACGCCAAGTGCCCGACCAAAATTTTCTGCATTCCAAACATTGCCATGAAAATTGGCGAGCATCCGCCAGAAACGTTCGAGCGTGAAGGCATCTACGGACAAACCCAGTTGAGGCAAGTCGCGTTCAACATACGACTTCACAAAATTTTTGCGCCACGTAAAGCTGAGCGCTTCCGTTGGAGCGGTGAATGAATCTGGAAAACCGCCACGCAACCATAATTGGTCGTGCCTGGTTGTCGCAACTTCGTTTTGAAGAAATGGAGTGAGTTCATAATAGCCAATACGACCGGCAAGCGAATCCGAACTTTTTTTGACCAACTCGGGAGAAGCAGAGCCGAGTATGATGAAGCGGCCAGGTCTACGTTTTTCATCGATGAGACTACGCAATTCGTTCATCAGCTCGGGCATGAACTGGATTTCATCCAAAATGACGAGTTGACCCTCCAAGTTTTTTAGCGTGAGGTATGGGTCGGATAGTTTGGTGCGGTCGCGAGCTGTTTCAAGATCGAAATAGGCAGACCCCTTTTTACCTGAGGCCAATTGTTTAGCAAGTGTGGTCTTACCGACTTGACGTGCGCCCACAATGCCTACCACCGGGAAAAACCGCAACATCTTTTGCAGTTCGGGCAAACAAGTTCTTTTTAATTCCATGAAATATCGAAATGTAATTTAGGATTTTCATGGTAAAGGTATGAAATAAGTTTTCCATAAAATATTTATCCATGAAATATCGAAATGTAATTTAGGATTTTCATGGTAATGAGAACCCAATAGATTATGAATTCTGGTCTCCAGCAATCCAGTGACCAGAATCCATTAACCAGCCCAGTCTCAGTCCTTCCTGATTACCTCAGGCGTGCCCTGATACTTAACCGAACCCGTTACGTCCGTTTCGATTTCGATTTTCTCGCGAGCATTAACACGTGCACGTCCAAGTTCACGTGCGCTCACTACCGCATGACGAACTTCATAGCCACTTGCTTTCAGTTGTGCTACTTTGTCTACCTCTGCTTCCAGGAAATCACCATCGCCATCCAATTCAAAAACCATTGGACCGGAAAGATCAAGTTGCAGATTTTGTGCGTGAAAATTTGCTTCGCAGGTCATTGCGCCAAGCAGAGAAATATTTACATCGTTTTCGTGGAAGCCATCAATTTTAATTTTGCCTGCGCCTTTCACTTTCAGTTTTTTCAAGCTGGGCATAGTGATATTTATTTTTGTTAACTCTTCTCCGTTGATATCTCTTGTCCAAAAAGTCTTGTTGCGAGCATGGTAGTTGATCTCTACTGTATTTCCTGCAAGGTCTACTTTGTATTTTTCTCTTTCACTTTCAGGACCATTCATCTCAATCGAATAATTTTCTCCACGATGAATATCGAGATTAAAGATACCGCTGATGTCAAGCTCATCAAAATCTTTCAAGCCAAACTGATCATCATCAGCAAAGCCTAGTTGACTTTTGGGCAGCGCAGGACAAGTGGCGCATTCCAATTCCTTTTTAGTCATTGTCCAGGTTTGTGGTTTGTCTGTTTCTGAGTAATTCCAACGACTGTAATTGTTGTCAATGAGCCTCCACATATCACCATCAATTACCATCTTCTGCCCGTAGGGCACGAGTAACTCAAGCTCTAACCGCTGTGCGTGGAATTGGGCGTCCTTATTGAAAATAATATTTGAATCGAACGTGATCACGCTGTCGGTTTGCTGAACATTGTAGCTAACAGTCTGCGCATTTTCGATTGCTCTTTTGCGCGAGCGACCTTGCGCTAAAAACCGTTCGGTCAATTTTATTTGCTTGCCTTCATACCCTCGTACAGTAAGATCAGTAACACGATAATCGTCCAAGCCCGTTTCGTTGATTTTGAATACGGCCGTTTTTCCACTAACGTCAAAAGTCTTTTCAATTTTATACTCACCCTCTTCTTTGAACGAAAGAATGATTCTAGGCAGCGAGAAGCTGACCAGCAAAACACTTACAATGAAAATCACAAACATCGACCATCCCATTGGCCCGCGAAACACGACCCGCTTCGCGATAATCGAGCTGCCAATAAGTTGAACGAACAAAGAAGGAATGAATGCTACAAAAAATGCTGATACCACTGTCCATGTTGGGAAGCTTGCTTTGAATGCGTCAATCGGAAGGTTGATTCCTTCTAAGTTGGCACCCCATGAATCGGGCAGAGATGAAGACGAAATTATTCCGAACAGTAGGCCAAAACCAAGCAGCACTGAAAACACTAAAGCAATGCCGGTCAACAAAATAACAATACCGATCATCACTCGTATTACTTCTATGCTTCCGCGAAATACAGGCCCAAGTATTTGACCAAGGAATGTGATGACAGCCGCTATGGCGCGAAACGGAAATAAGACAATCTTTGCAAGTGCACTCTCTTCTTCGCCTTTTTCGTTTAAACTTTTCTTCACACTAGATTCAATATTGGAAAGCGTGACGGGTTCACCCTGCATTTCCATTTTTTCAGTGATTGTTTTTGCCTCGGGAATGGAGAACCAAAGGATGAGGTAAAGAATTATTCCAAACCCTCCGATAAAACTTGCAATCACAAAGAGGATTCTCACTACTACCAAATCAATTCCGAAGAATGCCGCAATTCCACCGGCTACACCGCCCAATACTTTTTTCTCGGGGTCGCGAAACATTTTCTTCACGCTTGATTGCTCTTCTAGGTTTTCCTCTCCAGGAAGCGCAATCCACAAAATCAGGTACAGGATAACTCCGCCCCCATAACCAAGAGTAAGCAAGGCAAAGATTAAACGCGGCCACACAGGATCAACCCCAAAATAATAGGCCAGCCCGGCACAAACTCCGCCTAAGACTTTTCTGCGTTGGTCGCGCACCAGTTTTTTATTTATCGGTTGTGCTGAAGCTGCACGCGGCTCTTCTTTTGCAGTTGATTCACTGGCGAATTCATTTTCTTCGGCAGCCTTAAAGTCACTCACGTTACCCATTGTAGCGATGAGCTGCTGCACATCTTCGGCCGTGATCACCTGCTTGCCTTCATTGAGTTTGACCAAAAATATTTCGGCTATGCGACTCTCGATGTCAGCAAGAATTTCACTGCTGTCTTCAAACGAACTGAAGTAGCGATTGATCGAATCCAAATATTTACGAAGCGTTTCATAACCATCTTCTTCGATGTGGAAGATGATGCCGCTGATGTTGATGCTTAATGTCTTTTTCATATCAAATAGGAGTGGAGTGAGGTTAAACGTTAGAGGTTGTTTTCTTGCGAATCATTTCAGTAGAGTGCACAAGGTCATCCCATGTTTCCGTAAGGCCTTGCAAAAATTTGTCGCCTATGTTAGTAAGCTTATAATATTTGCGGGGCGGCCCAGATTTGGATTCAACCCACTTGTATTCAAGAAGGCCGGAGTTTTTCAATCGCGTGAGTAAAGGATAGAGTGTACCTTCCACTACAATCATTTTGGCGGAGGTCAATTCATTGATCATGTCGGAGGCGTAAGTCTCTCCGCGGGCGATAATATGGAGTATGCAGTACTCCAAAATTCCCTTTCGCATCTGCACTTGGGTGTTTTCAAGATTCATAGGCTTTTGTTAAACAAGTCTTATGGCCTTATACGGTGATAGTACTATGTATGGCCAAGTACTGTTTGAAAAAATTACAATATTTTCGTAAGTATTTGATTATCAGTAATATTATTTTAAATTACCACCACTTAGAACCGAAGAGTAAACACAGTATTGACTTCTGGCTGCGATTCCACAGCCAGTAATCTATTGTGCATTTGCATGATTTGGTGAGAAAGTGCGAGGCCAATTCTTGATCCGGTTTTCTTGGTTGTAAAAGAAGAGAAAGAAAGACCGGTAGCGATCCTTAATATTATCTTCTCCTGTATTTCTTTTTCGGGTTACGGCTGGCGTGGAAAATAGATGAAACGAAAATGAGACTCTCTTTGGGGTAGAATTTGTAAACAATTACATAGGGAAAAGTTTCCACTAATGCTTCTCTGTGAATGCCTCTTTTCTTTGCGTACCGAAGGGGGTTAAAAATTATCTGGTTTAGTTTTTTCTCAACGCAATTTTCAAACTCTTTTCCTAAACAACTTTTTGGTTTTCATACCACTCGTAGGCTTCGGTATACTCAGCATCCGCTATCGGATGAAAGAGGACATCAGGCATGTTTGCGATGGGCTGATTTTCTTGCGCGTTGTTTTACTTCTTCCCACGAGAGGCCTTTCACCTTGCCGTTTTCAAAATCAGATATTCTATGATTCAATTCTTGCAATGTTATTGCGCTACTTTGGGTTTTGATTTCACCTTCCACTATTGTATAGAACGCTTTCAATTTTTTTGCTTCTGCTGTTTCTATGTAGCGGTGAAGCTTCTTTTTGATTAAGGAGGTGCTCATGTGAAAAACTATTTAGACAAAGATACTTGTATGAAGCGCGAGTACAAAACTCGAACATCAAATTGTTGAATGTAACCTGATCAGTAGCAGCAATAAAAAATGTTTGGTCAACCAAGGATAAAGTCAATCTAAAACCTCAACGTAAACACCGTCTTCACTTCTGGCTGCGATTCCACAGTCAATGACCCGTTATGCATTTGCATGATTTGACGGGAGAGGGCAAGGCCAATTCCTGATCCTGTTTTTTTAGTAGTGAAGAACGGAACGAATATTCTGTTGATCGCTTCTGGTATAATTCCCGGGCCATTGTCGGCAACTTCGACAAGAACGTTTTGGCCATCGTATCTTCCGCTCAGTTCAATTTTGCCATGCCCATTTTGCGATAACGATTCCATAGAGTTCTTCACTAAGTTGATGAGTACTTGCTCGATCATTTCTGCATCGGCCTGAACAGTGAGGTAATCCGAGCTGCACGAACTTGAAAAATCGATCGAAGTCTTTTTCAATTGCTGTCGCATGAACTGCGCTGTCTTGTCGATCAATTCTTTTAACAGGACCGTTTTGATTTTAGGCTGGGGCAGCGAAGTGTATTCGCGATACGCGTCAATAAACTTGATCAACCCTTTGCTTCGGCTCTCGATAGTGCCCAATCCTTCGCGCAGGTCATCTGCCACATCGGCCTTCATTTCATAGTCATTTTCCTTTTTCACCAACTCGTGATCCAGGATTTCACGAAGGGTAGAGGTGAGCGAAGAAATAGGAGTGATAGAGTTCATGATCTCGTGCCGAAGTACGCGTGTGAGGTTTTGCCAAGCCTCAATTTCTTGTTGTTGCAATTCTGTCTGAATGTTTTGCATCGTAACCAGTTTCACTGTATTTCCGCGAATGCGCAACTCAGTTGCCTGAAGCGTCAAAAGAAATTCATTTGTTTTGTAAAGGGCTCCTTTGCCCGTCTGCACTTCCATCAATGAAGCAAACAGTTTTGGATTTTTTTCTGTGAGCTCATTGATGTTTTTCAAGTTAGAGATGCCTACAAACTTTTTAGCGTTGGCATTCATCAATTCCACGTTGCCCGCATCGTCAAAAGAGATGATACCTGTGCGAACTTGTTGGACAATGGTGTTTAAGTATTGCCAGTTTTCTTCTTTCTCTGATCGCGCTTTGCGAAATGCCTCCAGTACTCCGTTGAAGGATTCGTTAAGATCTTTAAAACTCTTGCCGAGTTTATTATCGGCTGCGAAGCCAGAGGCAAAATCAGAATAACGGACAGATTCGAGAAAGCGGGTGAGTTTGCGATTAGTCTGTGAAGTGAATTTGTATAATTCAACCAACTGAAAAATGATCACAAAGAAATTGAGTCCCGCAGCAAAAATCATGTTGGGGCGCGAGAGCATGAAAATAAAAAGAGCAACCGATGCACCCAACATCACCACTCGAAAAATAACCCGTATGCGAAAGTCTTTCATAATTTAGTCGATGGTCGATGGTCGATGGTCCATAGCCTGCTATCGACTATGGACAATGGACTATTGACTAATTAAAGTCCATGTTTCTCCAATCTTCTGTAAAGTGATGAGCGTGTGAGGCCGAGTTCTGCGGCTGCCTGGGTAATGTTGCCATTGTATTTTTTCAGCACTTTGCGGATCAGCAGTTTTTCAACTTCTTCTAGATTAAATGCGTCAAGGTTCAACCCTCCTTCGTTTTCTTTTGTGCTTACGGCATTCAAATTAAAATCTTCTGGCTGCAAAACTGAAGCACTGCTCATGATCACGGCTCTTTCAAGTGAATGTTGAAGTTCACGAATATTACCCGGCCAGGAATGTTTGTTCATACGCGCGAGGGCTGCATCACTGATTTTGGAAATGTTCTTTCCGTATTTGCCATTGTAGCTTTTCAAAAAATATTGGGCGAGCAAAGGAATATCTTCCGGCCGCTCTCGCAAAGGAGGAATCTCAACTTCAATCGTGTTGATTCGATACAACAAATCCTGTCTGAATTTATTTTCCTTCACCATTTCATAGAGAGGCATGTTGGTGGCGCAGATCAGTCTGATATTAACCGGTACTTCTTTGTTCGCACCAACACGACTTACTTTTCTGTTTTGAAGAACGGTCAGAAGTTTTGCCTGCAGCGGCATTGATAAGTTTCCGATTTCGTCAAGAAAAAGCGTTCCGCTGTTAGCCAATTCAAAACGACCGACTCTATCTTCTTTTGCATCGGTGAATGATCCTCGCTTATGACCAAAGAGCTCACTTTCAAAGAGTGTTTCAGTTACAGAGCCTAAATCAACAGAGACAAACGATTCACTTTTTCTTTGAGAGTTCCTGTGAATGGCGCGCGCGATCATTTCTTTTCCTGTGCCGTTTTCGCCTAGGATCAGAACATTGGCATCTGTGAGAGCCACTCGTTCCACCGTTTGAAAAATCTTCTGCATGGATTGGCTTTGGCCAATGATGTCGCTGAATTTTTCGTTAAGGGCGTGATTGATCTCCTGATTTTTAATTTTCAATGTTTGAATCTGATCTCGTGATTCGCGCAAGCGCATGGACGAAAAAAGTGTGGCGAGAAGTTTTTCATTTTCCCAGGGCTTCAAAACAAAATCAGTTGCACCGGCCTTGATTGCTTTCACCGCCATTTGAACATCCCCATAAGCTGTAATCAATACCACAACCGATGACGGATCGATATCTAAAATCTTTTGGAGCCAATAATAACCCTCGCTGCCACTGCTCACATCTTTAGTGAAATTCATGTCGAGCAAAATCACATCGTAGTCTTCATTAGCCATCAGCGCGGGAATGCTTTCAGGATTTTTTTCTACATCAACTTGTGCGAAATGACGCTTGAGAAAAATCTTGGCAGCCTTCAGCAAATCTTCGTTGTCGTCAACAATTAAAATTTTTCCTTGCCTGTTTTCGTTCATTCTACAGTGATTTGAAGATTTTAAAATTTGAGGATTTGAAAATTTATTGTTGGGACTTGAAACTGCAACCAGTTACTGGAAAATTTCAACTGACCGATTGGCAAATGAAATCGTGAGTTCTCGTCAGAAATTAATCCCCTATTTTCAAATTGCCTCATTTTCAAATTTTCAAATTGTTTTATCAATATTGATACCGTTAGATGAAATGGCTTCGTTTTAAGAGTAATCGCAGTTTTCTGATTCAAAGCTATAAAAATTTTGTCCGCATACGGACAGGCTCGTTCACATTTGAACTTGAAATCGGACACAAAACCCGAAATCCATACCGAAAAGCCCGTTATCATGTTGGCACACAACTTGGCTAATAGTGATCACAAAACCGAAAAGCTCTTAGTGCATGGACAAGAAGATTGAAAAGAAAAGATTCACTGTTAAGAAAGTAGCAACATACCTTGGCTCAGCTGCCTTGATCTTATTTATTGCCTACCAATTTATTTTTGCCGACAGGCGCTCCAAACTTAAAACCGAAAAAGATAAGATCACGATTTCGGAAGTGAAGATGGGCTTGTTCAAGGAATACATTCCTCAGACTGGCACTGTTGAACCTGCACGAACTGTTTACCTTGATGCGATTGAAGGTGGAAATATCAGGCGAGTAATTCGCGAAAGTGGTTCGATTGTAAAAAAAGGAGACCCTATTCTCGAGATAACTAATCTTAACCGGGAAATTGCGGTCTTGCAGCAAGAATCAGAGTTGGTGCAAAGCATTAACCGCTCTCGTGACACCCGTCTCGGTATTTTGAGAAATGATTTGGAACAACGACAAACACTTGCGCAGATCGATAATCAGCTTGCCATTTTTCGCCCACAGTATGAGAGACAAAAAGTTCTTCTTAACAAGAAGCTTATCGCAAAACAGGATTTTGAGAAGACCGAGGCGGATTACTTGTACAACGTTGAGCGCAGAAAATTTACTTACGAAGCATATAGGAGAGATTCAGTAGGAAGGATTCTGAACTTGCAAGATATTGATGTATCAGAAAACCGAATGAAACAAAACCTCATTGCCGTGAGAACAATATTGGAAAACCTCAATATCAAAGCTCCGGTTGATGGTCAACTTACTATGTCTGCACACTGGGAAACTGGTCAAGCTATTAACACAGCGCAAAGATTAGGACAAGTGGATATTGTGGGAAGTTACAAAGTGCGTGTACCGATCGATGAATTGTATTTGCCAAAAATCTCAACAGGACTTCCCGCCACCACCGACTTCGATGGAAAAACCTATAATCTCGAGATCAAATACATTTATCCCAACATCACCAACGGCCGTTTTGAAGTTGACATGGAATTTACAGGCGAAACTCCTCAAGGCATACGTAGAGGCCAATCACTTCGTTTGAGAATTGAGTTGGGTCAACCGTCACAAGAGTTGTTATTGCCGATGGGTGGATTCTACAAAGACACCGGAGGAAATTGGGTCTTCATTGTCGAGCCCGGAACCGACCGTGCTGTGAAACGAGAGGTTAAGCTCGGCCGCAAGATGGGCTCTGAATACTTTGAAGTATTGGAAGGCCTCAAACCTGGCGACAAAGTGATTACTTCTTCATACGAAAATTTTGGCAACAACGAAGTTTTGATATTGAATTAATGGATCGAGTGCAACTTTTTACCGGGTTCAGCGTCTTATGATCATGTAATTTGTAACCAACAGAAAAAAAACAAGTATCTCTTAAAACTAAAACCAAACGTTAAACATCTTTTTCTTAACCTCACCGATATGATAAAATTAAAAAACCTCGAAAAAGTCTATACTACTGAAGAAGTAGAGACAACCGCCCTCAACAGCCTCAATTTGGAAATTAAGAGTGGCGAGTTTGTAGCCATCATGGGCCCGTCAGGTTGTGGTAAATCAACGCTGCTAAACATCCTTGGTTTGCTCGACAACCCCAGTGGCGGTGAATATTTTTTTGGCGAAAACGAAGTTTCAAAATATTCTGAGCGCCAGCGCGCGCAATTGCGCAAAGGCTCAATCGGCTTTGTGTTCCAGAGTTTCAATTTGATTGATGAACTCACGGTGTTTGAAAACGTAGAGCTTCCATTGCTTTACATGAAAGTGCCTTCAGATGAGCGTAAGAAAAGAGTGGAAGAAGTATTGGAGCGCATGAACATCATGCACCGCAGAAATCACTTCCCTCAGCAATTGTCGGGTGGTCAGCAACAACGTGTGGCAATTTCCCGCGCCATCGTAGCAAAACCAAAAGTAATCCTGGCCGATGAACCTACCGGTAACTTGGATTCGGCCAATGGTGAAGAAGTAATGAAACTTCTTTCTCAATTAAATGAAGAAGGCACTACTATCTTGATGGTAACGCACTCTCCTTATGATGCCAACTATGCGCATCGCATCGTTAACTTGTTTGATGGGAAAATCGTTACTGAAAACATCAAAGAACAATTTCACATCTAAGATCAGGATTTTTGGATTTGCAGGATTTTAGCTAATCCTGAAAATTAGAAAAACCCTGATAAGACTTCAGGAACGAAAGAGTCCTGATTCGTTCTTCATAGTTTAGGTTTAGGTTAAGAATAAAGTCCCGCACCACGGGACTTTATTTTTTTACCTTATCTAAATCCTCTCCAGAGGAGAGGACTTTACTCCCTCTCCTTTGGAGAGGGCCGGGGTGAGGTAATCGAACACGATCTGTTCATCACCGTACACCAACCGAACAGAGGGTTTGGATTTTCATACAGGAATAGACATTTCTCATTCGGCATATTTATTGGCTTTGTATTGCAACGAGTTGACGCTTGTTGACGTCTTAGTATAAACTCGCATACCCATGATCAAAAATTACTTTCTTATAACGCTGCGGTCGTTGATGAAGAACAAAGTATTTATTCTCATCAATGTTTTCGGAATGGGAATTGCCATTGCCTGCTGCATTGTAGCGTATGTGAATTGGGAGTTTGCCGCCAGTTGGGACAATACTCAATTGAATGCTGATAAAATTTATCGCGTTCAATTTAACCGGGAGTTTCAGGGCAAGCATGAGCGGTACGGCATGGTGCCGAATCCGCTGGCAGGTCATGTGAGAAATAATTTTAAGGATGTATCGAAAGTAGTTCGCTATACCTCTACCTACACTGATATCCGTATTGGTGAAGAGATCTTCGGTACTCAGTTTGCCTTTGTGGATTCGGCTTTCTTCGATTTGTTTACCTATCAGTTAAAGTATGGATCGTTTGCAGATTTTCATGATAAAAGCAAAGTTTTTATTAGCGATGTTGTAGCGAAAAAATATTTTAACAGCGAGGATGTAGTAGGCAAGCAAATTACTCAGGTGATACTGAAGAGTGACGGCCAGCGCATGCTAAAAGAATTTACTGTGGGTGGAGTTTTTCAACAGCTACCTCTTAATTCCAGTTTTCGGTTTGAGGCTGTCGCTTTGTACGATAATTTTTGGGATGTCAATTTAGATAAGGACAACACCGAAACCAGCTGGTTTAGGTGGAACACGTTGTTTCTTCAGATTAACGACCCTTCGCGAGTGCCTGAAGTAACCAGGCAATTGCAACAGTATGTAGCACCTCAAAATAAAGTGCGTGAAGATTTTAAAGTTACCTCGTATTATCTCGAAAATTTCAAAGGCATGATGAAGCGCAATCGCCAGAACCCGCGTGTCAATGGCGATTGGCTCAATGGTGGAGTTCCGGATGAAGCCATCACGGTTCCTGCAATAATGGCAGCTCTGCTTTTATTATTGGCGTGCTTTAATTTTACTAATACCTCCATTGCCATATCAAGCAGACGCCTTAAGGAAATAGGACTTCGCAAAGTGATGGGAGGCCTTCGCAGTCAGTTGGTTTTTCAATTCCTCTCCGAAAATCTTTTGCTCTGTTTTTTTGGTCTCCTGGCCGGAATGCTGATGGCCGAGTGGCTTGCACCAGCCTATGATGCAATGTGGCCCTGGCTTGAATTGAAGTTGAACTATTCAGAGAACTTGGGCTTTATGGCCTTCCTCATTGCGTTGCTCGTGATTACGGCATTGATTGCAGGTGGCTATCCGGCATTTTATGTGACCTCATTTGAACCTGTGAGTATCCTGAAAGGAACAGCGAAGTTTGGGGGCACCAATTGGTTTACTCGCATCTTATTAGGTGGGCAGTTTGTGATTTCCCTGCTCGGGATAATTATGGGAGTTGCTTTCTACGATAATGGAAAGTACCAGAAGAATTATGATTTAGGATTTGCGACCCATGGGGTAATTTCGACTTGGGTGAACAATGAAGGCGCTTTCAATACATATCGCGATGCCTTGTCATCAAACAAAGACATAGAATTAATTGCAGGAACAAAAAATCATATTGCCAATTCGTTTTACAACGACCCTGTAAAATTTGAATCACTGGTACGTGAAGTTGACATCATGGACGTAGGCGATAACTATTTCGAAGTGATGGATATGACCCTGCTTTCAGGAAGGAAATTTCAAAAAGATTCTGAAACAGATCGAAAGGAATCTGTTTTAGTTTCGGAAGAATTTGTTAAACAGTTTGGATGGAAAGACAGCCCGATAGGCAAGCGAATTGTATGGATGGATACAGTTCAGTTCTATGTGATTGGTGTAGTTAAAAATGTTTATGCACGTGCGCTGTGGGAGCCGCTCCAACCTTTGATGGTACGCTACACTTCTCCCGACAAATACCAGCAATTGGTGGTGAAGGCAAAACCTGAAAAATTGGCGGAGCTGAATGCTTTTATGGAAAAGAAATGGAAGGAAACTTTTCCCAATACCCAGTACAACGGCCAGTTGATCGATCAGGAGCTCCAAGAGACCAATGAAATCAATGCCAACGTAGTGATCATGTTCGGCTTCCTCGGATTTTTTGCAGCGCTCATGACCGGTATTGGTTTGTTTACATTGGTATCGCTAAATATTGTGAAGAAGATGAAGGAGATTGGAGTGCGCAAAGTATTGGGTGCGTCATTGAGTAATATTGCAGCAGTTATCAACTTCGAATTTATCGTCAACCTTGGCATCGCAACTGCACTTGGAGGTGCGATGGGCTACTTTGCTTCCGATGCCTTGATGGATTCTATCTGGGAATATTATCAAAAGCTAAGCATGATCAGTTTTGCGGTTTCTATTTTTGCTATGGCAATCATCGCTGTATTGGCTGTTGGTTATAAAACAGTAAGCACAGCGTCATTGAACCCAACTAAGACTTTACGCGATGAATAGTGTAACATAAATGCAGAAGTTGAAGTCTTTATCAAAAAATTCCCAAAATTTTAATTAAAATCAAAAAAACACATTAGAGGTATGTTAAAAAATTACTTCACGGTTGCCCTGCGCAACCTGGTCAAACACAAATTCTTTTCACTCATCAATATTTTCGGTTTAACCGTTGGTATTGCCAGCTGCCTTCTGATATTTATTTATGTAACCGATGAATTGAGTTACGATAAATTTCACGACAATGCCCAAAACATTTATCGTGTAGGTCTGCATGGAAAAATTGCAGGCCAGGAAATTTTTACTACCAACTCGAGCTTGCCAGTTGGGCCAGCGATGAAAAATGAAATTCCCGGTGTGGAGAGCATGACCCGGGTTCTGCCTATAGCCAGAGGATCAGGCATACTTTTCAAAAATGAAGAAAAGATATTCACCGAAAAGGACGTTTGCTATGCGGATTCTAACTTCTTTAAGTTTTTCAGTTTTAAGCTGATTGAAGGCGATAGAGAGACCTTGTTAAAAGAGCCGAAGAGCGTGGTCATCACTCAGGCACTCGCTAAAAAATATTTTAATGGTTCACCTCTCGGAAAGACTTTAATTATTGGCAATGACAAAGAGGCATTTAAAGTAACGGGGGTTGCCGAAGAAGCACCGAGTAATTCTCACCTGAAATACAATGCAGTTTTGTCATACGAAACGCTTCTGCGCGACACTACACAGGGCAATAATAATTGGACCAGCAATGGGATGTACACTTACGTGCAGAAGAACCCGTTGACAAAAACAGAAGAAATTAATGCTAAACTCGAAGACCTTGTCGAGAAATATGTGGGTAAGGAGTTAGAGAAATTTTTAGGTGTGAATTTCTCTGAATTCAGAAAACAAGGAGGAATTTATTCGTATCAAATCTATCCTCTTTTGGATTCGCACTTGCATCCGTATGCTCAGGATGATGTTGAGCCTGCTGGTGATATCAGGTACGTGTACATCTTTTCTGGCGTAGGTATTTTTATCTTGCTGTTGGCTTGCATCAACTTTATGAATTTATCTACCGAGCAATCCGCTGGTCGCGCTAAAGAAGTTGGTCTTCGTAAAACGTTGGGGTCATTGCGCTCACAACTGATGGGGCAATTTTTGTCAGAGTCATTTATTTTTAGTCTGATTGCGGTTGTTCTGGCGGTGGCTTTTTGCTACATGGTTTTGCCATACTTTAATACATTGGCGGGTAAGCAACTTACACTCGCAGCATTGACAACACCCTCATTTTTTGTTGCAGCATTTATACTGATTTTAGTGGTTGGCTTCCTGGCTGGGAGTTATCCCGCGTTCTACCTCACGTCTTTTAATGTCGTGGAAGTTGTGAAAGGAAAAATTCGCGCAGGCATGAAAAGCAAGGGGGTGCGCAGTACGCTGGTAGTATTTCAATTTGCAATATCAACACTTTTGATTGTAGCCACGGCCGTGGTTTATCTTCAGCTCACCTTCATGCAGGACAAAGACCTTGGCCTTGATAAAAATAATGTACTGATCATTCATGGCACAGGCCGTCTGGATAAAAATAAAATGGCATTTAGAAATGAAGTAAAGAACCTTGCCGGTGTTCAGTCAGTGAGCTTTACCAACAATTCATTTCCTGGTGTCAATAACACAACCGTATTTCGTGAAAAAGGAGGTAAGGTTGATCATCTTACGGGAAGGTATGTAGCCGACTGGGATCATCTGGATGTAATGAAATTCAAGATGTCGACAGGAAGGTTTTTTTCACGTGATTACAAAACCGATTCTTCAACTGCTGTGATCAATCAGGCATTCGCCAAGGAATTTGGTTGGAGCAATCCTATCGGTCAAGAGGTGCTTGACTTTAGCGATACCAATGATCCGAGCAAGCCTGAAGTAGTAAAAATCATTGGCGTTGTTAAGGATTTTAATTTCGAAACACTGAAGGACAAAGTTCGCCCGATTATCGTTCGACTAGCACCTGAAGGAAGAGAATTGTTAGTGCGTTACGAAGGCAGCTCAAAACAGATTACTGAATCGATCGAGAAACTCTGGAGACAGAATGCCACTGGCGAGCCATTTGAATTTACATTCATGGATGAAGGATTTGATAAACTGTTTAGAGCAGAACAGCGTCTGCGCGATATTTTTACGGTGTTCTCATTATTAGCAATAAGTATTGCATGTCTTGGTTTATTTGCATTGGCCGCATTTACTACCGAGCAACGCACCAAAGAAATTGGCATTCGCAAAGCGATGGGGGCATCGGTTAGCGGATTGACTGTATATCTTTCAAGGGAGTTTATGATTTTAGTTTTAATTGCGATGATCCCGGCTATAGGAATTGGTTGGTATCTGGCAAATTCCTGGCTTGCAGATTTTCCTTACCGCATCGCACTTTCGCCTATGATTTTTATTGGCAGCGCCTTTATAGCCATAGCTATTGCCGGACTAACGGTCAGTTATCAGTCCTTGAAGGCGGCAAGTGCAAAGCCGGTAAATTCGTTGAGGTACGAGTAATATTGAGGATCTCGACTATATATTTAATAAGGGTGCAGCGGGCTGCCCTTCTTTTTTCCACATTATGCTGTTTATAAAATGTGGATACTGTAAGGCACTACTAATCAGATAGTTTATTCTTAGAAAATAACGCTAATGTTAAGTTTTTTAGAAAACTTGATAATGATCGCTTAGCGCAATAGTTTTATTGCCTAATCATTTTACTCATGGAAAAATTAGTCGTGAAGGGCAGTAAAGAAATCAAGATGCACTTAGCCGATTCGATACAACAAACTATCCAGACACTGGGCGTTTTAAAACCAAAGAAAAAAACGAAGAAGCTTATTGCAAAGAGTTCTAAAAAATTAGCCAAGCTTGTAGGCAAACAAATGAAAAAGGAGCTTAAGAAAATTGCCAGCTTGAAGAAGAGGGCCGATGGCAAAAAGGAAAAACACGAAGAGCTTGCCACGGCCTAACTAAGAAATTGACCAAGATAAATATCCAGTGCCCTGCAATGCGGGGCTTTTTTCATTTGCTCAGCGAAAGTAATGAGAGCAAGTTTTATCGATTGATTTTTTAGCACCTATTACATCTTTCCCCTGAAGCTTATCGTGCATTTCACTAGAGTGGGTATATTACTATGTGAAATGGCTGTGCACAAAGTTCGCCCAAAGGCATGGTAATAGGTTTGGCCATTCCAAGCCTGCGTGGCGCAGCATTCAAGCATGTGATCTAAAGAACTATAAATAATACATGAAAAGACGTATTCTGATTTTGTGTTTGATATACCTAACCTTTTTCTGTCAGGGTCAAACTTTCAAGGAATTATTGAAACGGGCAGAAACCAATTATCCTTTGCTGAAGGCCAAAAAATTTGATGTTCAAGCTCGCAAGGACATGGTGTCTTATACGAAGAGTTCGGCACTCCCTTCATTGGATGCCGCTTACCAACTGAACTATGCGACTTACAACAATATCACCGGGATGGCCACAGGTCAGAATTTTGTTGCTATCAGCGGACCTCCATCTGCTACCAATAATTACAATGGAGTGTTTGGAAGTGTGGGTGGTCTATTACTGAACTGGGAACCGTTTACGTTTGGACAACGGAAGGCGAAAATAGAATCAGCAAAAGCCTATCAGATTTATCAGGAAGCAGATGAATCGCAGGAAATTTTTCAGCATCAAATCAGGACGGCAAATGCATACCTGGATGTTGTATTGACAAACGAACTTGTCAAGGTATATTCTAAAAATCTTGAACGGGCCGAAGACAACGCAAGAATTATAAAATCGCTGACACGAAGTGATTTGCGTCCCGGAACTGATACATCGTTGTTCAATGCTGAGTTGTCGCGTGCGAAAATTGAACTCCTGACTTTTGAGAAACTCCGCGAGACACAGAAAGTTCTTTTATCAGAAATGCTTGGTGCAACAGATTATAATTATAATGTTGATAGCAGCTTCTGCACCACTCTTCCAAAACTGATCGTGACATCTGATTCAGTCACCAAAGAACATCCTTTGATCACGCTTTCAAAGAGCAGGATAGCTATCAACCAATCCGAGGAAACGTCTCTAGCGAGATCATTAAATCCGAAGTTATCTTTTTGGGGAACGGGAAATGCACGTGGCTCAGGAATCCGATATGATGGATTTGTCAATTCATCGGATGGTCTTTCGTTCAGTCGATATAATTATGGAGCAGGCCTTGTGCTCAGTGTTCCGTTATTGAGATTTACAACTGTTCGACATCAAGTCAGGGCTCAATCTGCATTGATCCAGTCAGAAAAAGAAAAAATGAATTTAGTAAAGCTTCAACTGAGCAAGCAAAATCAAATAGCGGATGTGACAAGGTTGAAATCTTCGGTGAACTACTAATGGATGGAGACGAATTGGTTCTTAAAGCGAATGATGAATTGAAAAATGGAACATCGGTTAGTTTAAAAAATTTAAACTGAATAATAAATATTTCGCGCCACCCTCATTGGTGCAGAATCATAAGAGACAGTCTAAAATTTTAGCACTCAAGTGATGTTACTAAACATTTACCTAAATGTTAATTCAATAATATACAGGTAACACTATGGTAACATTGGCAAGGTAGTTTTGTGGAAAAATTAAGCCAATGAGCCATTATACTGCATCGCCTAACAAATTCTTAATCTTTGTTTTAACAGCACTTGCCATTACCTCTTCGATGGCGCAAACCGCATCGCCTGTGCAGAATTTCGGTACTGAGCCAAGGGCCTTTGTGCATCGGCAATCATTTTGGACCGAATTTAATTTCGGAGGTACGATTTCAAAAAATCAACGCTGGCAATACCAAATGGATTATCAGTACCGAAGAGGATCAGATGTCAGCTTTATTCAAGGTGGCTCGAGCAGTCCTTTCAAGGAGATTCAACAGCAAGTGTTCAGGCCATGGGTTCATTATTGGGCAGTTCCCAAAGTAGTTCGCTTTTCACTCTCTCCGGTTGGTTTCTGGGTGACTTGGAATCCCAAAGAAGAAACATCAATCTATTACAATAAAGACCAGGTCTTAACCGGACAAAGTGTTTTTCCTGAGTTTAGAATTTGCCCGCAGGTAACTTTGTTCCAAAACATTGGCAGAGTACAATTCGTCAACCGTTTTAGATATGAATTTAGATTTTTGGGCCAGCGCAGAGCTGCCGATAATTCTTTGTCTGACTTTGGAAAAGGATTTGATTTTGCACCCACAGATATTGCCGATCAGTCGTCAAACTTTTATGGCAACAACCACATAGGAAGAATACGCTGGCAAACCAGGTTGCAAATTCCATTAGGGAAAGGAAAAACGAAAGTGGAAAACAACACATGGTACATTAATACATGGAATGAATTGTTTCTTGCTACGGGGCCGCGAGTAGGCAACAATAAGTTGCTTAACCAGAACCGTTTTGTGGCCATGGTTGGATACAAACTTAAAAGCGCTGTCCCAATTAAGATTGAGGCGGGAATTACCTACCAAACTTTGTTTCAATATAATATAGGCACCCTTCCCAACGACCCTTCCATAACTTATGCCAAGAATAACGTAGAGAACAACGTAGCATACTCGATATATGTGATCTTCGATGAGTTTCATCAGTTTTTCAAGAAAAAGAAAGTTTCGGAGTAATCTACATAGGAGCTTTTTTATCGAAGAAGCATCTGATAAAATCAGGTGCTTTTTCTTTTTTTAAAGCGATTCAAAAATTTCACGGGTGACCAAAAGTTGATTCCTTTGACCATGTGTATTAACTTAATATATTGGTAATATTATGGGAACATTCAGTTAACATTGATTCGCTATTAAATTTCCTTGTCAATGCTAATTACCAATAGAAGATTTCTCATCGCACTTCTTATCTTAATCACTTTTCAGTGCAAGCTAGTGCTAGCTCAATTCCCTGACAAGTTAAAAAATGGTCTTCGGTATTACATTGACAGCAAAGACAGCTCTCGCTTCATCACCCTGAATATGGCCGGGCAATTTTGGATGAGGAACAATCAAAACAACCCGGGAACTACCGTTCAAGGCACACCTGAGAGCAACACTACCGATATGAGCATCAGGCGAATTCGATTTGTTTTAAGCGGAGCACTCACTGATCGAGTGAATTTCTTTGTGCAGTTCGGGCAAAACAATTTGAATTATCTCTCGGCACGCAAAACGGGAAGTTTCTTTCATGATATCACTGCCGATTATGCGGTGATCAAAAAGAAATTTTCTATTGGCGCAGGTCTTAACGGCTGGAATGGTCCTTCTCGATTCTCCAACATTTCGGTACCGAACATCATGGTTCTCGATCCGCCAGGTTATCAGGAAGTCACGAACGACACGTACGACCAATTTGTGCGAAGGCTTGGTGTGTATGCGAAGGGAAAATTAGGTAAACTGGATTATAGGGTTTCAATAGGGAAACCATTTGTGATTCAAACTGCTTCGGGCTCTGGCACGGAATCGATTAACTCTAATTCTTCATTTTCCACGCTTCCCCCAAATTTGGTTTATCAAGGCTACCTTATGTACCAGTTTTTGGATCAGGAAAGTAATTTCGGTCCGGGCACTCCGGGGAGTTATCTCGGAAAGAAAAAAATCTTTAACATAGGCGCAGGATTTTACAACCAGAAAAAGGGAATGTTCCATTATTCAGACTTGATCACAAAAGACACCGTAAACCAGGATATTAAACTATTGGCGCTTGATGTATTTTATGATGCACCTATCAACAAAGAAAAAGGAACGGCTTTATCAGTTTATGCGAGTTATTCCAGCTATAATTTCGGGTATAATTTCATAAAAGTGACTGGTGCTGATAATCCAACCTCGGGGCCATCGAAAGCCGTATCATCGTCTCCTACATCAAGTGCATTTGATAAGACAAACTACGGAAATGCGTTTCCTTACTTGGGCACAGGGAACATCGGGTACTTTCAGGCGGGTTATAAATTCAAAAACAGATTATTAGGAGATCAAGGCACGCTGCAACCTTTCTTTGATTTACAGTATTCCCAATATGATCGATTGAAGGATGCCATGTATGTCTTTGACATCGGGGTGAATTGGTTGATTTATGGGAATAATTCAAAGATCACATTCAATTATCAAAACCGACCCTACTTTTCGGCTAACAGTGGCGGAGATTTAGTACAGACCTCTCGCCTCGGAGAATTTGTAATTCAATATCAAGTCGCGTTTTAGTTTTTCTTTCTCATCGGATTTAGGGGTGTACGACAGTTTTGCGCAATATGTTCACTTCACCCCAATTGAATTTGCCTGTTAGCACAATTTATCAATGCTCTCCATACGGAGAGGGGCGGCTAAACACTGCGTTAACAGATGATCTGTCCGGGGTGAGGTAACTCTGGGCGAAGTGATTTGGTCTGCGAAACTGTCGTACCCAGATTAGCGCACGATTGTTTCCATAAAACAAAATCGTAATTTGTAAATCACAATTCCCGATCTCCATGAAACGCAAACTCATTTTCATTTCATTTCCCATCGTTCTGCTTTTTGGAATTTATTTTCTTGGCCCTGAGCCGGATCAGCCAAAGTTTGATCTCGCCATGCCATCTGTTCCTCAAACTGCAGATGAGTTGGAAAAATATATTTCTTCCCAAGAGAGCAAACACAAACTCAAACCCGATAATGAAGCGCGCATTGTTTGGGCAGACAGTTCTAAAAGGAAAACAGAATACGCTATAGTTTATATTCATGGATTTTCCGCGAGTCAGGAGGAGGGGGATCCAGTACACGAAAATTTCGCAAAGAAATTTGGATGCAATCTTTATCTCACGCGTATGGCTGACCATGGCATTGATACGGTGGATCAAATGATCAATTTCACTCCTGATCGGTGGTGGGCAAGCAGCAAAGAGGCATTGGCCATTGGCAAGGCGATAGGAGAGAAGGTGATTTTGATGAGCACGTCTACTGGCGGAACGATGGCTTTGATTTTGGCTGCACAAAACCCAAATGACGTTTA
The DNA here is from genome assembly GCA_016178785.1 of Bacteroidota bacterium. Classification (GTDB taxonomy): domain Bacteria; phylum Bacteroidota; class Bacteroidia; order Cytophagales; family Cyclobacteriaceae; genus ELB16-189. Next base: position 170,198 of record JACOSO010000096.1, on the reverse strand, counting down.
CGCGCTGATGAATATGTCGCCCAACATTGCTATTAATAATCCCAATGCATGGTTAGCCAATAATCCGTGGGGATTGCAGATTGCCCGAATGGTAGTCGGTGGAAAATCTACCATGTCCAAACCGGACTCTGCGGTTGATAAATATTGGTATAGTTCATATCGACTTGAGGCGGTATCACAACTTGAGGAGTTGCTTGAGGAAAAAATGAATTCGGAGACATTTCAGAAAGTTAAATGTCCGAGCCTGACACTTTATTACTACAAGAATGAGCAAGAGCAGGATCCGACAGTAAAAGTGAGCGCGATGATAGAGATGAACAAGCAACTCGGTACTCCGGATGGCCTAAAAGACATGATCGCCATTCCAAACGCTGCAACCCATAGAATTGGTTCGCGCCTCGCCTCGAAGGATGTTCCCGCTGTAGAAGCTGCCTGTGAGAAATTTGCGATCGAGAAATTGAAGATGAAGAAACTTAATTGATACGCTGAGACTAGTCAAGCTTCATTCTCATTTCTATCATATGCTGACTAAATCCAAGCTTTTCATAGGCGCGAATAGCTGCTGTGTTTTGTGAATAGACTTCAAGACGCAGTTCGTCTATGTTTTTGTTTTTTGCCCAGCCCTTGAGAAAGTCTATTATTTTTTTGTTCACTCCTTGTCCGCGATGTTCAGGTAAAACGTACATGAACCCGAAATAGACGTGGTGGCGATGTGCTAAATACTCTTTTGATTTTTCGATGCGTGCATAACCTGACCCAATAATTTTTTTATCCAGCTCGGCAACCACTAGTTCGGCATGCGGGGAGTTGAGCAATTCTTCCAGGTCATAGTAATGAATCAAGCCACTTGCCAATGTGATGTCAAAGGGGCGCTCGGTTTTAACAACTCCCTGTTCAAATTGACGAAGTATTTCTAAATCATTTACTGTTGCCTTTCTTACAATTACCTCGTTCATAGATCCAAGTTATTTCATCTAAATCCCCTCTGTCTCAACACTTCAAACACAACAACAGCAGCTGCATTTGAAACATTCATGCTATCTATTTTTCCTTGCATCGGAATAATAATGTTAGAGTCCGAATTTTTTATCCAGACATCGGAAAGACCGGAGGCCTCAGTTCCCATAACAATGGCGCAAGGTTGAGTGAAATCGATTTGATGATAAGGCTTTGACGCCTGAAGGGAAGTGCAGAAAATTTTGATATGATTTTTTTTGAGCCAGGCAATCGCTTCATCAGATGAAACGGCCGCAAGTTGATTGGTAAACACGCAGCCAACGCTTGAACGGATCACATTTGGATTGTAAAAATCCGTTTGGGGGTCGCAGATGATCACTGCATCCACCCCTGCTGCATCGGCCGTGCGAAGAATCGCTCCGAGATTGCCGGGCTTTTCAACTGATTCCAGTACGAGAACCAGTGGATTTTTTTTCAATTTGATCTGTGTAAGCAAATGAGGTTTTTGTTCGGCTACAGCGATCATACCACCCGAATTTTCGCGGACAGCTATCTTTTCAAAAACATCTTTCGATACAGGCACTATCAGCTTGTCCTCTCTGAGTACTTTTGGAATCTGATCAACATCAATAATCTCATCGCAGAAAAAAATATTCCCGATTTTGTATCCAGCTTCAGCCGCCAATCGAATTTCTCTTTCGCCTTCAATGATAAAAAGCTGTTGTTTCCTCCGCTCGCGTGGCTTTTCCAGAGCCATCAGACTTTTGACTTTCGGGTTTTGCGTGCTGGTGATTTTGAAATGCATCGGGGTCAAGTTAATCGTTAATCGTTAAAAGTTGATGGTTAATGCATTGAAATCACGATTTAACCAATAACGAATAACCGTTAACGGTTCACTAAAATCAGATGTTTAGCCGATGGCATAATCCTTGCAATGAAAATTTCTTTATCTAACTTTATTATTCAAACCAAAACCCTTATGAAGAAATTATTGATGGCATTGCTCGCCCTTGTTGCAACACAAGTGCAGTCGCAAAATTTTGAAGGATCGATCGCGTGGTCAATGAAAATGGAAATCACTGACCCGAAATTGAAAGCACAGATGGCTGAAGGTCAGCAAAAAATGAACGATCCTGCCACGCAGGCTAAAATGAAGGAGCTCCAGGAGAAAATGAAGGACCCGCAATTCAAGGCCATGATGGAAAATAATCCACAGATGAAGGCCATGATGGAAAAGATGACTCAAGGCGGAGGAGACATGATGAGCAATATGATGCCGAAAGGAATGATTGTTAGAATGAAAGACGGAAATTCATTGGTAACGATGGATGGAGGTATGATGGCCGGTGACTTCCTTCATTTAAAGGACAAGAATGAAAGTGTCAAGTTGGATAGGGAAAACAAAACCTATTGGGTCATGCCTTCGGGGAACGAACCTGGAAAGACCGAAGGTGCTAAACCAACGATTACCAAAACAAGTGAGACCATGAAGGTGATGGGTTACACTTGTACCAAATACGTGGCGGTAATGAGCGAGCATGGTCAGACTTTGACCACCAATATGTGGACCACCACAGAAATTAAGGACATTGATCCGAAAGCCTTCGCCAAGCAGCGCATGGGCAAAGGTCAGTCGATGTTTTACGAAGGAATGGATGGAATGCCGCTACGAATAGAGTCTATAACCCCGCAAGGAAATATGGTGATGGAGGTTACGGATATAAAACGCGGTGGGCAAAATGCTGCCGACTTTACCATACCATCAGATTATAAAGAAACCAAAGGTATGTTAGGGCGATAGTCCCTTCATTCTGAAATTTCAAAGCGCCAGCATCCCTGGCGCTTTTTATACTGACTGGCTTTTTGCTTTTGTCTTTTTTGCTAGTTTTTTAGCTTCTACTTCATCTGAATAGCCAAGGATTTTCATCATGCTTTCACTGGTTTGCTCGGGAGCGAAAAGTTCGGTGGAGATTTCACCATCCTCATTTCGATCAATCAAAACATGCTTGGGTGCAGGGATCAGGCAATGCTGGATTCCTCCGTTGCCGCCCAGGGATTCCTGGTAAGCCCCGGTGTGGAAAAATCCGATGTAGAGTTTTTCTTCATCGGTGATCATCGGAAGAAAAACTTCGCCTGTGTGCGCTTCGCTATTATAATAATCCTGACTGTCGCAAGTGAGACCGCCAATATTCACTTTATGGAAAGGGTCATCCCATTTATTAACTGCCAATAAAATATATTTTTGATTGAGCCCCCAAACATCCGGCAAATGTGTAATGAAAGAGCCATCAATCATATACCAGAGTTCTTTGTCGTTTTGGAGTTTTTGATCAACCATAGAATAAAGAACAGCTCCGCTCTCAGCCACTGTAAAGCTTCCGAATTCAGTGAAGATGTTGGGAACCGGCACATTGTTCTTCTCACAAATCCATTTGATGTTTTCCACGATCTGTTCGATCATGTATTTGTAATCATAATGGAACGTAAGAGATTGCTTTACAGGAAATCCGCCACCGATATCAATTGAATCAAGAGTATCGCAGATTTTTTTCATCTCACAATACTTGAAGATGAAACGGCTGAGTTCGCTCCAATAATATGCAGTGTCTTTGATTCCGGTGTTGATAAAAAAGTGAAGCATCTTTAAAGAAGCTTTACTGCTCGTTTGAATCTTCTCCTTATATAAAGTATTGATATCGCCATAGCGAATGCCGAGGCGCGAAGTATAAAATTCAAATTTTGGCTCTTCATCTGCAGCTACGCGTATGCCAACCTGATATGGTTTTGTGACCTTCGCTTCATAATGATCAATCTCACTTAAGTTGTCAAGTATGGGCACGCAATTAAAACCATCATTGAGCAATTCGGTAATATATTCTTTGTACTGCGGCATCTTAAATCCATTGCACAGTATGAAAGTGTCCTTCGAAATTTTGCCTCGTTCATGGAGCGTGCGCACAATCGGAATATCAAAAGCGGAAGAAGTTTCAATGTGAATGTCGTTCTTCAAGGCTTCTTCAAGAACAAAATCGTAGTGTGAAGATTTTGTGCAATAGCAATAGGTGTAAGAGCCCTGGTATTTGAACCGCTCCATCGCACCGTTAAATGCGGATTGTGCAAAGCGAATGTTTTCGCTTATACGCGGTAAGTAGGTAATCCGAAGCGGAGTGCCATATTGTTTTATCACATCCATAATCGGCACATCGTTGAATAATAGTTCGTGGTCACGCACTTTAAATTCGCGTTGTGGAAATTCAAATGTCTGCTCAATCAGTTCGCGGTAGCTCTTCATCGATTATTAAATGCTCTTTAAGTTATGACTTTGATTCAATTTTTCACTAAGAATCAAGAAGCAATATTCCAATAAAATCATCATCTTTGCAAAAGATTCATAACTATGGCCAGCTGTTTTTTGTTCCGGATTTTCGCTGTGGCCCACGCGTTGCCCGACTTCTAAGTTGGCTGCTTTTTCCTCCTTGTTTTTCATTCGTTCTCTGAATTTTTAATTGTTAAATTGTCATTGTTATTGGGTTATGAAAGAGATTAAGATCATTGAAGTTAAGTCAGAAATTGGAGCCGGTACGCGCGGGGCGAGTTTAGGTGTTGAGGCCATGAAAATTGCCAGTCTGGATTTGAAATCGGACTTGTTTAAAAAATACGATTCCATTGAAGTTGAAAATGTAAATGAGCTTCTTTTTGATGGTGCCGAGCACGCCTATGCTAAATTCATTGATGGCGTTTTAGTGATGGAAGAGCGTGTCTGCCTCGAGGTGTACGAGCAGCTTTTTGATGACTTTTTTCCATTGATCATGGCAGGTGATCATTCCACTGCTTACGGCACGATTGCTGGAATCAAAAAAGCGTATCCTAAAAAACGATTGGGCGTAATTTGGATTGACGCTCATGCTGACCTGCACACACCTTTTACTACCCCTTCGGGAAATATGCACGGAATGCCGCTTGCGATGGCTTTCGGTATAGATAATCTGGAAAGCAAAGTGAATGACCCGCGAGGCGAGACACTTGACTACTGGGAGCAAATCAAAAATGTAGGCATTCCAGGAGCCAAGATCAATCCGGAAGACCTGGTATATATTGCTGTGCGTGATTTGGAGAAACCCGAAAACTATTTGATCAACAAATTCAACATCAATTTTATTGAAGTGGAAGATGTGAAGAAGAAAGGTGCGGCCGAAAGCGCTCATCGGGCGTTAAGCATGCTCGACCACTGCGATTTGATTTACGTTTCTTTTGATGTGGATAGTATTGACAGTCGTTTTTCTACGGGCACTGGTACACCTGTACCTAATGGTCTTACCGTGGAAGAAGCTAAAGTGCTGAACGCGGAAATTTGCAAAGACTCGAAAGTCTGCGCCTACGAAATCGTGGAAATAAATCCCACGCTCGATACTGAAAACCGAATGGCCGAAAGTGCTTTTGAAATCCTCGAAGCCTCTGCCAAGTCAATTGAAACAAGGCCGGTGTTGGCGGAGTGAATTTCACTTGCTGATTCTTGATTTATCCTTCATCTTTATGCTTTCACTATGAAAGCATTTTTATATGAATTGGCTGAAGAAATTCATCAATGCCATTCTGATCTTTCGCATGTTACTGTTGTGTTCCCTAACCGCAGGGCAGCACTTTACTTTCGAAAGTACCTTGGTGATCTGATAACTAAACCTGTCTTTTCTCCTAAACTTTTAACATTCGAAGATTTTGTTTCGGGATTCTCCTCACTGCGCGTGCCCGATAAATTGGAATTGGTTTTTCGCTTACACCAGTGCTATCGCGAATTGTTGAATACAGAGGCTGAGACCTTCGATCAGTTTTTTATGTGGGGCGAAATGTTGCTTCGCGATTTTGATGAAGCCGATCGTTATTTGGTTGAAGCAAAAATTTTATTCGCAGATCTGAGTCACTTGAAAGAATTGGATTCTGGTTTAGATTATCTAACTGATGAACAAAGAAAATTTTTAGAAAACTTTTGGTTGGGATTTAGCTCGGATGAATCCATCAACAAGAAAAAATTTGTTGACGTTTGGCGAAAGCTTTATCCGTTATACAAAAATTTTAATGAAAAACTTTTGGCCGATGGTCTTGCTTACGAAGGCCACCTACACCGATTTGTGGCGGAAGAGATAGCGGCAGGAAAAATAAAACTGCCGTACCAACCATCAAAAAAAAAGCAATTGTGGTTTGCAGGTTTCAATGCACTTACAAAGGCGGAAGAGAAAATTATTTCATATTTGATTGAACAAGGGATTGCCACTGCGCGATGGGACACAGATCAATATTATATAAATGACCAGCGACAAGAGGCAGGAGCATTTTTTCGCAACTATAAACTCCATTCCATTCTTGGAAATACTTTTTCTTCCGATATACCCAATCACTTTAAAGAGAATAAAAAAATTAAGTTGTTGAGTGCGGCACAACCGATGAGCCAAGTGAAGTTTATGGCCGAAATTCTTGAACAGGAATTTAAAAACGGAATGATTCCAGAAGAATCCGTGATCATCCTTCCTGACGAAAAGATGCTGATGCCGGTGCTTCACAGCATTTCACCAGTTGCAGAAAAGTTTAATGTGACGATGGGCTTTCCGTTGGCGAGTTCACCCGTATTCAACCTCGTTGAGTTACTTGTAGAACTGCAGACTTCTGTGCGAAAATCTCATTTTAATTTTAATGCCGTTCAATCGGTATTGTTGCACCCTTATGTAACGGCTGCCGACCCTGCTTCTTCTCAGGCAAAATTGAAAGAGATGGTGAAGCACAATTGGGTCTCGGTTCCTGAGGAGTTTCTTAGTTCAGATGTGCAGCTTCATGCGTTGGTATTTATTGAGGCAAAGAGGATAACAAATTACGTTCTCGAAATTTTGCAAGAATTATCGCTCTTGCCTTCTCTCGATGATCTCGATAGAGAATATCTTTTCAGAAGTATTCAGTTGTTTAATAGGCTGGATGTGGTGTGGGAAGCTACTCAAGAGGAAGATGCATCGCGGGTAAATAAATTAAAATCTTTTCTGCGCCTATTTCGACAATATGCCAGAGGTGAAAAAATTCCATTTGTAGGTGAACCGCTGAAGGGAATTCAAGTGATGGGTGTGTTGGAGAGTCGTAATCTTGATTTTAAAAATGTTTTTGTTCTTTCCCTTAACGAAGGAATTTTTCCGTCCGCCAGCCATCAAGGTTCTTATATACCCTTCAGTATTCGAAAAGCTTATGGACTGCCAACACCCGAGCACCAGGGTTCGATTTATGCTTACCTGTTCTACCGATCACTTCAACGAGCACAAAACGTTTTTCTGTTTTATAATTCCGAACCTGATGTGCTTGGTCAGGGCGAGATGAGCCGCTATTTGCAGCAATTAATTTATGAAAGCGGACTCCCGATAAGTCAACATGTGTTACATAATGCAGTTCAGCCAAGCCCACAAACAAAGATTGACATCGAAAAAAATGAAGAAGTACTTCGGGCACTGGCCAAATTGAATGAAGGTAATCTTCGGTCGCGAGGTTTGTCGCCATCTGCACTGAATACATATTTGGATTGTCAGCTGAAATTTTATTTTCAATATGTAGCTCACATTCGTGAATCACAAAAAGTACAGGAGGAGATTGACCCGCGTGTGCTGGGTAATTTGTTGCATTCGGTGATGGAGCAGTTTTATAAAAAGATTGTTGAGACAAAATCGGATAGAATTATCACGACCAGTGACTTCGATAAACTTGACGCGCGAATCGATAAACTAATCGATGAAGCTTTCATCAAAACCTATCACCTTGATCCAAAATTGGAAGTCACTTATGAAGGACAACGTGTAGTAGTGCGCGAAGTCGTGAAAAAGTTTGCGATGCAAATTCTTGAACTCGACAGGGCTCAAGTTCCATTTAAAATCGAAGCACTTGAGCAGAATGGCTGGCTTTATAATTTGAAGATTAGTCATGCACCAGGTTTTGCTGTGTTAGGCGGAACGATCGATCGGGTTGATAGCAAGGATGATCAAGTGCGCGTGATTGACTACAAAACAGGAAAAGATGAATTAGAGTTTAGAAATGTAGCGTCCCTTTTTTCTCGTGATGGAAAAAGGAACAAAGCAGCGTTTCAGACTTTGCTTTACGCATTGCTTTATAAAACCAATGGCTCGCCAACGAATCGAAAAATTACCCCTGGGCTTATCAACCGAATTAATTTATTCGATGACAGCTTCAATTTTGGATTGAAAATGAATGGCGACTATTTGGATGATGCTACACCATTATTTAGTGAATTCGAAAATCATCTGAGTGAATTGCTTGAAGAGATTTTTGATCCGAATAAAAAATTCATTCAGACAAACAAAGAGGATACTTGCAAACTTTGCCCGTACAAAGAGATTTGTTATCGATGAAAGCGCTCGGGGTCAAGCATTTTCATATCTGTACTTATTTTCTCTTCATTAATAATCTCCGAGATTAGTTTCCCTGTACCTGGTGCGAGACTAACTCCAAGCATGGAATGACCTGTTGCTAAAACCAGATTTTCAATTTTTTTTGATCTGCCAATATAAGGCATGCCATCGGGAGAGCAAGGACGAAGGCCGTGCCATATTTTTTCGGAAGGAGGAATTTTAACTTTCATTTCTGGATAAAAATCTGAAATCGTGTTGATAATGCCTTTTACACGATTCATATTTATCGAATGATCAATTCCCGTGATCTCCATTGTTCCACCAAAGCGAAGAGAATTTCCCATAGGGGTAACTGCAACACGACCCTCCAATAAAATGGATGGAATGTGAATATTTTTTATTACGTCAGGTAAGGTGAAGCTATATCCCTTCCCGGCCTGCATTGGCAAATTCAAATTCAGTTTTTTTGTTACAAGTCCTGACCACGAGCCACACGCTATGACAATAGTGTCAAAAGCGAATTCCCCTTTATCTGTTTGAATATTTTTTATTTTTTTATTTTCAAATTCAAAATCAGTAACCTTCGTGTTAGTGAGAAAGTGAATTCTCTCTTTCAAGTATTCTCGCAATCCTTTCATGAGGGCATTCGGGGTAAGATGAGCATCGCCAGGGAAATAAATTCCCCCGCGCACGCTTACTTTTACTTCGGGCTCTAATTGCTGAACTTCCTCGGGTGTTAGAATTCTTGCCTCAATTCCATATTCGCTGGCCATTGCTGCCGTTTCCTTTTCTTCATGCTCTGCTTCTTTGGTTTTATAGAGCATCATCAACCCCCGTTCACAATAACCAAAATCAAACAATAAATCTTTATTCAGCTGTTGATACATAGCCTTGCTGAGCAAACTGATTTCCTTCAGAGCAATCGCGGAATTCCTAACATGATCTTGATTCGAATTTTTATAAAATTGATATCCCCATTTTAATAGATCGAGATCGAACCTCGGCTTCACATAAAACGGACTCGATGAATTAAACATCCAGCGAATTCCCTTCGCGATCATACCAGGCGCGGCCAATGGAATGAAATGACTTGGCACTATCATGCCTGCATTGCCGTAGGAACATCCCTCACTCAAATCACCTTGATCGATGATGGTAACTTCATGACCTGACTTTTGTAAATAGTAAGCAGAGCTTAACCCTATAACTCCGCCTCCGATAATTCCGACTTTCAAGAAATCATGATTTAAAATTCAACATTCAAAATTTTCTTAGAGCACCTGGAACCCATACGCATATGGATCATCCGCGGGATCAATAGTGATTGTGTTGTATCCATAAACTTTTGCCCAACCTTCTACACTTGGAATGATGGCAGGCTTACCAGCGAGCTCAGTCACCTCTTCTATTCGCCCGATGAATTTTGAGCCGATGATACTTTCATGGATAAACTCTTCGCCCGGTTTCAATTTCCCTTTCGCATGCCACTGAGCCAATCGGGCTGATGTGCCCGTGCCACAAGGCGAGCGATCAATTGCTTTGTCGCCATAGAAAACTGCGTTGCGAGCTGTCGATTGAGGATCAATTGTTTTGCCTGTCCATAAAATATGACTGCATCCGTTGATTGTTGGATTTTCAGGATGAACGAACGTATGCTTTCGATTGATATCTTTTCTTAGTTCACGACTCCAACTGATCAATTGATCGGCTGTGAAATGTTCGAGTCCAGGAAATTTTTTTTGTACATCTACTATCGCATAAAAATTTCCTCCATAAGAAACATCAAGCGTCAACTCACCTAATTCAGGACATTCTGCTTTAATGTTTTCAGCAGCGAGATAAGCTTTCACATTTTTGATCTTCACCGACTTCACTTTTTTTCCTTCTTGCTTGTATTCGATTCGAACCAAACCTGCGGGCACTTCCAAATTTAAAATGCCTGGTGTTTTTGGAATCACTAATCCTTCTTCAATAGCAATCGTTACAGTGCCAATTGTTCCGTGGCCACACATCGGCAAGCAGCCACTCGTCTCGATAAACAAAACACCAATGTCATTTGCCGGATCTGTTGGAGGATACAAAATACTTCCACTCATCATGTCGTGGCCACGAGGTTCAAACATCAAACCTTTGCGAATCCAATCGTACTCGCGTAAAAAGTGCTGACGCTTTTCACTCATGTTTTTTCCCTCGAGTTGCGGACCACCTCCGGCAACTAGCCTTACGGGATTGCCACATGTGTGTGCATCGATGCAGAAAAATGTCTTCTTCATTTTGTTTCTTGATAGTTGGCAGCAGGCAGACAGCAGTTGGCAGGTTGAGTAAACCGGAACTGCCGACTGCCTACTTTTTCCATTCGTTATTATAAAGCCTCCAAATTCCAAGTGGATTAGCTTCTCTCAATTCGTTCGGAAGAAGGGCATCAGAAAAATTTTGGAAGGCAACCGGTCGGGCAAAGCGCTTGATGGCGTCTGTTCCGACAGCAGTAAATCTTGAATCAGTTGTAGCAGGGTAGGGGCCCCCATGATTTTGGGAAGGACAGACTTCCACTCCGGTAGGCACTCCATTGATGATCAATCGGCCCGCCTTCTCAATCAAAACATTGATCAGGTTTTTGTGTTTTTCAATTTCGTCTTCGTGACCGATAATACTTGAGGTAAGCTGACCTTTGCCGTGGTTGATCACCGAATGAAGTTCAGTGAGGTCTTTGCATTTTATAATCAAAGAGAAAGGACCAAATACTTCTTCGGCCAAGAGGTGATTTTTTAAAAACTGTTCGGCATAAACCGAAGCAATGACCGCATGACCTTGATGCTCATTTCCCTTTTGAATAGATTCAGCTTCGATTGATACCCCTTGTTGCTTCAAAGTTTCTACCAACCTTCTATTATAATTGTCTGCAATGCCCTGATGGAGCATATTGCCAGGCAATATTTTAACGATTTCTTCAGAGAGTTTTTGAGCGAGATTTCTCAAGCCATCATTTTCAATAGCGATGATCAATCCCGGGTTGGTACAAAACTGCCCCACTCCTAAAGTGATTGAACCTGCCAAGAGTGAAGCAGTTTTTTCGAAATCGATTTTCAAACTTTCCGGTAGCAATACTACGGGATTGACGCTGCTCATCTCAGCGAATACAGGAATTGGCTCATGCCTTTTGTTGGCCAAATCAAATAGTGCTTTTCCGCCAGCGAGTGAACCTGTAAAGCCAACCGCCTTTGTCAGAGGATGATTAACGAGCGCTTGACCAACTTCAAAACTCTTTCCATAAAGATGCTGAAAAACAGTTGATGGCATCCCTGTTTTCTCAATTGCCTTTTGAATTGCTCCTGCCACTAAAGTTGAAGTTTCTGCGTGCGCAGGATGTGCCTTGACAATCACAGGGCACCCAGCTGCAAGTGCAGAAACTGAATCGCCACCCATGGTTGAATAAGCTAAAGGAAAATTAGCGGCACCAAAAACAACTACAGGCCCAAGAGGCATTAACATTTTTCTGAGATCAGGTTTTGGAGCAGGCGTTCGATTAGGTAGGGCAGTATCAATACGTGCATCTACCCACGAACCTTCCTCAACAAGGTCAGCAAACATTCTGCAATGGCCGGTGGTTCTGGTACGTTCTCCTACGATGCGTGCTTCCGTCAGATTAGTCTCTCGCATAGCAGTCTCCACAAGTTGCTGACCAAGTGCTTCTATTTCATTTGCGATTTCTCGCAAAAAATCCGCTTTCTTTTTTCCGCTGATGTTTTTGTAAGAAAGAAATGCAAGTTGAGCTTCGCGCAAAGCTGCATCAACTTGTAGTGGGGTAGCATCGATGAAATTCATAACATTTATGATTATAAATTACAAATTAGGACGCGACTTTATTCCATCTTTGATAATCTTCAAAACGCGTTCACGTTCTTCGCCAGCTAACGTGAGTCTTGGAGCACGAACGTGTTCAGTTCCGATTCCTGCTTCTTGTTCCGCAAGCTTGATGTACTGGACCAATTTCGGATGAATATCCAGTTCCAGCAAGGGGAGAAACCATCGATAAATCTTCAAGGCTTCATCAAGTTTCCCCTGCTTCACCAATTGATACACTGCCACGGTTTCTTTTGGAAATGCACAAACTAAACCAGCTACCCAACCCTGAGCGCCCATCACCAATTCTTCCATGGCAAGTGTATCAACTCCACATAAAATTTTAAAGCGATCGCCAAAACGATTGATCATTCGTGTGACGTTGGAAATATCGCGAGTTGATTCTTTCACCGCCTGAATATTTTTTTCTTCTGCCAATTCAGCAAACATATCCAAAGTGACCTCGATTTTGTAATCGACAGGATTGTTATAGACCATGATAGGCAAATTTGTCGATGAAGCAACGGCCTTATAATAAGCCACTGTTTCCCGATGATCAGATTTGTACCGCATGGGAGGCAGCATCATCAAACCTTTAGCGCCATTTTTCTCTGCCTCGGCCGCTTGTCTAACAGCCTCACGTGTACTTCCCTCAGCAATGTTCATCACAACAGGAACCTTGCCCGTAGTTTTTTCTGAAGCAAATTTGACGAGGGAAAATTTCTCCTCATTGGTCAGCACACTGGCTTCACCCAGCGTACCACCTAAAATTATTCCGTCAACTCCTGCCTCGAGTTGAGCTTTCAGGTTTTTTTCAAACATGACAAAGTCGAGTTTGTCATCGCTCGTGAACTTAGTTGTAAGTGCAGGGAAAACACCTTTCCATTCGATAGCCATACGCTGAATATTTATTTTGATACAAAGGTACTTGGCTACCTTCGTAGGGGATCATTTGAAAATATCCAATACTGGTACTATTTTGACATTTATATTCAAGATTCAAAATTTGATTTCTAATGATTTGTCAAGATCGAAGCTTTAAATTTGGGATCAGATGATTTTGAATATTGAATTTTAAATGTCGAATTCCCTAAAAGTTGTTGCATTCAATGTTCCTCAAATCAAAAAAGAAGCTTTCCGCTTCCAACTGGATAGGGGAAGGCACTTTTATGACCAGTTGCATCAGCATTCTGAAATCCAGATCATGCTGATTGAGGAAGGAGAAGGCACTTTGATTGCAGGCGATTATGTGGGGCGGTTTGCACCCAACGATTTATTCGTTATTGGAAGTGGACAGCCGCACGTGTTCAGAAGTGACAAAAATTTCTTTCTCCCTAAAAGCAAATTGAGATCGAAGGCGGTTTCAATCTATTTCAATGAAAATTATATGGGCAGTTCTTTCTGGCAATTGGAGGAGATGAAGGCGGTAAGAAAATTCGCGACCCGCACTTCCAGAGGCATGCAAATCATTGGTAAGGCCAAAGACGAAATGATTGAAATCATTTGCGACTTGAAAAGTTCCAACGGAGTTCATAAGCTCGTTCTATTTCTTTCCCTGTTAAAAAAACTTACCGAATCTAAGGGAAAGTTTTTAGCAGTATCACCATCCGGAGATTTTAAATCGGAAGAAGGCAAACGGATGAATGCAATTTTGCAATTCACTTTTCGTGAAAGCCACCGCAAAATTTATCTCGAGGAAGCTGCAGAAGTTGCCCATCTTTCAGTCGAAGCTTTTTGTCGCTATTTTAAAATGCATACGCAGAAGACTTACACTTCTTTTTTGAATGAAGTACGTGTGAGCAACGCCTGCCGTTTGTTGATCAACAAAGATCTGACCGTTCAAGATGTTTGCTATCAATCGGGCTTCAATAATATTTCCAACTTCAATCGCATTTTTAAGCGCGTGATTGGAAAGCAGCCGTCAAAATACATGAAGTAATGATGTGTTTTCATTGTCTTTCTCCTCAAAATTTATTAAACTTTGTAAAACAACATTTTAATCCCCTGCGCTATGAGCATGATCACCAAAATCGAAGACTGGGGCAATTCACATCGTCCCGGCTGGCTTGACATTTTTCGCATCGTCCTTGGTTGCTACATTACATACAAGGGCTTCAGTTTTTTGAACAATATCGACAGCCTGGAGATGAGCATCCAGGGGATGAACATGGCTTATACGGGCGCGTCCATTGCGCACTACATCGTATTTGCGCACGTGCTGTGCGGACCACTCATTGCATTGGGGCTGCTTACACGCATCATGTGTTTGGTTCAGCTGCCTATTTTGGTTGGTGCGGTGATTTGGGTAAATGCACCCAAAGGTTTTATGTCACTCGGCAGCCACATGGAACTTGAGATTTCAATCGGAGTTTTATTTGGATTGATCGTTTTTATGGTTTTTGGTGCCGGTAAATTCTCAATCGATGAAAAACGCAGGAAAGAAAAAGCAATGGAGATGAATAAGATGGCGCATTAACGATGCACCCTAAAAAATTGAGGCTGCCCGAATGAGCAGCCTTTTTTATTTTTTACCAGATTACTTCACGCTCACCCTTCCTGCGACTTGTCTCCGGGCGCTTTGGGGTTAGCGGGTTTCACTACAATCACACGTCCATCAAGCTCAGTTTCGTTAAGAGCAGCAATAGCTTTTTGGCCTTCTTCATCGTTGGCCATTTCAACAAAACCAAATCCTTTAGAGCGACCGGTATCACGGTCTTTCACAATCTTGGCCGAAGTCACTTGGCCAAACTTGGCAAATGCAGCTTCCAGGTCTTCACGCCTGGTCTTGAAATTCAAACGGGCAACAAAAATGTTCATAACACTAAGTAATTAAAATGGAACGAAATAGTTAAGAGCCTGAGGCTCAAGATACAAATTAAGAAAATAATTGAACTTGGTCAAGGATGGAATCCTGACAAACTAAAACATTACAATCATCCCCCCATAACCAACTAGCAGCCCTGCGATGACTCCGATTATCGTTTCGCGGAGTGTGTGTGCATTCAAAATCAAGCGGGAAGAAATCACCAATCCACTTAACGCAATGATCGATGCCGTTGGCCAAAGTAAATCAGGCGAGAACCTGATCAGTGGAAGTAAAATACCTATCCAGCCGCCCATTGCCAAGCTGTGCACACTCACCTTGAGGAAAAATGTGATCACTGTTGCTGTCACCACCAGCGCAGCAACAATCATCATCAGCTTATTGAAGTTGCTGTTGAATGGAAGCTTGAAATAAAATAGGGATGCAACAACAATGTACATGATCGAGATAAAAACAAATGGCGTCTTGCGCTCTTGTTGTGATTCCAACTGTAGTGAACTGATGTTTCCCAGAATACGAAACAACCAAAGATTGATGACTGGAATGAAAAAAGTAAAACCAAAAACAAATAGAGCAACCAACTTCAAATTCGGTAAACTGACCATCAGCATCGCAGGAAAAAAAATACCCAGCACCAATACGAGATAAGTTGCCAATAGCAAAGGATGAAAAATAAAAGAAATAATTTTTGCAGCCGTCCTCACACTCAGATCATTCTCCTCAGCCGCGCCACGGGTATGTTCAGTTGCTCGCGGTATTTAGCAACTGTTCTTCTTGCAATGTTGTATCCTTTTTCATTAAGAAGCTCTTCAAGCTTATCGTCTGAATAGGGCTTGTTTTTATCTTCCTGACTGATGAAGTCTTTAATGATCTGTTTCACCTCGCGACTGCTCGCTTCCTCGCCAGAGTCAGTTGCAATGCCTTCAGAAAAGAAATATTTAAGAGGGAAAGTTCCGAAATCGGTTTGAACCGTTTTGCTGCTTGCCACCCGGCTCACCGTTGAGATGTCCATGTTGATCATCCCTGCAATGTCTTTCAAGATCATTGGCTTGAGTTTGGTCTCATCGCCATCCAGGAAATAATCATATTGAAACTCCACAATGGCCCGCATGGTTCTCAGCAATGTTTGCTGGCGTTGTTTGATTGCATCGATAAACCACCGTGCAGCATCGAGCTTTTGTTTTACAAACGAAACCGCTTCTTTAAGTTTTTTATCTTTTTTATCGCTCTTATCGTAAGCTTGAAACATGTCATTGTAACTACGGCTCACGCGTAACTCTGGTGCGTTTCGTGAGTTGAGCGCCACTTCAAGTTTTCCGTTGATGTTGGTGAGAATGAAATCAGGAATGACATATTGATTTTTGACCAGGCCGCTGGAAGTTTCTCCACCCGGTTTAGGATTCAGTCGAACAATTAATTCAATGGCATCCTTAATGTATTCTTCGTCATCTAAGTCAAGCTTCTTGAGAATTTTAGCGTAATGCTTTTTAGTGAACTCTTCATAGCACTCGCTGATGATTCGCTTCCCTACAATCACATCCACATCCTGGCCGTCATCTATCCGGTCAAGTTGAAGCATCAAGCATTCTTGCAAATTTCTTGCGGCAATCCCTGCAGGATCAAACGTCTGAATTTTTTTCAGGGCCCTCTCAACTTCTTCGAGATTGGTTTCGACCCCTTGAGAGAATGCCAAATCATTCACAATCGATTCAAGCTCCCTGCGGATGTAGCCATCTCCCTCGATGCTTCCTATAAGTTGCTTGCCAATGTTATATTCCTTTTCACCCAGACCTAAGAATCCCAACTGTGTCATCAATGTCTCGTGCAAAGATGAAGCCGTGGCAATCGGCATTTCGCGGTCGTCCTCGTCCTCGCCATCATCGCTGTAAGTCTTATAACTATTGTAATCGTCATCGCGCAGGTAATCTTTGATGTCGATCTCATCGTTGGGGTCAGATGTAGTCTCTGCCTCTGTTGCAGCCTCGGGAGCATCATCCTCTGTCACTTCAGTCTCTTGTTCCGGTTCACGCTCGTCTTCTTCACCTTCCTCCAGCGTAGGGTTTAACTCAAGTTCCTCTTCAATACGGCCCTCCAGTTCAGCCGTTGGCACCTGCAGCAGTTTAATGAACTGAATCTGCTGTGGCGACAGTTTTTGTTGAAGGTTTTGGCTGAGACTGAGTTTCTGCATACGTTTCAAGGACAAATTTAGAATTTCAATTTGATTTGAAGTTTATTGAATGAAGAATTTGAAAATTAACTTCAGGGCTTTCCTCTTTATAATTTTAAATTTTGAATATGGAATTTGGAATTTCGCGATAGCTTTGTGCCTCGAAAAATTTTTATGAAGCGAACAAAGATCAAAGACCTCTTAAAGACTCAACCTACTGGCCAATCAGTGAAAGTGCAAGGCTGGGTGCGCACATTTAGAAACAATCAGTTCATTGCCATCAATGACGGCTCTACAATCAATAATATTCAGGCAGTAGCCGAACTCAATAGTTTGGATGAAAGTACATTAAAGCGGATTACGACCGGTGCCTGCCTTTCAATCGTTGGCGAATTGATTTCATCTCCTGCCAAAGGTCAGGCGGTTGAAGTTAAAGTAAAGAAGTTAGAAATTTTGGGAGACAGCGATGCAGAGAAATTTCCATTACAGCCAAAAAAACACTCGCTTGAATTTTTGCGCGAGATCGCTCATTTACGTGCACGCACCAACACCATCAGCGCGGTGATGCGCACACGTCATGCGATGGCATTTGCCGTGCATAAATTCTTTAACGATCGCGGGTTTACTTATATCAATACGCCAATCATTACCGGATCCGATGCCGAAGGTGCGGGCGATATGTTTAAAGTCACAACCCTTGACTTACGCAAGCCTCCGCTGGATGAGCAGGACCATATCGATCACAAGCAAGATTTTTTTGGAAGAGAAACGAACCTGACTGTTTCCGGTCAATTGGAAGGAGAGACCTACGCGCTCGCACTGGGAGACATTTATACGTTCGGTCCAACATTTCGTGCGGAGAACTCAAACACTACTCGCCACCTGGCCGAATTCTGGATGATCGAGCCCGAGATGGCTTTTTATGACATTCACGACAATATGCAATTGGCTACCGACCTTTTGCAATACTTAGTGAAATATGCACTCGACAATTGCGCAGATGATCTTGAGTTTTTAAACAAAAGAGCGCAGGAAGAAGATGCAAGCAAACCTCAGGAGCAGCGAAGCGAACTTGGTTTGATTGATCGATTAAAGTTTGTGGTCGAGAATGATTTTCAAAAACTAAGCTACACTGAGGCAATCGATATTTTGAAAAACTCGAATCCTAACAAGAAAAAGAAATTTCAATACCTCATAGAGGAATGGGGTGTGGATTTGCAAAGCGAACATGAACGCTACCTGGTAGAGAAACATTTCAAGAAGCCTGTGATTCTTTTCAACTACCCTAAAGGCATCAAGGCATTTTACATGCGTCAAAATGAAGATGGAAAAACGGTGGCTGCGATGGATGTGCTTTTCCCTGGCATTGGCGAAATCATTGGAGGCTCGCAGCGTGAAGAACGTTACGAAAATTTAGTGCAACGCGTGCGTGAATTGAACCTTCCTGAAAAAGACCTCTGGTGGTACCTCGACTTGCGTAAGTTCGGTTCGGCCCCGCACAGCGGCTTTGGTCTTGGCTTTGAGCGAATGATCCAGTTTGTTACCGGCATGAGCAACATCCGCGATGTGATTCCTTTCCCAAGGTTTCCGGGGAATGCGGAGTTTTAAAATTCGATGTTTGATCTATGAAATTAGTAATCGTTTTTTTGTTGTTGGCATCGAATTTTTCGATTCATGCTCAAGAACTTATTCATACACTTGTTCAAACGGATTTTGAAAAAGGCTATGTCAAAGACGGAAAAAAAATTTCTGTCTGGCAATATTTTAATTCTAAGAAAGAACCTGAGTTGGTGATTAATCATACTACAGGACGAGTGATGTTCATTAGTAAGGACACGGCCAATTATGTGATTTTCAAAAATGGAGAATGGGTTAATTCAAAATTGGATATTCATCCAATCCCAATAGCAGGAACACATAATTTTTATAGACTAATTACAGATACACTTAAATACCCATTGAAAGATTTCAAAAATGGATTAGAAGGTAAAGTTGTGATTACATTTGATGTTGACACCTCTGGGTTTACGACAAACTATACTATTATCAAAAGCATTGGTGGATCTTGCGACTCAGCCGTTTTAGCTGCATTTAAAGCAATCGATCCTATGTGGATACCCGCAAGAATAGGTAGGGATAAATATCAAGCAAAGTTTGCCATGGGTTATGAATTTCGATTAAAAAAGTATGATTCGCCTCTTGAGCATGAAGACTTCAAGATTGATCCCAAGAAGGCAAAGTTTCTTGATGAATTTGTTGTAAACGATCCTAACCACAATAAAAATGTAGTCTTCAATTTTGTCGAAAATTCAGCTGAATTTATTGGGGGAATACAAGCGCTTGTAAAATGGCTGGAAAAAAATTTAAGATACCCTGCAAATGCGAGACGAATGGGATTAGAAGGCAGGGTAACCGTGAAGTTTATTATTGAACCAGATGGCTCAATAACCAATCCCCAGATTTTAAAAGGTTTTGATCGCGAGTGCGATAAGGAAGCTATTCGAGTTATAAGCATAATGCCAAAATGGAAACCCGGAACTCAAAGTGGAAGACCAGTGAGGCAGTCTTATGTTATTCCTATAGGATTTAGCCTGAGCGAGCATTTTAACTGGAGAAACTAATTTACTGTGGAAACCATCGAAGTATCCGGAATTATCGGCCTAATTGCAATAGCTTCACTAGCCGCAAATTTTATTGTTGGATTTTTTATATGGAGCAATTCAAAAATAAAACTTCCATACAGCCTTTCTTTTCTTGGCCTTCATAAATTCACCGGCTACTCGGCAGCGATTGCAATATTGGTTCATGTGGTTTTAATTCCGCTTGATCCAAAATCAGAATTTAGCTGGAGTGACTTGCTTCTTCCACTTTGGACCAAGCATCAACCCTATGCCAACACATTTGGAGCGCTGGCTTTGTATTTGATTGCTTTGGTGGTGATCAGTTCTTACTTCAAAGAAAAAATCAAATTGCCGCTGTGGCGAACACTTCATTATCTCTCATATTTCGCAGCCGTGCCGTTGATTGTCCACAGTGTCTGGACTGATCCTAAACTTGAAGACAGACCAATCGACTGGTTCGATGCTGAGAAAGTTTTTGTATTGATCTGTTGTTTAGTCATTACAGCATTAACCATTTACCGTTTTTTGGTTATTCCTAAAAACACTTCCAAATAGTTCAACTATTTTTGTCCGTTATTTGGTACGGTACTTGCCTAACCGAAGCACAATTCATTTCATGCATAGACTACTTTTCATTCTTCTCTTTCTTTCATTTTCCACTTTTGTGTCCGCGCAAAAGAAAATAAAATTCATTCATGCCGATGATTTTAAAGGAAGCGTAAAGAATGGAATTCGTTTTGAACGGGCAATTGGAAATGTTGAGTTCGAACAAAACACTACCAAAATCAAATGCGATTCTTCTTATTTTTTTCGAGGAGAAAACAGACTTGAGGCTTTCGGCCATGTGCACATTATCGATGACTCTGTGGATATAACTTCTTTGCGGCTTGATTACGATGGCAATAAAAAAATAGCCCGCCTTAGACAACAAGTTGTTTTCGAGAAAACAGGAGTTGCCAAACTATTCACCGACTTCCTTGATTATGACCGCATTAAGAATGAAGCCCGGTATTTTAACGGAGGCAAACTTGTCGATACCACCAACACGCTCACGAGCAGGAAAGGCTATTATGACGTGAGAACGAATCTGGCTTCTTTTAAAAAGGAAGTAGTAGGCGTGAACAAAGACTATACGCTTTCATCTGACACGCTGCAATACAATTCAAAAACAAGAATTGTTTACTTCCGCGATCTCACCAAGCTGGTTGACAAGGAAGGAAAGACTGCGATTTATGAGCACGGAATCTATGATACCCGCAAGAAGACATCCACTCTTTCAACCGGTGAAATGGAAACGCCATCGTACAAGATCAAAGCCGACTATTATGATCTTGATGATCTAAAAAAGTACTACAAGGTGAAAGGACATGTAGCGATGACTTCAAAGAACGAGGACCTCACCGTGTTTGGGGAAGAAGGTTATTTAGACAAAAAGAGCGGTTTCTCGAAAGTTTGGAACAATGCCTACGTAGCCAAAGTTGATGACGCAGGTGATACACTTTTCCTCTCTGCCGATACGCTTGTATCGATTGACAGTCAAGACCCGAAAAAGAAAAGATTGCTAGCCTACCATAACGTAAAAATTTTCAAAAGCGATATGCAAGGCAAGGCCGATTCGCTGGCCTATGTTAGCGCTGACTCGACTTTGTTTTTTTATCGCGATCCCGTTTTGTGGTCAGACGATAACCAAATGACTGCCGATTCGATCCGAATGCTGTTAAAGAACAAAAAGATAGACCGCATTTACATGGTCAATAATTCTTTTGTAGCGTCTGAAGATTCCCTTAAAAATTTTAACCAGATCAAAGGCAAGAAGATGAACATCTTCTTCAAAGGCAAAAATATAGATCACGTGATTGTGGAAGGCAATGGGGAGAGCCTCTACCATGCGCTTGAAGAAAAGCTGATCAAGAAAGACACCATGCTTTTAAAAATCACATTTCTGGTTGGCATGAATAAAATGATATGCAGCAACATCCGCATTAATTTCAAAAACGGAAAGGTGAGCAATGTCAATTCTTATATAAAGCCGGATGCCTCGTTTTTCCCTCCGCATGAAATCAAAGAAAAGGACAGAACACTCAAAGGCTTCGCCTGGCGTGAGAAGATCCGACCAAAAAGACTAGATGTCGTTAAAAACCAGACAGTTAGCCGGGATAAAAAGCCGAAGTAACGTATGATGCGTTCTGAAATTATTTTCTCACACGAGTTTTTTTGCAAATCAGTTTGTCATGCCCTGTTTTTAAGCTATATTTCTCTTGTAAAAGTCTGCATTAATGAAAGGTTGGCTATATGTGTTGGTGATTTTGTGTATGACCATTACTGGTCAGGCTCAAAACTTTGAATTAGTCGACCGTCAAGAGAACTATCTGGCAGGGTTCAATCAGCTCGTAAAGATTCAGTTAAAGATCAAAAATAATACCGACAAAGCTCAATTTTACACGGTGAGGAAATCACGCAGCGATCTGGGCGAATCTCAAAAAGGGTATTTCTGTTTGGATAGCAAATGTTTGGAATCTTCCATTACGGAATTCTCTAAGAGAGTAGAAGCTGGTGAGACAATCAACCTGAACTTCACTGTTGAAAGTGGAATGCAACAAGCTTCGAACAATTTTAAATTCGAAATCTTTCCCAAAGGCTCGCCATCAGAAGCGGTCGAGCATCTCGTTTCGTTAAGCGTAGATGAACGCGCGTTGAAATCTATCTATCAAAGCAGGGAAATCACCATTAACGATGTTTATCCTAACCCTGCGCAAGACTTGGCTGTGATCGACTATAAAATCCACAATGAATCTTTGAAAGCCAAGATCATAGTTCATAATATCCTCGGTCGATCAATGAGTGAATATGAACTGCCCATTGATGATACACGCATAAAAATGGTGGTTGACGATTTCGCACCAGGGGTTTACTTTTACACGCTCTATGTCAACAACACGGGTGTGCTCACCCGTAAGATCATGGTAAGGAAATAGGCTGCTAAATCAAATCTTGTAATTTCCTTCTGGCATAGTATATTTGCAGGCTTAAATCAAGCGTAAACATCGATTTTAAACGGTTTGTGAAGAATTTGAAATCCACTTTTTATTTGATCCTCCTGTTGGCTATTGCTTCGGCATGCAGCAAATTCCGGAAGATTGAGCGCAGCGAGGACTGGCGTCTGAAATACGAGGCCGGTCAGAATTATTATGCCAAAAAAGATTACTACCACACTTCCATATTGTTTGAGCAAATCCTTCCCATTGTTCGTGGTTTGCCTGAAGGAGAGAAAGTAGAGTTTTACCTGGCCTACTGTCAGTATTATCAGAAAACGTATTTGCTGGCCTCCAATCAATTCAAGGTTTTTTATGAAACCTACGGCCGCAGCCAGTTGGCTGAAGAGGCGTTCTTCATGTATGCGTACTCCCTTTATGTGGCCTCTCCTGATGCGGAATTGGATCAGAAGAGCAGCGTGGAGGCAATGGGTGCCATGCAGAATTTCTTGAATCAGTTTCCCGGAAGTCAGTTTACCGATAAGGCTACCGAAGTCGTAAACTTGTGCCAGCAAAAACTCGAGGAAAAAGAATTCCTGAATGCCCGTCAGTATTTTCGACTGAAATATTACCAGGCAGCAGTGATTGCTTTCAATAATTTCAAGAAAACTTTTCCCGACTCTAAGTTTCTGGAGGAGATTGCTTTTTTAAAAATACAAGCGCAATACAAACTCGCCCAACAAAGTATTGTGACAAAGCAGTTGGAACGATACACCTCTACGATTGAATATTATCGCGAACTGACTGATGGCTACCCATCAAGTATTTATCTGAAGGAAGCTGAACCAATGTACACAGCAAGCCTTAATCAAATCAATTTCTTAAAAAGTAAAAACAAAAAAAGTTAAAATCATATGGCTACTCAACCGTCAATCATTACCCGCGATGTAGAAAAAATCGCAGCACCTACCGGCAATATTTACAAATCGGTGGTAGTGATCTCTAAAAGAGCGAGACAAATTGCTGTGAACTTGAAAGAAGAACTCAATAATAAACTTGCCGAGTTTGCAACTACTGTCGATAATCTCGAAGAGGTCTTTGAAAACCGCGAGCAGATTGAAATCTCCCGATTTTATGAGCGCATGCCCAAGCCGACAACTACGGCTACAGAGGAATTTCTCGAAGGTAAGTTGAACTACCGTATGCGCGAAGCTGTTCCTGCAGAAGAAGCTAAAACAGAATAACTCATGCTATCCGGCAAGCGGATATTGTTGGGGGTCACCGGAAGCATAGCTGCATACAAGTCCGCCTTGCTCACTCGCTTGCTTGTGAAAGCTGGTGCCGATGTCAAAATTGTAATGACACCGGCTGCAGTCGAATTTATCACTCCTCTTACTTTAGCCACGCTTTCAAAGAATCCTGTTTTAACCGCATTCGCGAAAAATGAGACAGGTGAGTGGCACAATCACGTTGAACTTGGCTTATGGGCAGATGCATTAGTCATTGCGCCAGCGTCAGCTAATACGATTGCCAGGATGGCCAATGGGCTTTGCAATAACTTGCTGCAGGCCGTCTATTTAAGTGCGCGTTGCAAAGTTTTTTTTGCTCCCGCCATGGACTTGGACATGCTCCAACATCCTTCTACTCAATCGAACATTCAGAAATTAATTGGTTTTGGCAATGAACAGATCAGTCCGGTCTATGGCGAGCTTGCCAGTGGCTTGACCGGAACGGGAAGAATGGCCGAACCCGAAGAAATTGTCTCATATCTTGAACGATTTTTTTCATCAGCTCAAAAATTGAAAGGAAAAAAAGCACTGGTCACGGCCGGCCCAACTCATGAAGCTATTGATCCGGTGAGGTTCATCGGGAATAATTCGTCAGGCAAAATGGGATTTGCTATTGCCGAAGAATTGGCAAATCAAGGTGCCGAAGTGAATTTGATTTCAGGTCCGACTAGCCTCTCGGTGACTAACCCAAAAGTAAAATTGAGTAGAGTCACCTCCGCTGAAGAAATGTACAGGGCTTGTGCGGAAGTATTTCCTTCTACTGATATTACCGTATTGTCGGCCGCAGT
Organism: Bacteroidota bacterium; assembly: GCA_016178785.1. GTDB lineage: Bacteria > Bacteroidota > Bacteroidia > Cytophagales > Cyclobacteriaceae > ELB16-189. Next base: position 145,349 of record JACOSO010000096.1, on the reverse strand, counting down.
TGCGGATTTCAAACCTGTTACGCGTGCTGATCAGAAGATCAAAAAATCAGAAGCGGGCTTAGCTGTTGAGTTGATAAAAACACATGACATCGCTGCCGAACTTGGCAAAATAAAGAAGCCAAGCCAGTTTACCGTTGGGTTTGCTTTGGAAACGGAGAATGAGACTGCAAATGCTGAGAAGAAAATTGCATCTAAAAATTTCGACCTGATCGTGTTGAATTCTTTGAATGACAATGGTGCTGGCTTCAGCCATGATACTAACAAAATCACGCTGATCAATAAAAAGAAGGAAGCCAAAAAATTTTCTTTGAAATCTAAAAAAGAAGTAGCCCGCGACATCGTTGATGCTATTATTGAGAATAGCCATGCGTAAGTTTTTGTTTTTTGCCGCTTTAGTTTTATGCAATTCTGCTTTTGCACAAGAATTGAATTGCAAAGTGACTATTAACGCTGACCAAATTCAAACCTCAGACCGGTCGGTATTTAAAGATATGGAACGCGCTATTGCAGCTTTCCTCAATTCACGCAAATGGACTGGCGATGCTTACAAAAATTATGAGAAAATTAATTGCGGAATTTTTCTCAATATCAGTCGCATGCCGTCCATCGGTAGTTTTGCGGCCAGCGCGCAGATCACTGCCGCACGACCGATCTACGGCACTAATTATGAAACCGTATTGCTGAATTTTGCTGACCGTGAATTTGAGTTTGAGTACCTCGAGTCGCAGCCCATGGAGTATAACGACAACAATTACATCAACAACCTTACCTCCATGCTTGCCTTTTACGCTTATACTATCCTTGCTGTCGATTATGATTCATTTAGTGAGATGGGAGGAAATCCTTATGTTCAAAAAATGTTGTTGGTGGTGAACAATGCGCAATCGAGCAATCGGCCAGGTTGGTCTCTGCTGGGTAATACGCGGAGCCGTTATGCCCTTTTTGAAGGCATGAACAACCCACAGCAGGCTGATATTCGGAAGGGATCATACAAATATCATCGATTGGCGCTGGATACTTATCAAAAGGATCCGAACCAAAGTCAAGAGCAAATTTTAGATGTGTTGAAAACCATTAAAAAAGTTTGGGGCATTTACCCCACTTCTGTTTTGGTTTCGTCCTTTTTTGATGCCAAGTTTAATGAGTTGGCAAATATTTTTCACGAGGCGTCCTTGAATACTAAGCGCGAAGCCTACGATCTGTTGACATCGATCGATCCCAAACGCACCGTTTATCAGAAGATTATTTCTGAATAAACTACTCTCATTTTATTTTTGATTTTAAGTTGATAGTCAGGTGGCTGTCCGTTAATTTGCCTCACCCATTTTCATGCTCACCCATCTCTCCATAAAAAACTATGCGCTCATCAGGCAACTGGAGTTGAATCCGTCTGCGAGTTTGAATGTGGTAACAGGTGAAACAGGAGCAGGCAAGTCAATTATTTTGGGTGCTATTGGTTTGCTTCTTGGAAACCGAGCGGATGTCAAAGCCTTATGGGATGAAAACGAAAAATGCATTACTGAGGGGACGTTTGATATTTCATCATATTCACTGAAAGATCTCTTTGAAGATGAGAATTTGGATTACGAGAATCAAACCGTCATCCGAAGAGAAGTGAGCCCAACGGGAAAGAGTCGCGCGTTTATAAATGACACACCTGTCACTCTTGACGTGATGCGCAAAATCGGCAGCCGATTGATGGATGTGCATTCTCAGTTTGAGACCCTGGAGCTCAGCCGTCATCAGTTTCAATTGGAGTTGATCGATTCGTATGCCGGAAACGAAAAAATCAAAAACGACTATTCAATACTTTGGAGAAAATTCCTGAAGGAGAAAAAAGAGTATGAAAATTTACTCTCAGAGGCAACGGCACTTCGTCAAGAAAGTGATTTTGTGAAATTTCAATTGGACGAACTTGTTAAAGCGAATCTGAGTGAAGAAGAGCAGGAAAAATTGGAATCGGAACTTTCGATTTTAGAACACGCTGAAGAAATCAAAGCAAGACTGACCAACATTATTCAACACTTGGGCCAATCTGAAAATTCAGTAAATCAATCGCTAAGCAATATCAAATCCGAATTTCAATCGCTTGCCTCGTTTTCAAAAGAATATGAACAAATGTATCAACGGATTGAAAGCGCTCGTATCGAATTAAACGATATTTTGAGTGAAGCTGAGAATGCAAATGAAAAAACCGAATTTGACCCCACTCGTGCAGAACAAGTGAACGAGCGATTAAGCTTAATTTATCAATTACAACAGAAGCATAGATTACCTTTAGTTTCGGATTTATTGAAGCTGCAGGAGTCCCTTCAAGAACGGGCGAACAAAACCAGTAATCTCGATGGACTGCTTTCATCCGCTGAAAAAAATCTTAAGCAAACAGAAGGTGAACTTCGCCAGCAAGCAGATCTCCTTAGTAAATCAAGGAAGAAAATTATAACGCCCTTAGTCAAGCAATTGATCGGTTTGTTGAAGGAGCTGGGCATCCCTGAGGCCCAAATGGAAATTGACCAGCGCATTGCTGAACCAACTTCATCTGGAATTGACATGGTCGAGATTCTTTTTAGCGCAAATAAAGGAATTGTCGTTCGGCCGTTAGCACAAGTAGCTTCAGGTGGAGAATTTTCTAGAGTTATGTTTTCAATTAAGCATGTGATGGCTGAAAAAAAATCGTTACCCACCTTGATCCTTGACGAAATAGATAGTGGAGTTTCAGGTGAGGTGGCGATTCGCCTCGGCAACCGCATGAAAGAAATGGCCCAGCGACATCAAGTAATTGCAATCAGCCACTTGCCTCAGATTGCAGCTAAAGCTGATGCCCATTATTTTGTGTTCAAGGATAATTCTTCTGCCAAAACAGAAAGTCAAATCCGTAAACTTGAAAGTAAAGACCGTATAACAGAAATCGCGAAGATGATTGGTGGGGCAAAACCATCTGCTGTTAACATCGAGAATGCGAAAGAGCTGATGGAGAACTAAACTATTTGACTTTTACTTCAAGGTTTAAAAAGTTTCCGAAAGACTGCATCAACGATTCAATGTCTTTCTTTTTCAAATTCTCTTTCGAACGGAAAAATTTAGTCTCGATCACTACTTGATCTTTTTTAATTGTTCTCATCCAAATACCGATAGCTTTTCCATCCACCACAATGATCGGCCTGAAAATACCGTTACCCATTAAAGCGATTTTTGAAAAACTCGGATTGAGCGATGCGCTTCGGTCGGTGTAGCTGATCATAAATTCATCGTAAGCAGGAAGGAACAGGGGAGGACTTTGAAAAGATTTGACCGAGGAGGGCTCTACATACCAATAGATTTTGTTTTCAATTTTTTCGCTCATGAGTTTTCCCTTAATCATCTCCAAGCCAGCCTTTGCATCGGCTACCGGTAAACCAGACCACCAAGTAAAGTCTTGAATGGTGGCAGGCCCATGACTCGTAAAATATTTTAGCGAAAGTTTTGCGAGCGCCTCTTCCTTTGGTAATGATTTAGTCGAAGGAATACGTTCATCCATCAATGCATAAGTGAATTGTTTACCGCGCATAGGCCCATTGCAAACAATGCCATTCAATTCAGCATCAAACATGATATGCGTTGCTTGCAGATTGTCTGCTGCGATTTTTTTCTTTTTGAGCTCTGCCACAATTTCAGAACGGGTCAAATGCTTGTCTCCTATTAGCAATTTCTCGATAATACCATTAGTGCGTTTGAAAATCTTTTCATTCAACCCCAGTTTTGCCTGACTTGATTTCATTGAAGCCTTGAGATGAGGTGCTGTCAATTGAAGCATCCACCGAATGTCTTGCGCCAAAGCAAAATGCCATGTCGGCCGCATTACATGTGTTCGAATGATTTCAGCACTGTTGATCGCCTCTTCAATTAATCGATCTGTTGCGTTGATCATTCGAAGGCCGATCGCCCATTTTGCCATGTAGTAGTCTTGTGCCTGTACAGCACCGAGCCAACCAACAACTTCTTTTGGGCTCTTGAGTTGCGTTCCCACAACTTGTTGGTTGATTAGTCTTTGGTGGGCAACGTCAGTTAAAGTCATACGAGGATTTAAATTTGAAATTTATTGATATTTAAGTTCGCGCACTCAAATGAATCGCAAAGAATTTTTAATCTGCTCGGCAAAAAACGATGACATTCCTTCAATCAAAAATGTGGTGTACACATCTTGGGTGAGTTGGGTTGAGGCCTGACGAATCCGAAAAAGAAAGCGATCTGAGCGACATTGAGAAAAGTTATTTAGCCCTCAACGGATTTTTTGGCGTTCGAGTTAGCATCAGCACTAACCAAGTGGTCGGAACTTTTGGGCTGTGCAAAATAAGCAATGAAGCTGTGGAGTTGAGAAAATGTATCTTCAGAAGGACATGAGGGGCAAGGCTTTGGCAAATTAGTGCTGGATGCAGCTATCCGTATAGCTCGCGAAAAAGGATTCAAGAAAATCATACTCGAAACCATTTCTCCTCTAAAGATCGCTATTGCTATGTACAAGAATGCAGGTTTTAAAGAGATAAAACCCATTGTGAACAACAAGCGGGTAGATCAGGCATTTGAATTGACTTATAAATCTTAAAAAGATTTTTTTGTATAACCCGTTAGCAAGGTTATCTTTGCAGCCTGTTTTTAGGTCCGGTAGTTCAGCTGGTTAGAATGCCTGCCTGTCACGCAGGAGGTCGCGGGTTCGAATCCCGTCCGGACCGCTAAAAAGCCCTGAAATTTTCAGGGTTTTTTTGTTTATTTGGCGCACTAAAATTTTAAGTCTATGGGCATCAGGCGAGATGTAGGCAAAGCACTCGAAGCAACGATTGAATGGTCGATATTCGCTTCGCGCTGGTTTCAGGCACCCGTTTACATGGGTCTTATTGTGGCCTCGGGTTTTTATGTTTACAAATTTGTAGATGAGCTGCTGACTCTAGCCATGAATCTTCAGGCATGGAATGAGGTAACAGTGATGCTGTCAATCCTTGGTCTGATTGACATTTCGATGGTAATGAACTTACTGGTGATAGTGATCATTGGCGGGTATTCAATTTTTACCAGCCGCATTGACTTTGAAGAGCAGGAGGATCGCCCCCATTGGATCGACAACCTGGATGCCGACCGGTTGAAAGTAAAACTGGCAACATCCCTTGCTTCAATCTCAGGTGTTCATTTGCTCAAAACATTCATTGATATTCACTCAGCAACCTCAACGAAGGCGTTTGAGGCCCTTAAGTATGAAATAATAATCCACATGGTATTCATTGTTTCAGCTATAATGCTGGCATGGATTGCCAAGATTTTAAGTCACGATTAGCGAATTAGATTTCTCCCCAAGCCCTCATAATTCACCCCTTTTGTGAGGGTTTATCATTTGTTGGCCTTCCTGAAATCGGATATATCCACCGTTTCGTCCCCTTCTTTTGTCTCTTTGCCCAAATGAGATGTAAAAAGACGGATACCCTGCGTTAACTTTTTGTATTAAAACTATCCAAAGGAAAAAGTGAGAATATGAAAAAGCCGTTGAATTTCGTGCGCATAGTTGGCTTGGTTGCTTTGATCGTTGCCCTTGTATTTGCATGTCATGAGGATCAAAATCTTCTTTTGAATCAAAAGGTAAAGCAGTCAGCCCAGGCAGCGGTAGATAATAGTCAGATGATTGCCACCGCACAAGACGTAGTCAATGTTACTGCAAGTGCTTTTGCAAATCAAGGTATTACTTTTGGAAGAGTAGCAGATGGACATGATGACGATGATGAATTTGAATGCAAGCCATCAATCATAAACAATATTAAAATTGACCGAAGCCATCCCGACAGCCTCATCATTTCCGGGACGATCACCATCGATTTTGATTCAGCGATTTGCGGTGACTCCGCTGAAGTAAGAAAAGGTAAGATCATTGATTCACTCATGTTGGTAATTGTTATTAAAGACAAATCTGTTTTCAAGTCTTTCGAGAAGATCACTTTCCAGAATTATTGGAAAGATTCGGTAAATGTTAATGGAATTATTTCTGTCAGTGCTGCTACCGGAAGTCCCACGGTAGTGAAGGTCAACGGCACTAAAATCAAATACCACGATGGTAGTTCATCTTCATGGAGCGGAGATTTAGTATTTACTTATCAGAGAAGCGGTGTCGGAAATACCTATAGCAGCACAATGACCCTAACCGGCTCATGGAGTGGCACCACTCGCAGCGGTACCAATTTCACAGCAAACATTACCAAAGAGATTGATTTCAAAGCAGGCTGCTTCGGGCATCGACATAAATTTATTCCCGTGAGCGGCACAGTTGTTATCACAGCAAATGGAGTCGTCTCAACCATTGATTATGGTGATGGAACCTGTGATAGGATTTACACAATAACAACTGCTGGCGCGACAACAGAACATCACCTCGGCTAGGGAAGAAGCGCTCATCCAAATTATCAGCCCTTGCAAATCACCTCATTTGCAAGGGCTTTTTATTTACAAGCAGCTATCCCATTTCTCATTACCTTTGTCGGTTTACCGCGAAAGACAAATAGTCTGAAATGAATTTCAGTGAGGATTTAGACAAAGTTCCTGTGTTTAGGACTGTGGCCCATGTAGGTGGCAGCATCGGTTATGAAACCTTTGCCGTTGGTGGTTACGTGCGTGATCTGCTTTTGAAACGTCCCTGCAAGGACATCGACTTTGTTTGCGTGGGAAGTGGAATACAATTGGCCGAAGCTGTGGCCAAAGAGCTAGGCAATGTTCCCGTGAGCACATTCAAGAACTTTGGTACCGCCATGGTCAAGTATCAGGATTTCGATCTTGAGTTTGTGGGCGCGCGTAAGGAATCCTATCGCAGTGATTCTCGAAAACCGATTGTTGAAGATGGTACGCTTGAAGATGATCAGAAACGCAGGGATTTTACTATTAATGCAATGGCCATCAGTCTGAATGAAAAAAAATACGGAGAGCTAGTCGATCCGTTTGGAGGGGTGGCCCATCTCGCAAAAAAAGTCATTCAAACACCATTAGATCCCGCGATTACTTTTTCAGATGATCCTTTGCGGATGCTTCGTGCTATTCGGTTTGCTTCACAATTGAATTTTGATATTGAAGCCGACACCTTTGAGGCGATCGTAAAAAATACTTCGCGCCTGAAAATCATTTCAATGGAGCGGATCAGCGAAGAACTGAACAAGATCATCTTGTCGCCCGTGCCATCTTACGGCTTCAAATTACTTTTTCAAAGTGGATTGCTGAAAGAATTCTTCCCCGAGATGGTGGCTTTGCATGGTGTAGAGTATGTTGACAACAAAGCGCACAAGGATAATTTTTTTCACACCCTCCAAGTGTTGGACAATGTCTCAAAAGTTTCAGACGATTTGTGGTTGCGCTGGGCCGCCATTTTGCATGATATTGCCAAGCCTGCAACGAAAAGATTCGATCCTGAAGTGGGCTGGACTTTTCACGGTCACGAAGACAAGGGTGCGCGAATGACTCCGGGTATTTTCAAAAGGCTGAAATTGCCAATGAACGAAAAAATGCTTTTCGTACAAAAGCTTGTGCGCCTGCACTTAAGACCAATTGCCTTAGTGAAAGAAGTGACTGATTCTGCCGTACGCAGACTTTTGTTTGAAGCAGGTGATGATGTCGATGCCTTGATGACTTTGTGCCGGGCAGACATCACTTCGAAGAACGCAGAGAAGGTGACCAAATATCTGCTCAATTTCGAGAAAGTGCAGCAGAAAATGATCGAACTTGAAGAACGCGATCAGATCAGGAATTTCCAGCCGCCTGTGACCGGTGATGAAATCATGCGCATGTTCAATTTACCTGCCAGCAGAATCATTGGCGACATCAAGGAAGAAATTAAAGAGGCCATCCTTGATGGGAAAATTAGGAACACGCGTGAAGAGGCGCTTGAACTTTTAAAGAGAATTGCCAAAGAAAAAGGATTGATTAACCAAAACGTAAACCAATAAATTGTATGAGAAAAAGTGTACTTGCAATGATTTTAATTTCTCTCGTTTCGAGCGCGGTTGCGCAAAAGAAAAAGAAAAATGAAAAAACAGAACCTGCCAAGCAAGAAGTTGTGGCCCAACCTCAGCCTGTCAAAACAGAGCCTGCTCCCAAAAAAGACTCTGTTCCACCCGTAAATCCACTGATCAGACACTATGCCATTAAGTATCAAATTGCAATACAGTGGAATGACCCTGAAGCAGCTAAAGATGCGCTTTACGATCTGATCATCGAAAACCAAGCGAACGATTCACTAATTTATGAACTTGCTTACTACTATTATCAGAATCAGAAATATCCATCCGCAGTTTTGGTCTCTCAAGAACTGCTGAAGAGAAACCCGAAAAATGCTGCTGCACTTGAGGTTTCTGCTGTAGGTTATGAGAACCTAGGTGTGTTTGATCGGGCGTTGCAGAGTTATGAAAGTTTGTATTTGCTGCAAAACAACCCCAACGTGCTGTACAAAATGGCATTTCTTCAAATGCGTTTGAAGCGATATAAAGAAAGTGGCACATCGGCAGATATTTTACTGACCGACAAGAGTATTGATACGCTTAAAGTGTCCTATTCAAGTGCAGATAACAAAACGAAAGAATATCCTATGAAAGCAGCCTTGTTGAATCTGAAGGGAATGATTTCTCAAGAACAGGGAGACAAAATCGGGGCTAAGAAATTTTATGAGCAGGCCCTTGCACAGGCAGCCGATTTTCCTCTTGCCAAAGAAAATCTTTCAAAGTTGAAATGACGTGCAACCTTCTGTAAAGTGGGTTGTCTTTGCTTAGCGAAAAAGTGTTTGCAGTATTCGGCCCAACATAACGTAGATGAATTGATTGCGCGGTGCCGTGACGGTGATCGGCAGGCGTATTATCAGCTGTATAAACGTTACAGTCGTGCGATGTACAACGTAGGCTTCAGAATTGTAAATGATGCCGATGAAGCCAAAGATGTGTTGCAAGATTCTTTTGTCAGTGCATTCAAAAATTTGCAATCATATCGAGGCGACTCGGCTTTTGGCGCATGGCTCAAGCGGATTGTGGTAAACAAAGCAATCAACTTGGTAAGACGAAGAAAGTTTGAGCGGCTTCCGGAAAATCAAGACTTCGATGTAGGGGAAGAGACCGTTGTAGATGAGCTGGAAGGGTATCCGTTTGAAGTTGAAAAAGTAAGGAGAGCAATTGAACAATTACCTGATGGGTATCGCGTTGTACTGTCGTTGTATTTGCTCGAGGGATACGACCACAGCGAGATAGGAGAGATCCTCGGTATCGCCGAGTCAACATCGAAGTCTCAGTTCAATCGCTCGAAAAAGAAATTAAAAGAAATACTGGAAGGAGGCACAATATGAAAAACGATTCCCTAAAGGAGTTCATCACTAAAAACCGCGAAGCCTTTGATTCGCAAACTCCACCCGAAAAGTTGTGGCAAAAAATTGAATCCGCATTGCCCAAATTTCAGAAACAGGTTTTTTGGAATTCAGTGTCGTTTTGGCGTGCGGCAGCAGTGGTGTTACTCGGGCTCTCATCATATCTGTTTTTTGTAAAGAATAATTCCAAGACTGAAAAACAAGATGTCGCTGCACTGCAAGGATTTAATGACCTCGAAAACTATTACAGTTCGCAAATCGCTGAAAAAATGAATTTGGTGAGCCGCTACCAATCGCAAACCGGCCTCACGGAAGATGAGGTCACCCAAAACCTGAAAAAACTGGAAGCGATGTATCTGGTGCTTAAGGATGAGTTAGGAAAGCGCCCAACCCAAGATGTGCGCGATGCTCTGGTTTTAAATTTACTTGTTCGAATCGACTTGATTAACCAGCAATTGAATAAACTGGATCGACCTGAGAAAAACGAGCAGAAGAGTATTTAATTTTTTTTAGTACTCTGTCTCCAACTCAAAATTTTCTTTTTTAGAATCCAGCAATTTCCCCTCTTCGCACTTAAGAATTCGTGCAGGAAATTTTTTTATAAGACCGTAACTGTGCGTAGCCATTAAGATAGCGGTTCCACTTTTATTGATCTGCTGAAAGACTTTGAGAATTCCGTGCGACACTTCAGGGTCAAGGTTTCCTGTTGGTTCATCCGCTATTAAAATCACAGGCTCGTTAATCAGAGCTCGTGCAATCACAACCCGCTGTTGTTCACCTCCGGAAAGTTGGTGTGGCATTTTTTTCTCTACGGCACCTAAACCTACCTGCATTAATACTTCCGCCAGGCGGTTTTTCATTTTCGCATTATCACTCCAGCCTGTAGCCCTCATCACGAAGGTGAGGTTATCAGCAATGGTGCGGTCTTGCAGCAATTGAAAATCCTGAAAGATGATACCCACTTTTCTACGCAGCATGGGTACGTGGTTGCTTTTGATTCCGTGAATATTAAATCCGGCTACGTCAATGCTGCCCATGCGCAGAGGCAAGTCGGCATACATCGTTTTCAATAAGGAGGACTTACCCGAACCCGTACGGCCTATGATAAAAACAAACTCACCTTTTTCAATTTCAAAATTGATATTATGCAGCACAGCATGATGTCCCTGAAAGACCGAGACATCCTGAACACGAACAACTGAGTCTGAGGAGAACAGCACCGCTGAAAAAATTAACTGTTTGCCTTTTTATGGTCAGCTAAAAACTTAGCCAAACCAATGTCGGTGAGCGGATGGTTGAGCAAATCGGTGATCACCTTCAGCGGGCAAGTTACCACATCGGCCCCGATCTCAGCGCATTTGATCAAGTGCATGGTGTGGCGAATACTTGCAGCGAGTACTTCGGTTTTGTAGCCGTAATTGTCGTAGATCAAACGGATCTGGGCAATCAAGTCAAGTCCGTCTTGCGAAATGTCGTCCAATCTTCCAATGAATGGCGAAACGTAACCAGCACCTGCTTTCGCGGCAAGCAAAGCCTGACCGGATGAAAATACCAAGGTGCAGTTGGTACGAATCCCCTCGCTCGTAAATTTCTTGATGGCTTTCACGCCATCCTTAATCATCGGCACTTTCACTACGATCTTGCTATCGATTTTCGCAAGTTCTTTTCCTTCCGCAATGATAGTATCAAAATCGGTGGCAATAACCTCAGCACTCACGTTGTGGTCAACAATGTTGCAGATAGCCTTGTAGTGCGCCATTATTTTTTCCTTACCCGAAATGCCCTCTTTGGCCATGAGCGATGGGTTGGTAGTCACACCATCGAGCACACCCAGGTTATGGGCTTCTTTGATCTCGTTCAGATTGGCGGTGTCAATAAAGAACTTCATATGTAGTGGTTTAGGTCTGCAAAGCTAAGTGAATTTCGCGCGATGTTATAGAAGTGTTATTCCCTTTTTAAACTTTAAGTTGACCTGTAACATTTTGCCCTTAATAGCGTTTTAAACTGCTTGCTACACACAATTTTAACCCTGATGAATAGACTCCTACTTGTTACTTTATTTGGCTGTACATCCCTTATTTCAATCGCTCAGAAACATACCCTCAGTGGCTACATTAAAGATGCTTCGAGTGGCGAGGCTTTGATCGGTGCAACCCTCTTTATTAAAGAAGCGAATGCAGGAGCGGTCGCAAATGCTTATGGTTTTTATTCGATTACAGTCCCCTCGGCCTCATACACCGTGATTTATAGTTTTGTTGGCTTTGAAAAAATAGAGAAACAAATCACGCTTGAGAGTGATCAGCGCATCGACATAGAATTGAGGGTGGAGGCTACTCAGCTAAGTGAAGTGGTTGTGAGCGCTAAAGAAGACCCGTTAGGCAAAGTGCAAAGTACCGAGATGAGTACACAAGAGTTGGATATCAGAACTATCCGAAAGATCCCTGCTTTTCTTGGAGAGGTGGATGTGATCAAAGCGCTGCAAACTCTGCCAGGCATCAGTACAGTAGGCGAAGGAGCTTCCGGGTATAATTCGAGGGGTGGCAGTGTCGGGCAAAATCTGATTCTGCTCGATGAAGCGCCAGTTTACAATTCATCACACATGCTCGGCTTCTTCTCGGTATTCAATCCCGATGCAGTGATCGACACTAAGCTCTATAAAGGAGCGATACCTGCACAATTCGGAGGCCGCCTTTCGTCAATCCTTGATGTGCGCATGAAAGAAGGCAACAGCAAGAAATTTGAAACTACAGGAGGCATTGGCACTATTTTCAGCCGGCTTGCATTTGAAGGACCGATTCTAAAAAACAAAGGCTCATTTATTGTGGCAGCCAGAAGATCATACATCGATGTGCTAGCGAGACCATTTGTGAAAGTGTTGAAAGATGGTGGTGCTCTTAACTTTTATGATCTCACGGCAAAGGCGAATTACAATTTCAGTGAGCGCGATCGAATTTATCTCTCGGGGTATTTTGGGAGAGACAATTTTCTCTTCAGCAAAGATCAGGGGTTTAGTTGGGGGAACGAGACCGCAACCGTTCGATGGAACCACCTGTTCAATCGTAAATTATTCTCAAACATCACCGGGGTGTACAGCGAATATTCTTATAAGCTTCAGTTCGGTGATGACGATCGAAATAAGTTCAAGTGGAATTCAGCGATTACCAATTACATTCTTAAGCCAAGCATGACTTATTTCATCAACAGCAATAATGAGTTGTCATTTGGTGGAGAGGCAATTTACTATTATTTCATTCCGGCAAACACGATGGGTGTTACTAATGGAGAAGCAAGAAACCTAAGCCTTGCGAAAAAATACAATCTCGAGACATCTCTTTATGCCAGCAATATTCAACACCTGGGATCAAAAGTTTCGCTGGAGTATGGATTGAGGTTTTCGCAATTCAGAGCCTATGGCCCTGACACCATTTACAATTATAACGATACTATTCCGGGTATAAGAAGAGTTCCAAAATCATTTTCAGTTTACAAAAGCGGCCAGATGATTTCGCAATTCAACAATTTGCAACCGAGGTTTTCCGCAAAATTTCAAATCAATGAAGTAAGTTCTTTGAAAGGGAGTTATAACCGCATGGTGCAGTATCTGCACTTGATATCTAATACTACAGCATCAAACCCATTGGATGTATGGACACCTACATCGAATAATATTTTGCCGGAGATTGGCGACCAGTATGCACTCGGATATTTCAGAACGATCGGAAAGAATCACGGATGGGAAGCCTCCGTGGAATCTTATTTTAGAACGACTCAAAATCAAGTCGATTACATTCCGGGGGCGGATTTACTGATTAATAAATTTCTTGAAGGTGACTTACTCAGCGGCAAAGGACGAGCTTATGGACTTGAATTTTATTTGCACAAAAAAACAGGGAGACTCAACGGATGGGTAAGTTACACCTTGGCAAAAACAGAATTGCAAGTGAATGGTATCAACAATAGAGATTGGTACCCCACACGTTATGACCAGCGACACAACCTGAAAGTTACTGCGTTTTATGAAATCAATAAACGGTGGTCCGCTTCGGCCAATTTTGCTTTCATGTCAGGAACACCGGCCACCTTTCCGACCTCTCGTTATTATGAGAATGGAATTCTGATTCCCTATGATGCGTACAATTCGCGCAACAATGTGCGGGTACCTGCTTATCATCGCCTCGATGTTTCTTTACGCCTGGAAGGCAAGCGTGAGAAAAAGGGTAAGGTGCGCAAGAACCATGATTATTGGGTGTTTTCTATTTATAATGTGTACGCCCGCCAGAATCCGTTTTCAATTTATTTCGCTCAAGACGATAAGCGCGTACCCCCCGGACAGCCGATACAATCATATGCGAAGCAAGTTTCGATTATCGGTTCGATGGTGCCTTCGTTTTCTTACAATTTCACCTTTTGACCAGGATCAAAAATGATTAACAAGATTTACATGATTATGCAACCTAAAACAGTTGGCCTAATCTTATCAATTCTGCTCTTTTCCTCTTGTGAGAAAACAATCGATCCTAATTTACAAAGTGCTTCGCCCGTTTTGGTTGTAGAGGCGTGGCTCAATAACAAGCCCGAAAAGCAAATCATTCAATTGACAAAAACACAACCCTACTTTGATGCATCAACTCCTGCGGGAGTGAGTGGAGCAACTGTGTTGGTTATCGATGATTTGAATAATGCTTTCACTTTCAATGATGACGGAACAAACTCCGGTACCTATCAATGGACGCCTCTAACCGGTCAGTCTTTCGGTGCTGTTGGGAGAAAGTATGCCCTTACTGTGCAGGTGAATGGAGAAACATTTCAGTCTTTCTCCGAGATGAAGAGGACCACACCGGTTGACAGCATTACTTTTATGGTTAAGCCCGATTTTCAATTTCCCGATGATTCCTACATCGCGGAGTTCTGGGCAACTGATCAAATAGGTTCTGGTGATACTTACTGGATTAAAGCCTATAAGAATGGAGTTCCGTTAAACAAACCTTCGGAGATCGTGGTTGCGTTTGATGCCGGTTTTTCTGGCGGAGGCGACTTTGATGGAGTTACTTTTATTCCACCGATCAGAAATGCGATCAATCCGATTGATGCAGACCCGAAAAACAGTAATGTAAATTTGCCTCCTTATGTAAATGGTGACTCAGTTTATGTTGAAATTCATTCGATCACATTAGAAGCTTTTGATCATTTGCAGCAAGTGATTATTCAGACGCAACGGAGCGGAGGGTTTGGAGCTTTGTTTGCAAGGCCGATTGAGAATGTATCAACCAATATTTTCAACAGCAACCCCAAAGGAAGTGCGGTGGCAGGGTTCTTCAATATCTCGGCAGTAAAGGGAAAGGGAAAGAAATTCGTGAAATAAGAAGCCTAAACTTTTTTACAGTTGCCTTATGTGTTAATCCTGTAGATCAAGTGAATCAAGGCTATCAAGGTCATTAATCCTGAAAATCAACAAATCCTGGTAGTCAGGATAAAAAAATGGCAAACCAACATCGCACCGCTACAACCGCCTACCCTTGCTACCTTCCGATCCTGGGGGAGTTCAGCAGGAGCTGGTCGTGCCGATTTGCCACTGCAAAAGTAACAATAATTCTTTAACTGATTAGTTAGGAATAAGATCAAATGTCCAGGCACCACTCACATTGTTTACACGTGTATAGCCAGCGCCTGAAAAAGTGAATCTCAATTGCAAATTGGCAGAGGCAGGATCAACAGTGTATGTGATCTGCGCGCCATCATCTCTCAAAATCTGTGTTGCAGGGTCATCTGGTGTAGAGGGGTCGCCATCGCCAAAAGTCCATGTACCTGATGCAGGCCAAACGCTTCTTGGAGGCCTACCGGTACAAGTATAGGTAAATGAGGTAGGTTGACCTTTCGTTCCAGCAATCGTGAGTTTGAAATTTGACCAATGAGAAGTGGAATCTGCACCTCCCAGCAGTACATCCTTCACTTTCCATGTTTTAGAAAGCAATCCCAATTGTTTATCAGATAGAGGCTCTTGATTTCCGCCCTTGCTACCACACCCGGTGAATGCAATCATAGAGCCCAAAACAGCGACCGAGAGTAAAGAACGTAATACCTTCATGTTTTTAGTTTTATCGGGTTAAACTTACGAAAATCAATTCTCTTTCAAAAAGAGATGGCTTTTTTGACAAGGATTAAACGATTTTAATCAGTTAAGAGTGTGTGAAGTAACCTGCTTGTAAACCAAAATATCAATCTTATTCGCAGAAGACGGGTATTCATGCTCCTGATTGGAAGCGATGAAAACAGTCATTGTTGACGGGACTTGTTCAAGATGGTTGACGTACCACTCCATCGATTTCTTATCGAGGTTAGTGCAAGGCTCATCCAGGAAAAGTAGATCGGATTCTGAGTAAAAGGCCAGCGCGAGTTTGAGTCGCTGCCTCATGCCCGATGAAAACGAAGCGATTATTTTTTGATTCGAGGAATTCAACCCAATTTTTTCAATAACAACTTCGATCGGTAATCTGCTTTTCTTGAATTTGAAATGAAATCTGACCATTTCTTCCAAGGTAAACTCATCGATCAAATCCATATAAGGTGCAGCAATTGATACCGATTTATAAACTTCTGATTGATCTGACCTCACCCCCGTCCCCTCTCCAGAAGAGAGGGGAGAAGTCAAATAATCTACTGAACCCTCGCTTGGGTGCATTTGCCCCCAAAGCACTTGCATCAGTGTTGATTTGCCGGAACCGTTTGGGCCGGTGATGGCGTACGTTTTTCCTGACTCAAATTCGTAGTTGAAATTTCTGAAAACCCATTCGCGGTTAAAACGCTTACCGAGGTTGTTGGCAATCACGTTCATTCAAAAGAAGAAGTGCCTGAAGAAAAACCCTTCATGATTCCGCGCTCGGAGGCCTTGATAAAATTAACGATGTGATCGCGCTCAGGGCTCGATGGCAAATCCTTCTCCACAAGGTCAAGTGCCTTTGAATTGTTGAGGCCCTTTAAAAAGATATAACGATAGATTTCCTGGATCTCAGAGATTTTATCAGCATCAAAACCGCGCCTGCGCAAGCCGATCGTGTTAATGCCACAGTAGGTAAGAGGCTCACGTGCTGCTTTGGTGAATGGTGGAATGTCTTTTCTAACCAATGAGCCTCCCGATACCATCACGTGCGCACCTACTTTTACGAACTGGTGAACGGCACTTGCGCCACCGATGATCGCCCAGTCGTCAATAGTAACGTGACCTGCCACCTGCACTGCATTTACGAGAACACAATTATTGCCGATGATACAATCATGAGCCACATGCACATAAGCCATCAGTAAACAATTTTTTCCGATTTCAGTTTTGAGCTTATCGTTTGTTCCTCTGCTGATGGTAACAAACTCGCGAATGGAAGTATTGTCGCCAATGAAAGTTTCAGTCTTCTCTCCCGCAAATTTTAAATCTTGCGGCACAGAAGAGATAGAAGCGCCAGGATAAATTTTTACATTTTTACCCAATCGGGTTCCCTCCCAAAGAACCACATTGGGGCCGACCCAACTTCCATCGCCAATGACTACATCGCTCTTTACAGTTGCAAAAGGCTCGATCGTAACATTGTTTCCGATTTTCGCATCGGGATGTACGTTGGCTAAAGGATATTGACTCATAAATCTTTTCTCACGATACTGGCGGTCATAGTGCCTTCGCAAACTAAGGTATTGCCTACGTAACCACGACCCGTCATTTTTGCAATGCCTCTGCGAATAGGAGCGAGCAAATCGCATTGAATAACTAGGGTATCTCCTGGCAAAACCATTTTCCGGAAGCGGAATTCATCGATCCCTAGAAAGTAAGTCCAGTAATTTTCAGGATCGGGCACCGTGTTCAACACTAAAATGCCACCAATCTGTGCCATAGATTCTACTTGAAGAACGCCCGGCATTACAGGATTGCGGGGGAAATGACCTTGAAAATAATTTTCATTCATCGTCACGTTCTTCACTCCAATCACGCGCTCTTTGTCGAGGTAAATGATTTTATCGATGAGCAAAAACGGATAACGATGAGGAAGAGTAGCTGCAATTTTGTTGATATCCATCACCGGAGGCAACGAAGGATTGTACTTGGGTACTCCCTTCTTGTCAGCCTCTTGCATTGATTTTTTCAATTTCTTGGCAAAAGCCACATTGGCGGCATGACCAGGTCTTGCGGCAAGGATTTGTGCCTTTAATGGCCTACCTGCCAGGGCAAGGTCTCCGATGATATCAAGAAGTTTATGGCGTGCCGGTTCGTTGTTGTAGCGAAGTTCGATGTTGTTGAGAATTCCCTCTTTCTTTACTTCAACTTTAGGTTTGTTCAACATGCGAGCGATGTTATCCAACTCGTGAGGCTCAACCACTCGGTCAACTATTACAATCGCGTTATTCAAGTCACCACCGCGGATGAGGTTGTTTTTATAGAGCATCTCAAGCTCATGTAAAAAACAAAACGTGCGACAAGAGGCAATCTCTTTTTCGAATTGCTGGATGCTGGTGATCGAAGCATGCTGGCTTCCCAACACCGGTGAATTATAATCCACCATCACGGTTACCCGATAATCATCGAGTGGAAGAGCAGCGATCTCAACATTGCGTGCGGCTTCACGATAAAAAATAGAATCCTGCACTTCAAAGAAATCGCGTAATGCGTTTTGTTCTTCTGTGCCGACTTCCTTTAATGCATTGACAAATTCAATAGAGCTTCCATCCATGATCGGAGCTTCAGGGCCATCGATCTGAATCAGTACGTTGTCAATTTCTAAACCAACCAGTGCAGCAAGTGTATGTTCGATGGTGCTGATGCGTGCACCACTCTGCTCAATTGTAGTTCCTCTTGAAACATCAACAACCCGATCGCAGTCCGCTTCGATGATTGGTGAGCCTGGCAAGTCGATTCGTTGGAATTTGATTCCGTGATTAGGCTTGGCCGGCATGAAAGTCATGGTAGCCTGCACTCCCGTGTGGAGTCCCACGCCAGAGATAGTTACCGACTTTTGAATGGTTTGCTGCTTATGATTGAGCATCAGTTATTGAAAAGTGGGCAAATTTAAGGTCAATTAAGGGATAATCCAAAAGGGCTAAATCCGTGCGTAAACACACAAATAGTTTTAGTTTTACCTGATACTAAACTATCAAATGCTATGTCATCTTACTTTGCGGAGTTTTTTGGAACGCTGCTTCTCATCCTCCTTGGCGATGGGGTGGTAGCTGGTGTTGTGCTTAAAAAAACAAAATCAGAAAGTGCAGGCTGGCTCACAATAGTGTTCGGGTGGGGACTGGCGGTCACACTTGCCATCTACGCAGTGGGTAATATTAGTGGTGCGCATCTCAATCCGGCTGTGACCTTGGCAATGACGTTTAATGGCAGCTTTCCTCCAGATCAGGTTTTCGGATACATCGTTGCCCAATTTGCAGGCGCATTTGTCGGGGCGATTTTGGTTTGGTTGCATTATCTGCCCCATTGGAAAGAAACGATGGATGCCGACACCAAGCGAGCTGTCTTTTGCACGGCTCCTGCAATTAGAAATACCATTTCGAATTTGATCAGTGAAATCATTGCTACCGCAATTCTCGTGCTTGCTTTACTTTTTATCGGAGCAAATGAATTCACTCAAGGACTTAATCCATTGGCGATCGGTTTACTTATCGTTTCAATCGGTTTAAGTCTTGGAGGAACAACAGGTTTCGCCATCAACCCCGCACGCGACCTCGGCCCGCGCATTGCGCATTTTATTTTGCCTATCCATGGAAAAGGAAATTCTGATTGGAGCTACGCGTGGATTCCGGTCGTTGGACCGATGGCTGGTGGATTACTAGGAGCTTTTATTTATAGTTCAATCTTTTAAACAGTCCATAGTCCATAGAAGGACAGCCATCGACTATGGACAATCGACCATCGACCAAAATATGAAATACATCATAGCTCTTGATCAAGGAACTACCAGTTCTCGTGCTGTGCTTTTTGACGAGAAAGGAACAATTGCAGGAATTGCACAGCAAGAGTTCACACAAATTTTTCCACAATCTGGATGGGTGGAGCACGACCCCGATGAAATCTGGAGCAGTCAACTTGGTGTTTTGCAACGCGTGATTTCAGAACATAAAATCGAAGCCAAATCCATTGTTGCCATCGGCATTACCAACCAGCGTGAGACGACCGTTGTTTGGAACAGAAAAACTGGAACGCCCATTTACAATGCAATTGTTTGGCAAGACAAACGTACCGCAAGTATTTGTGAAGAACTGAAATCGAAGGGATTTTCGGATTATGTAAAACAGAATACGGGATTGGTCATCGACTCCTATTTCTCAGGAACAAAAATCAAATGGATTTTAGACAGCGTGAAAGGAGCGAGACAGCTTGCTGAAAATGGAGAGCTTGCTTTTGGTACGGTCGATTCCTGGCTGATATGGAAATTGACGAATGGAAAAACTCACGTTACAGATTATTCCAATGCTTCACGCACCATGCTCTTCAACATCCGTGATTTGAAGTGGGATGAAAAACTTTTGAAGGAGTTGGGCGTTCCAAAATCGTTGTTGCCTGAAGTGAAACCTTCTGCATTTTATTTTGGTGACTGGGAATTCAACGGAAGCAAAATTCCAATCATGGGCGTAGCTGGCGATCAGCAAGCAGCGTTGTTTGGTCAGGCTTGCTTCGAAGCTGGCATGGCCAAGAACACCTATGGCACGGGTTGCTTCATGCTGATGAACACGGGAAATAAAATTCAGCAATCGAAAAACGGATTGATCACTACGATTGCCTGGGGGCTTGATGGAAAAGTGGAGTATGCACTGGAGGGAAGTGTTTTCATTGCGGGTGCGGCAGTGCAGTGGCTTCGCGACAGTTTGCATTTGATCGATCAATCTAAAGATTCGGAATATTTTGCTGCGAAGGCTCTTGGTTCAAACGATGTATATGTTGTCCCCGCATTCGCGGGATTGGGTGCACCGTACTGGGATATGTATGCACGCGGTGCGATCTTCGGATTGACACGAGACACAGGCAAAGATCACATCATCAAAGCCACACTCGAATCGCTCGCCTATCAAACCAAAGATATTCTGAATGCGATGCAGGAAGATGCAGGACTAAAACTATCCACATTAAAGGTGGATGGCGGTGCGTGTGCGAACAACATCCTCATGCAATTTCAAGCCGACATTCTCGGAACAGAAGTCGAGCGGCCTGAAGTGATTGAATCGACCGCGTTGGGAGCTGCTTACCTTGCCGGCATCCAAGTGGGACTGTGGAAAAAGGAAGACATTATCAAAAACAGAAGAATACAGAGACGTTTTACTCCACAAATGGAAACATCGGTTCGCGAAAAACTGTACAAGGGTTGGCAGAAGGCGGTGGAGAGGACGAAAGGTTGGGTGGATAGTTAATAGTTATTCGTTAACCGTTTGCCCTTTAATTTGATTCTGCGATCCATAAAACTTATAACGAATAAACTTATAACGAATAACGTATAACGATTAAACTCTTTGAATCGAAGCGCATCCATATCAAAACTTCAAACTGAACAATTCGATCTCCTCATCATCGGTGGAGGCATCACAGGCGCAGGCATCGCCCTTGATGCAACTTCGCGTGGATTGAAAACAGCGTTGGCAGAAAAAAAAGATTTTGCTTATGGCACGAGCAGTCGCTCAACAAAGTTGATTCATGGAGGATTGCGCTACCTCAAGCAACTCGAGTTCGGTTTGGTGAAGGAAGTGGGGAGTGAACGTGCAGTGGTTCATAATCTTGCGCCTCATTTGGTGATCCCCGAAAAGATGTTGCTGCCTTTGTATGAAAAGCGCGGCTTTGGCAGCACACTCACTTCCTTAGGTTTGAAACTCTACGATTGGCTGGCTGGAGTGAAGCCCGAAGACCAACGCAAAATGCTTACACGCAAGCAAACGTTGAAGAAAGAGCCCCTGCTTAGCCCACTTGATGTAAAAGGAGGCGCTATCTATGCTGAGTACCGCACCGATGATGCGCGGCTCACTATTGAAATAATCAAAACGGCAAGCGAGCACGGAGCGACAGTTACCAATTATTGCGAGGTTGAGGATTTCATTTACAAAGATGAGAAAGTAGTAGGAGTCAAATGCCTTGATAAAATCAAGAACGAAACTTTTGAGGTTCGCGCCACTGCGATTGTGAATGCGGCCGGCCCGTGGGTAGATACCTTGCGCGAGAAAGACAAATCTAAGACGGGAAAGCAACTCCATTTGACAAAGGGAGTTCATATTGTTGTTCCAAAGGAAAAACTCCCGGTAGCGCAGGCAATTTATTTTGATGTGGGTGATGGCAGGATGATTTTTGCAATTCCTCGAGGGAGAACAACCTATATTGGTACAACAGACACGAATTATACAGAAAGCATTGACGAAGTACGAACTCAAAAGGAGGATGCCGAGTATCTGATCCATGCTGTCAACCTGACTTTCACCAACGCTGACTTGACATTGGACGACATTGAATCAAGTTGGGCAGGGCTTCGGCCGCTGATTCATGAAGACGGCAAATCCGCATCCGAACTTTCCCGCAAAGACGAAATTTTTGAATCACCTTCAGGATTGATCTCCATTGCCGGAGGCAAGCTAACAGGATATCGCAAAATGGCCGAGCGCGTGGTTGACCTCGTAGTGAAGAATTATTTTGACGAAGATACATTGCAATCGTGCCTCACAGGTTCGATTCATTTGACAGCGCTCTTTTTAAAAAATACAGAAGAAGTAAAAAGATACAAACACGCGGTGGAGGAGAGACTAAAACCCCTTCAACTGCAAGTTTATACAGACTACTTGGTAAGCAATTATGGAAAGCAAGCGGATGAAATTATAACCCGGTTTGATGCTGAGAAAGGAAATGAATTTGATTCGCGTTTAGTTCTGGCCGAATTAAACTTCTGTCTTGAAAAGGAAATGGTACTTTCGGTATCAGATTTTTTTGTACGAAGAACAGGTATGTTATACTTTGATCTGCCAAGGTTGAGGAGAATCTTTGAACAATGTATCCTTCAAATGGCAGATAAGCTTCAATGGGATGAGAACCAACTCAAGGTTCAGATGAATGAAATGCAGAAACTGATAATGGAAGCCTCGCAATTTTCTTGACTAACTAAAGCTTTGCTTCCTTCACACACCTAAATCCCACAGTTGCATTTCTTTCAAATCCCTGTGATACACGCAACAGATATTGTTTGTAGTGCAGCTCTCGTGGTCCGCCTTGCACATACCACCAGCTCGAACTTGGCTTGAAATAACTTCCGCCTTTCATCATGATGTAGCGATAGCTTCCGCTTTCATAAAGATCGTTGGTCATTTGCCACACACAACCTACGAGATCTTGCAGTCCGAAGGAATTAGCACCTGCAGGGTAACTTCCCACAGGGTACAATTTTCCATCTCCGAGGTTGCACAATGTGGGATCAATGCCTTCGAGTGAAAATACGGTCAGTGTTTCAGTGACCGCTTCTTCTTTGCGCGTCACTGGTTTGGTTTGCTTCCACGGCCATTCGTTGTTCTTGCTGGTCTGCGCAGCATATTGCCATTCTATTTCCGTAGGCAAGCGTTTACCGGCCCATTGTGCGTATGCCCTTGCATCTTCGTACGAGACATACACGACCGGATAATTTTCCTGGCCTCGTGGAATATTTCTTTTCTTCCAGTGCTTGAGAAAATTAGCTGTGTCGTTGGGAATATATTGCGAGGCATCCAGAAATTCCTTGAACTGTTTGTTGGTGACCGGGAACTTGTCCATGAAAAAACCGGGCATATCAAAAGTCTTTCCTTCCTGGTCATTGGGGTAGCGGATAAATTCGTCACCATGCGTTGAATGATAGGTGAATCTTCCTGAAGGAATTTTTACCATTCCCTGAGGAATAGAAATTGCCTCGGAAGTTTTTTCAATGCTGCTGATCAGAATAGGTTCGCCTGATTTGATTTCTAAAATTGCTTCATCCAGCAGTTGATTATTTTGAAAGGCTTGTACAATTATATTCCCCTCAAAACTTCCAAATTCTTTGGTGAGATCGACCTTGCCCTCTTTTGATTTTAATAACAATGGCTTTTTGTCGTAGGTAGGATTGCCAGCCCAAATTTTTAAGGTGCAATCTGCTGTTGCAGAATAAGTAAGAATATTTCGCTCTTTTTTCAATTTGATGATCTCAGGAAATTCTGCAATACAATCCACCGCGCCTTCATTGTTTGTTCCAATGTATTTTGTATTGAAAGCACCGACATCAGTAGAAATAAAAAATAAAGAATCTTTTGGAGTAGGGGCCAGCAATTTATGATGCCAAAGATCCACAAAGTGAAAGCCATTCTTCGGTTTCACTTTGAAGAGCAGTCCGCTAAAACCCTCTGGCTTCAAACTGAAAATAGTGTAAACAGTTTTGTTGTTAAGCGGCCATCGGTTTACCCAAATGCTGTCATGTGTTGTGGTGATTAGCGGGGAGAAACTTTTCGAATGGAAATTGTCGCTGTTCTCGCGGAGGATCATTGAAGTCTTGCCCAGAAACCGATATTGCTCTTCCTCCCAATCGGGATGACCCGGAGCAAATTGATTGATCTCCGTGCCATAGCCATTAAAGAAGGAAGTGGCATATTCGCGTACGATCGGTTCTTTGTAAACTTCTGCCACACGAAAAATTGCGAAGTCGGGTTTAATGAGCTTGTTCAAATTGAGCATCGGTGGATAATACAATGCATTATGCACCCGACCAGAGGCAATCCCATTCATGTTTTTGGGAATAGCCATTCCCTCGCTGTACATAATCACTCCGCTCTTTGCCTTATCGGCAGCCGCTTGTAGCTCTCTGCTAGATTCGCCCTGCGTGTCAAGCACCACTCCGTCAGCCGATGTTTCCCTGATCAAATATTCGAGGCCTCGCAGGTGACCTTCAGCGCGGGTGCTTGCATCCCATGGATTGTAGGCAATGAAAAACTTTGTACCGAGTTTTCTCAACGTGTCTGCAAGTGTGCGAATAGCTGGTAAGCCTCCCGGAAGATCTCGATACATATCAAATTGATTTCGCTGATCCATTCCAAGTGTTGGCCACGTAGGCCAAAGGCAAACCACATCATCGCCACCAAAAATAGATTGACCCTTTTTTACAAAATGTTGGAGGTTGAATTTTCCTGTTTTGTAATCAAAGTATTCTTTATCCCACGCCATCAGCAAATGAATGACGTAAGCTTTTCGAATCCATGCCAGATCGTTGCGTTGATAAAGAGAGTCATCAAAGTGTTCAACATCATAAAGCATTTTTTCCTGAAAGACCTTTCGCAAGCCTGCCTGCCACTCACCAGAATATAAATCAAAATAAATGAAATAGTTGACGGTACCTCCCGGATATAAAATAGTTTCAAATCTTTTTCTTTTTCCCTTTTGTATCGATGATGCATCGCGCCTCGCAAGAGCACAAAGATGTAAGTCGTTTTCCAATTTTATTTCCGAATAGCCTAACTCCCATGCATTGTCCGGAACAATCACATTCACCGGTTTTTTATCGGGAATAAAGAGATGGGTTCTAGAAAGAAGGTGATTGCCGAGGCCTGTGATGTATACTCGTTCTCTTGATTCACCAAAAGGAATAATATTATAGAGCGAGATGGTGTCTTTTGAAGTGTTTTGAAATGTAAGAACATACTTCAGAGAATTTGCAAAGGAACCCGCTGAGGTTGCTGCAAGTTGGATTGACTTTGAAGAAGTCTCACCGTGCTTTTTTACTTGAAAAGAAACGACTGGATATGCAACTGCAAACCTTTTTCCACTGGATGTTTCAGCCCCCACAATTGTATTCGATTGATTAACCGTAACTGATTTTAAATCTTGTGCGGGGAGAATTCCATTTATTACGAGAAGAGTAAGAATAATTATTGAACGAATTACTATTTTCATCGGATTGCGGTTTTAGATCAAGTAAATAAATCACTGAGAGAGTAACAAAGCCTTTTACATCAAGACTTGTGTTTGTTGCCAATTCCCAAATCATGCATTCAAACTTGTAGAGAAAGAAAGGTAATATGGAATAGTGGCGCATAACAATTTTGTTTATTTTTCCGATTAATGAAGCCGCTTTTATTTGCCATTGGTATTTTACTCCTGATAGGAGTGGAGATCGCCCGCGTTTATTTTATAATGCCATTCCCGGGAAGCCAGGTTGACGAGACTATTTTCCTCGCTTATTTTATTCAAACTTATGTTTGGCTGTTTCGGTTTGTTGGTTGGCTGCTGATCGCTTACCCTTCCTTTTCATATATCAGAAAAAGCAGTCCGAGCTTTAAATTCACAGTGATTGCCATGCTTATTTTTTGGGCTATCGTTGTTTATGCATTCAATTTTCGTTTTCTGGCGGATAAAATGTTTTATCAACCGGAGCACAAAATCCTGGCCAGGAAGGATAAGAACAAAGTCCCAAATAATAATTTGGTGATTGGTGTTTCACTTCATGGGGAATCAAAAGCCTATCCTATTGAGAACATTGGATATCACCATCAAGTACGCGATAGCATTGGAGGCGAGATGGTGATGATTACTTACTGCACGGTATGCCGAACAGGGCGCGCTTATAGCCCGATTGTAGACGGGCAACCAGAAATCTTTCGGTTGGTAGGCATGGATCATTTCAACGCTATGTTTGAAGACGGCCGCACCAAAAGCTGGTGGCGGCAAGCGAACGGGGAAGCTATTGTCGGACCATTGAAGGGAAAGACGCTAAGAGAAATTCCGTCCGAGCAAATGACCCTTGGAGTTTGGTTGAATCTGCATCCTGATTCATTTGTCCTGCAGCCGGACAGTAGTTTCAAGGAACAATACAAAGGATTGGAAAAATACGATGAAGGGAAAATGGAGGGCAAACTGGAACGACATGATTCACTGTCGTGGCATGATAAATCTTGGGTAGTTGGCGTGGCTCAGGGATTATCCGCTACGGCTTATGACTGGAATGACCTACTGAAGAAGCGTGTGATCAACGATGTGATTGAAAACGAGCCCATCGTTATCGCTCTTGAGGCTGACTCAGTTTCTTTCCACGCATGGAGCCGGATAGTTGGTAGAGATACTTTACAATTCGGATACGATGTGAAAAGCAAAATACTCATCGACCAAAATAATAATTTATGGAATTGGGCGGGAGAAAATGCAGACGGCTCGCATAAAGATGCTAAGCTGAATTTTGTTCAGGCCTATCAGGAGTACTGGCATTCATGGCGCACGTTTCATCCACAAACAAAAAGATTCGGCTATTGACTTATTTTTAGCGCTTAATTACCTGCATGGCAAAGAATCTGAAGATCCCTGATGAAGTTGTAATGAATAAAATTTACCTGATTCGGGGGCAAAAGGTAATGTTAGATCGAGACTTAGCTACACTCTACGGAGTAATAGCTATTCGATTGAGAGAACAAGTCAAGCGCAACCAAGAAAGGTTTCCAGAAAACTTCATGTTCCAATTAAATGAAAAAGAAGTAGAAGAAATGGTATCGCAAAATGCGATACCATCGAAACAGCACCTTGGCGGTTACTTGCCTTACGCATTTACTGAACACGGGGTATTGATGCTTGCTAACATCTTAAAGAGTGAGCAAGCTATAACTATGAGTATTCGTATTATAGAAATTTTCGTGAAATTACGAGAGACATTAGTTACTAATAAAGACATTTTACTTAAGCTTGAGCACATGGAGAAAAAAGTTATGAGCCATGATGGAGACATTAAACTTATCTTTAAATACTTGAAAGAGTTACTGAACCCAAAAACAGAACCCATTCGCAAGATCGGATTTAAGCGCGAGAGCGAAGAATAGAAAAATTGGAATCTATGTCAAATGCTTAGAGATAATCACTTTTGTGCACACGCGTTCAGCAGAAAAAAAATAACCCGTAAATTACTTGTCAAATGAAAAACTTAATCGCAATTGTTGTCTTGTGGTCGTTTTGCGCAGCTTGTTCTCATAAAGAGCATCATGAGAAGAAAGCAGAATGGAAAGAGCTGGACTCGTTTCACAAAATCATGGCAGATGTTTTCCACCCATTAAAAGATTCGGGGGATCTTAAGCCCGTAAAAAAACTTGCTGCACAATTAGCCGAAGAGGCCGAGCGACTTGCATCATCATCATTGCCTGAAAACCTGAGGAGTGATGAAATGAAATCCAACCTTGAAAAACTCAAAACAGATTCTAAGTCACTCGCAGACGAAATCGCCAAAGGCGCTTCTGATGATGCGATAAAGGAAAAGCTCACAGCTTTGCATGATCAGTTTCACAAAATTATGGAGGCTAGTCAGGGCAGTCATGGTCATGATGAAAATGAAGAACATGAACATGACGATGAGGATGAAGACTAGTTTGGCTTTTTCAACTTTAAGTTGACTAATGAATTTAGCGGAGAGACACATGAGATTGGATTAGGTAAAAAAACCCCTGCGTTTCGGGCAGAGTCTGACTCGCCCTAAAAAAACTTGACAGGCTTTGGGTTAAGAATTGATTTAGGTTGTCAGGACATTGGGTTAGTTCTGAAACAACAAAGCTGCATTCTGAAACCTTAAAGACCATTCCAGAGCTTAAAATTGCTCATTTGACTATAAACAAAGTCGTGAACACGTGTAAAAACTAAAATATTTAGTTTAATACTTGCAATTTAACACACAAGGTATTTATTTAGCTAAAATTTTTAGTCAATGAGTGAAATCAAGCTAAAGCTGAAAAGCAAAAAACTTCAGTCCGGGCGGTTCCAGATAGGGTTTTCAACAGAAGGATTAGTTGATGGGTATTACGGCTATCTTTTGGCCGAACCTCAAACTTCAGTGACAGAAGTAATCGAAAAAATTGACCGTCACATTCGCGCCATGACCGACAGTGAAAAGTATTTGCAACGCAATCTTTTTTCATTCGGCAACCGTCAAAACAATTCAGGAAGGATCTTAATTTTCAAAAAATAGTAACCCACTCTCATCTCTCCCTTTCCTCTGGAGAGGGTCGTGGTGAGGCCAAACAGAAACAATATGGTAAGCCTCAATGAAAACCTCCGCACCCTCCGTAAAAAATTACAGCTCACGCAAGATGAATTTGCGCAAAAGCTGGGAATCAAGCGCTCGCTCGTAGGCGC
Source organism: Bacteroidota bacterium (assembly GCA_016178785.1). GTDB lineage: Bacteria > Bacteroidota > Bacteroidia > Cytophagales > Cyclobacteriaceae > ELB16-189. Next base: position 116,898 of record JACOSO010000096.1, on the reverse strand, counting down.
GTACGAAGAAGGCCGAGCCGAGCCACGCGCTGAGCTCTTGCAAAAAATGGCCGTACTCTTTGGCGTGTCGATGGAGTCACTCATTGGCACTGACCTTACAAAGTCGGACCCCAAACCTCCTGTGTCGTTCAACCGCGGGCGCGATGTGCTGGTAGTAACAGTTGATCAGCATCGCAAAGAGAATATCGAGTTTGTACCGGTGAAAGCATCAGCCGGATATTTGAGCGGCTATGCCGATCCGGAATACGTGAAAGAATTGCCTCGTTTTAATCTGCCTATTTTAAAACAGGGTACTTATCGCGCTTTTGAAATCAAAGGCGACTCGATGCTGCCGCTCATGCCGGGTTCAATTGTGGTGGGCGAGTATGTTGAAAAGCTGAATGACATTAAAAGTGGTAAGACCTATATTTTAGTAACGCAGCACGAAGGCGTGGTATATAAAAGAGTGTTCAACTACCTTGAGGAAAACGGAAAATTTTTTCTGGTTTCAGATAATCGACAGTATGCGCCCTATCAAATTGATGGCGAAGATGTGCTCGAAGCATGGTCAGCAAAGGCGTACATCAGCGTTCAGTTTCCAGAAGTAGAAGCAAAGCCTGATGTTTCGGTAGATCAGTTGGCGAGCGTGGTGCTCGATCTGCAAAAGGAACTCTTTCAGTTGAAGTCAGAAAAAAATCAGAAGAAATAACTTAGCGGTTGTTAGCCGATCCCATAAACTCCTTTCATCCTGTTCAAGCTTGCCATGGCGTAAACGGGAGAAAGGAGCTAGGGTGAGGTGACGCTTTAAAGGTAAAATCATGAGCAACGCCATAACCGTCAGCGATGATATAGTTGTCAGTAAAATTTATCTGATCCGCGGAAAGAATGTAATGCTCGACCGCGACCTCGCACAGATGTACGGAGTTGAAACGAAAGGGCTGAACCAGGCAGTGAAGCGAAACAAGGAACGTTTCCCTCCGGACTTCATGTTTCAAATGACTCCGCAAGAACTTGAAAATTGGATGTCACAAATTGTGACTTCCAATAAGGAGAAGATGGGCATCAGAAAATTACCCTATGTATTTACAGAGATGGGAGTGGCGATGCTATCAAGTGTGTTGAAGAGTGAGACTGCTGTGGAAGTGAACATACAAATCATCCGCATCTTCAGCCGCATCCGCGAGGTGCTGTTAACCCACAATGATGTACTTCTGAAAATAGCGCAACTTGAGCGAACAATTCTTAATCAGGATGAAAAAGTAAATAAACATGAAGAAGAGATTCAAATGATTTTCAACGCGCTAAAACAGCTTTTGAATCAGCCACAAGAACCAAGAAAGAAGATCGGATTTAAAATCGGAATGGATAATTGACTTATCTCATAAACAAAAAAATTATGGAAAGCTTATCACCTAACATTTTTGTCAAAGACATGAATGCAACGATCGGGTTTTATAAAAACCTCGGATTTGAAAAGATCATGTCAGTGCCTGAAACCGGAAACTACGATTGGGCTATGCTATCGAATGGAAATGTATCATTCATGTTCCAGACTTACTCTAGCCTTGGAGATGTTCTTCCTGAGATAAGTCGGCAGGAGGGAGGCTCATTGTTGTTTTATATCAGGCTTAAAGGCATCCGCGCCTTTCACGATAAAATCAAAAGCAAAGCGAAAGTAATCGCTGAATTGAACAAAACTTTTTACGGAGCCACTGAGTTTTCTATTTTTGACAACAATGGCTATGTGCTCACGTTTGCTGAGGATGAGTAACCGGGTCAATTACCAATTTCCATTTACGGGATTCTGCATATTCTTTTATAGTATTATTTCGATTGATGAGAAGCTTGGTTAAATACCTTTTAAAAAATACTGTTGCTACTTTACCCAGCACCCCCAATGGAGATTCGAAATTGAAAGCATCTTTCATAATCACCGTTTCACCGCGTTGCTCGAAATTATGATCATGAATGATTGATTTGAAAATCCCTTGCACTTGTTCGTCTCTAAAATGAAATGGACGGTTATAGGCAGTAATTTTTGAGGTCAGATTTTGTTTAATTCCTAAGTGCCTTGCTTCCCAGGTAACAACTTCCCCAAACTGGATTAGACCGCTTGTTCTTCCAGCTACAGCTTTTTCGTTTGTATGAGCCATGGATATTTTATGAAGATCTATGCTTCTTGAAAGATCAAAGCAAATATGAATTTCCGATTTTATTATTGTTTCAAGCTGGATTAAAGGCATGTACTTTTCAGGATATGTTACATACAATTTAAGGATTCAACACGGTTTACCTTTCCCGTGTTTGTTTCGATAAATTTCTCAACGAACTTAAGCTTTTTGGGCAATTCGTATTTGGTGAGATGTTTACTCGCTTCATTTAGAATTTTTTCCAACTTTATTTGATCCAGCGGCCCTCCTTCAAGCACAGCCACCACTCGTTGTCCGAGTTTTTCGTCTGGCAAGCCTGCAACAAAAAAACGTTTTTTGATTTGAAGCGAATCGAATATTTTTTCCAGAACGGATTCGATTTTTTCGGGGATGATTTTTATTCCACCTGAGTTGATCACATTGTCAATACGACCGAGCCACTTGAATTTTTGACTGCTGATGAGCGTGACTAAATCGTTAGTGATGATCTCCCGATCCAAATGATTTGCCTTGATGCATAAGCAGCCTCGCTCGTCTACCCTAAACCGAACATTTTCAAGTGCCTCAAAATATTCTTGCAAATCCGGCCCATTCAATTTTTGCAGAGCAACATGTGAGATAGTTTCGGTCATGCCATATGTAGCATAAACAGTGCACTTTGTTTTTTTTATTTTCTCTTTCAGCGAATTGCTCACTGCTGCACCTCCGATGATTGCACAACGAACGCTGTCCAAATTTTCGGGTGACTGATTTAAAATATTTTCCAATTGATATGGAACGAGTGCAGTAAAATCAATGGGTTGGTCAATGTTATCAAATGGATTGGCCGAAGGTTCTACTGCGATGAGGTTCATACCGAGCACCAAACTTCGCACAAGCATCATTTGCCCGGCAATGTATTTAGTGTCGAGACAGACTAATGCTGTGTCGCCAGTTTTAAGGTGTAGTGCGTTGATTGTCATTTGCGCACTGACCTCCATGGCACCGCGCTTGAGCCTAATTTCTTTTGGAGTACCCGTAGAGCCGGATGTGTTGATTGTAAATTCTTTTTGTCCGGTTAGCCACGCTTTGCAAAACTTCAATGTAGTTTTTTCAAACTCACTTTGACTTTCTTCCGGAAAAATACTTTTTAATTCTTCAAATGAGAAAGTTTTTCCGTTGAGGTTTAGCGAGGGCATGGAATTTCAATCGCGATGTTTTATCACCAGTTCGTTATACCCGTAAGTGTTGTCAATCGCTCGCGCGAATTCAATATCGACTAGCTCGGCAACAACAATTTCCGCAGTAGTGTAAATGATGTTATTGTCGAGCAAATGACCGCCCATGGTTTGACCATCCGTATCGGCCACAGCAATGTGCAAGTGACATGATGAGTCCGCAAATGTTCCTGTAAGAGATACGATTTCAAAAAAACCTTTTCTCAATTCCCCTTTTTCCCGATTGGCAAAACGAACATGAAGCTGCTCAAGACTGCCAACGCAAGTAATAATGCTTCCCGCTTTTATTTTGTGACTCTTAGAAAATTCCTGAATTGATTTCCTTAAATCACTTTTCGGTGACAGACGAAAAGTATGGCAGACAGCGTTTGAGCGAAGTACATCCATAGTCGATTACGGAAACTTTGGAAACTTAGAGAAATCTGGTTCACGTTTTTCTAAAAATGCATTCTTGCCTTCCTTGGCTTCATCACTTAGGTAATAGAGTAGTGTTGCATTTCCGGCAAGCTCTTGAATCCCTGCTTGCCCGTCAAGTTCAGCGTTGAAAGCACACTTCAACATACGTATCGCCAACGGACTTTTATTTAGAATTTTATTGGCCCATTCTACATATGTTTCTTCTAATTTATCCAAGGGCACAACTTTGTTTACCAATCCCATATCAAGCGCTTCTTTGGCGTCATACTGATCGCAGAGGTACCAGATTTCTCTCGCTTTTTTCTGCCCTACAATTCGAGCCAGGTAGGATGCCCCAAAGCCTCCGTCAAAACTTCCCACCTTCGGGCCGGTTTGTCCAAAGCGTGCATTCTCAGCTGCGATCGTCATGTCACAAACCACGTGTAGCACATGACCACCACCAATAGCCCATCCTGCGACTGCCGCGATAACAGGCTTAGGGATGGAACGAATTATTTTTTGAAGATCGAGCACGTTCAATCTGGGTACTGTGTCGGTACCCACATAACCTCCATGTCCGCGAATACTTTGATCACCGCCACTACAAAATGCTTTGCCTCCCTCACCGGTGAGAATAATCACACCCACCGATGCATCTTCCCGGCAAATGTTCATCGCCTCAATCATTTCATTTACCGTGAGGGGAGTAAATGCATTGTGCATCTTGGGACGATTGATGCTGATGCGTGCAATACCATTGTATTTGTGAAATAAAATTTCCTGGTATTGTTTAACCTGTTTCCAATCGTGCTTAAGTTCCATAACCCTCTTTGATTTGTTGTTTAAATTTTCCATACGCTTCTTTGTTTTCTTCCTGTCCGCTTTCGAATTCTAAAATTTTTGTCTTTGAATTGAAAACAAAAAAATCTTTCAAGCTGTTTTTTATTTTTTTCGGTGAATCAACATGCAAATATTCAAAACCAAATTCGTTGCACAAATGCTGCGCTGTTAATTTTTGTTCAGTCACAAAGAGCTCATTCAGTTCGGGAACGTTGCCGGGGCCATCGATCATGTTAAAAATAATTCCACCATGATTATTAAGTACCAACACATGCAAGTTGGGCAAGGGATAATTATGCCAAAAGGCATTGCGGTCGTAGAAGAAAGCCATATCGCCCGTGATCAAAAAATTCGGAGCTTCATTGCATAGTGCATGACCAACCGCAGTGCTTGTACAACCATCGATGCCGCTTGCTCCGCGGTTGGAGTAAACATGAATCCCTTTTTTACCGGCCGCAATGCCGACCAGATTGGCATAACGCACAGCCATGCTGTTGGCCAAATGCAAATTGCAACGCGCGGGCATCTGCGAAATAAATTCTTCGACTAAAGAAATCTCACAGAATGAGGAACTTTTAAAAAAGGAATTCATTGAACGGATCGTGCGATGCTCTTCAGCTTGCCAAACTAACTTGAAGTTCTCTTTTTTCTGACTGTCAAATTTCTTTTCGATTTCGGTTGAAGAAAGAGCTTTAAAGAATGTCTTTGGATCGCAGTGAATAATTTCAGTTAATGATTGAAAAGTATCAGCCGATGAACCAAACGGCTGAATATGCCAATGTTCTTTCGGTTTGTATTTTCTTAAAAAAAGCTTTGAGTTCTTAGAAATGATCGACTTGCCAAAGGTGATCAGCAGTTCCGGCTGCAACGAACGCTTCACATCTTCAGTGCATGAACCAAGAAACGTATCGGCATAGCGGATTACATTTTGACGTGAATGAAGATTGGAAAGAATATCTCCGGCAACAGGAGCGTGTTTTAATTGAGAGAACTTCTCTACCGCTTTTCCAAGGTCATCATCGAAGTCATTTTGCCCGGCAAGAATCAGAATTTTTGAGAAACCATTCAGTCGCTTTGTAAATCCCTTTACCTCATCAGCAGAGATGGATTGAGCTACATGATTAGATTGAATTACTTTTAAATTTTTGTTGAATGAAATCCTTTCCTCTTTTGCAGGATAAAGTGGCTCGCGAAAGGGAGCGTTGATGTGCACCGGTCCTTTTGGAAATTCCCGGGCTAGATTAATTGCTTCGTTAACAGCTCGGTGAATGAACCAAACCGCATCGGGATGATCATAGTCTTCCGGAAGGGTAAATGATTTTTTTACGTGCGACCCAAAAATATTAGTTTGTCTGATCGTCTGGCCATCGAGCTGGTCGATCCATTCTTTTGGACGATCAGCTGTAAAGACGATGAGTGGAATTTCTTGAAAGAATGCTTCAGCCACAGCAGGAGCGAAATTGTAAGCGGCTGATCCTGACGTGCAAACTAAAATCGCAGGCGATTGAGTTTGATGCGCAATCCCGGAAGCAATGAATGCTGCACTTCGTTCATCACTAAAAGTTCGAACTGTGATGTCGTGGTGTCTGGAAAAAGCGATGGTGAGTGGCGCACATCTACTGCCCGGACAAAGTACTGCTTGCGTTACGCCTTTTTGCGCGCACAGTTCGGCAATGTCGTAGATAGGTTGATAGCGCAAAGTTTAAGAGTTGAGGATTTGAGAAAGTGTCATGATTTTCATTTCAACTTCTTCCACCTCTTTCTCAACAACCGAATCGGCAGTTACACCAGCCCCAGCGTAGATGCGTGCTTTGGTTTCGAAGATCTGCATGCAGCGGAGGTTGACAAAAAGCTTACTTTCGCTTTCAAAACCCACAGGCCCCAGAAAGCCACCATAAAATTCACGATCGTAGCCTTCATTGTTTTGTAAGAAATCGATTGATGGTTCGAGCGGCATTCCACAAACAGCAGAGGTGGGGTGGAGAAGTTTCAGCATCACGGAGCCCAGCTGCGGAAAATTGATTTCGTTCATATTCACTTCATAATCGGTGCGCAAGTGCAATAAACTTCCCGCCACAACCGTGTGTGGGCCATGCTCAACATATTCCCGAACTCTGATTTTTTTAAAGCAGTTAATAATATATCGACTGACGAGCGCCTGCTCTTCAATTTCTTTCTGTGTCCATGCAACGGATTTTGGATTTACGTTCGGCAGCTGTTTCTGAGTTCCAGCCAATGCAATGGTTCTGAATTTTTCTTGTGCATCAACACTGACAAGCAATTCAGGGGAGGCGCCAATCCATGTACCTGTCTCAGGCGAAGTCACTAACGAAACAAAAGCATTCGGATGCTTCTCGCAAAGTTTGTCGAAGGTTTTAACTACATCAAAATTTTCGGGGAGGTCGATATCAGTAAATTTCGAAGGAACGATTTTTTCAATCTGACCGCTTTCCGTTTTCTGGATGCAGGCTTCTACCAGCGCTGAAAAAACAGTGATAATTTCATTTTTCGTTTGGGAAGAATAGAACAGCTGTGATTTTTTTTCTTTGGCTGATTCAACTCTCTTAGAAAAGAATGCAGTGTTGTTTATGTCCGGCCCATCAACTATTTCATCATTTTTAAAACGAAAGACCAGATCTGCGTGGAAGAAGTATTTACCCTTGGTAGGATTGAATGGTGCAAATGCAAATCCGGGCATTGATCCTTCCAGCGTAATTTCATCTCTGACTGAAGCGCCACTGTTGCAAATGATCAATGTTTTTTCGTCACTGTTGGGCAACCGCCAATACATTAATGAGCCGCCTAATTCCAATATCTGATTGATGAGATCTTTTGCGACCTCTTTTTTGCCAATGGAAATATCACTGCTTGCTTCTCTCATATCTTTTTATCGAGAACGGCCATTGTTATTCTACTGATGCAAACCAACTCTTCTTTTTCTGTAGTGATTCTGATTTCCCACACATGTGTTTTTTTTCCAACATGCACGGATTTTACTCTTCCAATGACAAAACCTTCTCTCACACTTTTAATATGGTTGGCATTGATGTCAAGACCAACGCAATATTGATTCGCCCCATCAAGGCAGCACATCGCAGCCACGCTGCCTAATGTTTCTGCAAGCGCAACCGATGCCCCTCCATGCAAAATTCCGAAAGGCTGATGCGTTCGATGATCAACAGGCATTCGTGCCTCAATAGTTCCGTCTCCAATTTCGGTGAACTGAATTCCAAGGTGCTCCAACATGGTGTTGACCGACATTTTATTGAGTGACTCAAGGGTTACGCCCACTTTAAATATTGACATGATTGTGCGAGTAAGGATGAGTATTACCGATCAAAGTATTTCCCTATTTTTGCGCCCAAATTAACGGAAATTGAGCAGCAAAAAAATATATATCCTCCGCCACGGCCAAACGGATTTCAATTTGCAGGGCATTGTGCAAGGAAGTGGAGTTGACTCATCGCTCAATGCCATGGGGCGTGCGCAGGCAAGGGCCTTTTTTGAAATGTATCGATCCGTTCCATTCGATAAGATTTTTACTTCTACATTAAAACGAACGAAGGAGACTATTGCTGATTTTATCGCTCTGGGGATTCCGCATGAGTCTTATTCAGGCTTGAATGAAATTAGTTGGGGAGTTAACGAAGGGCAAAAAATAACTCCTGATGAAGACGCGTACTATCACTGGATGCTACAACAGTGGGAGAGTGGGAATACCGGCCTTCGCATTCAAGGGGGTGAGAGCCCGGATGAGGTGGCCCTGCGTCAGCAGCCTGTGATGGAAAAACTTTACAAGGAAACAGGCCAGCACATTCTGATTTGCATGCACGGCCGCGCTATTCGAATTTTACTTTGTCAGTTGCTACGTTATCCACTTAAAAGTATGGATATGTTTGAGCACGGCAATGTTTGTTTGTATGTGCTGGAGTTTGATGGCATTGCATTTAGCGTTACTAAATACAACGATACTAATCATTTAATAAACCTGAAGGCCCCGAAAACAGAAGTGGAGGAGCGTACTATCCTTTAGAAGCCTTCATTTGATCTAAAGCCGATCTTGATTTTGTATCTATTGAGCTTTTGTATTCGTGCCTGCGATAGCTCATCGCCAATTCAAAATATTTTTTTGCCTTCTCAAAATCGTTCTGATCGCGATAGATGTAACCTAATTGAAGGGCAGCGTTTGGCGCGAAGTACCACGGGTTTTCTTTCGAGAGCTTAATTGTTTCCTCGTAGTAGATTTTTGCAACTGAGAATTCTTCAGTTTTGTGTGCCAACCTGGCGAGGCGATAAAAATACTCGGTTTGCTCTTTGAGCGAATGCAATTCGGTGAACTGAATGGACTGGACAACATGTTGCGCCTCTTTATAAAATCCGCCATCAGTAAAATAGCGAACCCTCAGTAACTTCTTGTTCGGAAATTTATTTTCGAGAAGTTGCATCGCGGCATTTTTGTCGGGGTCTGCCTGATCACGGCCAACCGTCTTGGCCCGTTCAAAATAGATTTTTGCTTCTGCCTCATTGTTCAACAGCCAGTTGCAAATTGCAATTTTGTAATGCGCATCTTTTTTAAAACTTTGGCTATGATAGCCTCTCAAAAATTTTTGATAGTAGGCAATTGCATTTTGATACTCTCCTTTATTCAATAGCGCTTCCGCATGTAAGTATTCAATATAATACATTTGCAAACCCTGGTTGTGATGGTCCAATGTGGCCATGTATTCCAAAGCCTTTTCGCTTTGCGCATCTTTCATGCACATGTTTATGGCGATGAAAAGCACCAGGCGATTTTCCGGCTGCTCTTTTAAAATTTCAGAAAACCCCAGAGCTGATTCGGCAAACTGTTGATTGATAAAACCTTTAATGCAGAAAAATAAAATCGTAGCCTCCGTACTGAGTGAAGATCTCGATTCACGAAGTTCTTGCAGAAGTTTTTGGCCCTTGACAACAGAGCCGCGCATACCAAGCAAACTCATGAACCAATGATATTTATCAGGCACCGAACCTATCATCACTTGAATTACCCCGTAAGTTTTTTTGATCGGAGCAAACGTTGGGTATTTTTTTATACACTCTTGTGAGGTGTTGTAGGCCCTGCGGATCGCAAGTACTGCGTTGAGGTTCTGCCCCATGTTCAGCAGATTGAAGCCTTTTTGTAAATTCAATTCAGCCTCAAGAAAAAGTTTTTCAGCGCTTTCAGGAAGGTTATCAATGTGCTGAAGTCGCTGGCGAAAATTTGTCTCAAGCTGATCAAATCGCTTTTGATCTTCGGTAATGAGTATATCTACCGTTTCGCTTAGGCTTAAAACGTAAATTTTATGAAGCTCTTCAGCAGGCGATGAAATTTTGCTAAGGATCTCCTGAGCTTTGTCGGGCTGAAGGTTGAGTACCAACCGATAGGCTTTCAGCATTTCCTCACTGAATTGCCACACCTGATCAGGAACCGCGAAAGAAATCGTGGTCGATAAAAAAAAGCAGACGATGAGGCCTGCTTTTTTTAAAATTCTTATCGGTGAGATATTAGCCAACCTTTTTTGTCCTTTTAACGGGAGCGGCCTTCTTGGGTTTTGTTTCTTCTTCCATTGACTCAACATCAACATCGGCAAGAATGCGGCCCGAGTGCTCATCAATCACAATTTTTTTCTTCTCGCGGATTTCAGCAATTTTTTGTGGAGGAATGATAATGTTGCATCCCTCCGCTGCTCCACGCACCACACGCACTACTGCTAATCCGTTGGTAAGGCTTCCACGCAAACGATCGTAATGCTTTAATAGTTTATCTTCAATTTTCTTGGCTGCTTTTTCGCGATCAGTCAGCAATTTCTTTTCTTCTTCCTGATTTTCGCCAAGTATGCCCTTCAACTCATTCTTCTTATTGTCAAGATCCTGCATACGGTCCTTGATAAGGGCATCGATAGCTACAATCTCTACTTTCTTCGCCTCTATTTTCTCTTTAGCTTCTTTGATCCGTTTCTCGCAAATCTGGACTTCAAGCTCTTGTAGCTCTATTTCCTTAGTAATTGCGTCAAACTCGCGGTTGTTTTTAACATTTTTCTGCTGGTCGTTGTACTTTTTCACCAGCTTTTCGGCCTCTTTAATGCCTTCTTTATTCTTCTTGATCGCGTCTTCGAGTTCTTTTTGTTCAGCCTCAAATCGGCCCTGACGTACCCGGTAGCCTTCCATCTCATCCTCAAGGTCTTGCACCTCATCGGGCAGGTCGCCTCTTAGCTTTTTTAGTTCGTCTAACTTTGAATCGATTGATTGGAGTTTTACAAGTGCTTCGAGCTTCTGCGCAACTGTCTGATTTTCCATTACTTAGAGATAACTTATAGGATTAGTGACCGATTTAGAAAAAATGATCGCAAAAGTAGTAAACTTTTCCCTTAAAACCTCGGCTAGCAAGTCTTTTGTGAATTGTTCGCTTTCATAATGACCAATATCTGCAATCATTATCTTTCCATCAGCATCGAAAAATTCATGGTATTTAAAATCGGCTGAGACGAAAACATCGGCTCCCTGAGCCACGGCTGATGGTAAAAGAAAGCTTCCCGCTCCTCCGCACACTGCTACTTTCTTGACTTCCTTAGTGGGTTGAGTGTGGCGGATAATTTTTACGTTCATCTGTTTCTTTAAACCCGCAAGAAACTCAAATGGTTCAATTGCCTTATCAAGTTCACCAACCATTCCCGAGCCAACTTCTTGATTTTCATTTTCTAATCTTGAAAGATAGTATGCTACCTGCTCATAAGGGTGAGATTCTTTTAATGCCCGAAGAACTTTATGGGTAATGTACCCGGGAAAAATTACTTCTGCCCTGATCTCATCTACGCGTTCCAATTGATTGGTTTGACCTATGTAAGGCTGAGCATCTCCTGTAGGTTTGAAGGTCCCTTCGCCCGCCACCTGAAAACTGCAGTTTTTGTAGTCACCAATGTTTCCGGCACCCGCTTTGTGCAGCGCATTGAGCACATCCCCAGCATTTTCCCTGGGGATGAATGTAACAAGCTTGCTTAACGTGTCTTTTCTTGGTTTCAGAATTTTTAAATTCTTTAGCCCGATTTTCTCAGCGATTTTTTTGTTCACTCCGGCATGAACATTATCGAGGTTCGTGTGAACGGCATAAATCGCGATGTCATTCTTGATCGCCTTTATTATTGTGCGTTCTACATAATTCTGACCCGTGATTCTTTTTAATCCCCGGAAAATGATCGGGTGATGTGCCACGATCAGGTTGCAATTATTTTGAATGGCCTCATCTACAACCTCTTCAATGCAATCGAGCGTAACTAAAACTCCTTTCACCGGTGCGCTCGAGTCCCCTGTGAGCAACCCGCTGTTGTCATAATCTTCCTGATAGGAGCGGGGCGCGAGCGACTCCAGGTGATCGGTTACATTTTTTATCGTTGTGGTTGCCATCGAATCGTTAATTTTGAAACCAAATTTAAACCAGGATAGCATTGGCAACTCGATTTAACTTAATAATTTGTTTTGTGGATTTGAACTCGATATTGATTAATTGATTACCATGAATTTTAATAGCACCAAAAACAGTGTGTCAAATTCTTCCTTCGATAAATTGCTGAGGAGTGTTCTTTTTCATCAGGGTAATCAAATAAATCATTCTTCAGGTGATATGGTAACAGAGTTGGCTAGCAAAAGCCTTCCAAATGAATAATCCTGGTCAAAAAGACTCCGACCGAATGCTGTCCATCGTCCTTGCTCCTTTCTCTTGGCTTTATGGAGCAGTTATGCGGATTCGGAATTTTTTGTACGACAAAGGGTGGAAAAAGTCGTATTCGTTTGACCAAGCAGTTATTTCGGTTGGAAATTTAAGTGTAGGGGGTACGGGCAAAACTCCGATGATCGAATATTTGGTGCGACTTCTTTCGAAAGAGTATTCGATTGCGATTTTAAGCCGAGGTTATGGGCGGGAAACAAAAGGTTTTCGATTAGCCGGTGAAACTGATAATGCTTCAACAGTTGGTGATGAGCCATTTCAGTTTTATAAAAAATTCAGCGAAAAAGTTGTGGTCGCGGTGTGCGAAGATCGCGTGGAGGGAATTAATAGATTGCTGATTTTAAAAAAATCAATTCAAGTTATTTTGCTGGATGATGCTTTTCAGCACCGTAGAGTGAAACCATTGTTCTCTATTTTACTAACCGATTTTTCAAAGCCTTTTTTCAGAGATTATATATTGCCAAGAGGAAGATTGCGGGAATCGCGCAAGGGAAGTTTTGGGGCAAACGTAATTGTCGTAACAAAGTGTACATCGTTGACACGCGAGATAGAATTAAATTATAAAAATGAAATTCAAGCTCATTCTGGCGACAAGCCTGTTTTCTTTTCGGCTATTGGTTACAGCAAGCCAATTTCATTGGGGAATACTCAAATTTATCAGGACGTGGTTTTGGTGACGGGCATCGCTAACAGCAAGCCTTTAGTAGATCATGTATCAGAAAAAATTAATCTTCGTCACCATTTTAATTTTGGCGATCACCATGTCTATTCAACAAAGGAGGTTGATGAGATTCAGCAAAAGGCATTAACGCTTAATGCATCTATTCTCACCACGGAAAAAGATTTTGTGAAATTGGAACAGACCCTTGATAAAAATCTTTGGTTTTATTTGCCGATCGAGACCCGATTTATAAATAGTGGTTCGGAATTTGATAAGATGGTTGTCGATAAAATCAAAAGTTATTTAAAGAATTAACCTGTGCGTTTTTTGTTTTTTATATGGATTGTTTGCGCAGGCGTTAATGCCATTGCACAGGAAGGAGGTCTGCCACCGGGCAGGAGAAAAGTTGTTCAATCAACTAAAAATGATTCTGAGAAAGGCGTAGCAAAAAGGACGCGCTCGAAAATTGTGAATGACTCTGTCAAAATCATTTACGGCCCTAAGACAACGCTTTCCACTACCGAGAAAGAAATATTCGAGAACAAAAAAAACTATGTACCCCTTGATACTTCCATTTTCAATCGGCACCGTTGGGATTTTGTACAGAAAAATGAAAACAAATATCAAGACTTGGGAAATGTTGGAACTGCACTTAATCCGATTTTTCCATTGCTCTCCGGAATGATTGGAGCAACTTCCGGATTTAAAGTTTATGATCTTTATTACGAATCGGCTGAGCCAAGATTTTATAATACAAAGTCGCCTTTTTCCCGTATTAATATAATGTGGGGTGGGAGAGGTCGCTCAATCACCCACATCGAGTTCACACGCAACATCAACTCGCGGTGGAATTTTGGGATAAATTACAGACCTGTTCTTTCAGCAGCTCAAATTGGTTACTCAGGAAACAAAAACTATCAGGTGACGAGCCACTACTATGACTTTTACACATCATACGAATCGAAAAACAGCAAGTATAAATTGTTGTTGAGCTATCGCAGGATTCGCCATCATGTCAAGGAGAATGGGGGTGTATTTCTTCAAAATGATTCGATTGCTACTTACAAAGATTACTTCGATCCTAATGTGGGTTCCTATTTTGCCATTTCGACTTCTTCAACCACTCCGCCAGCAGCAACTACTGATGAACTCCGAAAAAATGTTCATCTGTTTCATCAATATCAATTGGCGAAGCCTGCGCAGTTGTATCATGCTCTTGATGTGATCAGCCAGGTAAATACATTTCACAGTGTCAAAGGCAAAGAGACTACGAATTATTTTTCGACTTCTTTTATTGACACCACGGTCATCAACGATGTAAACACCTTTCAATCGGTGCAGAATGAAGTGGGCCTGAAAGGTAATGCTGCATTTTTGTTTTATGACTTCTATTACAAGTTGCGGACCTATAGCAACAACACGAGCAACCTGCAGGGTCAAGCGCCTCGTGCGATAGGAACTGAAAATTATATCGGAAGCAGAGTGACTTTAAAATACGACTCGCTCAGTTACTTGTCCGGGCAAGCCGAATACCTCTTAGATGGCCATTATAAAATTGAAGGCGCTCTGCGTTCTCCATGGCTCGATGCTGACTTGCGGAGTTCCCTTGCCAAAGCAGGCTTTATGCAACAAGCGTATCGTGGGGGTTTTAATGTGTGGTCAAATAATTTCACGGATGTCTTTTCAAATCAATTGAGTGGCAGGATCAAGGCTAAGCTTGGCCCATTGTTTATTTCACCGGGATTTAGCTACACCGCATTACACAACTATATTTATTTTCATGCGGATAGTAGTCAGAAAGCAATTCCAATGCAATCGGGAGGCAACCAGCAAATTGTTTCACCCGAGTTGAAAATGGAAGTTAGATTTTTTAAGCGCTTTCATTTGAGACCCCATGTGATTTACACCACATTGTTTAACAACGATGATCATACTGTGAGTATTCCGGCTTGGTTCACCAACATTCAATTGAGTTACGAAAATATTATTTTTAAAGGCGCCTTACAATTGCAAGTTGGATTTGATACGCACTACAAATCAGCTTACAAGGCAATGGGCTACGCTCCAGCCATTCAGCAATATTATATTCAGGACAATTTTATTAACACTCCATTCTGGTCAACTGATTTTTTCCTGAACGGACGGATCAAACGCGGACGTTTTTTTGTGAAGTATGTTAACTTAGTGCAGATGTTCACAGGTCAGGGGTATTTGCCCACGCCTTACTATCCCAATGTGCGCAGTACTGTTGATTTCGGCTTTGAACTGATCTTGTTTGATTAATCGACTCAGATGGAAAAGCATGTTCTTGGTTTAGAGTTGCCTACCGATCCTCGGTGGGTGGATATCGCTAAAAAAAATATTGGCGACATCCTTACTGATCATGCGTATTGTGAGCAGAAGGCAGCGACATCTTGTATTTCACTCATCATGTTATTTCACGACAAAGAAAAATTGGTCGACATGCTCACGCCAGTGGTGGCTGAAGAGTGGGATCATTTTGTGCGTGTGCTGGCGGAATTGAAAAAGCGAAATCTGCCCTTTGGTCCGCAACGAAAAGATGAATATATAGAGCAGCTTGCCAAGTTGATGAAGAAGGGTGGGAGCCGCGATCAGCAATTAGTAGAAAAACTTTTGATGAACGCGATGATCGAAGCGCGGAGTTGTGAGCGATTCCGCTTATTATGGAAAGATATAACCGACAAGGAACTAAGCGAATTCTATTAATGAATTAATGGTCTCGGAGGCTGGGCACTACAAAAACTTCCTTTTACTCGCCAAAGAATACGATGACCCTCAGCGAGTGCATGTCCGATGGCATGAGTTGCTTGCCCAGGAAGCAGGAATCGTAAAATCGCTCCAGGTTCGGGGCGATAGAATGCATTAAACCAACTTTTCGTGTACTGAAATCATCAATTCGGTACAATTACTTTAACAAAATATATAATAATCCGTACATTAGTCTTACAAAGTATATACTAATGCAAAAGGAATATTTAGGCGAATTCGAAGAATTGGTCTTGACCATGGTCGGCATCTTACAGGAAGATGCTTATGGCAATGCCATTGTTACCGAAATAAAACAGCGCATTGGCCGCGTTGTTAATTTGAGTGCCGTGCATGTAACACTGTATCGCCTCGAAGACAAAGGCTTGGTAAAATCCGGGATGGGAGGCGCAACAAATGCTCGTGGCGGAAGACGTAAAAGAATTTTTACAGTAACCAATGCCGGACTTGCCATGCTGCGTGCTAAGAAAGAGCAACAGATGCAGTTGTGGAAACTGGTGCCGCAGTTGAAGATGAGTATAAGTTGATTTAAGAAATGAAGAAAATTGGGCCTCCGAAATTTGCTCATCGATTTTTGCGATGGTTTTGCCCTTTAGATTTATATGAAGGAATTGAAGGTGATTTGATTGAGGCGTTCAATGAAGAATTGAACGAAGGGGAAAGAAAAGCCAGAGTAAGATTTGTTATCCGTGTCTTCCGGTTTTTTCAACCAGGAATAATTTTTAGAAATAAAATTAAGGTTGATTCTATGAATACTATATTACTGCAAAATTATTTTAAAGTCGCCTTTCGGAATTTATGGAGAAGTAAAGCCTACTCATCCATTACGATCGGGGGTCTCGCCATAGGTATTGCTTGCAGCCTGGTCATTTTTCTTTTTGTCTATGGCGAATGGAGTTATGACAAGGGGTTCACGAAAGCCGATCGCATTTACAGAATAGGAATCTCTTTTTTTAATATTGGTCAGTTTGCCAGCGGTCCGGAAGAACTTTTGGATGTTTTGCCAAAAGAGTTCAATGGAATTGAGACAGCTACGCGAATTCGCAAAGAGCGAGATGTTACCATTAAAATAAAGGACTTAACTTTTCAAGAGACCTCAGCATATTATACAGATACCGCTTATTTCAAGATTTTCAATTATACTTTTCTTAGTGGCGATCCTAAAAAAGTATTGGTTGGCCCTAATGAAGCAGTTGTTACTCAAAAACTTGCCATTAAACTTTTTGACAGAGAAGATGTAGTGGGAGAGGTAATTGAGGTGGGCAAGAAAGCCGTACCTTTTACTATAGCTGGTGTAGTTAAAGATTTGGGATTCAATTCACATCTCAAAACCGAACTTTGGCTCTCCAATCAAAGCCTCATCACAGGTGAGCCAGCATGGTCTTCATCGGCATTTTACAATTATGTCTTATTAAAAGAAAAAAACACGGAGACCGATTTGCGCCAGGCGCTCGATCTACTCTTTGAACATCATGTGTATCCAGAGTCGGGTAAACCAATGGGCTTCAAGTCACTGGAGGATTACAAGAAAAACGACATGGCTATCAAATTCTATGTTCATAAACTCACAGACATTTATCTCAAATCAAAATTGAATTTTGAAATATCACCCGGAGGAAATGAATCCAACATTTACATTTTTTCAGCAGTCTCAGTTTTTATATTAATCCTGGCTGCGGTAAACTTTATTAACCTGACTACAGCGCGCGCTGCAAGAAGAGCCAAGGAAGTAGGCATTCGGAAAGCTATGGGAACATCAAGAAGCAAATTAGTAGGACAATTTTTATTGGAATCGATCACCACAAGTTTGCTGTCAATGATTTTGGCTTTGTTGTTAGCTGAGATTTTCTTAAAGATTTTTGAGGTGGTGACAGGAGCATTGCTGCTAGATACCATCTGGAGGAATCCGTATTCAGTTGGTCTATTCTTTTCGTTTTCATTTTTCGTGGGGATTCTTTCCGGTCTTTATCCGGCATTTTATCTTACTTCATTTCGTCCAGTTAAAGTATTGAAAGGAATCGTTGAAACAGGTGGCACATCATTCCGTAATGTTTTGGTTGTCTTCCAGTTCACGGTTTCCATCCTGCTGATTTCGTGTGCACTTGTAGTTCAGAATCAATTGCATTTTATGGCCTCAAAGGATTTGGGATTCGATCAGAAAAATATTCTAACTATTGATCATATTAATTTACTAAAGACTTCAGACGAGGCTTTCAAAAATGAGTTGAGTAATCTTCCCGGTGTTGCTCGTTCAAGCTTTCATATGGGTGAGCCAGGTAGCAAACGAATCTTGACTTTCCGCACCTATCAAACTCCAAAAATGGAACATCCCGCTTCCATCTTTACTTATTTGGGAGATGAAAATTTTCTGAGCCTGAATGGAATGCGATTGG
Organism: Bacteroidota bacterium; assembly: GCA_016178785.1. Lineage (GTDB taxonomy): Bacteria > Bacteroidota > Bacteroidia > Cytophagales > Cyclobacteriaceae > ELB16-189. The sequence goes on along the minus strand of JACOSO010000096.1, from coordinate 98,734 downwards.
TCATGGGGCGTGACTTCAACAAAGCCTCGGTCTCCGACACCGCTTCTGTAATCTTAAATGAAGCAGCTGTTCAAATACTTGACATTGTATCCGAACCGATTGGAGCGGTGCTTGATCAAAATTTAAAAGTCATTGGAGTAGTTAGCGATTTTCATTGGGAGTCGCTGCGAAACAAAATTGCCCCAGTTGCGATTATGATGACTAAGGAAAAGGCGGAGCTTGGATTTAAGCTTGAAGCAAAGGCAATTCCTTCCTTTTTAAAAACTGCAGAAGAAAGGTGGAAACAACTGATCCCGGATGAGCCTTTCCAATATCATTTTGTAGATGACAACTTTGGGGAGTTGCTTAGCAAAGAAAAGGTATTTGGTAAGGCCATTAACTTTTTCGCTTTGTTAGCGATTTTCATATCATGCCTTGGCTTGTACGGTTTATCGGCATTCACTGCTGAGCAACGCACCAAAGAAATCGGCATTCGAAAAGTTTTGGGAGCGTCCACTCTTCACATCGTTGGCATGCTCAACAAGCGATTTACTTTCCTGGTGCTTTTAGCGTTGGGAATAAGTGTGCCACTTTCAATTTATGCTATAGAAAAATGGCTCGAGGACTTTGCATACCGGGTGGAATTGGGTGCCGGAGTATTCATCATTACTTCCCTTGGTTCTCTTTTCATCGCATGGATTGCAGTTAGCTATCATTCCTTAAAAGCAGCATGGATTAATCCTTCAGATACCTTGAAGTATGAGTGATAGTAATTTTCAAGAAAAGAAAAGAGCCGCGCCATCGAAGGCTGCTCTTCGATTTCTCAACTGGTTTTGCCCGCCAGAATTATATGAAGGTATTGAAGGCGATTTGCTCGAGAGCTTCGAAAAAGACTTGGCAGAATTAGGAGAGCAAAGGGCTAAATGGAATTGCATGATTAATGCGCTCCGGTTTTTAAGGCCTGGTATTATTTTAAGAAACAAATTTCGAAATCCATTAATCAAAAATTATATGTTGAGAAATTATTTGAAGATCGCCTTTCGCTCGCTGTGGAGAGCTAAGGCACACACTATAATTAATGTGTTCGGATTAGCGCTTGGCATTAGCTGCTGTATCCTCATCTCTTTGTACGTGCGTGATGAATTGACATTCGATTCGTTTCATTCTAAAGCTCACAGAATCTATCGTGTTTATGGGAGAGAAGATTGGGGCGAGAAGCAACAATTCTTTTACACAGAAACGCCATTCGCTATGGGGCCTGCCTTAAAAGCGAACTTGCCTGAAGTTGTGAGTCATGTGCGATTCCATAACGTCAATTCCCAGGTCAAGGCGGGTGAGCAGCAATTCAATGAATCAGTGGCAATTGCCGGGCAGGACTTTTTTGACGTCTTTGATTTTGATCTTGTCACGGGCGACAGGAGGCAAGCGCTGCGTGGGCAAGCCAACGTAGTGCTCAGCGAGAGTTATGCAAAAAAATATTTTGGGTCAGCAGATCCGATTAATAAAGTAATATCGATTCAGCTTGGTGAGCAATTTGAAGAATTTGCTGTAAAAGCAATTGTCAAAAATGTTCCTTCCAACTCCAGCATTAGATTTGATATTTTGATTTCGGATTTGAATTACCCTAAACTCTACAACGAACAACTGCTGACTTCTTCATGGTTTAACATCATCCCGGAAACTTATATTCTACTTCAGGCCGGAGCCGATCCTAAAAAAGTGGAGAGTAAATTCCCTCCTATCTTTCGCACCGCAATTGGCGAAGAAGAATTTACCAAAAGCAAATATGCTCCCGGGCTGCAGTCAATTACTGATATTCATTTAAACACCAAATTCCCAGTAGCGATCGCTCCCGTGAGCAATCCAAAATATTCGTACATTCTTTTTGGCATTGCAGCTCTTATTCTCATAGTTGCTTGCATCAATTTTGTGACGCTTTCTGTCGGGCGCTCAATGCAGCGTGCCAAGGAAGTGGGAATTCGCAAGGTAGTGGGTGCAGTCCGTACTCAGTTGATTACTCAATTTATTGGCGAAGCAATTATGGTTACTCTCGTGGCGTTAATCATTGGTGTAGGATTGTCGATCATCAACCTGCCGCTCTTCAATGATCTGTCGGGCAAACAACTTCTGTTTCCTCTCGATAAGTTCATGCTCACAGTAATTGGTGCGCTTCTTCTGGTCATAGGTTTAATTTCCGGAAGCTACCCAGCCCTGGTGTTATCGTCATTTAAGCCCATCACTATTCTGAAAGGCGCTGCGCAAGGAAGTGCAAAACAAAGCGTAAGAAAAATATTAGTAGGAATTCAATTAGCTCTTTCCATTTTTCTGATTTCGAGCACCTTGCTTATGCGCAAACAGCTAAGCTTTTTGCAAAATAAAAATATGGGATTTGACAAAGAGCAACTGGTGACGGTTCAACTGAATGCACCGCGCACTGGAGGGCTGGCTAAGCGGGTAGCGGCAGGTTTTGTAACCGGGGAGCGATTTAAAAGTGAGCTTGCAAAATTTCCAGATATTCTCGCAGTGTGCACCTCGTCACATGATTTTGGAAATGGCCGCTGGGTGAATTTAGGTTTCACCGATGAAAAAACGGTGTATCGCACTTTTGATATGAACGTAGTGGATGACGATTACATCCCTACGCTAAAAATACAAGTGAGCAAAGGAAGGAATTTTTCCGATGACAATCCCTCAGATAAAAGGCGCTCGGTGATTGTGAACGAAGCTTTTGTAAAGGAGTACGGATGGACTGATGCAATTGGAAAGAAAATTCCCGGAAAGAAATTCGCTGACCATGAAATTATCGGTGTAGTGAAAGATTTCAATTATGCTTCGCTATATACAAAAGTGCAGCCCTTGGTATTGACTGAAAGCCCGGGAATTATTTTAAGCGGCATTGAAAATATTTATGTAGACAACTCACCTATTCCTAAGCTGATAATTCGAGTGAGACCCGAAAATATTGCGGCAACCATCGACCAGATTAAAAATGTTTGGAACAAAATTGCCGGTGAAGAAGAATTTTCCTTTGCCTTTGTAGACCAGGCGATGGCAAAACAGTACAAGGCAGATCGGAACCTTGGAAAGATCGTAAGCGTTGCCACGCTACTTGCAATCATCATAGGAAGTCTTGGGTTGTATGCACTAGCTTCGCTCGCTATGCAAAATCGCACGAAAGAGATAAGCATAAGAAAAGTGATGGGAGCGTCAGATAATTCGCTACTATACCTTCTTTCAAAAGAATACTTGACACTTGTAATTTTGTGCTTGACGATTTCAGTGCCCATCACATGGTACCTGATGTCAAACTGGCTCTCAACATTTGAATATCGAGTGAATATCTCAGCCACCATTTTTGTGTTTGCAGGAGCAATTTCACTTTTGATCGCATTGGCAACAATCAGTTTCCAGTTGTTGAAGACGGTGTGGACTAATCCCGTGAATAGTTTGAAATACGAATAAATGTATTTCACGGGTGTTTCATTTGATGCATTGATTTAAATGCTTTATTTTTCATGAGATTTTTTCGTTAGCTGTGAAAGTTCATTGCTTTTATTAAGTGTATCTTAAAATTCATAATGAATAAAAAATTAATCACGTTTGGAGAAGTATTAATGCGTCTTTCACCTCCCGGATTCCTACGGATTCAACAAGCCGATCAGTTTAAAGTTATCTATGCAGGCTCCGAAGCCAATGTGGCTGTTTCTTGTGCGCACTTTGGCCTAACAACAAAGCACGTGACTGTCCTCCCTGACGATGACCTTGGCACCGCTGCCGTTCAGCAACTGAAATTGCATGGGGTGGGTACTGATCATATTCAACGCCACGAAGGAAGGATTGGAATTTATTTCTACGAGAATGCTTCGGCCGTGCGTTCCCCGAAAATTATTTACGATAGGTATCATTCGGCTTTTGCTAACATTCAATCCGGTTCAGTGAATTGGGATATGATAATGAATGGTGCAGATTGGTTTCATTGGACTGGCATAACACCTGCTGTGTCAGAAGGTGCAGCAGCTGTCTGCCTACAGGCTTTGCAATCTGCGAAAAGAAATGGCGTGAAAGTTTCAGGCGACATAAATTATAGACGGGTGTTATGGCAATATGGAAAATTAGCAAACGAAGTAATGCCGGAGTTGATCAGCTATTGTAATGTGATTGTGGGAGGAATAGAAGATTTTAAAAATTGTTTGAACATAGATGATGATCAATTTCATTCTGCATGTAGTAAAGTGATTGCAAAATTTCCATCGATAAAGAAAATCGCTTCGATACAACGAGAAACAATAAGCTCTTCGCACCAGCATATTCAGGGAATCATGAGTACAGGTGATCGGCAAATTCAAACCAAAAAATATGAACTTTTTCCCATTGTGGACCGGATAGGAGCGGGCGATGCTTTTATGGCAGGTCTGATCTACGGTGAGTTGAGTGGAAAAGAGGACCAGTCAATTTTAGATTTCGCTACTGCAGCTTGCGCGTTGAAACATACTGTCGAAGGCGATGTAAATTCCGTGTCCATAAATGAGGTGGAAGAGGTGCTGAGCGGAAAGACAACTGGAAAACTTTTGCGATGAGACCAACAAAGGATAAAGTCATTGGCGCTATTCAATCAACCGGATTAGTTCCGTTGTATTATCATGCCGATGTGGAAATTGCCCGGCATGCATTGGAAGCTGCTTATCTTGGAGGCGTTCGTGTATTTGAGTTCGCCAATCGCGGAGCAAATGCCTTCGAAGTATTTCAGGAGTTAGTCAAGGACAGTCGCAAGTTCCATGATTTGTATTTGGGAATAGGCACCGTAATGAATGCGGAATCCGCGCGTAAATTTATTGATGCGGGCGCACACTTTGTAGTATCGCCCATTTTCAAGAATGAGATTGCCCAAGTGTGTGACAGAGAAAGAGTGTTGTGGATACCGGGATGTGCTACGATGACTGAAATAGTAACTGCCTCTGATGCAGGAGCAGAGATCATAAAGATTTTTCCGGGGTCCGTACTCGGTCCAGGTTTTGTATCTTCTGTGCTGCCTATTTTGCCAAATTTGAAATTAATGCCTACCGGTGGCGTGGAGCCTGATGAAAAGAATCTTTCGGCATGGTTTAAGGCTGGTGTTTTTTGTGTTGGCATGGGCTCACAACTATTTACACCCGATTTAGTTCAATCTAAAAATTGGAAGGCCATTGCCGATAAAATTGAACAGACACTAAGGATGATAAAGGATATTCGACTGAGCTAATTTGGCTACGCACGTTTCCACGCATTTCTCAGAAACCTAATCCAATTTTTGCTAGTGATATTTTCGATGTCTTCTTTTTTGTATCCGCGCTGTGAAAGGAGGACTGGTATTTTGGTAAGGTCGGCAATTGTTTCGATGTCGGTCGGACTTTGTTCTTTTCCGAATGCACCGTCCAGATCAGAACCGATCCCCACATGAAGGGTATTTCCTGCCAACTGGCAAATGTGATCCATGTGGTCGATTAATTTTTCAAGGTCGCAATTCATGGATTGAGGTGTGGATACCCCGCGCACCCAATTGGGCAATAGCATCCAGGCGTCCATCACACCGCCAATCACAGCTCCTCGTTGAATCAATTCTTTTAATTGTTCATCACTAAATTGACGGTTGTGCGGCACTATCGTTCGGCAATTGTTGTGGCTCGCCCACACAGATCCGTTAAAATTTTCAAGAGCTTCCCAAAAACTATCATCGCATAAATGTGTAGCGTCTAAAATAATGTTGAGTCGCTCCATTTCTTTCAGTAACTCTCGCCCTGCTTTTCCAATCCCACCCGTGGCATCCGTCCCTTGCGCATAACGGCCGGGCCCATAGTGGGCAGGACCAATAGCGCGAAGGCCGTGGTGTGACGCTCTCTCAACATGTTTGAGCGTAACGATGGAGTCCGCTCCTTCGAGACTAAGGATATAACCAATCGGCATTTTGGATTTGTCTTCAGCTGATTCCCATCGCTGAAGATGATTGTCGAGTGAAGCCAAATTATTTACCTGGATCAGCTCACCTCGTTCTTCCATCGCTTTGTACCATGCCAGTTGAGCTTGTGTTTGAGCCCACGCCTGCTCGGGCGAATGCCAGCCCGGTAATTGATTTTGAGGCGAAACGTACCGGGCTATTTGAGTTGCTACAACCAATCCGATATTTCCTTTTCGAAGTTCTTCAAAACTAACTACACCTTTTTCGCGATCTGGTTTGTCAGTCATTCCTTTTTCGCGGTTGCGGATCTCTTCTATGGGACGCGTGAGATCGCGGTTCCACTCCATCGCATTCATACTCAAGTCCAGATGGGCATCTACAATCAACATATTCTTTGCAAATCAAATTGTTATTTTTCTTTTTCTAGAAATTATGTTCCATTCGCCCGAGGCTTGGTGATCAATTATAATTGTGGCACTCTCATGCAACGCCACGGTTGGGCAAATATGAAATGGTACTCCGTATAGCACATCTCCAACACGATAATTATTCTGACCGTTTACTTTCAGTACCATATGCTCTTCGCTATGACCAATCGGTTCTAAGTTTTGTGCATTCAAGAAGAAAACACGTTTGTCTAATGGATTTTCTGATGCAATGGCTTTGTGCCCAAGATCAATGCAAATCGAATTTTCAGTGGGCCTGGAAATGATCCTGGTCACCACCAGGGCAGCAAATTCAAATGGCTGTTCAGCAAAGGTGTCGTGATACCCTTTGTCCCAGTAAATAAATGTGCCCGGGCTGCACACCACATTTTTTCTTTTAGCATGAATGGGAAATGTAGTGGTGCCCCCCACAACAATAACGGGTTCCGGAAGACCTGCACGAACCAGATTTTGCTGCATGGTTATAACCGGCAGAAAACCTTCATCGCATTTCTTTGTTCGCACATCAAGGTCTGCATCTCTCAAATGACCATCGTATGCGTGAAGTCCAACCGAAACAATTCCCCCAAGCGACTGGCATTTTTTGTAAAGACCTTCAGCATCTGCTCCTGGTTTTATGCCGGTGCGATCCATACCAATATTCAATTCGATATAAACTCTGAGCTGGTGATTTATTTTTTGGAAGATGCTATTTAACTGATTGGCTGTTCCAATATTATCAACGAGACAAGAAAATACGGTTTTAGGAAATTGGTCGACCAACGAAGCGAGTCGCTCGGCTTTAGGACCCACAGGTTGATAGGCAAGCAGTACATCGGGGGCTTGAGCGGTGCCAAGCATTTCTGCTTCTGCAATGGTAGCGCACTTAAATTGAGTAAAGCCGGATTGCATCAAAAGTTTTGTAACCTCGAAAGACTTATGAGTTTTCACGTGAGGCCTTAATCGATGCAAATCGGGCAGCATTGCTTTTAATATCTCAATATTTTTTTGAACTCGGTCGGGAAAAATAATAAGAGCCGGGGAATCAACTTCATCAATGTTGGAAACCTTGTACCAATCCATAGCAGCATTAGAATTCATAGGTGAAGTTCAAACATGGCCTCGATTTCTACTGGAATATTATCCGGAAGAGAGCCCATGCCTACTGCACTTCGGACGCCCACCCCATTTTCAGTTCCCCATATATCGGCAAATAATTCACTGCAGCCATTAATCACATAAGGGTGTCGCTCGAAATCAGGAACTGCGTTTACCATGCCCAACACTTTTATCACGCGTTTTATTTTGTTAAAAGTAGTAAGGTTGGTTTTTATAGTGGCAAGCATAGCAAGCCCGACTTGGCGAGCGGCTAATTTGGCTTCATCGGCATTCAAATCGATACCTACTTTTCCAATGATCAGGCTGCCATCATTTTTAACTGTTCCATGACCGGAAAGGTAAACGTGATTGCCTTCAATCAAAAAAGGTTTGTAAACACCAAGTGGCTTGGGTGCCGGTGGTAAGGTTAGGCTGAGTTTTTCAAATCGTTGATCAGGTGTCATGGTTAATGTATGTCATCATTAAATGAATGCTTCCAAAATAAAAACGCCTATTAGTCCACCTATTGAAACAATGGTCTCCATCAATGACCATGAAAGGAAGGTATCCTTCATGCTGAGGTTAAAGTATTCTTTGTAAAGCCAGAAACCAGCGTCATTTACATGTGAGAACATCAAGCTTCCGGCACCTACAGCCAGTACCATCAAGTTCGGATTAGTATGTGTTGCGGTCAGGACAGGCGCAATGATGCCTGCAGCAGTCAGCCCTGCAACCGTTGCTGATCCGATACTTACGCGGATGATTACTGCAATCAGCCATCCTAACAGCAAAGGGTTCAGGTTAAAAGATTGTACCGACATTGCAATTTCATTGCCAACTCCACTGTCGATTAAAATTTCTTTTAGGGCGCCACTTCCTGCAACGATCAACAAAATTAGTGCAACATCTTTAACTGCTTCGTGATAGGCGTTCATAATCTTGGCCGCTGACATCTTTCGTCCAATACCTAAGGTAAAGGTGGCGACTATCAATGAGAGCAGCATCACGATGTCTGCATCACTGATAAATGAAATAAATTTCTTAAGATTTCCTTCTGACGGCAACATGGGTTGGCAAATTGCTGTGGTGGCCAGCAGTAGAACTGGCAGCAAGGCTGAAATCAATGAATTGCTTAACCCAGGCAATTGATCTTGTGGTAATGATGGCGGGTTGAAAGTTTCTAGCGGCTGCGACTTAATTTTTTTTAATGTAGAAGCAAAAATTGGCCCTGCCAAAATCACGGTGGGTATTGCAATCATGATTCCATATAACAAAGTCTTCCCAATATCAGCATGAAACTGCCCTACGAGTGCGGTGGGTGCCGGGTGAGGCGGCAAGAATCCATGTGTTACGGAAAGTGAGGCTAGCATCGAGATGCCCAAGAAAACAACCGGTATTTTATTTTGATAGGCGACAGCAAAGACCAAAGGTACCGCTAAGACAAAACCTACGTTGTAAAAGAGTGGAATGCCAATAACAAAACCAGTGGCCATCAGCGCCCACTGAATATAGCGGGTACCGAATACTTTCATCATGCCATTTGTAATTTGCTGAGCAGCCCCGCTCTCAGCCACCAGTTTTCCGAGCATGGCTCCCGAAACGATAATGATTAAAAGTGAACCGAGAAGCTGCCCTATGCCTTTTCGAATCGATACTATAATGGTATCGATATCCATACCTAATAGAATGCCGGCTATAATTGCTATAACCAAGAAAGCAAGGAATGCATTAACTTTTAATTTGGTGATTAACACCACAAGCAAAATAATGCAAAATGAAATGATCAGAAGATGCACTGGCCGTTGCGTATTGGCGTCATGTAAAATATTCCCCCTCTCAAATATAGTTTTATAAAATTAATAATGTCTTAGAGCCCGATGATATAAATTAGGGAGAGGCGCTCTTTTGAAGTGCCAATTGAAGAAGCGATTTTATTTTCTTCCAACCGGGAAATTAACCCCACCTTCCCATGTCCATTGCAAGGAATAGAAAGTATGCGTTGCTATGCCGAGATGCTCGTGTCCGAGTCGGGTATTGGTGTAATTGGCAAAGGCCCCTTGCAAGTCGGTCTGAACAAAAAGATATTTTAGAAAGTACATCCTTGCACCAAGGCTCACGGCTGTGACCCAACCGTGGTAATGAAAATAACCCGGATCGTAATCGCCAAGTATGTTATCGATGGTGTACGAAATCAATGGGCCTCCGCCAACTTTTGCTATTGCATTAATCTGAATGCCATTGGTAATGAAGATATTTTGCCTCTTCACCAAATTGAAGAGAAGATAATTGTTTCCGTTAGTGTGTTGAATGTGAAGGAACCTCGGATCAAGCGCCATCATGGTATCAATGGGCGATCCGTGAATCTCACCCTTGATGTGGGCCATCTGCCAATCGGTGACCACATACTTTAAGTGGTTCCACCCAATCTCAATACCCAAATCACGTTTGTTGCCAAAGAAGTAGCCGGCTGTCAGATCGTACTGTGGAATCGTCAATCGGTCGACTTGCCAATACTTTAGCATGTCAGGCTTGTCGTGTGCCTTGGCATTGTAGAGCATGAAGTCATAACTCTTTGTAGGGTCGGCATCATGCCGATAAACATGGATGTCACTCTTCGTATACCAGTCGCGATTATAGCCCCACGAAAAATAAAATTCACCCTGCTTGCGCGGTTTCAGATCAGTTAAGTCTTGAGCTACAGAGAATCCAATCAACCCGAGATAAGAGACTGTAAGAAGCAGAGTGCGAAGTATCAAAAGACTAAGAATAAAAATTTAAGCCGCAAAAATATAAAAAAAACTAACTCGCTCTGCTAACGATTTACATTGAAAAAAGTTCAACAAAGAATGTTGCCCTAAGGAAATCCGAGTCTGCAATCGTTTTCGTAAGTTCAGTAAAACATTCAGATGGTCGCATTCCTAAAAGTATCCTTAAGCCTTATTTGGGTTTTTATGGTTTATGTTGTGGTGTCAACCAGTTTGGAGAGCAGCCTTTTCAAAGAATGGGATTACCTGGGTTCTATCCCCTGGATGCGCGCCACACTTTGGGATTTCTACGCCAATGTCTTGGTCATATTTTTATGGGTGGAGATACTTCAGCCAAAGTAAAATATGCTTGACCAACTTCTTCATTTGTTTATATACGGAGCAATTGCTTTGTTCTTGATCTTTACATTGACTTGGCTGATTCAGCTCAAAACAAAAAACGCAGCAATTGTTGATTCAGTTTGGGCTGCAAGTTTTCCAATACTTGCGCTAATCTATTTTTTACAATCCAGTTCATCAGCGTTTCGCAATGTGATGTTTCTAAGTATGGTGCTTGTTTGGGGTATGCGACTTGCCTCTTATTTATTAGTGCGTGCGTTAAGTCACGCTGAAGACATTCGTTACACTGCTCTGCGCAAGAAGTGGGGCAACCTGCAAAATATTTTGATGCTCCGCTTTTTTTATTTTCAAGCTATCCTTGCCTTGATTCTCTCCTTGCCGTTTGCGTTGATACTGATTAGTCCAACATCTGATCTCATTTTTATTGAATGGATCGGAATTGCTATTTGGATCATCGGTGTGGTAGGAGAAAGTATAGCCGATGCGCAGTTGAAGAAATTCAAATCCAATTCTGAAAACCAAGACAAAATATGTGAAGTTGGGCTTTGGAATTATTCGCGTCATCCAAATTATTTTTTTGAATGGCTGGTGTGGACGTCCTATTTCATGTTTGCGCTTGGCTCGCCTTGGGGGTGGCTAAGCATTATTTCTCCGCTGCTTATTTTATATTTTCTGTTAAAGGTCACAGGCATTCCTAATACGGAGGAGCAAATGATAAAGTCGCGCGGACAGACATTCATTGAATATCAGAAAACAACTTCAGTTTTTATTCCACTTCCTAAGAAGTCGATAGTCAATAGTCCATAGTCGATAGAAAACCTAAATCGTAAATCTGAAATAGTAATGTGGTACACCGCTGTTCTTGAGAAGAATCTTATCCCTGATTTCTTGATTCGCTATGGCATTCGCCTGAATTGCAGGCAGCGACTTCGCGATGAAAATGTTGGTGATCTCCAAAAGCAACACGAAAAATTTATGGCATTTGTAGAGGAATTAAAGCAAAGCCCCGTTGCTATTGAAACTAAAGCTGCTAACGAACAACATTACGAAGTGCCTACCAAATTTTTTCAGCTCGTTCTTGGAAAAAATTTGAAATACAGCAGTGGATATTGGAAAGATGCAAACGTGTCTTTCGATCAATCAGAAGATGACATGCTTGAATTGACTTGTAATCGAGCTGAGTTGAAAGACGATCATCGTATTTTAGAATGCGGATGCGGTTGGGGATCGTTGTCTTTGTACATGGCAAAGAAATTTCCGGGAAGTAAAATCACAGGAGTTTCTAATTCACGAACACAAAAACTTTTCATTGATGAAGAAGCAAAGAAACGCGGACTTGCCAATTTAACGATTATCACTTCAGACATGAATGTGTTCGAGACGAACGAGAAGTTCGATCGCATTGTGTCCGTTGAGATGTTTGAGCACATGCGCAACTATCAATCGTTGTTGGAAAAGCTCTCGAGCTTCTTGTACCCTGATGGAAAAATGTTCATTCACATTTTCACGCATAAATATTTGAGTTATTTCTATGACGTGAAAGATGAGAGTGACTGGATGGCCAACTATTTTTTCACCGGAGGCATTATGCCAAGTGATCATCTGCTTCTGTACTTCCCCGATCATTTCAAGATTGAGAAACATTGGCGTGTAAACGGACAACATTACCAAAAAACGTCTGAGGCCTGGCTTTTGAACATCGACAGAAACAAGAGTGAGATTCTCGAAATCTTCTCCAAAGTTTATGGTGAAGAGAATAAAATCAAATGGTGGGTGTATTGGCGCGTGTTCTTTATGGCGTGCGCTGAACTGTGGGGTTTTAAAAAGGGAAACGAGTGGTTTGTTAGTCATTACTTATTCCAAAAACGATAATTATGGAATCGAGCCATGGTTCGTATCGACACGAACCAGGGCGATGGATAGAACCCTTGAACCTTGAACCTTGAATTTATAATATGGAATCAATAGCTATAGTTGGTACAGGCATAGCCGGCATGGGCTGCGGGCACTTCCTTCATGGAGTGTACGACATTGAATTTTACGAGCAAAACGATTACGTAGGTGGTCACACCAACACGGTGTATATCGAAGAAGAGGGGAAGTCAATTCCGATCGATACGGGATTCATCGTTTTTAATAATGAGACTTACCCAAACCTGGTAAAGTTATTCAAGCAGCTAAATGTGGAGGTGAAGCCTACCAACATGTCGTTCAGTGTTCAGCATTTGCCTTCGCGACTTGAGTATGGAAGCCAACAATTGTTTGCTCAACCCCAAAATTATTTTAATGCATCGTTCGTGAAGATGCTTTTTCAGATCAAGCGTTTCTATCGCGAGTCGGAAGAAGTGCTGCATGACGAGCGCTTTGCCTCTTACTCCCTCCTGGATTATATCAGGGAGAAAAGGTATGACAATGATTTTGTCCATAAATACATTGTGCCGATGAGTTCGGCTCTTTGGTCTACACCTATTGACATCACTTTGAAATACCCTGTTCGTGCGCTGGTTCAGTTTTTTAAAAATCATGGGTTGCTTGGCATCAGCACGCAGTTTCAATGGTACACTGTGCATCATGGAAGCTGGCAATATCGAAATAAGCTAATCGCTCCATTCAAAAGCAAAATCCAGATTGGAAGGGCAGCGAAAAGAATTTATCGTGAAGACGGAAAGGTGAGAATTGTTGCGTCTGATGGATCGCAAAAGATTTTTGATAAGGTAATCCTTGCTTGTCACGCGGATCAGGCCATACGAATTCTAGCAGATCCAACTGACCTTGAAAATAAAGTGCTTTTGAATTTTCAATACCAAAAAAACATAGCAACCCTTCACACGGATGAATCGATCATGCCAAAGATAAAATCGATATGGTCGGCATGGAACTACAGGGTTGAAAGTATTAATGGTGAAACAACAGCTACGACTATTTACGATATGAACATCTTGCAGGGCGTTTCGCAAAAGAAAAATTATTTTGTTTCGATCAATGATCCGAACAAAATTGATCAATCGAAAATAATTCAGAGGATTGAATATGAGCATCCCATTTTCACAACGGCTACAGCGAAAGGCCAGCGCAGCCTTCCTTTGTTGAACGAAAACGGCACAACTTATTTCTGCGGAAGTTATTTTCGGTTTGGTTTTCATGAAGACGCCTTTGCCAGCGCAGTGAATCTCTGCGAGAGAATATTGGAACGAAACCCATGGGAGGCAAGAAATCCGAAGATGGAACTTATTTCGTAAATTAATTTAAAGTTGGTAGATATGAATTCTTGTTTGTATGAATGCGAAGTGATGCATGAGCGCTTGTCACCGCGCAAGCACAAATTCAATTACCGGGTGTTCATGTTCTATCTCGACCTGGATGAGATCGACTCACTTCACAAAAAATTAAAGTTATTCAGTCGTAACCGTTTCAATTGGTTCTCTTTTCGTGACCGCGATCATCTGCAATGGCCGGCTTCTGGCATAAGAGACCAAAGGACAAATCGTGAAAACATCGAATCTTACTTGAGAGATCAAGGTATAGATCAAAAAGTAAATCGAATCATGCTGCTCACCAACGTGGCAACTCTTGGGTATTCGTTCAATCCGATATCTTTTTACCTGTGCTTTAGCGAAAATGATCAGCCGATTTGTTCGGTGGCAGAAGTTTGCAATACGCATAGCGAAATGAAATTGTATATGCTTAACAGCGACAGTTTAGCGGAAGGAACATTTCGAAAGATGGTTTCAAAATATTTTTATGTTTCCCCCTTTGCCGACCTAGATTCTACATTTGATTTTATTTTCAAAATCCCCGGCAACACGATGCACATGCGCGTGGATGATTATCAAAATGGAAAACGGTTTTTGCTAAGTTCGTTATCGGGAAAGAAGAAGGATTTTACTGACGCGAATCTGTTTTGGTACGGAATCCGCTTTCCATTGATTCCTCTTCAAGTAATCACTTCAATTTATTGGCAAGCTTTTGTTTTGCGTTTGAAGCGCGTGCCATTCAACCGAAAGAATTTCAATTTACACTTGCAAAAAGAAACTTATCACTACAAATAAACTCTTTATGCCGTCTGCTATACTTTCGCTTACCAATCGTTTGTCCATATACGAAACCGTATTCGTCAATTTGTTTAGCCAAATGAAAAAAGGGAGCCTTCAGGTACAAGGCCACGATGGCCGTGAGTTTTATTTTGGTGAAGGCAATGAAGTAAAGGCGAGCATCCGAATTGCAAACCCTTCTTTTTTTACGAAGTGCGCACTCTATGGCGATATCGGTTTTGCCGAATCTTATCTGGATGGCGATTGGCACACCGATAGCATTGCCAATGTGATCACCTGGTTTATTATCAACCTGAATAACAATCCGGTGCTTACGGGAAAGGGATTGCGAAAATACAGTTCCAATTTTTTCAAGTTCGTCAACAAGATTTACCATGCGGCCAGAGAAAACACGATTACCGGGTCGAAGAAGAATATTGCCGAGCACTATGATCTTGGAAACGATTTCTACAAACTTTTCCTCGATCGCTCGATGACTTACTCCAGTGGAATTTTTAAGTCAAATGATACTTCCCTGGAAGATGCCCAAGTCGAAAAATACGATCGGCTTTGTAGGAGTTTAAAATTGAAATTTACCGATCATATTTTGGAGATAGGCAGTGGATGGGGCGGATTTGCTTTGCATGCAGCGAAGAACTACGGTTGTAAAATCACCACAGTCACCATCTCAGAAGAGCAGTTCAAGTATGCCAAAGAACTTTTTGACAAAGAGAACTTGAGCGACAGAGTTGAAATTCTTCTGCAAGACTATCGCACCATCACCGGGCAATATGATAAAATTGTGTCCATTGAAATGCTCGAAGCCGTGGGGCATAAATATCTTCCCGTATTCTTCCGTAAATGCGATGAGTTGCTGAAAGAAAACGGAAGCATGGCGTTGCAGGTGATCACCTCGCACGATAAGCGCTACGCAGAGTTTCGCAAAGATGTGGACTTCATACAAAAACATATTTTCCCCGGCTCTCAGACTCCGTCATTGGCTGCTATTCATGCTGCGATCAATGAAGTTTCTGATTTCGGATTGTTCGACATGAAAGACATTGGGCTTCACTATGCGAGAACCTTGCGGATGTGGTTCGATGCATTCAATGAAAAACTTGTAGAAGTGAAAAAACTGGGAATGGATGATCGCTTTATTCGCAAGTGGAATTATTATCTGCAATACTGCGAAGCGATTTTCAGGCAGCGCCACATTTCAGTCGTTCAGTTAATATACACGCGACCAAATAACCTGAATATTTAGTTTTAATAAAAAAATCAAGCCAACACACTTTCATGCATTGGCTAATTGAAAACGATTAATCGAAAAATTAGGCCACTTGTGCCTGAAGCTTAGAGGCAAGAACTGATTTGGGTACTGCGCCAACCTGCTTGTCAACGATCTGGCCGTTTTTGAAAACCAGAAGGGTGGGTATTGACCGCACACCGAAGCGTGCAGTTACTTGCGGATTTTCATCCACATTAAGTTTGGCCACTACGGCCTTGCCTTCATAATCGCCCGCAAGCTCTTCTACCACGGGGCCGATCATTTTACAAGGACCGCACCATTCAGCCCAAAAATCGACTAATACAGGTTTATCGCTCTTAATGACTTGATCAAAATTCGCATCGGTGAGTTCCATTGTTTTTCCCATTGGTGATACTATTTATTGTTAGATTAAAATCACAACTATCCAACGCAAATATAAATGAAATTAGTTCCATTCTTGGATTTTAAAAGTCGCGTGGTTGACAAAAGTGAGCTAAAGGCAATGACTTAGTGAAGAAAGTAGTTCAGGAATGGCGATCTGGAAGAAGTATGGAAGGAATTTGAAAAGGATGAATTAAATGGATTGTTTCATTGAGGAGAATTACAAGATCATCTACCGAATGGAAGGAGGAAACTCTATAACACTGACATCTTTGACAGTCGCCAATACCCTGCAAAATGAAAGGGTAAACCTGAATAAAAGTTGCTGTCTGTCATGATTGGCTAAAGCTTCTCGAAGATGATGAAACTAAAACTAATAATTGTCTCGTCCTGAAATAGATTTACAAATAAGGATTAAGCCACCACTTCCACCGCCACATCTTTAATTTTTCTGAACTTCACCATCATCTCATTCACAGGCTTCACTCTGAATTTTCGGGAAAGCAATTCCAGATTGACTTTCTCTTGCTCGTCCTGAATTTTCAGATAGAGTGGGCAACCACCGCTGAATTCGGTGCAGAGTTTTTCAATTTGTGAAATCAATTCGGGACTTATGTGAACCGAATTCAATCTGATCTGCAAACCTTTCGCACGCTTCACACCGATTTCGTTGAGCAAATCCATGCTTCGGATTTTGAATTCAAGACTCATGTCTCCCCACGATTTGCGGAGCACGTTTCCTTCGATGAAAAGAAAAATACCGGGCATCAAAAACGATTTGTACTTCAGATAGTCTTCACTCCACAATGTGAACTCATATTTGCCGCTATAATCTTCAAGCGCAAGTTTACCGAAAGGTTTTCCGGTTTTTGTCAATCGATGTTCCACGGAAGCAACGATGCCAGCGACTTTACATTCTTTACCTTCTTTGCTGTCAAGATCATTGAGTTCATTAACCGGAGTATTGGTGAAGGTGTCCATCTCAAATTTGAAATTGTCGAGGGGATGGCCCGAGATGTAAACGCCCACCACTTCTTTTTCAAAATGGAGCTTTTCTATTTCACTGAAAGGCTCGATAGGGTCGATTTTCGGCTGCGGCATCTCTGTTCCGGAACTTCCGCCAAACAAACTGGCCTGCGCACTTTGTGTTTCTTGTTGCAGTTTGGTTGAATAGCGAATTACTTTTTCGGTCAAGGAAATGTCACCATCCTTACCTGCGATATATTGTCTTCGGTGATATTGTGGGAAGCAGTCAAATGCCCCTGAGAGTGCAAGGCATTCAAACGTTTTTTTGTTTACCGAGCGCTGACTTAAGCGTTTTGCAAAATCAAATATATCGCCATAGGGGCCGTGTGCGTCTCGCTCTTGAATGATTGATTCAACAGCAGCATCGCCCGTGCCCTTGATCGCACCAAGCCCGAAACGGATTTCACCTTTGGCATTCACTTCAAAATAAGTTCCCGATTCATTGACATGCGGACCGAGCACTTCGATGCCCTGTTTGCGGCACTCTTCAATAAAATACGTGACGCTATCCAGGTTATTTTGTGAGTGGGTCAATACCGCAGCCATGTATTCTGCAGGATAATTTGCCTTGAGGTATGCCGTCTGATACGCAACGAGCGAATAACAAGTGGAGTGTGATTTGTTAAATGCGTATTGAGCAAAGGCCTCCCAATCTTTCCAGACTTTTTCAGCAATGCGCTCGTCATGCCCGTTAGTCTTGCAACCTGCGATGAACTTGTCCTTCATCTTGTTGAGCACCTCAATCTGCTTTTTGCCCATCGCTTTACGCAGCACGTCAGCATCGCCTTTGCTGAAGTTGGCAAGCTTCTGCGAAAGCAACATCACCTGCTCTTGATAAACCGTAATGCCATAGGTGTCTTTCAGAAATTCTTCCATTTCAGGAAGGTCATAGCGAATCTGTTCGCGTCCGTGCTTTCGGGCGATGAAGTTCGGAATGTATTCCATCGGGCCGGGACGATACAGGGCGTTCATCGCTATGAGATCTTCAAATTTATCAGGCTTCAAACCTTTGAGGTAGTTGATCATTCCTTCACTTTCAAACTGAAATGTGCCCGTAGTTTCGCCTCGCTGATAAAGCTGATAAGTTTTTAAATCGGTAAGCGGAATTTTATCAATGTCGATGTCGATGCCTTGTCGCTTTTTGATGTTTTTCAGAGCGGTCTTGATGATGGTGAGCGTGGTCAACCCGAGAAAGTCCATTTTCAGTAAGCCCGCGCTTTCAACCACGCTATTGTCAAATTGAGTGACAAACATCTGCGCATCTTTCGTCATCGACACGGGAACGAGTTTGGTCATGTCGTCAGGTGTGATGATCACTCCGCAGGCGTGCGTGCCCGTGTTGCGCAATGAACCTTCGAGCACCACGGCTTGCTTGAGTACCTGAGCTTTTAGGTCGGTTCCTTTTTTGAATTCGCTGAGTTCTTTTACTTCTTCAAATGCCTTTTCGAGTGTCGTGCCCGGGCGCTCAGGCACTAACTTGGCAATCATGTTTGCTTCTGCCAACGGAAGTTCCATCACGCGCGCGCAGTCGCGGATAGATGACTTGGCAGCCATCGTGCCATAAGTGATAATTTGGGCCACCTGGTTATGCCCGTATTTTTCAATCACGTATTTCAAAACCTTATCACGGCCTTCATCATCGAAGTCGATATCAATATCTGGCAAGGAAACACGATCAGGATTGAGGAAGCGCTCGAAGAGCAGATCATACGCAATCGGATCAACATTGGTAATCCCGATGCAAAACGCAACAGCCGAACCGGCAGCCGAACCGCGACCCGGGCCTACGCTCACACCCATCTCGCGAGCCTTCGAAGTGAAATCTTGTACTATCAAAAAGTACCCAGGGTAACCTGTTTTTTTAATCGTTTCCAATTCAAAGTCAAGTCGCTCTCTTATTTCTTGCGTTACTTCCAGATATCTTCTCTTCGCGCCTTCGTAGGTGAGGTGTTTGAGATATTCGCCTTCAGATGAAAATTCTTTTGGGATGTCAAACTTAGGTAGAAGTACATTTCGCTTTAGTTCATACTTCTCTACCTTATCGATGATCTCGCTGATCGTGGTGATTGCTTCCGGTAAATCGCGGAAGAGCTGCTTCACCTCATCTTGCGACTTGAGATAATATTCATTGTTGGCAAGACCATAACGTGTTCCCCTTCCTTCACCAATTGGTGTCGACTGGAATTCTCCTTCTTTGATGCAGAGCAAAACATCGTGCGCGTTAGATTCTTCCTTTTCCAAATAATAGCACTCATTGGCGGCAAAGAATTTTACGTTATGCTTTTTCGCGAACTTGAGCAACGTATCATTCACTCGTTCCTCTTCTCTCGTGCCATGGCGATTCAATTCAATGTAAAAATCCTCGCCAAAAGTTTTGTGCCACCACACAAATGCATCTTCTGCCTGTCGCTCGCCAACATGGAGAATCAAGTGAGGTACTTCGCTCAAAAGACCTCCTGTTGTTGCAAAAACTCCTTCTTTATATTGTTGGACCAAATCTTTGTCGATGCGCGGGTAGATGCCGTAGAGTCCTTCAACAAATCCAAGCGAACTGAGTTTAGCTAAATTTTGATAGCCAATTTTATTCTTTGCCAACAGCACCTGATTGTACCTCTTGTCAGGATCGTCTTTGGTAAATTTTAATTTCTTGCGATCGGTTGAGATATAAAACTCACAGCCTACAATGGGTTTGATATTATGCTTAAGGGCTTCGCTCACAAATTCAAACGCGCCATACATGTTGCCGAAGTCGGTTATGGCAAGAGCTGACATGTTGTGCTCCTTCGCTTTCATGATCAGCTTTACCACATCGGGCGTAGCTTGCAAAACTGAATATTGCGAGTGAACGTGAAGGTGAACAAATGGGTATTCTGTAAGGTCGCTCGCATCTCCTGAACTGTAATTGATTTCTTTTCCTCGCTCACGCTTAGTTGAATTGCCCGCATCCAATTTGGGCTCTTCATATTCAATTTCTTCAACCGGAGTGGAATCAAAAGGCTTTACTACTTTCTTGCTGATCAATCCATAAAACGATCGCGCAGTGGCGGCCACATCATAGCTTGCATCGTGTGCGTCATCAAATTTTTTTCCGAAAAGTTTTTCATGCAGCTCGTTAAGGCGAGGCATCTTGAGTCTCCCACCGATCCCACCCTGTAACTGGCAAAATTCAGTAGAAGCAATTCCGGTATCTATTTTTTGAAGGGAAAGAAAATTTTCAGTTGGCAGCGCAGATCGAATCAGTTCCGCACCTATAATATTGATATCGAATTCAATATTGTGACCGACCAAAACTTTGGTGTTAGCTAAATCATTTTCGAACAGCCCGAGAATCTTTTTCAGGTCGTGACCTTCTTGTATCGCTCGTTGTGTTGAGATGCCATGCACTTGCTCAGCTTTGAAAGGAATATCAAATCCGTCAGGCTGTATTATATAATTGTGTTGCGATAAAAGCTTCCCTTTCGCATCGTGAAGTTGCCATGCGAGTTGAACAAGCCGCGGCCAGTTGTCAAGATCAGTGATAGGTGCAGTCTTGTTGTGCGGAATACCCGTGGTTTCCGTGTCAAAAATCAAATACATGTGCAAAGTGGTTGCGACTGTAAAAATAGGCTAAGTAAGAACCGAAGCCAAACCATCCCATTTCTGGAAAAAACATACAGAATTTGGAAAAAATTCAATGTTAATAAATATGTAATGATCTGAAAATCAGGGGGTATGTAATCAGGTATTTTTTTGGATAGTACGTATGTATGATTTCTCAAATTCTTATGAAAACGCTCTTTGGTCAATTTTTTGCCATTATCCGGAAAGAATGGTTCCTGTTGGTAATGGCGGCTACGATCACCGCGATCGTGATTCTTTTCGAGATGCTCTGACAGTCGCTACATTTTCATAAGCTCATATCCTCATTTGTTTAGAACGGTTTAAACTGTGATAAGCATGGGATCCGCATGCATAAAAGTGTCTATGGCATTGAGCAGTGACTAATCTGATTTCAATGATTTTGCCGTATGCATTCAGGTGTCAATCAATTAATTGGGCGACCTGCTCGAAATGCATTGAAATTTATTTTTATCATGGAAATCCTGCCAATCATTCGATGGGAGCAAGAGATAAATTTGCTATCACGTGGGTTTTTTGGTGGGGCGATCAAGGTTAAAGATCATTTTAAACTGTGCCGAGATTGTTTGGTAAAACTTTGACGAGTATTTTTGGCTCGTATCAAAATTTCCAAACCTGAATTCAACAACACATGAAATGGCCAAGAACAAGGTGTCGGCAATGTTCATTCCATGTGACCTAAACAAAAATTACTAACACATGAAATGGCTTATTGATCTTTTCACCAGTACACTTGGAAAAAAGCTGATGATGGCTCTTACCGGCTTGTTCCTCATCAGTTTTCTGGTAATTCATTGCACCATAAATGCCATGATATTTTTTAATGACGGTGGCGAAACGTTTTCATACTGGGGTCATTTCATGGGCACCAACCCCATCATCCGCACGTTAGAAATCGGGTTGGTGGCTGGGTTTCTTATCCACATCATCCAGGGCCTTTTGCTTTGGAGAGCAAACCTCGCTGCCCGCCCGGTGAAGTATAGCGTATCGAAGGCTCCTGCCAACAGCACCTGGTATAGCCGTAGCATGGGTTTGCTTGGCACACTACTTTTATTGTTTTTGATCTTGCATACCTCGCACTTCTGGA
Organism: Bacteroidota bacterium; assembly: GCA_016178785.1. Taxonomy (GTDB): domain Bacteria; phylum Bacteroidota; class Bacteroidia; order Cytophagales; family Cyclobacteriaceae; genus ELB16-189. The sequence goes on along the minus strand of JACOSO010000096.1, from coordinate 76,783 downwards.
TTCCCAACCGCACCAATCAGTTTACGCAAGGCGAAGAGTTGCCTCTCTACAAAATGATGTTTGAAGTGTTTTCAAATCCGTGGATTGTGTTCCTCTATGTAATTGGATGCGTGTCTTTGTTTTGGCATTTGCTGCATGGATTTGCCAGTACGTTTCAATCACTTGGTTTGAATCACTTAAAATACAATGGTATCATTTCGTTTGTGGGCACTGCCTTCTCAATCATTGTGCCGCTCATCTTCGCTTTGATGCCAATAGCGGTATATTTCAGGTGGATAGACTAATTCAACAATAGATTTTATTTAATAAGACAGCATTGCAATATGAAGCTCGAATCAAAAGTTCCGGAAGGACCGTTGGCCGAAAAGTGGACCAAACATAAATTCAATTTGAAGCTGGTGAATCCAGCCAATAAAAGAAAGTATGAAGTGATCGTGGTAGGCACCGGATTGGCTGGCGCCTCTGCTGCTGCATCGCTTGGCGAGTTAGGCTACAATGTAAAAGCATTTTGTTTTCAAGACAGCCCGAGAAGAGCGCACAGTATTGCGGCCCAAGGCGGGATCAACGCAGCAAAGAATTATCAGAACGATGGCGATAGCGTTTATCGCCTGTTTTACGATACAATAAAAGGGGGAGACTATCGCGCGCGCGAGGCGAATGTATATCGCCTTGCCGAAGTGAGTGTTAATATTATTGACCAATGCGTGGCTCAAGGTGTTCCATTTGCAAGAGAGTATGGAGGCTTGCTTGCCAACCGCTCATTCGGTGGAGCACAGGTGTCAAGAACATTCTATGCACGAGGTCAAACCGGGCAGCAATTATTACTCGGTGCGTATAGCGCGTTGAACCGCCAGATTGCTAATGGTAAGGTAAAAATGTACAGCCGTACTGAGATGCTTGACGTAGTTGTTGTTGATGGAAAGGCAAGAGGAATTATTACTCGCGATCTCGTTACTGGAAAGATCGAATCACACAGCGCTCATGCGGTTCTGCTTTGCACAGGTGGATATGGAAACGTATTTTATCTCTCAACCAACGCGAAAGGTTCAAATGTAACTGCCGCCTGGCGTGCCCACAAAAAAGGAGCGCTGTTTGGCAATCCTTGCTTTACACAAATTCACCCTACTTGTATTCCCGTTTCAGGCGATCATCAGTCGAAACTTACGTTGATGTCTGAATCTCTTCGTAATGATGGACGCGTTTGGGTGCCGAAAGTTGCTCACAAAGGTTTGAAAGCTAAGGAAGCAAAGTCTATTACAGAAACTGACCGCGATTATTTCCTGGAAAGAAAATATCCATCATTCGGAAACCTGGTTCCCCGTGATGTTGCTTCACGCAATGCCAAGATGATGTGCGATGAAGGGCGAGGAGTGGGTGCAACCGGTTTGGCCGTGTTCCTCGATTTTGCAGATGCGATCAAGCGCGATGGCAAAGACACGATCGCTGCAAAGTATGGCAACTTGTTCGATATGTATAAGCAGATCACAGGTGATGATCCTTACGAAATGCCGATGATGATCTTCCCTGCCGTGCATTATACCATGGGCGGCCTTTGGGTGGACTATAATTTGATGACTACCGTTCCGGGGTTATACTCGCTTGGTGAGGCTAATTTTTCAGATCATGGCGCCAACCGACTTGGAGCTAGTGCGCTGATGCAGGGGCTGGCAGATGGCTATTTTGTTATTCCATATACAATCGGTGATTACCTCGCCAACATTGGCTGGAACGATAAGGTCGGAACAGATCACCCCGTCTTCAAGGAAGCTATCAACGCAGTGAATTCAAGCGTGAGTAAACTCCTCTCCATAAAAGGAAAGAAAACAGTGGATGAATTCCATCGCGAATTGGGTTTGACTATGTGGGAGTATTGTGGTATGTCGCGAAATGCGGAGGGATTAAAAACAGCCAAAAAGAAAATTCAGGAATTAAAGAATGAATTCTGGCAAAATGTAAACATTCTTGGTTCGGCCAGTGAATTGAATATGGAATTGGAAAAAGCAGGACGTGTTGCCGACTTTATTGAACTTGGTGAATTGATGGTTGATGACGCGCTTAACAGAGCTGAATCATGCGGAGGTCACTTCCGGGAAGAGTCACAAACACCTGATGGCGAAGCCCTGCGCAAAGACGATGAATTCACATATGCATCTGCATGGCAATATCAGGGCGAAAACCAGGCTGAAGTATTGCATAAAGAAGAACTCAGATTTGAAAATGTTAAACTAACTCAAAGGAGCTATAAGTAAAGCGTTTATCCGTTATCCGTTAATAGTTAATGGTTAATGGGAAACGGAACAACGATTAACCGATAACGACTAACGACTAACGACTAACGATTAACTAATCATGAAGATCACACTGAAAGTTTGGCGCCAACAAAATGCCAATTCCAAAGGACAGTTTAAGACCTATGTTGCCGATCATGTTTCGTCTGACATGTCATTTCTTGAAATGTTGGATGTACTGAATACAAGCCTTATCAAAAAAGGAGAGGAGCCTATCCACTTTGATCATGACTGCCGCGAAGGAATTTGCGGGATGTGCAGTTTGTACATCAATGGCCACCCGCACGGGCCGCAGCAAACCACAACTTGTCAATTGCACATGCGCACCTTTAAAGATGGCGAGACTATCACTGTTGAACCTTGGCGCGCAAAAGCATTTCCAGTAATTAAAGATTTAGTAGTTGATAGAACAGCATTCGATCGGATACAACAAGCCGGTGGTTATGTAACCGTGAATACCGGTGGCGTTCCTGATGCCAACGAAATTCCTATTCCTAAAAAGATAGCTGACGAAGCTTTTGATGCGGCCGCTTGCATTGGTTGCGGAGCGTGTGTAGCAGCCTGTAAAAATGCTTCCGCAATGCTATTTGTAAGCGCGAAAGTCTCACAATTGGCGCTCCTTCCCCAAGGACATGCCGAGCGAAAAGAGCGCGTTGAGAAAATGGTAGCCCAAATGGATGCAGAAGGTTTTGGGGCATGTACCAACACCCGCGCTTGTGAGGCAGAGTGCCCTAAAGCAATTTCAGTGACCAATATTGCCCGAATGAATCGGGAGTACTTTTCAGCTATGTTCAGTAGCTATGAAGTGAAAGTGGGTGGGGGCGGAGAGTAGGTTCGTTATCAGTTAATCGTTATTCGTTAAAAGTATACTTAAGGACTGCGAGAAACATACGATTAACAATTAACTAATAACCATTAACGATTTTCCCTTTTCAAAAATAATTCTACCTTTGCGCTCCAAAATTTACGTTTTGGAGGTTATTGTCCCGTGGTGTAATGGTAACACAGCAGATTTTGATTCTGCTTTTCAAGGTTCGAATCCTTGCGGGACAACCAATTTCAAGCCCGCTTTGTCCCGAAACTTCGGGATCAGCGCGGGTTTTTAGTTAGAAAATGGCTGTAAAAATATTTTCAGGAAGCGCAACCACGTATTTGGCAGAAAAAATTGCCGATGCGTATGGCGAGCCTTTAGGTAAAGTCAACTACCAGCACTTCAGCGATGGCGAAATGTCGCCCTACATTTCTGAATCCGTTCGTGGTCATGATGTTTTTTTAGTTCAATCTACGTTTGCACCAGCCGACAATTTCCTGGAATTGATGCTCATGATTGATGCGGCCAGAAGAGCCAGTGCTGAAAATGTAAACGTCATCATTCCTTACTTTGGATACGCTCGTCAGGATCGTAAAGATAAGCCGCGCGTAGCCATTGCAGCTAAGTTGATCGCTAACTTGATTTCAGCGGCCGGTGCTGACAGATTAATGACCTGCGATCTTCACGCAGACCAGATTCAGGGTTTCTTTGACATACCTGTAGACCACCTTGACGGGAATTACATTTTCGTTCCTTATTTAAAGTCACTTAATCTTAAAAATATCATGTTTGCTTCACCTGACGTTGGTGGAATTAAACGTGCTCGCAGTTTTGCGAAATTTTTTGATGCTGACCTGGCTGTGTGCGATAAGCACCGCAAAGAAGCCAATAAAGTGGAAAGTATGCGCTTAATAGGGGAAGTAGAAGGCAAGGACGTGATTTTAGTTGATGACCTGGTTGATACCGCAGGAACCATTTGCAAGGCCGCAGCTTTATTGAAGGAAAAGGGCGCTAATTCAGTGCGTGCAGTTTGTACCCACCCTGTTCTTTCAGGTAAGGCTTACGAAAATATTGAGAAATCGGAGTTGGTCGAAATGGCGGTGACCGATACTATTCCTTTGAAGGGGAATTCATCAAAGATTAAAGTATTGACCGTATCAGATCTTTTCGCGAAAGCGATCAGAAAGATTCACGATCACGAGTCGATCAGTTCGTTATTTATCAGACTTTAGAATTTTACAATTAACTATTTAAACAATTAACCATTATGAAAACTGTAGAGATTATAGGGTATCGAAGAGCAAATCTCGGCAAGAATGACGCTCAAAAAATCAGGGAAGAAGGCAATGTACCGTGCGTGCTTTACGGTGGCGACAACCAAGTGCACTTCTATTCGCCTGTGATTTTGTTCCGTGATTTGGTTTACACCAACGAAGCGCACTTTGTTCACCTGAACATCGAAGGCGAAGAGTGCCAGGCGATTATGCAGGAGGTTCAATTCCATCCTGTGAGTGAAATTATTTTGCATGTTGATTTCTTACGCATCAGCGATGAACGCAAAGTCAAAATGGACATCCCAACCCGTTTGGTTGGCCAGGCTCCTGGCGTTGCGAAGGGTGGACTTTTGGTAAGAAAGCGCGCTTCTCTGAAAGTATATGCTTTACCTAAAGACATGCCTGACCATATTGATATCGATTGTTCAGAGTTGGACTTTCACCATGCCATTAAAGTGGGAGACATGAAAATCGCGAACCTTGAATTCCTGGATCCTAAAGCCGCTGCTATCGCTGCAGTAGAGGTGCCTCGTGCTGCTAAGATGGCAGAAGAAACTGCCGCTGCTGCACCTGCTGAAGGCGCTGCTGCAACACCTGCTGCTGCCGGTGCCGCTCCTGCTGCTGGCGCTGCTGCTCCTGCTGCAGATGCTAAGAAAGCTGAAGCCCCTAAGAAGGACGAGAAGAAGAAATAAGTTTCTACCTCATTTTATGAAAAATCCCGTCCATATTTTGGATGGGATTTTTTTTGAGGACTGAATCATGGTCCATTGGTCGATAGTCCATAGTCGATTGTATTTTGCTATGGACTATCGACTATAGTCTATGGACTAAATCTGTAATTTGCAGGGAGCAATATGAAATATTTGATAGCCGGTTTGGGAAACATTGGGCCTGAGTATGAACTCACCCGTCACAACATTGGCTTTCTCGTACTCGACCGGATTGCTGACAATCACAAAATCAATTTTCATACTGAACGATTGGCTGATAAAGCAGAACTGAAATACAAGGGTCGCCAACTTCATTTCATCAAACCGAATACGTACATGAATTTAAGCGGGAAAGCAATCTCCTACTGGTTGCAAGAACTAAAAATTCGAAAGGAGAACTTGCTTGTAATAGTGGATGACATCGCCTTGCCTTTTGGAAGTTTACGCTTGCGCACCAAAGGCAGTTCTGCCGGGCACAATGGATTGAAAAACATCGAGCAAATTTTAGGCGGTCAAGATTACTCTAGACTACGGTTTGGTATCGGAAATGATTTTGCCAAAGGTCAGCAGGTAGATTTTGTGTTAAGTAATTTTTCGAAAGAAGAATTCACAGCACTGCCGGAAGTTATGGACAAGGCTGCCGAAATGGTTTATTCTTTTTGTGCGATCGGAGTAGAGCGTACTATGAATTTTTTCAACACCTCACCGCGTCCTCGTTCTTCGGACGCCCCTCGTCTCGGGGAGATGGGCGCGGAGAATTGAAATAGGAATAGTCATCCGTAAGACATAATTTTTGTAGTTTGATGCTACTTTTGTTTTATGAAGCCACAAACTGTTTTATTTTGGATTGCCCGAATCATTGCCGCGTTCATCATGCTGCAAACCCTATTTTTTAAATTTACGGGGGCTGAAGAATCAGTAAAAATATTTAGTCAACTTGGTGCTGAACCTTGGGGTCGAATCGGTTCGGGGATGCTTGAATTGATCGCCTCAATTTTAATTCTGATTCCATCAACAGTCTGGATTGGTTCAATTCTCGCCATTGGACTGATGGCGGGTGCAATTCTTTCACACCTCACAGTGATTGGAATTTTCAGAGACGATGGAGGGCAGCTTTTCTTTTATGCCGTGGTGGTATTACTGTGTGCCTTATTTTCTTTTTGGAAAAGCAGAACTCAGATTCCAGAGCTTATCAGAAAATATTTACCGTCATTTCTTCAGTAAAGCTACTAACTCGTTAGCTTCTTTTAGCAGCGATGGTGTGTCGGCAAGATAAGATTTCAGGCCTTCAGCAAGGTAATTAGGTACAGCTTCATTTTTGGAAACCTTTCCTTGAATGTCTTTGAGCAAATCAAGTACATCTTTTTTTGTAAGGAAATTTTCCGCCTCCACTTTTTCAGAGAGCTTCTTGATAGCAAGCATTTTTTCACTATCGAATGAAGGTGCTGAAGAAGGTTTTGCCGTGGTCTGTGTTTCTGTCTTGACTTGAAGGCAAACATTATAGAGGTCTACAATCTTTTCGAGATCACGTTTAGGAAGTTCTCCGTTTTCGATCCGGTCATGTACTTCCTGGCAATCGCCCAGATATTTAGAAAGTAATTTTTTAAAGGCGAGGTTGGGTACTTCCATACTTGATCCGTCTTTTTTGGTGAGGTATCGCCCATCCCAACTGCCTTGATTTGTTTGATTGAAGGCAAGCAAACTTAAATAGCCTGACTTGATCACCCGCATAAACCGAATGGAGTTATCATATTTCACAGATTGATATGTAATGCCTTCCTTAACAAAGCTTTTGATCTGAAGTGCAGTGAAGCTGGATTTTTTCCCTCCAGCATTGACTTGCAACCGATCCAAATTGTCAAAGGAATTAATTTTTAATTCTCCTTTTAAAGTATCTCCCTTCGCTGACAATGCATAATCCTTTTGGGCAAAGGCACAAGATGCTGCAGCCATTGTAATAATAAGGAGAGGAGAAAATAATTTAACATTCATCAGCGTGGAATTCTTTGGTGCAAATTAACCCAGTAGTTTTCTAAAACCCGCATCCGAATAGTTTATTCTCAAATTTTTTTATTTACATTGGTGTAACCTAAAACTTTATTCCCTAACTAAACCAAATTCATTATGAAAAAATTGCTACTACTAAGTCTGATTTGCACGGCTTTTTGGGCACAGGCTCAGACACGCCTGGTCACCGGGGTTGTCACGTCATCAACGGACGGATCAGCTGTGGCTGGAGCTAATATTACCGTAAAGGGCTCCTCTACAGGAACTGTATCTGATGCCGATGGAAAATTTTCTATTAATGTAACAGGTGACCCTGTTGTCCTGTCGATTTCATTTATTGGTTTTGCAACACAGGAGATCACAGTACCTGCGTCTAACTATTTGGCTGTTGTTCTGCAAAGCAGCGCGGAGGAACTTCAGGAAATAATTGTATCCGTAGGCCGTGGTTCACAACGAACATTCACTGACACGCCTCTACCTGTGGATAATTTCACTGCCAAAGATTTGGTAACCACAGGCCAACCTTCGTTTGACAAAGCCCTTCAGTACAGGGTACCTTCATTCAATACTGTAAACACCCCTGTGAATGATGCCACTACTTTGCTTGACCCTTATGAAATAAGGAACCTTGGGCCTAGCCGCTTGCTAGTATTGATTAACGGAAAACGTAAAAATGTAAGTTCATTGCTTTATGTACAATTCTCCCCAGGTCGTGGTGAAACAGGCGCAGACCTTTCGGGCATTCCGACCCAGGCAATAAAACGAGTTGAAATTTTGCGTGATGGTGCTTCAGCGCAGTACGGTTCAGATGCAATAGCAGGCGTAATGAACGTGATCTTAAAGGACAAATTTGAATATTCATCACTAACCCTCCAATCTGGAATAACCGGTAAAGGCGATGGCGGAATGTATGGATTGGCGCTGAACAGTGGAGCTAACCTTGGTAAAAGCGGGTTCTTGAATTATACAGTTGAACTAAAGCAGCAAGACAATGCTATCAGGTCTGGTAACATAGACGTGCTTACTGAGATCGCAACATTCGGTAGTTATTCGGGACCAACTTCTTCTTTGACAGATCCAGCGAATGCAGGAATTGTGAACTTTCTAAAAGTTAATCCCACCGGAGGTAACCTCAATGGAACAGGCGAAACTTCATCCGCCAAATTTTTGGCCAATTTTGCCGTACCTATAAGTGAAACGGGTCAATTCTATGGTAACGCTGCATTTGTTTCAAAAAAAGTGATCAGTAATGCGAACTATCGTACTCCTTACTGGCGCGTAGATCAGGTATTATTGCACACTCCTGTAGCAGGGGCACCTGATTACACGTCCGACCCTAGTAATTATTTTGCTCCGGGAACCACTCAATACAATCAGCTTGTAGCTGATAAGGCAGCAGGAAAATATGAGGGTTACGTAGGATACATGCCGACTTTTGAAGGAGATTTAAAAGATTATAACGCCACATTAGGTGCAAAAAATGAAACCAATGGGTGGAGACATGATGCAAGCATTACTGTTGGCGGCAATGAGCAAACTTATTCTGTAAATAATACAGTGAATCGCTCCTTAGGAAAGGCAAGCCCTACTTCTTTTAAACCTGGTGGATTTAGTTTTAAACATGTAGTTGGGAATATTGATTTGAATAAATCTCTCACAAGCAATTTCAATTTTGGTGTAGGCGCGGAAGCCAGAAGCGAAACTTATCAGATTATTGCTGGAGATACCGCTTCATATTCGAGGGAAGGATCAAATTCGTTTCCAGGTATTCGGGCTGAAAATGCAAGGACCAATAGTCGTTTCAATTTTGGTGGATATGTTGATGCCACTTGGGACATTACAGAAAAGTTCCTTATTCAGGGCACAGTTCGCGCGGAAAAATACAGCGACTTTGGAAATGCAACCGTAGGTAAATTTTCAACACGTTTAAAACTTGTTGAAGATAAATTAGTTCTTCGAGGTTCCATCTCCAGCGGCTTCAGGGCTCCGCTCTTGCATCAAATATATGCTCAATCAACCCAGGCAAGCTTTGCTGGCGGAACTATTGTTCTTTCTGGTTTATTCAACAACAATAGTAAAGAGGCCTATTTGTTAGGTATCCCTAAATTAAAAGCTGAGAAGTCAGTGAACTTTACAGCTGGTTTAGGCCTTACACCGATTAGTAACTTAAGTTTAACCCTTGATTTTTATGACATCACGATTAGTGATAGAATTGTTTACAGCTCCTCTATAACCACGAGCGATCCTAACAGCACGTTAGGGAAAATCCTTGCGGCAGGGAATTTGACCAGTGTCCAGTTCTTTATCAATGGCATTAAAACCCATACGCAAGGTTTAGACTTCGTGGCCAGTTATAAAAACATAGAACTAGGTACAGGTAAATTGGCGATGAACTTGGCTGGCAATTATGTGCTCACTAATGACATTGTAGGTGCGCCTAACGATCCACAAGTGATCAAAGATGCAGGTGCAACAATTTTAAATACACAAGTGAAGTCTTTGTTGACCGAAGGCCGGCCTAAGTATAAAACAATTTTAGGCTTGGATTATGCAATAGGAAATTTTAATGTGACATTGAATAACACCCTTTTTGGGCCTACTAAATTCCAAGATCTTGACAATGGTGGTTCTAACATGGAGTGCATCAAGCAAGTGTTTTCTCCAGCTGTGGTGACAGATTTAAATATCGGCTATCAGTTTTCCAAAAACATATCTGCTTCTTTTACCATAAACAACATAGCCAACGTTTTACCTAAATGGAAGTTGGAATTAACGCACAATCCGGATCAAACAATTGATAATGCCAACTATGCAAATGCTCAGGCAACATTAAATGATCCGACAGCAAAACAGTTGTTGGAGGGCTTTTTGGAATTCAGCGGCCGCTATCGCATTCTCGGTTATAACGGCTCTCAGTTTAGCCAATTGGGAACAGCCTTTTATGGCCAGTTGGTTTTTAAATTCTAAAGATTTGACTTTATGAAAGTGGGCCCCGAGAAATCGGGGCTTCTTTTTTTAGAAAAGCACAGAATAAATAAAGTACAAAATAATCAGTAAGATCATCACACCATACATCACTAAATCCACGCGCACGTATTCTTTGTACTGTTGGTAGATGTCTTTCAGTTTTTTGAACATGACTCAAAAGTAAATAAAACTGTTCATAGTCGATAGCCCATAGTTCAAATGCTATAGACCATTGACTATTTTTCATTTCAAAAAATGAATGTAGCTTTTGGGTTTATTGCTTTATGAAATTCATCTTTTGCTTTATACTTATCGCTCTTGTTGGGTTAACACTTTTCGCGCAGGAATCAGCCGTAACCGCGACAAACCCTGCCTCACTGAAATGGTTTCAATTGAATACACCCAACTTCCGCTTGCTTTACCCGCAGGGCTTTGATGGACAAGCCCAGCGCATGGCAAACACGCTCGAAAGTATTCGAGAGCCCGAAGCAAGAACAATCGGCTCTCTTCCAAAAAAAATCACCATAGTACTGCAGAATCAATCTTCTCTTTCCAATGCTTTTGTTTCCATTGCTCCGCGCAGGGCTGAATTTTATGCGATGCCTACGCAGGATTACAATTTCATTGGCAATAATGATTGGCTAAGCTTGCTTGCTTCGCATGAGTATCGCCACATGGCGCAGTTTCAGCACGCAGCAAGGGGGTTCAATAAATTGTTAAAATATGCGTTTGGCTACAATGTGCTGGCGGGCATGTCTTATGTGGCGGCTCCTCAATGGTTTTGGGAAGGCGATGCAGTGGCAACGGAAACAGCCTTCACTTCATCGGGGCGCGGACGAATCCCCAACTTTGATCTTGTCTTTCGCACGAACCTGCAGGAAGGAAGGTCATTCAATTACCACAAACAATATTTGCGATCGTACAAAAACAATATCACCAATCACTATGTGCTGGGCTACAGTATGGTTTCGTATCTGCGAAAAAAAACAAATGATCCCCTGATCTGGGACAAAGTGACTGCTCGTGCCTGGAACGTTCCCTTCATACCTTTTCGGTTCTCTTCAGCTTTGAAAAAAGAAACTGGTCTTTATGTGAAAGATTTGTATAATGAAATGGCTGCCACTCTTCAAAAGGAATATAAAACTCAACTAGACTCGCTTAAAATCAATTCATTTGAAAAAATAAATCCGAGAACCACAAAAGCCTATACCGATTACATGTACCCACAAGAGTTGGAGAACGGAAGCATAGTGGTGCGCAAATCCGGAATTGGCGACATCGAAAAATTAGTCGCACTGAAGAATGGAGAAGAGAAAACAGTTTTTACTCAAGGTATTATCAATGAAGCTGCAATGCTGTCTGCAACACGCAACAGAATTGTTTGGAATGAATACCGGTTTGATCCGCGTTGGCAGGTGAGAAATTATTCGGCCATCGTGGGTTATGACCTGGACGCAAAAAAGAAACAAGTGATTGCAAGGAAAGGTCGATACGCATCGGCCACAATTTCGCCTGATGGATATAAGGTTGCCACCATTGAGACTAGTACCGAATATCAAACCAGGTTGTTGGTACTGGATTATTTTAGTGGCCGAGTATTGAAAACCTTCGAAAACACAGGCAATGATTTTATTTCCATGCCTCGCTGGACATTGGATGGAAAGGAAATTGTGACGCTGCTCACCAATATAAAAGGCAAGGCAATTGTGAAATTTAATTTAGAATCAGGGATTATGACGATGCTGACTGATTTCTCCAATGAGAATATCGGTCACCCCGTTCCTTCCGGGGATTATATTCTGTACAATTCCCCGGTTAGCGGAATTGATAATGTCTATGCCCTTGATACAAAATCGGGAAAACGTTTTCAAATTACATGCAGCAAATACGGAGCTTATAATCCGATGATAACAAAGGATGGCAAGGCAATTTATTATAACAACCAAGGACGTGATGGAATGGACGTAGTAAAAATTCCATTCGATCCATCCTCATGGAAATTATGGTCTCAGCGTGAACAACCTCAAAATAATTTTGTGCACTTGGTCGAGCAGGAAGGACACCCTTCATTATTAAATAACTTGAAGCAACAACAATACAGTACAAAACGCTATCATCGGTGGAAGGGAATTATTAATCCCTATAGTTGGGGAGGTACTGTGAGCACCTCTCTCACAACAGCTTTTGTAGGAGTTACCTCACAAGATATATTGAGCACGACAATTATTAGTGCAGGATATCAGTTTGATAAAACCGAGAACACCGGAGCATGGAAAGCATTGGTAAGCTATCAGGGTCGGTATCCCATTCTTGATTTTTCTGCGAGTCAAAGTGACCGTAAGGTCAACGAAGGAGATGTAACAATAGACAGTTATACAGGCACCAGACCAAACTATGCACATACAAGTACAACTCAAAATCTAACCTTTAAATGGAGTGAGAAAAATATGGAGGGAGGATTGCGTCTTCCACTCAACACTACTACCTCCAAGTATTTTGGTAATATAAATTTGGGCAATGCAGTTGGGGTCACTCAAACCAGCAATTTTACAAACACGATCAATAGCGGAAGGATTGTCCCAACATTGTTTGTCAACGACACAATCGAAACGGATGCCAACCATGGAATTTATTTCTTATCAGATCATACGGCTGACGGAAATCTAGTCTATAATCATTTTAGTGTTTCTGCCTATCGTTTGCTTAAACAAAGCAGGCGTGATATCAACAGCAAGTTTGGTCAGGCTTTTTTCTTGAATGCATACAATACACCTTATGGAGGTGATTATTCCGGATCACAGTTTTCATTTTATGGACTGCTTTATTTTCCAGGCTTGATGAAGCACCATTCACTTTGGGGGTATTGGGGTTATCAAAATTCTCAAGTCGATCAATTACGTTATGCGAATAAGGCAGGCTCAGCGATTTCAGATAACGGGAATTATCAATTCCGTAACCAAATACCATTACCCCGTGGCGGAGTTGGGGTCTCACGTTTTCAAAATTTTTATTCGATGTCAGCTAACTACACGCTGCCGGTTTGGTACCCCGACATTGCCATTGGCCCATTGTTAAATATTCAGCGACTGAGAGTTAACGGTTTTTTTGATTATGGATTTGGCAGAAGTGTTTTTTCAAGGGCAATCAGTCAAACTTATATGTCCACGGGTGTGGAGGTCAAGTTAGATATCAATGTGATGCGCCTTCTTCCACAACTGGATATTGGTTTCCGTTATTCAAAAGGGCTGACACCAGCTACTTCATTGTTTGAAGTACTAATAGGCACGATCAATTTCTAACTGAAATAAAACGTTTCACATTACTCGAAAATCGCCTATTTTTGAAGTTCAATGAATCTTAAATCTTAAATCTGGAATAAGAAGATGGCAGAGATTGTTCGAATGCCCAAGATGAGCGACACGATGAAGGAAGGAGTGATCGCTAAGTGGCACAAAAAAGTGGGGGATACAGTGAAGTCGGGTGAGTTGATGGCCGAAATTGAAACCGACAAGGCCACGATGGATTATGAGTCGTTTAACTCAGGCACAGTTTTATATCTCGGGGCAAAAGAAGGCCAGGCCGTGAAGATTAATGATGTTCTGGCCATTGTAGGAAATAAAGGTGAAGACTATTCTTCCCTGCTTGCGGGCGCACAAACATCGATTGCTACAGCTGGAGGAAAAACAGAAACCAAAACTGAAGTAGCAACAGCAGTGGCTGAAACCCCTGCAATTGATACCTCAGGAATTAAAGCTGAAGTCGCTTTGATGCCTAAAATGAGCGACACGATGACAGAAGGAGTTATCGCCAAGTGGCACAAAAAAGTGGGAGACCAGGTGAAGTCGGGTGAGTTGATGGCAGAAATAGAAACCGATAAAGCCACGATGGATTACGAATCGTACAATACAGGCACATTGCTATACATAGGTGCAAAAGAGAAAGAAGCGGTGAAGATCAACGATGTGCTCGCCATTATAGGTGATAAAAATGCAGACTGGCAAACGTTATTGAAAGCTCATCAGGCAAAAGCATCTGGTGCAGCAAAGCCTGTTGCTTCGACATCGACTGCTCCAGCTTCAATTCAAACGGCTGCTCCTTCAACGACCTCGTCAAATGGTTCTCCGTCAACCAATGGACGATTAAAGGCATCGCCTTTGGCCAAGAAGATGGCGAAAGATTTAGGATATGACATCAACAAAATTCAGGGAACTGGCGATCACGGACGTGTTACAAAACATGATGTAGAAAATTATAAGCCGTCATCGCAGCCTTCAAAATCGGCCGATGCAAAAACATCAGCACCTGTAATATTACCTCAAGTAGTAGGCCAAGAAAGCTTCGAAGAAGTTCCCGTTTCTCAAATGCGCAAGACCATCGCTAAGCGATTGGCCGAAAGTAAATTCAGCGCTCCTCATTTCTATCTCACCATGGAGATCAACATGGACAAGGCGGTTGAAGCACGTAAAAGCATGAATGAAATTGCACCGGTAAAAATTTCATTCAATGACATGGTGATCAAAGCCGTGGCGGCTGCCCTCCGTCAGCATCCTGACGTGAATGTGAGCTGGCTGGGCGACAAGATGCGCAAGAATCATCATATTCACATTGGTGTTGCCGTTGCCGTGAAAGATGGATTGCTTGTGCCAGTAGTTCGCTTTGCTGACAACAAATCATTGTCGCATATAGCGCTTGAGGTGAAAGACCTCGCGCAAAAGGCTCACGATAAAAAATTGCAACCCAGCGATTGGGAAGGAAGCACATTTACCATTTCCAATCTGGGCATGTTTGGCATAGAAGAGTTCACAGCGATTATTAACCCACCAGATGCTTGTATTCTTGCGGTAGGTGGAATAAAAGAAACCGCTATTGTTAAGAACGGGCAACTCGTCATTGGCAATATAATGAAAGTAACCATGTCGTGCGATCACCGGGCAGTGGATGGTGCAGTTGGTTCTGCTTTCCTTAAAACGCTAAAAGGATTGCTCGAAGACCCGGTGCGGATTTTGATTTAATCAATGAAAACGGAAATTCATTCAACAACTATTTTGGCTGTAAGTCATAATGGTATGGTTGCTATTGGCGGTGATGGTCAGGCAACTATGGGCAATACTATTGCCAAAAGCAACGTGAAGAAAATCAGAAAACTCCAAGACGGAAAAGTGATTACCGGTTTTGCCGGCTCAACAGCCGATGCCTTTACTCTTCTCGACCGGTTTGATGAAAAGTTGAATTCGTATGGTGGCAATATGAAACGTGCTGCTATTGAGTTGGCAAAAGATTGGCGGATGGATCGCTATCTGAGAAGGCTCGAAGCGATGTTGATCGCCTGCAACAAAGAAGAAATACTGATGCTATCGGGAACGGGTGATGTGATCGAACCCGATAAGCAAGTTGCTGCCATTGGCTCTGGTGCGATGTACGCGCAATCTGCTGCGCTGGCACTCAAGAAACATGCACCACATCTTTCTGCGGAAGAAATTGTAAAAGAAAGCCTAAATATCGCTGCCGATATTTGCATATACACCAATCATAATTTGGTAGTAGAGAAGATTTCATAGACTAACCTTACTTACTGCAGCATCAACTCAAATATTTCACTCTCTTTTATGGGAGGGTTCGCTCCCTGATGCATTGCCACTAATGAACCAAGAGCACATGCATATTTGAGCATGTGGTCTACAGGTGTTTTTAAAAGCAGATTTTTAATTATTCCTGCTAAAAATGCATCACCGCTTCCAATTGTATCTTTTACTTCCACTTTATATACCTTCGAATTAAAAATACCCTTCTCATTCAAAAGAGTGGCACCATCTCCACCCTTGGTTACGATCACCATATCAAGTCCGAATTTCTTTTTAAGATCATCTGCCTTTTGTTCGATCGAATTTTCAAGTCCGAGCCAGGAACTGATTGTCTCCAGTTCTTCTTTATTCATTTTGACGATGTCTGCCTTTCTTAATAACTCACAAATCAAATCTTTGGAAAAATGAGGAGCGCGGAGGTTCACGTCAAAAATTTTCAGCCCGGTGGTTTGGCTGAGTAAGGTAAATAAGGTTTCTTTAGAGCGTTCTGATCTACAGGCCAATGAACCAAAGACGAAGGCAAATGAATCCCTGGAGATATCAAGAGAATCTTGAGTTGCTTCAATAAAATCCCACGCTACTGGTTTAACAATTTCATATTGCACGTCATTAGGATTAGAGAGATTAACCAGCACTGTTCCAGTAGGATACTTTCTATCTAATTGAATCCATTGCACGGGGCAATTCTTTTCAACGACAAGCTCTTTGATTTCTCTTCCCAAATCATCTGTTCCTACTTTGCTAATGAAGGCAGCTTTTACACCGAGGTTTTTTAAATGGAACCCCACGTTCATTGGGGCTCCGCCTGGCATTTTGCCCGTAGGCAAAACGTCCCAAAGAATCTCACCAAAACAGCAGACATAGTCCTTTTTGCTACTCATTGCAATTTGGTATTTCAACAACAGAGAAGAAAGGGCAGCATGATCATCTAGGGCAGCTTCTCTGATATTTATTTAATCAATTCCTTTTCTAAATTTTCCAACGAAACGCCTTTCGTTTCAGGCATCATTAAGGCAACGTAAAACAATTGAAAAACCATCATGGCTGTAAAAAATAGGAAGATAATTCCACCACCCAACTTTTCAGAGAAGAATGGAAAAATGTTGGCGATGATGGCCGCGAACACCCAGTGTGTAAGGGCTCCCCAGGCCATTCCCGAGGCTCTGACAGAGTTGGGAAATATCTCAGAGATAAAAACCCAGATCACCGAGCCCTGACCAATAGCATGAGCCGCGATGAAAGAAAAAATATAGATTGGAACTGCACCAAAAGATTGATTAAAGAAAGCAAATGAAATTAATCCCAGTGAAATGATATAACCGATCGAGCCAATATACATTAGAACCCTCCGTCCTAATCTGTCAATGAAAAGCCATCCCAGTATGGTGAAAATTAAATTGGCAACGCCAATACCAGCAGAAGAAAGTAAAGCGCTATCCTTTCCCAGGCCTGTCATTTCAAAAATTCGTGGCGAATAATAGATGATAGCATTAATTCCAGAGAGTTGATTGAAGAGAGCAAATAAGAAAGCAAGTAGTATCGGCCATCCGAATTTTTTTGAGAAGAGTCGTTCATGAGTTCCAGTTTCTGTTTTTGATTTAACTATTTCATTTACAGCTTTATCTACTTCTGGATTAGTAAGGGCAATGATCTTTTTAGCCTCATCTATTTTTCCTTTATGAAGAATCAACCATCGCGGTGTTTCAGGTGTAAATGACATTAAAATCAGAAAGAGAAGTGCAGGGATCGCAACAATTCCAATCATCCAGCGCCAGTCGTTGGGTCCGCCATTAATAAAGTAATTGGAAATGTAAGCGACCAAAATGCCCAAGACAACATTAAGTTGGAATGAAATACCCATCCTTCCTCGGAAACGGGGAGGGGCGATTTCTGAAATATAAACGGGTGCTACTACCGAAGAAGCTCCAATGCTCAGGCCTCCAATGAGACGGAAAATCATAAATACATTAACGTCATCTGCCATTGCTGAGCCGATGGCAGATATAAAAAATAAAAGCCCTATCCACTGCAGTGTCCGCTTGCGCCCGAGAGTGTCACTGGGAAGACCACCAAATGCGGCTCCGATCACAGTCCCATAAAGCGCTATTGCTACAGCTAACCCCTGTTGTAGTGTGTCTAAACTCCAAAGTTTTTGAATACTTTGTTCAACTCCGGAAATCACCGCTACATCCATCCCAAACAAAAATCCACCAAGACTTACAGTTATTGACCAAAATATAAGTTGCTTGTTCAACGAATTCCTTGTTTTTCCAATTTCAGATGATAAATAGCCAGTTAACTCAATTTAATGTTGTCAATCATCGTGCAGTAAAGCAAAAGCAGATAAGGTTGGCTCCCATCTTCAATGCTTCTTGTCTTTTGGCCTCGGGGTCATTGTAGATGCGTTGATCTTCCCAACCATTACCGAGATCGCATTCATAAGAATAAAAAAGGACCAGCCTTCCTTCGAAGAACAACCCAAAGCCCTGCGCTGGTTTACCATCGTGTTCATGAATTTTTGGAAGCCCGTTTTGAAACTCAAACTTCTGATGATAGACCGGATGAGTGAAGGGGATTTCGACCAACTCCAGCTCAGGAAAGACTTTTTTCAATTCGATCCGAATGAATTTATCAAGACCATAATTGTCGTCAACATGAAGAAAACCCCCGGCTATTAAATACCTACGCAAGTTTGCTGCTTCGTCTGTAGAAAAAACCACATTGCCATGACCCGTCATATAAATGTAGGGGTAATCAAATAGTGCCGGGCTTCCGGGCTCCACCACATCATCTTCTTCGGCCAGCGATGTTCCCAACTCCCGGTTGCAAAATTTGAGCAGGTTTGGTAATGCTGTTTTGTTGGCGTACCAATCGCCTCCGCCATTGTATTTGAGTTTGCCAATTTTCAGTTGCGCAACACCCGAGGTGGTTACTAAACCCAAGACGAAGGTAATCAAGAACAGTTTTTTGAACTGAAATCCTGCAGGGTATTGTAATTTATTGAAAAACAGCACGCTAAATTTTTTTTGTTGAATGGTTAAACCTTACTTCACTGATCAGTTCTAATCGACCATTCAGGTATTAAACATAAAATTACAACATGATGAAAACAATAAAAATGTTGAGATTGAAAAACATATCTGTAGGAGCGGCTATGTTTATTCTCATTTTAGCCTCTTGTCAAAAGGACAATGACATTCTCAACTCGCTGGACGTTCAGAATGTTAATTCAGAGGCGGCTTCGTCAGCTTACGTCAATGAAAACTCAGATATTTCTTCGGGGGTAATTGGTAGCCTGACCACAGCTCAATATTCGGGCGCAAGAATGGAAGGCGATATTATCCCAAACCCGGGCGATCGGGATGGTCGCTTGAAATGTGCAACAGTAACGGTCAATCGCACCGGAACAAAAGATGCCCCTGCCGGAACAATTACTATTGATTTTGGAACCACTGGAAGCTGCGCAGACAATCACGGGGTCATTCGTAAGGGGAAAATCATCATTACTTATTCCGGAAGACGATGGATGCCAGGCTCAACATTCAGCATTCAGTTCGTTGATTTCTATCGCAACAGCAACCATATTGAAGGTAAAGAATCAGACACCACTAAATTAAGCGCTGACTCATTGCACTTGAAATTCGTTTCGTGGTTGGTTGGGGGAAAAATCACTTTTGGCGATGGAAAGACGATTGAGCGTAATCATACGTTAAGTAAAACATGGTACCGTTCTTCACTTCCTCAAAATGATGAATGGCACCTGGAAGGTAATGCGTATGGCAAGAACAAAAATGGCAACGTTTACACGATGGAGATACAATCAGCGTTAATTCATAAAGTTTCATGCTGGGTGAGCAACAAAGTTACCATACCCGTGAAGGGAGTAAAAATCATTACTGTTACCACAGCTTCCGGAGTTACCAATTATAAAGTGGATTACGGTGACGGAACTTGCGACAATCAAGTTACGGTGACCATTAATGGTAAGGAGAAAGTGATCACTGTAAAAGAAGACGGAAATTAAAAATACATACCATTAAACCTTAGACTTCAAAATAAATCTTATTCCAAACCATAATTAAAATAAATCCTATGAAAATGAAAAAAGTGTTTTCGATGCGATCATTAAGTATTGCGGCAGTGGCTGCCATTGCAATGTTAGCGTGTTCAAAGAAAGATGACAATCCTCTGAGTTCGACAGATTCACAAAACGTAAATTCTGAATCAGTTTCTGCCTCAACTTCAAGCGAGACTTCAGACTTGGGAAATTCTGTAATTGGTAATGTATCAGATACTCAACTTGCCTCAGCAAGAGAGTCAGGGAAAATTGATGGCTTGGGGCTTAAAGATAGGCGCTTGCTTGGTGCAACCATCACCATCAGCGGCACTGGCACAAGAACCAATCCTTCTGGAACAGTTACAATTGACTTTGGAACTGGTGTAACTACAGATGGAATTACCCGCAAAGGAAAAATTATCATAGAGTATCATGGGAGGAGGCTTCAGCCAAATTCAACACGATCAATAACTTTCAATGGCTATTACAGGAATTCTGTAAAAGTTGAAGGGACATATTCAGTAACGGTAAGCGACTCTACGAAAACGAATACTGATGTTACTATTTCATTTGATCACACTACTAATTTGACCCTTACCTTTGATGGTGGTACAACTATCACAAGGACTGCGACCTTTACGGCTGTTTGGGATTATGTAATCAGCAATCCAACTCAATCAACCATTACACACAAGACTGGAGGAGGCGCTACTGGATCGACCAGGAAAGGCGACACTTATACGATGGCCATCACAAAAGATTTGGTATATAGGGCAGACTGCTTTGCGGCTGGTTTTGCACTCCCGTTAACTGGTACAAAAACTATTTCAGTGGTACATTCCGGAGCCACTACTGGCAATTTATACACGATAGACTATGGAACAACCACTTGCGATAATACGGTAACTGTAACCTTTAATGGAAAATCTAAGACCATAACGGTAGGTAATGACGGTAATTGATGAAAAATAAGTGGTGTTGGATTGGGAGAGAAGCCCTCGCAGAAATGCGGGGGCTTTTTTGTTTCCTTTCTCTTCGGTTACTTGCATGAAAATTTATTTTCTATGCGGCAGTACCTCGACTTGATGAAGGATATTTTGGAAAACGGTGCAGCCAAAACCGATCGCACCGGCACAGGTACGCGCTCAGTTTTTGGAAGGCAATTGAGGTTTGATCTTGCTACAGGATTTCCATTGATAACTACAAAAAAGCTTCATCTTCGTTCGATCATCTACGAACTGCTCTGGTTCTTAAAAGGTGAGACAAACATCAAATATTTGAAGGATAATGGGGTAACAATCTGGGATGAGTGGGCGGATGAAAACGGTGACCTTGGCCCGGTGTATGGAAGTCAGTGGAGAAGCTGGCCTGCGCCTGAAGGAAAGAAAATTGATCAGATTGCCAAGGTAATTGATCAGATTAAAACCAAACCTGATTCGCGAAGACACATTGTGTCGGCATGGAATCCTGCTGAAGTTGATCAAATGGCACTCCCTCCTTGCCATGCGTTGTTTCAGTTCTATGTCGCTGAGGGGAAACTTTCATGTCAGTTGTATCAAAGAAGTGCAGATTATTTTTTGGGCGTACCATTTAACATTGCGAGTTATGCGTTGCTCACTGAAATGGTAGCTCAGCAGTGTGATCTGCTGCCAGGTGAATTTGTCTGGACTGGCGGTGATGTGCATTTATATTCCAACCATTTCGATCAGGCAAAACTTCAGCTCTCGCGCGAACCTTTTGCTTTGCCAAAACTTGAAATCAAACGAAAGCCGGATTCGGTTTTTGAATATGAATTTGAGGATTTTGAAATTATAGATTATCAGTCACATCCATCCATTAAGGCTCCAATCGCTGTTTAATAATTTTCTACTATGGTTACTTACAATCCAAAAATGTGGCTAGGGCTGATTTTTCACGCCTACAGCAAGCAAGTGATGAAAACGCTGATGCCTGCATTGCTCAGCATTGGTTTATTTTCAGCACTTATTTGTTTTGGTGCCGACTACCTGAATTTGGACTCGAAAGATTTTCCGTCATCAACCGTTGTTCATTCGTTGCTTGGTATCGTGCTTGGTCTGTTTTTGGTGTTTCGGACCAACTCTGCCTACGACCGATGGTGGGAAGGGAGGAAACTCTGGGGCGGACTAGTAAACAGCACACGTAATTTTGCTTTGAAACTGAATGCAGTTTTGCCTGCCGAATCTTCCGATCGTAAATGGTTCGCACAAATGATCAGTAACTTTGCGATTTCCGTGAGAGAACACCTGAGAAACGGGGTGAATATTTCTGAATTGGAAATTGAAGACGAATCCATACTGAAAGAATTGCAAAACAAAAACCATAAACCAAACCACATTGGCTCCCTTCTTTATCAAAGAACGGAATCACTCTTTAAATCAAACGTGATTACGGGATTTCACTTGACCAATCTGGATAAGGAATTGAAAGACTTCATTGACTTAATGGGCGGCTGTGAGCGTGTGCGAAAGACCCCGATCCCTTACTCCTACACCATGTATATCAAGAAATTCATTTTCATCTACATTGTGACGTTGCCATTCGGATTTTTAGAGACCTTTGGTTATTACACCATTCCAACTGTACTTCTGGTCTCGTTTATCTTGCTCAGCGTGGAATTGATCGCTGAAGAAATTGAAGACCCATTCGGCAAAGATGTAAACGATCTGCCTACAGATGAGCTTTCGCTTACGATTAAAGCGAATATGAAAGAGATTTTATTGTGATTTCTTAAAATCGGATTGAAGGATTTTATCCCATAACACCGAGCTTACCCCATAGCCTTTGTCAGGCTCATGATAATGGTGCCGCATGTGATGCTGTTTTAGTTTTTTCAAAAGAGAATTTTGAAATGTTAGGTGATGAAATGCGTAGTGCGACATGTCATAAGTCAAATAGCCCGTAAGAAATGCTGCAAAAAATGAAGGCACCCATACCGCAGGCAATGCCAATTGAAATACATAATAGAATCCAAGCGCAAGAGGGATGCTCACCGAAGGGGGCATTACCAACCTCAGTCGGTCGTTGGGAAAGTCATGATGAACCCCATGAAAAATAAAATGCAGCCGTTGGCCCCAAGATGATTTAGGCACGAAATGAAAGACGAAGCGGTGCAGAACATATTCAGTGGCCGTCCAGAAAAGGAGTCCGCATCCAAAGCTTGCGATAAAAACAATCCAACTGAATTTTTCTACCGAAATTCCTTTCCAAAGAAAGAAGCCAATGACCGGAACGTAAATAATCAATGGCACACTAAAATGTACTTTCGAAAGAGGCTCCAGTAAATCACTTTTGAACATGCGGCTGGATTCCTTTGAATCAGATACGAAGTTTTTCATCGAGCAAATGTAATTCGATTCTTTTAAAATTGCCTTAGTCAGAATTCATTCCTTTGCAGTAAAGATCGATCCAACAGAATAAATTTTGCTGTCAGGTACATCCTTTTGCGCTAATATTGCGTTTGCAACCAATATTCACCCAAAATGCCTGAGAAAAGCAGTGTTTTTGATATGATCGGCCCGGTAATGATCGGCCCTTCAAGCTCGCATACCGCGGGGGTGGTTCGGATTGCCCGGGCAGCTATTCGCATTCTTGGCGCGGTGCCGGACGAGGCTGAAATCATTTTCTATAATTCGTTTGCCAGGACCTACGAAGGCCATGGAAGCGACCGCGCTATCCTTGCGGGGCTGATGGATTTTGAAACAGACGACAAACGGATCAAGCAAGCCATTGAGATTGCCGCTGAAAAAGGATTGAAGTATCATTTTAAATCTGTCGGGAATGCATCCACACTCCATCCCAATTCCATTCGTTTAAAATTGAAGAAAGGAAATGAAGAGGTGGAGGTATTGGGCGAAAGCAAAGGTGGAGGGGTGATCAACATTGCTGAAGTGAATGGTTTCAGGGCAAATTTCAATGCCAGCCTTCATACCATTATCATTTTAGCTGATGACGTGAAGGGAAGTATTGCTTTCGTTGCTGATGTGCTGGCTCATGACGATTGCAACATTGCGACCATGTCAGTATCCCGTAAGGGAAAGCGTGATCTCGCTTGTCAGGTGATTGAGATCGATTCACCTGTGAAACCTGTAACATTTGAGTATCTAAAAAGTCTTAGTTGGATAAAAGAAGTAAAATCGATACCCCAGATATGAAAAGAATAGTTTTACTAATAGCAGTTGCGATGAGTTGGTCCTTTTCTCAAGGCCAGCAGATGACCATGAGGGAATGTGTGAAAGTTGCCCTCGATAATAACCTCACCGTGAAACGAGGAGTCTACAATGCCGAAAGCTACAGGGTCAGTAAACTTTCTGCGCAAGGAAATTTTCTACCTACGCTAAGCTTAAATGCATCAGGAAGCCAAAGTTACGGCCGTAACCTCAATCCTGTTACGTACCAGTATTTTCAAGGAATAACGAGAACGGTGAACCCTTCGGCATCGGGTGGCTTACTTTTATTTAACGGCTTTAGAAATCAGTACACATACAGACAAAGCAAAAAGAATGTAGCGGCTGCCGATTTGGATCTGGAAAAAACAAAGAATGACGTGATCATAACTGTTGTTACGAACTACACCAATGTAATTCTCAACAAAGAGCTATTTGAGAATGCAAAGTTTCAACTTAATTCAAGTCAGCAGCAGTTGGAGCGCATTCAGAAGCAAGTAGCCGCTGGCGCTTTGCCCAAGAGCAATGAGCTCACACAAGAGGCAACCGTAGCAACCAATGAAACCAACCAAATCACACAAGAAAATAATTATAACTTGTCTTTGCTCCAACTCAAGCAATCTATGCAGGTGCCGGCCTCAACTCCTTTGGAGATAGTTGTGCCCGATATTGCCATGGAAGACATGACCATAAGTCAAACTCCTGAAGAGATTTATGACGCATCTACCAAGACTTTGCCTCAGGTGAAGAGTGCAATGTTAAAAGTGGAGGCAGCAGAATTAGCTATGAAATCTGCCCGGGCAGCTTATTTACCTCGCCTTTCATTTACTTATGCAGCAGCTTCAAATTATAACAGTGCCTCCGACAGAGCTCAATACGCAATCGATCCTAATGCGCCTAAAGTAATGCAGACTATTGGATATGTAAATAGTGATCCGACACAACCGGTGACAACTCCTGTTTCTGTGCCCATCCAGGTCTCTGACAGCTATCATGTAAGTAATCAGTTGAGCGACAACATCTATAAAAACATCGGTTTGAGTTTATCGATACCTATAATGAACGGATTCCAAACGCGCACCGGTGTGCAACAGGCAATCATTAATCAGGAGCTGGCAAATATTACTGTGAAAGAAACTGAAAACTCACTTCGCCAGTCAATTGAAACTGCTTACAATAATGCGTATGCTGCGGCCAAAACTTACACAGCTGCACTGAAACAAGTGAGTGCGAACGAGGAAGCTTTCCGGATGACGCAGCAACGTCACCAAATCGGAGCTGCTACCTACATCGAATATCAAGTGGCATCCAATGATTTGTTCTCTGCAAAGTCATCGCTCGCAAGAGCTAAGTATAATTTTATTCTTACAAAGAAAATTTTGGAATTTTACCAAGGCAAAACGATTGAATATTGAATTCAAAAATCTTAAATCTGCAATCTTAAATCTGTAATATCTTCAGTTCTATGGCAAAGCAAAAAAAGAAGTCAAACAAATTAATGTATTGGGGCATTGGTGGCCTTATTGTGGTGATCGTTTTTCTGATCGCGGCAAAATCAGCAGGGCTGATAGGCAAAGCCAAAGAATTGGAAGTAGAGTTGGCAAAGGCTAAAAAAGTATCCATCACTGAAAAAGTAAGTGCTTCAGGAACGGTGCAACCTGTAACAGAGGTGAAACTTGCGCCCGAAGTTTCAGGTGAAATCATTGAATTAAATGTGGAAGACGGTGACTCCGTTAAGCAAGGGCAATCCCTTGTAAAAATCCGCCCTGATATTTTAAAGAGCCAATTGGAAAGAACAGAAGCCGGGCTCAGTCAGCAGTTAGCCAACGTGGAAGCAAGCAAGGGTTCATTGTCTGTGGCTCAGGCTAATTTCACAAAAGCTGAAGGAGATTATAAGAGGCAAGAAAAATTATGGAACGAAAAGGTAATCTCAGAAGCAGATTGGCAATTGGCTGTTCAGAATTACAATGTAGCCAAGAACAATCTTGCTTCCGCCAATCAGAATCTGGAGGCCGCAAAGTTTGTGGTGAACAGTACTCAAGCTTCGGTGAAAGAAGCACGCGAAAATGTACGTAAGACCACCGTCAGTGCGCCAATGAAGGGCATTGTATCAAAGTTGAGTGTGAAGAAGGGTGAGCGCGTAGTTGGTACAGCAACCATGACGGGTACTGAAATGCTACGCATAGCTGACCTCAACAAAATGGAAGTACGTGTGAACGTAAATGAAAACGACATTGTGCGTGTGCATTTTCGCGACACCGTTTTAATTGATGTGGATGCCTACTCGAATACAGGAAAGCAATTCAAAGGAATTGTTACCAACATTGCCAACACAGCCAAAGACAAAACATCAAATGATGCCATCACCGAATTTGAAGTACGAATTTTGATCTTGCGCTCATCGTATGAAGATTTGATCAAGAAAGGAAATAAATTTCCATTCCGCCCCGGAATGACGGCAAGTGTAGAGATTATTACCAGTAAAAAAGACAACATACTTTCGGTTCCTTTGGCCGCAGTAACCACACGCAATCCTGAAGCAAAGAAAAATCAGCCTGAACAAAAAGATGACGAGGATAAGCGTACTGTTACCAATGCAAGCAATAAGACCCCGGAAAAGAAAGAGGATAAGGTGGTAGTATTTGTAAATGACAATGGCAAGGCAAAGATGATCGAGGTTAAAACAGGTATCAGTGACTATGATAACATAGAAATTATTTCTGGATTGTCGGATAGCACGGAAATAGTGACAGGTCCTTTCCTCGTTGTTTCTAAACGATTGAAAGATGGTGATAAGATCAAAAAGGCAAAGAAGGAAGATAAGAAAGATAAAGAAGCTGAAACTGCTAAGAAGTAGGAATTAATACTGGTCACATAAAGAAACTCTCCGGAAGGTCGAAACTTTTGGAGAGTTCTTTTTTATATTCGTGGCTATGATCAAACATCCCTGGCATGAAGCCCCGATTGGTGAGAATCCACCCGAATTTATCAATGGCATTGTCGAAATATCGACAGGCATGCGAACTAAATATGAAGTAGACAAAGAAACAGGTTTACTTAAGCTTGACCGGGTGCTGTACTCTGCGGTCTATTACCCCGCCAACTATGGATTCATTCCTCAGACTCTGGGCGATGATCACGATCCGCTCGACATTATGATTTTGTGCCGTGAGCCAATTCAACCTTTGTGTTTAGTTTCCGCAAGGGTGATAGGAGTGATGCGAATGATTGATCAAGGCCTTGGAGATGAAAAAATTTTGGCCGTGGCAGATAATGATGCCAACACCAGGCATTTGAAAGACATCAGCGAATTAGCCACTCATTTTAAATTGGAATTGAAGGAGTTTTTTGAGAGCTACAAGAAATTGGAAAACAAAATTGTTACTGTTCCTGATTTCCAGGGAAAAGAAACTGCCATGAAAATTATTACTAAGGCCATAGATGCATATCGAGCGAATTATAAGAAGTAATGACTCCCCGTTTTCAATCGTTTTTAATTATTCAAACTGCATTCATTGGTGACGTAATTCTGGCGACAGCACTAATCGAGAAAATTCATCAGCACTATCCGGAAGCCAAAATTGATTTTCTGCTGCGCAAAGGAAATGAAGGACTTTTAATAGGTCATCCGTAC
This sequence comes from Bacteroidota bacterium, assembly GCA_016178785.1. Classification (GTDB taxonomy): domain Bacteria; phylum Bacteroidota; class Bacteroidia; order Cytophagales; family Cyclobacteriaceae; genus ELB16-189. Next base: position 49,269 of record JACOSO010000096.1, on the reverse strand, counting down.
TTGCGAAATGTCTTGATATGGAATAAAAAGGAATCAAAAATTCCACATCTAGTTAAGATCATAAAAAAAATTCGTGGTAACCGATACGATTGCCTGATTAATGTTCATCGCTTTGCCAGCTCTGGTTTTATCGCAGCTTTTTCAAAGGCAAAATTGAAAATCGGGTTCGATAAAAACCCACTATCATTTTTGTTTGATAAGAAAATCAAGCATGAAATTGGAAGCTTGCATGAAGTTGAGCGAAATCAGAAATTAATCGAAGAACTCACGGATGTAAATTATTCCAAGCCAAAATTATTTCCATCAGACCGTGATTTCGAGAAGGTAGAATCCATGAAAGACGGAAAATACATTTGCATTGCCCCAACCTCAGTCTGGTTTACCAAGCAATTGCCTGCCGAGAAATGGATTGACTTTTTGAATTCAGTTAAAGGAAAGTTTGATCATGTTTATTTGTTAGGCGCGCCTGCAGATCATCATGTTTGTGAATCGATTCGCCTGGCCGTGGCCAATGAAAATATAGTTAACCTGTCAGGTAATTTATCATTTCTCGAATCAGCTGCATTGATAAAAGATGCAACGATGAATTTTGTAAACGATTCCGCACCCATGCATATCGCATCTGCAATGAATGCTCCCGTTACAGCTGTTTATTGTTCAACCGTTCCTTTGTTTGGTTTCGGTCCGCTAGCTGATCAATCTATTATAGTAGAGACTAAGGAAGAACTTTCTTGCCGCCCATGTGGACTCCATGGCTACAAAGATTGCCCGCAAGGACATTTTAAATGCGCTTATTCAATTTCGACTGAAAAATTGACTGCCGTTTTAGAATGATCGCAATCTCTCATAAACTTTGTGAATAGGCAATCCCATCACGGTAAAGTAAGAGCCAACAATTTTTTTAATAGCGACCATGCCGATCCAATCCTGAGCGCCATATGCGCCTGCTTTGTCGAACGGTTTGTAATTGTCAACGTAAAATTCAATCTCCTCTTGCGATAACTTTTTGAAGGTGACTTTGGTGCGATCGTCAAAGCAATCCGTTTTATTTTTGTCGAGCAAACAAACAGCAGTGATTACCGTATGTGTGTGGCCGCTTAAATCATTGAGCATTTGAATGGCCTCTTTGCGACCGGCCGGTTTGTTGAGGATTCGCTGGTTGAGAATAACCACAGTATCTGAAGCAATAACGATTTCATCTTTAATTTTTGGAAGCAGTGCCTTAGCTTTTTGCTCAGCCAGATAGGCGGGCACAATCTCAATTGGAAGGTGATTTGGAAAAGACTCATCGATGTGCGGAGGGTCAACTGTAAACTTAAGCCCGAGTTCTTTTAAGAGAAATTGCCTTCTGGGCGAAGCAGAAGCGAGAATGAGTTTTCGTTTCAATTGCATAGAAATATTATTGATACACTCTCACATAATCCACAATCATCTGCTGAGGCCAGATATCCGGATCAATACCTTGCATGCCTCCCCAATTTCCACCTACAGCAATATTCAAAATCAAATGAAAGCGCTGATCAAACGGCCAGCCGGTAAAATCATCTTTTGAATTTCGTTTTACAGAGTGATAGATTTTGTTGTCAACAAAAAAATCAATTTGATCTTCTTTCCAATCAACCACGTAGACGTGAAATGAATCCTGGCAATCGGGAATGGTCGTCTTTCCTTCTTGTTGAGTTCGTTTGACATGATTGTATTTTTCAGAATGAAGTGTGGCGTGAATTACACCGGCATCAAATCCAACGTGTTCCATTATATCGATTTCCCCGCTCGCAGGCCAGCCACCGTATTTCCAATCTGTCGACAGCATCCAGATTGCAGGCCAGGTGCCTTTGCCGCGGGGAAGTTTTGCCCTTACCTCAATGCGTCCATACTTCCAGTCGCCTTTGAATTTTGTGACCAGGCGCGAGCTGGTAAAGGCCTTACCCCAAAGTGACTCTTTTCTTGCTTCGATAATCAATGATCCATTTTCAACACGAGCATTCTTTAAATCCTTTGTATAAAATTCCTCTTCATTATTTCCCCAGCCACAAACGTTTGGGCAGCCATCTCCCAAATCATATCCCCACCGTGTTGAATCGGGCATTCCTGTATAGTTAAATTCATCTTGCCAGACCAATTGTTTGTTTGATGATTTAAAACTGACGAAAGAGATTATCACCACAGAGAACAAGAAGTATTTGAGTAGTTTCATAGTGGAATTGAAATATTTCAGATTACAAATTACAGATTTTCAGCATTGAACGACCCGCCAGGAGCAATTTGTAATATGTAATTTTTAATCTGTAATTTCTCTGTAACCTTTTCGAAAATCGTTAGTTTCCCTACCGAACCCCTTGAATTTGGAAGCACTATCTGACAACTATTTGATGGCCAAGGTGCGGGATGGAGATCCTGAAAAGCTTGGTTTGCTCTACGAAAGGTACAAACGGCCACTCCTTGGTTTTTTTGTCGGGATGGTACGCGATCGTGATTTGGGTGAGGATTTGGTGCAAAACACGTTTGTCCGGATTTTGAAATACCGACACTTGTTTCGTGCCCGCCTTCACGATGACGTTTCGGGCGAGGAACGCGATGGAGATTTCCGTACGTGGATGTTTCATATCGCCCGTAATGTAAAGAACGATCATTTCAGAAAGAATAAAATGGTTCATGAAAAAGTAGAGAAGTGGGAGGAAAGGATTGAGGACGTTGACAGCAAAATTTCGGAGTGGCAAACTGAAGACGACCAGCGGATGCTCGCTGTAGCGCTTGAAAAATTACCCGAAGAGAAAAGGGAAATTCTATTAATGAGTAAGTATCAGGAAAAAAAATACAAAGAGATAGGCGAAATTCTCGGATGCTCGGAAGGAGCCGTGAAGGTAAAAGTGTTTAGAGCGTTACAAGAATTAAAAGTGATTTATCAGCAGGTGGAAAAATTAATGTGAGACTTGATGCTGGATACAGGATTCTTGATACTTAGGAGTTTTATATCAAGAATTCAGTCGTAAGGATCAACGATACTAATAGAAAATTAAATGATCGATTTATGGAGAAGCATAGAATAGATGAACTGATTGCCAAGTATAATGAAGGCTTGACAGATCCCTCTGAAATTCAGCAATTAGAAAAGTTGATTGAAGAAGGGAGTGTGTCGATTATGCAATTGCACGAACTCAGCAAGCTGGACGAAAGTATGGAAAAAATAATAGAACCTATTCCTTCACAAGAGCTTGATCACAGGTTTTATGAAATGTTGGCGAGAGAAAAGAAAGTGAGCTCAAGACTTTCATTTTCATGGTCGTGGATTTCAGATTCTGTTTTTTCAAAACTTGCTGTGGGCGCTTTGCTTGTGGTGGGTGGATTCAGTGCGGGGCTACTAATGCAAAAGAGAACGGGTAACACCGAAGTTAGAGAACTCGCCCAGGAAATTACAGGCTTGAAAGAAATGATGATGATTTCGCTGCTCGAAAATGAATCGGCCACTGATCGATTGAAAGCGGTAAGCCTTAGCGAAGAGATTCAAGGGCCAAGCAAAAAAGTTACTGACGCACTTTTTAAAACACTCAACTCCGATCCCAGTGTAAACGTCAGGCTTGCATCACTTGAGGCATTACAGAATTACTCGAAGTCAGCGTCTGTGCGAGCAGGTTTGGTGCGGTCTATTCCTCAGCAAGATTCACCCTTAGTACAAGTTGCACTGGCAGAATTGATGGTGAAGCTGCAAGAGAAGTCCTCCATAAAAGAGTTGAAGAAAATTATGGAGCAGAAAACAACTCCAACAGAAGTGAAGCAACGGATTAAGGAGAGTATCAATGTGCTGATTTAAAAATTGCTGAACATGAAAAAGTTATTTACTCTGATTTTGTGTTTGCCCGCACTAGCGAACGCGCAGACATTCACTGATAAAATCACAAAGGAGTTAAAATTCGAGAAGGCAAGTGCAAGCAATACCCTCGTCCTCGCCAACATCAACGGCTCAATGAAAGTTCAGGGCTACGATGGCGATAAGATTTTGATTGAAGCCGAGCGAACGATCAGGGCAAAAACAGATGCGCGCCTGGAGCAAGGCAAAAAAGAAATGCAACTGATGCAAATAGATAAACTTGATACGTTGATCGTTTATGTAGGAGGTGGGTGCAATCATTTTGGGTATCGTACTAACAAAAAGCATAACAATGGATGGTCTTACCATTGGGATTGTGACAATGGGGATTGCAATCCACCCTATGATTATACTTTCAATTTTACGGTGAAAGTCCCCACGGGAATCAATGTGGACGTATCGACAGTCAACGAAGGAAACGTGGTGGTTGAAAATATAAAAGGAGCAGTAAGAGCCAACAATGTTAACGGTGCTATTAAACTTTCATCTCTTGAAGGACCTGCCACTGCATGCACGATCAATGGCGATGTAGATATTGACTATTTACGTAACCCCAGCAAAGATTGTAAGTATTACTCTTTGAATGGCGACATCAATGCATTGTTTGTGAAAGGGCTTGCCGCTAATATCAGTTTCAAGAGTTTCAACGGAGACCTTTATACCAACGTGTCAAAGTTAGAAGGGCTTCCCGCGATGATCGAGAAGAATGAAAGCAAAGACGGACTGAAACTGAAAGTAAGTAGCAACCGATTCAAAATTGGTATTGGTGGCTCGCTGCAAGATTTTGAAACATTCAACGGTGACGTAATTGTAAAAGAAAAATAGTAAACAAATAAAAATAATTGTATGAAAAATGTTTTGATAGTAATGATGATGTTGATCAGTGCGGTGTTGAAAGCGCAAGACTCTGGGGAATTTATAGTTCCATTTTCAAATCCTTCAGGTGCAATGAAGCTGGTAGTTGACATCAAGACAGGGTCAATAAAAGTAAAGGGTACCGCGCGAAAAGACGTACTCGTAAAATATAGCAGCGAAAAAGACGATGAAGGAGATGATGGTCATGATCGCGACAACGATCGCAAAAGTAATCGTGACGGGCTTAAAAAAATCAGCAGCGGTACGATGAACCTCGAGGCATCAGAATACCAGAACACTGTGAAAGTAACTTCGGACAATTGGAGTGCAAAAATAGAAGTGACTGTGGAGGTGCCTTCAACTATAAACATGAAAGTAAAAACCTACAATGACGGAGACCTTGATATCAACAATGTTACCGGCATAGTAGAGCTAATCAATTACAATGGAGCAATTACTGCTACAGCAATTTCAGGTACTGTCGTGGCTGAGACTTACAATGGCGACATTAAAATTGCTTATGATAAACTTACTCCTGATACACCGTTGTCATATGCGAATTATAATGGAGATATTGACTTGACTTTTCCCGCAGGATTGAAAGCAAGCTTTAAAATGAAAACCAAGCAAGGAGAAATCTACTCAGCCTTCGATGCCCAAGTTCAAAAGTCGAACCCGGTTACAAAAACGGAATCGAAGACAGGAGTGTACAAAGTGCAAATCGATGATTGGGTAAAAGTAGATGTCAATGGAGGAGGCCCGGAGATCAGTGTGCAGACTTATAATGGAGACATTTATCTACGGAAAAAATAATTGAAATTGCCAAATCGAAAGCCTCGCAAGAGGCTTTTTTGTTTAGGGACAAAGTCACAACTGCCTAAAATTGGAGGCGCACGGTTCAATTTCGCTTATATTTGATTTCATAGATATATCATAATCAAATGACCGGAGTGGTACTATGTGGCGGGCAAAGTCTTCGGATGGGCCGGGATAAAGGGCTTATGGTTTCTGCAAATAGATTGTGGGCTGAAATTGTGAGGGGAAAACTCGTACAAACTTCTATTCCTTCGGTATTGTCTGTAAACTCAACGCAAAAAGAAAATTATCTCAGGCATTTCGATGAGAACGATTTAGTTGTTGACAATTCTGCAATAAATATTCAAGGCCCGTTGCAGGGTTTGTTAAGCGTGCATTTAAAGTACCCCGATCAAGATTTGATGGTTGTTGCCTGCGATATGATTAATGTGGAAATAATTGTTCTCAAAAAATTATTGAATGATTTCAATGCTTCAAGAGTCGCTGCAATCGCTTTCAAGGGCGAACGCGTAGAGCCACTGTGCGCCATCTACTCGTCACCAGGACTGGCTAAAATTCTTTCAGCTTATCGCCAAAGCAAATTATCCAACTATAGTATGATGTATATTTTGGAAGAATTAAATGCAAAATATATTCCGATTCCGGAAGAATGGCAATCCTATTTCAGAAATTTCAATAGTGCTGAAGATCTGTGATGAGCAGTTCAATCCAACCCAAATTCCTTCATTGCTTTGGGGAAGTTTTTATTTTCATGGCTGGATCTCGTCAACTTTAACAAAGCAAAACGCTGCAAGACATTCAGGTTTTTCCATTGAGCAAGAGAAATGCACATCTTCGACTGTTCCAATTTTTCTTCCAGTGCTGGAGGTAAATAATCCGTTGAAGCCCAGTAATTGTTGACCTTATCAGCCGGGAGCGAGGTCGCATCTTCGCCCGTGTACTTGAAGATTAAATCCCTAAGATAAATTCTATAAACGTCAAGGTTTGTTAAGGAATCAATTGGAAGAACCGCCAACTGCTCTCTTTCCTCCACCGTCATTTTGTTCCATTCTTTCAATTTTAATTTTATTCCGCATGCGTCTAATTTAAAACGAACGATCATTGGGATGCAACGAATGTTGTCTTCCATAAAATCCTGTTCGAAATTAAAATGCTCAACTCTTAACTGCTTCATCGATCATTGATTTAATTTTATCTGACAAAGGAATTTCGGCTACTGAATGAATCGCTTTCTCTGACATTTTTTTTATCGTCTTGCGAAGTATATCAATCACTTTTTCGTCATTGTGTTTTGCGGCAAACTCATCAATATAATATTCCAGGAACACCAGACAGATAACATCTTCCAGAGCCTGCGTATCCGGATTGTTAGTCAATTCTTTTTTTAACAATAGAAATTTTACTTTTTCAATCGTAAGTTCATCGTAGCCACAGCCTTTCAAGATGGGCTCTGCGATGGCCGCATGATGTTCCTTTAATTTATTCCGCCATTGGAAGTATCCCTTTTTGTCCATCGGATAATTTGCCCTGGCTATTTCCCACCGACCAATGTGCTGACTGCGCGCGGCCAATTGCAAATAGTCGGGGGAATCGGGGATATATTTCAATAGTTGCTTCGTCATCCGTTGTGCGTACAACAATTCTTTAGGTATCTCCTCTTTATCCTCAATTTCTTTGTTTGGATCTTCTGAGTTGTACTGATCAAAAGCATTCATCGCATTTTTAAACCGGGCCTCATCCGTCATATGCCTTCTCGAAAATTTCAGAATTTGAATTAGCGACCAATCTCAAATCTACGACTTCGCCAATGACAATAATGGCTGGAGAACTGATATTGTCGCTCAAAGTTCTTTCATAAATATTGGAAGCAGTACCAATTACTACTTTTTGAGTAGGCAAAGTGGCGTGTTGAATAACAGCCAAGGGCTCATTTACTCCTCTTGCGATAGAGATCAAGTTTGCTATTTCTTCCAAATGCGATAATCCCATGAGTACGATTATTGTTGCATTTGACTCAGCGGCCTTGTTCAGATCTTCTGAAATTTTTCCTGACGAAACTGTTCCGGTAACTACCCAAAAGCTTTCATTCACGCCTCGTCTTGTTAGAGGAATGCCAGCGCAAGACGGAGCAGAATAAGAACTTGAAATCCCGGGAATAACATCTACTCTTACTCCACGTCTTGCTACATATTCCATTTCCTCATGACCTCTTCCAAACACAAAGGGGTCACCGCCCTTCAATCTGACCACTTGATTGTGTCTCTCGGCATAGAACACCAAGAGCTGATTTATTTCTGTTTGTGAAAATTCCTTATGCCCTTTCCGCTTTCCCACATAAACGAGTTTGCAACGCGAAGGAGCTTCCTTTATTAATTCAGGCGACACCAAAGCATCATACAAGATAACGTTGGCATTGCGAATGGCATTTAGTCCTTTCATGGTTATCAGGTCGGGATCGCCAGGTCCTGCACCCACTATTAATAAAGAAGGCTTGGATTGCTTCATAATAAAATATTTACGTAAAAATACGTAAACTATAATTTATTATACGTAAATTTACTTAATTATTTATTCAAACTTACTTAAAACGTTTGCAATGACGCGAATCATCGTAGTAGGAAATGGAATGGTAGGACTGAAGTTTTGTGAAAAGCTGATTTCTCGCTCTGCTGATTTTGAAATAATCGTTTATGGAGAAGAGCCTCGGCCTGCCTATGATAGAGTTCATCTCAGCAGTTTTTTTTCCGGTTCATCGGCAGAGGATCTCCTGCTCACTCCATATTCATGGTACGAAAGCAATAAAATAAAATTACTAACGGGCGAGTTGGTTACAAGCATTGACAGAAATGAAAAAGCCGTTCAAACCCACTCTGGCCGAAAAGATCATTATGACATTCTTGTTTTAGCTACGGGCTCTTCGGCATTTGTTCCCAACATTGAAGGCGTTGAACGCAATGGTGTATTTGTTTATCGTACGATCGAGGATTTGATCCAAATTCGTGATTATGCGAGCAAGATAAAAAAGGCAGTTGTCATTGGCGGAGGCTTGCTCGGTCTTGAAGCAGCAAAGGCAATGATCGACCTGAGATTGGAAACCCACGTGGTCGAGTTTGCGCAGCGTCTCATGCCTCGCCAGGTCGATGACGATGGCTCTGCAATTCTTGTAAATAAATTGCAACAACTGGGTATCCAGGTCCATATAAACAAATCTACTTCGCGAATTGAAGGTAACGGAAAACTGGAAGGTCTCACTTTCTCTAATGGCACTTCCATCGATGCTGACATGCTGGTAATTTCCGCAGGCATTCGGCCACGCGATGAACTGGCAAAAAACTCCGGTTTGAATGTTCATCAGCGTGGTGGAATACTAGTTGACGATTTCATGAAAACCAATGACGAAAATATTTTTGCTATTGGCGAAGCAGTATGCCATAATAATATGGTGTATGGATTAGTGGCACCAGGATATGAAATGGCCGAGGTTGTTGTGCGGCAATTGGTGAATGATCATATCAAACCCTTCAAAGGATTTGACATGTCAACCAAACTAAAATTGCTGGGTGTGGATGTTGGAAGTTTTGGAGATGCCTTTGGCGAAACTCCCGGAAGCATCCCGATTGCATTGAAGGATAATCGCAACGGTGTTTATAAAAGAGTCAACATTTCTTCTGATGGAAAATTTCTTCTCGGTGGAATTTTGGTGGGCGATGCTGCCCAATATCATCTCTTTCACCAGATGGTGGCAAACAAAATACCACTGCCTAATCAGCCTGAGTCTTTGATTTTTGGCACCTCAAGCAAAACGGATGAGACTAGTGGAGTAAAGAATTTACCGGACTCGGCACAAATTTGCTCTTGCGAAAATATTTCGAAAGGAGATCTAGTTTTTCAGATTGCACAAAGCGGTGTAACTACCCTTGACGGACTTAAAAAAAATACCAAAGCATGTACCGGCTGTGGTGGTTGCGCGCCCATGGTGAATGATATTCTGAAAATTACCCTCGAATCACTCGGGCATAAGGTCAAGAAGACTTTGTGCGAGCATTTTGATTATAGCCGTCAGGAACTCTTTGGTATCATTAAAGTGAAGGAGTTGAGAACTTTCAATCAGGTGCTTGATTCTCATGGAAGGGGAGACGGTTGCGAAGTATGTAAACCAGCAGTTGCTTCTCTTCTTGCAAGTATCTGGAATGAGCCTATCATGCAGCAGCCAACTATTCAGGATACCAACGACAGATATCTTGCCAACATTCAAAAGGGCGGTTCTTATTCTGTGGTGCCGCGCATTGCCGGAGGAGAAATTACTCCTGATAAACTCATGGCCATCGGCCGTATCGCTCAGAAATATAATCTGTACACAAAGATCACAGGTGGCCAGCGCATCGATATGTTTGGTGCCCGTGTGGATCAGCTTCCGAGCATCTGGGCTGAACTAATTGAGGAAGGATTTGAAAGTGGTCATGCTTACGGAAAGGCTTTACGCACGGTTAAAAGTTGTGTTGGCTCTACATGGTGCCGTTTCGGAGTTCAGGATTCTGTAGCGTATGCCATCTTTATTGAAAATCGTTACAAAGGACTTCGGGCTCCGCATAAAATCAAGGGCGCTGTCTCCGGTTGCATTCGCGAATGTGCCGAAGCTCAATCGAAAGATTTTGGAATCATTGCCACTGAAAAAGGATGGAACTTGTACGTATGTGGAAATGGTGGCGCCCGTCCGCAGCACGCAAAGTTATTGGTGAATGATGTTGATATGGAAACGTGTACTAAGCTTATCGATCGTTTTTTGATGTTCTACATCCGCACAGCCGATCCGCTTACTCGCACAGCTACATGGCTGAATAAAATGGAAGGTGGACTTGATTACCTGCGCGAAGTAATTATAGATGACAAGCTTGGAATCTGTGATCTATTGGAAAAGGAAATGAAAGAATTGATAGAAGGTTATCACTGTGAATGGAAGAAGGTGGTGGATGATCCAGAGCTACAAAAACAATTCAAACACTTTATAAATTCTGATGACACCGACCCAACACTTTCTTTTGTAGAAGTGCGGGAGCAGAAATTACCTTCAAATTGGAACGAAATGAGAGATAAAAATAAGTAATAGCGTATGGAGATATTGAACCAATTGAGGACCCATGCAGCGGAGAATCTTTGTGAAATAAAAATTTGGTTTAGGGCAGCTCACATTTCTGATTTCCCCGAGAATGGTGGCGCCTGTATCAAATATAAGGACCTTCAGATTGCTGTCTTTAATTTTTCACGGAGGAATGAATGGTATGCTTGCCAGAATCTTTGTCCGCATAAAATGCAGATGGTGCTTTCGCGAGGTATGATTGGCTCAACCGATGGCGATCCGAAAATTGCGTGCCCTTTTCATAAAAAAACATTTTCACTTCTCAATGGCCAATGCCTGAACGGAGAAGAAGAAAAGATTTCCGTTTTTCCCGTGAAGGTGGAAGACGGTTTTATTTACATCGGCTTTACCAAGTAGAGCGCTTCATATATGTTAGGTTAGGGTGCCAGGCTTGGTTGCCTGGCATTTCTTTTAACTAAGTAACTTTCTAAAGGCAAAACTAAAATTACTAACTTGCTACGTATGCGCCCCGATGACATTCAAGTGAAGGCAAACAAGTTTGCAAAACTTGGTGTGAGATACATGCTTGCGTTGGGGTTGATTGCTACAATCATCATTACCGGCCAGGTACTTATCCAAAGCCACTTAAAAGATCAGCAAAATGACTCACGAGTTGTAAACGTAGCCGGAAAGCAACGAATGCTTAGCCAAAAAATAGTTAAGACGATATTGCTCATTAAGTCAGACGATATAAATCAAAAAGAAGAGTTGAAGTCGGAATTAAAAAATTCGCTTCGCCTCTGGGAAGTTTCCCAGGACGGTTTGATAAATGGAAATGATAGTCTTCACTTACCTGGCAAAAACAGTGAAAAAGTGTTGCACTTGTTCGAAGAGGTTAACGAGCATTTCGTTCCGATCGATCAATGCGCCCATTTGTTTATTTCAACGTTTGGAGAAAACTCATCTTCTGCTTCAGAAAAATTGCCTTCGCTAATGAAAACACTCCTTGAAGAGGAGCAATTTTTTCTGAAAGGTATGGAGGCTGTTGTTTTTCAGATTGACTCAGAAGCCAAAGAGAAAATAAGCCTTCTTTCCCGTTTAGAATATGCACTGCTTTTTATTTCTCTGCTTGTCATTCTTGCCGAAATCATTTTCATCTTTTACCCCACTGCTCTCAATGTAAACATTACAATCAACAGACTTTTACAATCGGAGAAAGATTCACAAAAAATGTCCAACGAAATCCGCGACTTGTACGCTTCGTTAGAGAAATCATATGAACAGATTGCACACATCAATCAACCCATTGAGAATCCACGCACCTACGCCAAGAGCGATATTGGAGGAAACGTCACTTTCGTCTCACCAATTTTTGCCGCTTTTCCTGACAAAACGGAGTGGAGTAAGTTAAGATTGTGTGATCTATTTGCAACGATGAAAGATCCCAACGATTGGATGGATGATTTAATTGATAGGGTGTCCGAAGAAAAGATCTGGAAAGGCGAAGTGCATTTTAGAAATGTAGACATGGAAGAATGTTGGGCGATGGTTACTGTTACACCTGTATTTGATCAAAAGGGGAACATTGACGAGCTTGTGATGATGGGCTCTGATATAACACTTCGGAAAAAAGCGGAACTCAATATCAGTAGAAAGACACAAGCAGAAATAGATAAGAGGATCAACCAACAGAAGTACAGGTCGGTGCTTATTTTGGAAGGACAGGAAGAAGAGAGAAAGCGAATTGCTATGGACATTCACGATGGCATTGGGCAAATGCTGACCTCATTGAAATATCAGGTTGAATCCATTGATGCAAATCAAAAAGAGGAGGTAAGACAAAGGCTGAGCGAAATCGACAATTTGATCAAACAAATAATCAGGGAAGTTCGCAAGGTAACGTTCAATCTTCGACCCACCGTACTGGGAGATTACGGATTGCAAGCCGCGCTCGATACGTTTGTTCGTGAGATGACTAGACTCATTGATATTAAATTGGAATTTCATTCCGAAACAGAAATCGTCCGGCTTCCGCAGAAAGTGGAGAATAATATTTTCAGGATCATTCAGGAGGCCATCAACAACGCAATAAAATATTCCGGAGCCAATAAAATCGATGTAATCTTGCGGCAAGCCGATAACGATTTAATTGCGGAAGTGAAAGATGACGGAAAAGGATTTGATGTGCGTCTTGTGGATGAGCGAAGCGTAAACTTTGAATCGGGCCGTGGCCTATTTAATATGTACGAACGGAGTGAATACATTAGCGGAAATCTTCAGGTGGAAACTCAGCCGAACCAGGGAACCACTGTGAGGCTTACCGTTCCCCTGAGAAAATCAGCACAAATTGAATCTGAAGTATAACCTATGGATAAGAAAATAAAAATTGTTTTAGCAGATGATCACGTGCTGGTGCGCAATGGCATCAAGGCAATGCTCGAACACGATGGTGACCTCGCGGTAACTGGCGAAGCGGGAAATGGCTCTGAGGCATTGGAGGTGGCTAAGGTCACAAAACCAGATCTTCTGATTCTTGATATTCGAATGCCGGTAATGACGGGCCTGGAGGCCGCTTCAAAATTGAAATTGTATTCCCCCAAAACGAAAGCAGTGATTCTTTCCATGCATGATTCCGAAGAATATGTGCTACAAGCGCTCGATGCCGGTGCGTACGGTTATTTATTAAAGGATACCGACAAAAATGAATTTGTCAAAGCCCTCAAACAAATTCATGGTGGCACGAAATATTTTAGTGGCAGTGTGTCCAATGTTTTAGCCAACCGGCTGCTTGGAAAAAAATCGATAAGCCGGCCATTGGTCAGAGTTGATTCTTACAACTTATCGAGACGTGAGAAAGAAATTCTTCGAATGGTGGTAGACGGAAAGCAAAATAAACAAATAGCGGATCTGCTGGACAAGAGCGTGCGAACAATCGAGACGCACAGGTTCAACATTATGAAAAAGCTCGAAGTCAATAATGCCATTGACATGGTCAACAAGGCCATGAAAGAAAACCTGGTCTGAGGCTTCAACCCCTTCTATTCTTTTTTCAAACCGTTGCATAAAATATATCTACGTAATTATACGTATATATACTTAGTTTTAAATAACTTTACTACGTAACTAAAATACGTAGTAAAATGAATGCGATCCCCTCAAAAGCAACCCGGATAAACCTGCTTGATTTCAAGACCACGCCCATGCGTGCCTTTCATATCACTTGGATCACATTCTTTCTATGTTTCTTCGGCTGGTTTGGTATCGCCCCGCTCATGCCGGTGGTTCGCGAGGATCTAGGCTTAACGAAAGCCCAAATCGGCAACATCATTATTGCCTCTGTATCGATCACTATCTTCGCACGCCTTTTGTTTGGCTGGCTCTGCGATAAGATAGGACCGCGAATTTCTTATTCAATTCTCTTACTACTTGGCTCACTTCCTGTAATGTTCATCGGCTTGAGCAACAGTTACGAAAGTTTTATGCTCTTCCGTCTGGCGATCGGTGTGATCGGTGCTTCATTTGTGATCACTCAATATCATACCTCAGCTATGTTTGCACCGAACGTGGTAGGCACGGCAAACGCCACAGCAGCCGGTTGGGGCAACATGGGTGGCGGGGTAACCTTGATTGTAATGCCTCTAATATTCACCGCTCTTGTAGGCATTGGTTATCTGAATACACAAGCATGGAGATACAGCATGGTTGTGCCGGGAGTTGCCCTTTTCATCATGGCATTTGTCTATTATTTTTTTACAAAGGACACACCAGCAGGCAATAGAAATGAGCAACCAGAAAATAGAGAAGATTTAAACACGAAGAAAGACAAGGTAAGTCTCTGGAGCACCTGTTCTGATTATCGCGTATGGGTTTTGTTTCTGGCATATGGGGCATGCTTTGGCATTGAAATCACCATCGACAATATCGCCTCACTTTATTTTGTTGACAACTTTCATTTAGGGCTTAAGGAAGCCGGCCTCATTGCAGGGCTTTTCGGTATGATGAATATTTTCGCTCGCGCACTTGGCGGAATTTTTGGTGATATGGCCGGGAAGCGAAACGGCTTGAAAGGAAGAATTTTAATTCTTGCCATTTTTCTGTTGTGCGAAGGTTTCGGCATCATCCTTTTCTCATCCATGAACTCGCTCCCTTGGGCAATCGCAGCAATGCTTCTCTTTGCCTTGTTTCTCAAAATGTCTAATGGGGCTACGTACGCGGTTGTCCCATTCATTAATATGAGAGCGGTAGGGGTTGTTTCTGGGATTGTGGGTGCCGGAGGAAATGTGGGTGCTGTCATGGCAGGCTTTCTATTTAAGTCGAGCGAAATATCGTATCGCGAAAGCTTATTCATAATAGGAATAGCGGTGATTGTAGTTTCTGTCTTATCTCTTTTGCTAAGCCTTTCAAAGACTATGGCACAAGAAGTTTTGGCCAATCCATTTGTATCTGAACCTGAAATAAAAGAATCTTTTGTTTTTTCTGAGAATAACAATCAAACAATAGCAAATATGACACAACAAAAAATCAATGACCGACAAGGATGATGTTACCAGGTAACGCACTCCTTTTATTTTGTCCAAAAAGAAAGTCCCCTTACAGAACCGCAAAATTCATTCAGGGGACCTATTTAGGTTTTAACACTAAACACTCAAATCTATGGAGAAGAAAATTTACTTACCAACATCACTAATTCTTTTTTGCATATGCGTCACAACACAGGCGCAGTTCACGATCTCTGGCCAGGTGCGCACGAGAACAGAGTTGCGCAATGGTCAAGGCACTGTGCAGGCACAGGATACTGTCCCAGCGCTGTTCACTTCGCAACGTACGCGTCTCAACTTGGGCTATTCAGGTTATCGCTATAAAATTTTTACGGCCATTCAGGATGTGCGCTTATGGGGGCAAGATGCATCGACTATTAACCGGACAACCTCTGATGCCCTCGATGGATTGATGATCCACGAAGCGTGGGCCGAAATAAGTTTGGTGGATACCGGAAAAGTCATAAAGAACCTCACGTTCAAAGTAGGGAGACAGGAATTGCTATACGATGACTCCAGATTGTTAGGCAATTTGGATTGGCTGCAACAGGCAAGAAGGCACGATGCCGCCCTGGTAAAGTTCGAGCACAAGGGATGGACCGTGCACTTAGGTGGAGCTTACAATCAAAATGCAGAGCGAAAGTCGAACTCAATATATAACGGAATTCCTATTGGATATACGGCCGGAACAAACGGCATGTCTGCTTTGTATAAGTCGATGCAATTTTTGTATGTGGCAAAGAAATTTTACTTTGGAAATGCCACCTTCCTTGCTTTCAAAGATGATTTTAGTAAATATCATTTTGCTCCCGCTGATGTAAATAAAACAACACCTATTTATGAGCAAGGTGTGTGGAGCCGTCACACGATTGGCGGAAATATGTTTGGCACTGCCATAAGGAAAATAGGCTTTTCATTATCGGCCTTTTACCAAGGCGGAAATTATCGTGATGGTACATCACTGAGCGAATACTTCTTCTCTTTGTCAACATCCTATGCGGCAGGAAGAAAATTCAGCGTAGGCCCTGGGGCAGATATCACTTCGGGCAACAATGGATCCGATCCAACAAAAAAATATCAACGATTCGATCCACTCTATGGAACGCCTCACAAATTCTGGGGATACATGGACTACTTCTATGTGGCCGATGGCTTTGGTGCCAACGGCTTGATCGATTATTATTTAAAAGGAAGATATAAAGCAAAAGACAACTTGACGCTATCGCTCGATGCGCACCGCTTCGTATTGCCTGATGCAGTGCTCGCCTTGGATGGAACCACAATGGACAAAGCGCTTGGAATGGAATTGGATTTTGTATTGCTCTTCTCGCCCACGAAGGCCATCAATTTGGAGGCGGGATATTCTGCCATGTTTTCAACTTCCACACTCGCATCTGCCAAAGTAAAAAATGTAAGCAAGCCGGCCGATTTTTCTACGTGGGCCTATCTGATGCTCTCGATCAAGCCGTCTGAATTCATAGTCAAATAGAAATCATCTAAAAATATTTACCATGAAAAAAATGACTTATACAAAATCAACTTTCTTTCTGATTGCTCCCTTGCTGTTGATTATACTCTCCTCAACAGCTCCGATAAAGACCAATGTTGCTGATAAGGAAGTCATTAAGTTGGGGTTCATTCCGCTTACTGACTGTGCGCCTATCGTGATGGCTAAGGAACTTGGTCTCTTTGCCAAGTATGGGGTGAATGTGGAAGTATCGAAAGAGGCCTCGTGGGCCAATGTGCGTGATAAAATTCTTACCGGAGAATTGGACGGAGCACATTGTTTATTCAGTATGCCCTTCTCAGTCTACACTGGGGTAGGCGGGAAGGAGGGGTCTGAAATGAAAATTGCGCTTGTATTGAGCAACAATGGTCAGGCCATCACCTTGTCAAAATCTTTTTGTGGCAAGGTTGGATTCAAACAAACAAACAAAGTGGCTTCGGTAGTAAGTGCGAAACTCAAAGCCGATAAAGAAGTGACCTTCGCAATGACTTTTCCCGGGGGCACACATGACATTTGGTTGCGAAACTGGCTTGCTGCGGCAGGAGTGAATCAACAAACTTCGAGAATCATCACTATCCCTCCACCGCAAATGGTTGCCAATATGAAAGTTGGAAACATGGATGGATACTGCGTTGGCGAACCCTGGAATGGTGTAGCCGTGAAACAAGGAGTTGGCTTCACTGAAATCTCTTCCCAGGATATTTGGAAACATCATCCCGAGAAAGCGCTGGTTGTGAATACAAAATTTAGTGAGAAAAGAAGAGAAGATTTAAAGGCCGTGATGAAAGCTGTGCTTGAAGCATGCAAGTGGCTCGATAATCGGGCCAATCGAAAGAAAGCTGCAGAGATCATCGGCAAGACGCCATATGTGAATGCGCCTTCCGATGTGATTGAAGCTCGGCTTATGGGTGATTACAATCTCGGATGTGATCAAGGAACGGAAATTTACGCTGACGATTACATGCTCTTTCATCGTGGTGGCGAAACGAATTTTCCCCGGAAGTCGCATGCCATCTGGTTTATGACCCAGTATGTCAGGTTTGATTATTTGAAAGAAGCACCCGACTACAACACCATTGCAAACAAAATTATCCTTCAGGATTTATACCGCGAAGTTGCCTCAAGCATGAAGATCAAAATCCCTGAAGATGACATGAAGCCTTTTTCTTTAGAGATCGATAAAATAAAATTCGATCCCAACAACCCGGGCGAATATTTGAAGGTGGCAAAGGGAATAATTCCGTAACACTAATCGAAAAAATATGAAACGAGCAATAGCAATCACAGCTTCATTTACCAGAGATCTGCTGAGAAGAAACGAAGATTTTTCTTATTCCGAAAGTTTTATTGCGATAACAAGAAAAATAGCTCACGCATTGAAGAATGCGTCATTCAGCTTGTTAGGGTTCTTCATACTAATTGCGATTTGGTATGTTGTCAGTCGAACTACATCAGGCGGATTGCCGACCCCTGTCGCTACCTTTAGGGTTTTTTGGGAACTAGTTAAAGATCCTTTCTATGACTACGGCCCGAATGATAAAGGGATCGGGCTTCAGTTAGGGAGTTCGCTCATTCGCGTATCATCAGGGTTTCTGCTCGGGTCAGTGGTTGCGATTCCTGTTGGGTTGCTGATGGGCGCCAATGCATTTTGTAGAAAAGTTTTCCATCCAATTGTCCAAATCCTAAAGCCGGTATCGCCACTTGCCTGGTTTCCCATTGGACTTGTTGCATTTGAATCCGCAAGTAAGGCTACAATATTCATTATAGTAATCACTTCATTATGGCCAACATTGATCAACACCGCTTTTGGAGTTGCTTCACTTCCCGAGGATCATAAAAATGTAGCGAGGGCTTTTGGTTTTTCGAAATGGAAATATCTCACCAAAGTGCTTCTGCCATTTAGTTTGCCTCACATTATAACAGGTCTGCGCCTGAGTGTCGGAGTTGCCTGGTTGGTAATTGTTGCAGGAGAAATGTTGTCGGGCGGAATGGGTATTGGTTTTTTTGTGTGGGACAGTTGGAATGCCTTGAGTCTTGAGAAAGTGATCTCCGCCATACTTATCATAGGGTTTGTTGGGCTGCTATTGGATAAGGGGTTTTCTTTTTTAGAGAAGAAGGTGACTTGGGGAAGTTAATAGTTAAAAGTTATTGGTTAATAGGAGTAATTAATCTGAAATATGGAACCTGAAACTTGAAACTGAAATCAAACCACTATTAACTAATAACTTTTAACGATTAACTATAACAAATGAGCTACCTGAAAATTGAAAATATGGAAATCACTTTCAATTCGTTGAAAGGAAATTTCACGGCCGTAAAAAACATCGCCTTCGAAATTAAAAAGGGCGAGATTGTTTCTGTGATTGGTCACTCCGGGTGCGGAAAGTCAACTATATTAAATGCCATTGCAGGTATGGTATTTCCTTCAAAAGGAAAAGTGGTGTTGAATGGAAATGAGGTAACAGGTCCGGGCCCTGACCGGGGAATTGTATTTCAAAATTATTCTTTGCTTCCCTGGTTAACGGTCTATCAAAACATTTATGAAGCTGTGGATGCAGTGTTTACAAAAAAATCGAGAGAAGACAAAGATGAGTTGACAGAAAAATATCTCAAGATGGTAAACCTATGGGAGCATAGAAAAAAACATCCAAAGGAAATTTCAGGTGGAATGAAACAACGTGTTGCGATCGCACGCGCTTTCGCCATTGACCCCGAAGTTTTGTTGCTTGATGAACCCTTCGGGGCTTTGGATGCACTGACAAAAGCATCGTTGCATATCGAGCTGTTAAAATTGTGGAACCTCACTCATCGCAGTAAGACCATAGTAATGGTAACCCACGACATTGAGGAAGCAATATTTCTATCTGACCGTATTGTAGTGATGAACAACGGGCCTGCTGCTACCATCAGAGAAATTGAAGAAGTCCACCTGCCCCGTCCAAGAAACAAAAAAGATATCGTCAACCTCGAAGAGTACAAAACGATCAGGGAAAGATTACTGAGTTTGCTGGTAGAAAAGGTGGAAGTTGATAAATCTGATTTTTATAAAGGGGAAGTAGCGCAAACAGTTATCGGTTGAAAGGGTGAATTGGGTAAGGAATTTGGATGCCGGAAATAAATAAAGTAGAGAGTGATAAAAAAAGAGAACAGCTTTAAAACAACGTGCTCCTATTGTGGTGTGGGGTGCGGCATCATCGTTAAGAAAGACAGAAAAAATAATTTGATAGTTGAGGGAGACAAAGATCACCCGGTCAACCGTGGCATGTTATGCTCGAAAGGGATGAACCTCAATTATTCCATGCAAAACACCAGCGACCGTTTGCTGTATCCGGAAATGCGTTGGAGCAGAAGCCACCCGATGGAGCGAGTGAGTTGGTCTTCGGCTATGAACCGTGCCGCAGCCGTATTCAAATCCATTATTGCCCAACATGGCCCTGACTCAGTAGGTTTTTATGTTTCAGGGCAATGCCTAACGGAAGAGTATTATGTAGCCAATAAATTAGTAAAAGGATTTATCGGCACGAATAACATCGATACAAACTCACGACTGTGCATGAGCAGCGCTGTGGCCGGTTATGCGGGCACGCTTGGCGAAGATGCTGTTCCCGTTTCGTATGAAGACATCGAATTGGCCGATTGTTTTTTGATTACAGGCGCAAATCCTGCCTGGTGCCACCCGATTTTATTCAGACGCATTGAAGCGCACAAACAAAATCATCCTGAAATAAAATTGATTGTCGTTGATCCGCGCAAAACGCAAAGCAGTGTTATGGCCGATCTGCATTTGCAAATTCTTCCGGGTACCGACATTTATCTTTATAATGCCATTGCAAGGGTACTTATTGAAAATGGAGACGTTGACTATGATTTCATTTCAAACCACACAGAAGGTTTTGAAAAATACCGTGATTCTGTTTTTCAATTCACTATCGAAGAAGTTGCCTCAAAATGCAAGGTCTCAGCTCACGATATAAAATTAGCGGCCTCTTACATTGCAGTATCAAAAGGATTTTTGACCCTGTGGGCAATGGGTCTCAATCAAAGTGTTATTGGAGTGAAAAAGAATTTTGCTCTGATAAGCTTAAACCTGATCACAGGCCACATCGGTAAACCCGGCTCCGGACCTTTCTCCCTCACAGGCCAACCCAACGCAATGGGAGGAAGAGAAGTAGGCGGGCTTGCAACCATGCTGGCAGCACATCGAAGCATTGCCAACGAACAACATAGAAAAGAAGTAGCAGACTTCTGGGGCGTAGAATCAATTTCATCCAAGCCGGGATTGACTGCTACAAAAATGATCGAGGCGTTGGAAGAAGGTAAACTCAAAGCCTTGTGGATCGTGTGCACCAATCCACTGGTAAGTCTTCCTGATATCAATCGTGTAGAGGCCGCCATGAAAAAAGCACGATTCGTTGTGGTGCAAGATATTTCCAGAAATTCGGATACGCTTCATTTTGCCGATCTCATCCTTCCAGCGGCAGGGCACTTTGAAAAAGAAGGAACCATGACCAACTCCGAGAGAAGGATTGGCTACCTTAATAAAATAGTCGATGCTCCCGGTGAAGCGCTCCCCGACAGTGAAATCTTGTGCCTGTTTGCCAGAGAGATGGGTTTTCATGGCTTTGATTACAAATCAGCAGGAGAAATTTTTGATGAGCATGCAGCGCTTACCAAAGGCACAAACATCGACATAAGTGGACTTAATTATTCTCGATTAACCGAGAGATCATTTCAGTGGCCCGTGCCTGATAAAAATAGCGCAGGTACATCACGATTGTTTACTGATCATCGGTTTTTTACTTCATCGCGCAAAGCAAAATTTCTTCCACTCGATGAACCGGAGAATTTATCGGAACCTGTTACATCGGACTTACCATTGATTTTAACTACGGGGCGAATTCGCGATCAATGGCACACAATGACGAAGACGGGAAAAGTAAACAAGCTTCTTCAGCATATTAACAAACCCTATTTAGAAATCAACCCCAGCGATGCAAGAAGAAGAAACATTCGTGAAAACGATATAGTTGTTATTTCTAATGATAGAGGAACTGTGCGTGTTGGCGCTAAAATCACTGACGACATAAAAGAAGGTGTGGTGTTTTTGCCAATGCACTGGGGAAAAATCTTTTCAGGAGTTGATGCGCGTGCCAATAACCTTACAAGCAACAACGTTGATCCTATTTCTCACGAACCAGATTTTAAATTCTCAGCAGTCGAAGTCAGTCTTTACAAAAAAGTGGTCGAAAAAATAATTGTAGTTGGCGCTGGGGCTGCTGCATTTCGGTTTATATGTTCTTACCGTGAGCTTAATCAAGAGGATCACATTCAGGTTTTCTCAAATGAGAAATATCCTTTTTACAACCGAGTGTTGTTGCCGGAGTATGTGAATGATTCTTTGAGCTGGGATAAGTTGGTGAAATTCCAATCGGGTGAATTTGAGAAACTGAATGTCTCCATCGAACTTGAAAACGAAATTATTGAAATCAATCGCCATGAGAAATTTGTGATTGATAAAAAAGGAAAGAAAAGCTATTATGATAAACTAATATTGGCAACCGGGTCGCGTGCAAATATTCCCAAAGATGCTCCTCTTACCTTACCGGGAATTTTTACCATGCGCAAACGCCAGGATGCAGATGAGTTGAGAAAATTCCTGACCCACAAGGGTTCCGTGCTCATTGTGGGTGGTGGTCTTTTGGGCATTGAACTGGCCTCAGCTCTTCGCGATATTGATGTTGAGGTTTCCATTCTTCAACTGGGCAGCCGCCTAATGGAACGACAAATTGATAATTTGGGAGGACGGTTATTGCTTGATTTTATTGAAGACCGCAACATCACGGTTTACATGAATGACCAGATCCAGTTTGTAGATCGCAATGAGAAAGACAAAAAGTTAAGCGCTCACTTGCGAAGCGACCGAGTGCTGAAAGTTGATACTATTATTTATGCGATAGGCACACAGCCAAACATTGAATTTGCACAAGAAGCCGGACTTGAGTCGGCACGCGGGATCATTGTGAATGACTACTTGCAAACCAGCGACCCGAATATATTTGCTATCGGAGAAATTAGTGAACATCGTGGCAAGGTATCGGGTACCACATCAGCAGCTGAAAAACAAGCAGATGTGTTAGCTAATTTTATTTATGGGGATATGCAAAGTCAATTTGATGGAGCTGTGCTCATGAATATTTTAAAATTATCAGGACTTGATTTGTGTTCCATTGGCATGGTCGACATCCCTGATGACTCCAATGGTTATGAAGAAATCCTTTTCATTGATGAGTCGATGCGGTATTATAAAAAATGCATCATCAAAGATGATCGCTTGATGGGAGCCGTGCTGATTGGCGATAAAGCTGAGTTTTCTGAATTCAAATCTTTGATTGAAAACAAAATTGAATTGTCAGAAAAAAGAATGCAGTTGCTCCGTTCAGGTAAATCCAGCGAACCTGTTCTCGGAAAATTGGTTTGCTCGTGTAATCAAGTAGGGGAGGGGAATTTGCGAAAGCTTATCGATGGCGGCTGCCAGACTTTAAACGATCTTTGCCAAAATTCAGGAGCAGGATTAGGCTGCGGAAGTTGCAAGCCGGAAATCCATCGGTTGTTAAAAGAAATGGAAGTAGTTTTGAAACCCTAACTTTAAACCAGGATTTGCATTGGCAACTTGAGTGGTAAAAATTTCTTTATTCTCTGCGATTCAGCTACTGATTAAATTGATTATCATGATTTCTCAGCCTACTTTCTACGCCCAATGTTTCGTCCTCACCAGATTGGTGAATGTTAAGAATCAGAAAAAGGTTTTTATCATGGTAATCAGGTTAATTGTTCGTTTTGGAAGAGCGATAATTCCGCTACCAAAGGGAAAAATTTTTCAAATGAATAATCCGGATTAATTTCATGGGGGTAAATAAAAAAAGTGATCTCATCAGAGTCTTTGTCAAAGGAGGGTTTTTGTCCCCTGCTAATTTGTTGAAGATTTTGGATATCTCAGGAAGCCTGGGAAATAATTATGTGTTGTTTGGTTCACGTCAAGACATTCTGTTTCCTGCTGGCAGTGCTGTCTCTTCCCAAATTGATCAATCATTTCGATCGATCAACATCAACTATGAATTAGGCAGTGATCAGTCCATTCATCAAAATATTGTCAGCTCGTATGCAGCTGTTAATCTTGTGGAAACAACACATTGGGTAAAAGAGGATACTTACAATGTGATCACAGACAATTTCGATTACGTCCCAAAATTAAAAATCAATGTGGTCGATCCCAGGCAAAGCCTTGTTCCCTTGTTCACGGGAGAGTTAAACTATGTGGCCTCCAACGAAGACAATTATTGGTATCTATATATCCGCGATGCACGAAAGAAAAACAGCATCGAACTTTGGCCACGGCTCGTTTCGGGTCAGGATATTCCCAAACTGTCAAAAAAGCTCGAAGAATTATTTGTGTCCTACAATCCGTTTGCAACGGAAGAGCTTTATATGATTGTGAAGAACGAAAGCATGCGGATAAGCTATAAACCGATCTCTCAAAATCTTAAGCTTCCGGAAAACAGCTTTCCATACTATGAAGGATTCAATGGGATGACTAATAACCAGTACTGGCTCGGGCTCTACTGGCGCAACAATAAATACGATCTCGATTTTTTGAGCGCTGCATGCAAATTATGCCAGGAAACAAACATCAGCAATATCAACATCATCCCTTGGAAGGCATTTATTATTAAAGGAATAAAGGCGGCAGACAGGATTCGCTGGGAAAAGTTAATGGGAAAATATGGAATCAATGAACGCCACTCTTCGCTTGAGTTGAACTGGCATCTTCCCGTTCTTGACGAAGAAGCACTTGAACTGAAAAGATTTCTCGTTAAAGATCTCGACCAGCAAGACATTAGCACCAAAGGATTGACTTTTGCTATTAAAACAGGGAGAGAGTATTTTCCTTTCACTACGATCCTCATTGAAAGTGAGCCTGATCAAATTACTTCTCAGTTCAATCTGTATACAATTTCGTACGCCAAAGATTTTAATTCCAACAACACAAATTATTACCCTTACGCGCGCCATGTACAAAGGGAAATGATTCCGGCACTATTAATTGAACTAAGTAAGTTATACTTCCGTCAGTTGAATCCGGAAAAAGAGCAAGCGTTAGAGACACCTTCAAGTCAGGGAGAAACAAGCCTGGCGGTGACAAGTTTTCAATGCAGCAATTGCCTTACGGTTTATGATTTGAAATATGGTGATCCAGAATCAGGAATAAATCCGGGTACTCCTTTTGAAGAACTTCCTGAAACTTATTCTTGCCGCGTATGCGATAGTCCTAAGAAATTCTTCAAGCCAATGCATAACAAATAATCAGAATAATATGAACGCATCGCCTCTTTCTGTTGGTAATAATGATATGAATAAACTCTACCCCATCTTTTTGAAGCTGGAGGAGATGAAGTTGTTAATAGTGGGAGGAGGAAATGTGGCTCTTGAAAAATTAAATTCCGTTTTAAGCAACTCACCTCAAACTCAGATTGAGATCGTAGCGCCATTGATTTGCAGGGAGATAAGAAAAATTTCGAGCGATAGGAGTAATGTTCGATTTTCAGAAAGGAAAATCGCCTCCTTCGATATCGATTTAGCGCAAATTATAATTGTAGCTGTCGATGACAGGACGGTAAGTGAGTGGGTGCATTTACAGGCAAAAGCAAAAGGCAAATTGATAAATGTAGCAGACGCTCCTGATCTCTGCGATTTTTATCTGGGGTCAATTGTGAATAAAGGTCATTTAAAAATTGCCATTTCGACTAATGGCAAATCGCCAACCATGGCAAAAAGATTGAAAGAGTTTTTCTCAGAGGTTCTGCCCAACATGGATGACCTTCTTGGCAACTTAAATTCCATCCGAAATAAATTGAAAGGCAACCTGCTTGAAAAAGTAAAGGTGTTAAACAAGATCACTAGTGAAATTGCCCATCACGAACCCACTCTTTGAATAGTAGCCAAAACTTACTTTGGAGTGTCAGAATACAGATAAACTGGCTAACTAGTGACAGTTGAGGTACATTTCAAATTGATCCACCAAAAAAAGCTGATGCATTTGATGTCAGGCATTGTATGGGAGATTTAACCATACGACCTTTGAGGCACTGGTCATACCAAACAAGAGCCAGAAGTCCGTCTTATGAATCATTACAAAAAGGCCTTATTCACTCTAACCATTCTGATTTTTCATACGCTGTGTTTTTCACATCAAGGTGGCCATGGCCCAGTCGAAAAATCAAAGATCAGGCAATGGTATGATGTTAATTCAAACCTATTGGCTGAAGGCTCAATTCTTCTGGCCAAAGACGATCGCATCGTGATTGAAGATTGCAATGGTAAAAAAACAGAACTCAAACTCGAGTCTCTCTCCTGGAAGGATGTTTATTACGTTGTAACCTATACACGGGAGATCGATAAGCTGAACTCTGTTGTAAATACCCATCATAACCTCCCGGAATACAATTGGCTCGAAGATAATGTCAATCGTGTTCGCCTTATATCTATCGTTGGGTTGACCTTAACGATCTCATTACTGATTTTTCTCTCCCGAAGAAAGGGCTACTCGTGGACATATCCTGGCACCCTGGTCTTTACTTTTCTTATAACCTGCTGTGTTTACCTGATCGCGTGCAGCAAGCATGATGTCACATCAACAGAACTTAAAAGCGCAACATCAGATCCGGCAGTCATTGACCTGGCATTTACGCCCTATCAAAACCTTGTCGATACCCGATGGGATGACTCCTACTTTTATGTGGATTCCAAAGGTATTCCTGATCATGAAATGATGGTGGGCATTACCGCATGGATCGCACAAGTGCCAATTCCACAAGACTATACAGGCAACAATGCGTGGAAAATTCCCCTGAAGACAAAGTATGCTGCAAGCCCTGTTTCGCTTGCAAGTGAGTTACGCAAGGGTGGCGTGGCCATAGCCTGTAATGGCATTCCTATTTTTAATCCTCTCAATGCTTCTGGCAACGTGTCAAAAGATATCGGTGAACTCGATGCTTACGGAGGACATAGCGGAAGAGGTGATGACTATCATTATCATACTGCCCCGATGCACCTGGAAAGTACTTCCGGTAATAATCCAATTGCTTTTGCGTTGGATGGTTATCCTGTATATGCTTCCAAAGAACCTGATGGCGCTGCCATGAAAACCCTTGATGATTTTCATGGTCACGAGTGGAGCGACACCTATCATTATCACGGCACAAATACTTATCCTTTTATGATTGCTAAAATGAGAGGTAGCGTTGAAACGCTTGGCACTAAACCCGAAAATGAAATTATTCCGCAGCCACCCGAAAGTTCGTTGAGGGGAAATCCTCATCCCATTAATAGCACCAATCTGGTCATTACCAGTCTGAAATCCCGCACCGGAGGGGTTGGGTACATTCTTACTTACACCATCAATGGCGTAGAAGGTTCAGTAGAATATTACTGGGATGCCAACGGAAAATATACCTTTATTTTCAAAGATGTAGATGGAAAGACTTCAACTGAAACCTTTCAACGTTAATAACAAATCCTAATGAAAAAGACGACCCTGTTTCTTATTTCCATTACAGGCATAGTGGCATGCAGCAAACACGAAGTAACCCCCAGCACTGAATTTACGCTCCAAAGCGAGGCAGTTGCTAGTGGAAAATTATTAGATGCTTTCAAATGTGAAACGAAAATTTTGGATGTCGAAAAATCAATACCACTGTCGTGGTCAAACGTTCCGGCAAGTACGGGATCTCTGGCTATCGTTATGTATCACTATCCAAATCCAGACGACCACAGTAAAGATCCCAACACGTATCTGTTTCTGTGGAACATTAATCCATCGGTATTGAAGATCGAGCATGGCGCTGCGGGTGACGGACCCTGGTATATGGGACCAAATAAAGATCACACTGCTATTTCTTATACTTCACCCTGTAGCCCATCGTCAGGTACACATCACTATATCATAAAACTATACGCCCTCAACAAAACCCCTGGTTCGTTTCCTGCAAAGAGCACGCTGGATATGACATGGACTGATTTTCAGACCGGTATCGGAAGCGTTTCTACAATTGGCACAGCTACGCTGGAATTTGATAGCATTACAAATTAGCGGATACGATTCAATTTTATCGTAACGGATATTTAACTGATTATCCATGAAGATGAGAACATTTGTCAAGAAATTGTATCGATTTATTCCGTTAAAAAAAGAATTTTATACTTTGCTTAAAACCATATGGAAACCGCAAGAACGAATTTATAAGCATCTTCATTTTGTTGGGGTCATTAAGGTAAAAGTGGATGAAGGGAGCAGCTTCAAAATAAAACATTATGGCTTCCAGATCGAGAATGAAATTTTCTGGGCCGGGCTCACCAACGGATGGGAAAAGGAGTCCATGAAGCTATGGATTAAACTTTGTAAAAGATCAAAAACGATTTTAGACATTGGTGCCAATACTGGAGTCTATTCACTTGTAGCAAAAACAATAAATCCCGGTGCGGCAGTCTATGCTTTTGAGCCGGTGACAAGGGTCTTTAATAAACTTAAAGACAATATTTCGCTCAATGATTTTGATATAGTGCCGATAAAAAAGGCCGTGTCAAATGCTGACGGAGTCGCAGTTATCTACGACACACTTACTGAGCATATTTATTCCGTGACTGTCAATAAGAATTTAGCCTCTTCAGAAGTAACTGTTTATGAGGAGGAAATCGAAACGATAAAACTGGATACGTTTGTAAGTGAAACAGGCATTCAAAATATTGATTTGATTAAGGTTGATGTTGAAACACATGAGCCGGAAGTGCTGGATGGCTTTTTGAATAACTTGTTCAAATTTAAACCAACTTTTTTGATAGAGATTTTAAATAATGAAGTGGGGAAAAGAGTAAATACCATCATGCAGAAAACAGATTATCTGTATTTCAATATAGATGAGAATGGCGGCCTTCGTCAGGTTGAAGAAATAACCCAAAGTGACTACTATAATTATTTATTGTGCAGTGCTGAAATAGCGAGAGAGATCGGATTTATAAAGTGAAACAGGAAAAAATTTGACCAGTCTGGGTCTTGCCGATTTACCTGGTTTCTTTCGGTGTGAGATACAGCCACTCCATCAAACCAGGCCGGCCTTCTGCAAATAGCATTCTTCTGGCTTTGATATCCAATCGATCGGCTTCCGGGAACTGATATACTCGTGATTTTACAGTATCATCCACGCTTGAGATTATCTCAACGTGATGGGTTTTACTAAAGAGACTGATTAAGTAACCTGAAATTGTTGCGTCAAGAAAATCATGTGTTTCAATCAGTAAATCACTGTCTAATAAGTTTTGTAAATTTTTTTCGTTAAAAAGCACTCTCTCATAGCCTTCACAATCACTTATGATTAAACTCTTTCCTCTAAACTTGAAATGCTCCAATGTTTCAGGAGAGCAGAAGCTTTCAACTTTAACATTCCTTACATTATTTAAATTGGCCATTTCAGAACAAAAGGCCCTGGCAAATTCATTTGTATCGTATGCATAAACCTGCGCTGTCGGTATTCTTCTGGCAAATCCAATTGCATAATAACCTTCGGCACAGCCTATATCTATAATTTCATTATAGTTAGTGTTGCACTGCTTTTCAATGATGTCTTTTAACTCCAGTTCGTAACTTCCCAATATTTTCGGAAAAATCGTACTGCAAAAAGAAGTGTAGCTTGGGTATCTTAAACCTTTAAAATGATTGTGCCTGACAACAGGATCTCCCAGCAAAGACATGATTGATTTTTCCAAATCGGAATAGTGTTCCTGAACTATCGATTTTGACGGTCTGGCAAGTCTCCGATAGATCGTCAGTTTTTCTACTAAAAAAAGTAGAGGCTTACACATCCTCCACACAATATCTATTCCTAGAATAAACAGAACTATTTTTTTAACTGTATTTTTCATCAATAATTATCTGTTATCCAGCAATCTATTAAGAAAAACACAATCGCAAAATCTTTCGCAGAGGCTTTCCCTTAACGGGTGCAAGTTTTAGAAAAATGGTAGCGGGTGATTTTCACGAATGCGATTTCAAATTAGGCCGTTATATTTAAGTCATGAGCAGCTTAAGTTATTATGCTTGATCGCCTTGTTGTGTGAGTGTGGGTTGAGAAGAGGTTCACTAACAAACGAGATGAGTCGATCATGAATGAGGTTTTACTGAATTTATAAAAGATAAAATTGAATCTGATATCTTAGCGATACCGTGATAAGTTGCTTGACAAATTCTGATGAGATTTTTGAGTTGAACATTAGACCATTAAAGAGCGGGAAACGAGGCTCGAACTCGCGACCCTCAGCTTGGGAAGCTGATGCTCTACCAACTGAGCTACTCCCGCTTTTTTCAATCGCAGCTTAATACAAGGCTGAATTGTTTTGCTAATGTAATAGGATCTGATAACTCTAGCAACGGGATCTATCAAAACTGTGGCGATCATACCGAACATTAACACGCCATTGGCCTTACGAAATCACCTTTCCTATAATCGGTTTTGCCGAAAAGATGAAATCACCTACTTTGCCAGCATTGATTAAAAATATATGATTAAAAATTTACTTCGGTCGCTCGCAGCCGCGCTGGTTTGTCTGTGGTGGCCCCAATTAATTTCAGCGCAAGACGAAAAACCTGTCGCACCAGTCGGTCGTACGTACGCGCTCATCAACGCAACTATCGTTCAAGCGCCAGGCCGCAAGATCGAAAAGGGTACTGTGGTAATGAAGGATGGATTGATTACAGCAGTTGGAGCAGGTATTTCCATTCCACCGGAAGCGATCATCATCAAGGCGGACTCAATGTATGTGTACGCTGGTTTCATTGATGGACTATCTCACGCAGGTGTGACTAAGCCTAAGGAAGAAAAACAAGAGAAGCCAAAAGACCCGGGTAACCCACCTGCTGATCGTGCGGGCATCACTCCGCAAAATGATGTACGCAATTGGTTGAACCCAAATGATAAATCGGTTGAAGACCTTCGTAATCTTGGCTTCACTGTTTCACAGGTTGTGCCCTATGGAAATTTCTTGCCGGGCTCCGGTGCAATAGTTTTGCTTGGCGGAAAATCGCCTGACGATATGGTACTGGTAAATAATTCAGCATTGTATTCCGAATTGACAGGAACTCAAGGCCTTTATCCAAATACAGTGATGGCGGTGATGGCCAAGTGGCGAGAACTTTACAAGAATGCCTCCTTGAATAAATCGTATTCATCTGCCTATGCATCAAATCGCAGTGGCATAACAAGACCGGTTAGTGATCGAATACTTGAAGCATTCTACCCGGTGATCGATCAGCGAATCCCTGTGTTGTTCAAATCCGAAAAAGTAATGGAGACCCAGCGCGTTTTCACATTGAAAAATGATCTGGGCTTTGCACTTACGATTGCTGACGTGAAAGAAGGCTGGCCGATCATCAACAAAATAAAATCATCGAACGCAAAAGTTTTCCTTTCGCTCGATCTTCCTGACGAAGTGAAGAAAGAGGACCTGCCTGCCGGACAGGCAGGGAAAAAAGACGACAAGAAGGGCGCGAACCTGCTTGCCGGACAGGCAAGAAAAGACAGTGTTAAAACAGAAACTAAGAAACCTGAAGTAAAAAAGGAAAAGACACCTTTTGATCTTGAGAAGGAAGTTTTGGAGAAAAGGAAGAAAGATGCAATTGCATTGTATACGTCACAGTCGTCTTCATTCAGCAAAGCCGGAGTGGAGTTCGGATTTTCTGCCCTGAGTGCGAAGACGAAAGATATCCAAGCTAACTTGCGCAGAATGATTGCTGCCGGTCTGACAGAAGATGCGGCACTTACAGCACTTACTGTTGCGCCCGCCAGAATTTTAGGGCTCACCGATCGTATGGGCACTATCGACAATGGCAAGATGGCCAATCTTGTGGTTAGCGATAAACCTTATTTCAATGAGAAGGCAAAAATACGCTACGTGTTTGTAGACGGGAACCTCTACAAGATGGAAGCAAAAGAAACGAAAAAGTCAGATGGCAAAGTGGTGGCTAAAGGAAATTGGAGCTACACCACTGAATCTCCGCAAGGAGCTGGCAGCGGAAAAATCGTGATCAAAGAAGACAACGGAAACTATTCCGGTACAATCACGAGCGCTTCAACTGGTAAAGAAACGGAGTTGCGAAATATTTCACTTGATGGAAGTTCTCTTTCATTCTCATACGACTACTCGATGGGTGCCACTGTAAAAATTGATGTGACTGTAAAAATCGATGGTGATACTTTTGAAGGGACGTTAACTGCCGGTCAGTACGGTAGCTTTCCCATAAAAGCAACGCGCGATCCTAAATCTAAATAGATATGAAGAAGATATTCTTATTACTCGCCTTAAGTTTTTGTGCGGCCTGGGCGGTTGCGCAAGACAAAGGAAATATGCTGATCAAAAACGGAACAGTGCTTACCGTTACTAAAGGCACCCTTACAGAAACCGATGTGCTCGTGAAGGATGGAAAGATTTCCCAGATCGGAAAAAATATTGCCGCACCTCAGGGGGCGAAAGTGATTGACGCCACCGGTTTATTCGTGATGCCTGGAATCATCGATGCACACTCTCACATAGCAATTGACGGGATAAACGAAGCAACAAGCCCGGTGACTGCCGAAGTTGCCGAAGGTGATGTGATCAACCCACTGCAGATTTCAATTTACCGCGCACTTGGCGGTGGTGTCACTGCTGTGCATGCCATGCACGGATCAGCAAATGCCATTGGTGGCCAATGCGAAACATTGAAACTTCGGTATGGCACTTTCGATGGAGATGCCATGAAAATGGAAGGAGCGCCTCGCACCATCAAATTTGCTTTGGGTGAAAATCCGACACGCGTTCACGGTGGTGGAAACAACATTGTACCGCGCACGCGGATGGGTGTGGAGTTTGTTATCCGCAAATCTTTTTCAGATGCCAAAAAATATATGGAAGACTGGGATTCCTATAATAAAAATAAATTGGTTAAAGGATTTCGTGGTGCACCTCCCGTTTACAATTTGCGCCTTGAAACGCTCGCAGAAATTCTCAAAGGAAATATTATCATCCATTGCCACAGCTACCGTGCGGACGAAATTTTTATGCTGCTGAAGGTGTGCAAAGATTTTGGTATTAAACGTATTACTTTCCAACACGTGAATGAAGGTTTCAAAGTTGCACCTGAACTTGCCGCATTCGGAGCGATGGCTTCGGTGTTCTCCGACTGGTGGTCGTATAAATTTGAAGTTTATTATTCCACTGCCTACAACGCTGCTATCCTCACCAAAAATGGTGTGGTGACTTCGATCAATTCAGACGATGCTGAGATGATGCGGCACTTGTATCACGAAGCAGCAAAAACACAGAAGTACGGACAGCTTTCGGATGACGAAGCGCTTTCGCTGATCACAATCAACCCGGCAAAACAATTGGGGATTGATTCGCGCACAGGTTCACTGGAGGTTGGCAAAGATGCTGACATCGCCATTTTTAAGAATCATCCGCTTTCGATCTATGGAGTTCCGCAATTCACCATCGTAGATGGAATTGTTCGCTTCGATCGGGCCAATGACCCAGCCGATATGCGTTTGATGGTGGACCCAAAACAAAATATTGATGAGCCAACCTTCATCGAAAAAGGCCGCGACAATTGTATGGATGGAACTGAGTTTCTTTTTTCAGAAACAGATAAAAAATAATTTATGAAGAAGATTCAATTAATATCGGGATTGATTACGGCCCTTGTGTGCGCACTTGTATTTCATATCAGTGCGCAAAATCCAAAAGCAAAATATGGAACCTTTGCATTGACCAATGCAACAATCGAGACGGTAACCAAAGGAACTCTCAAAAACGGAATAGTTGTTATCAGTAACGGTAAGATTACAGCTGTCGGAGAAAATGTTTCCATCCCCCAAGGAGCAGAGACGATCGACTGTAAGGGACTTTTTATCTATCCGGGAATGATCGATGGCGGCACTAACATAGGTCTTTCTGAAATTGGCTCTGACCCTCGTACACAAGACTTCAGCGAACTGGGTGATGTTGTTCCGCAGATGAAAGCGCTTACGGCAGTTAATCCCAATGCAGTTCCAATTCCCGTTACTCGCATAAGTGGAGTGACCACGGCATTCGCTTCTCCTTCGGGCGATTTGTTTGCAGGCACCGGTGCGTTGATCAACTTACATGGTTACACGCCTGAACAAATGTATGCTGGCTTTGAAGGTGTTGTTCTGAACTTTCCACGCAGCGGCAGGAGGGGAGGATTTGATCGCAGAACAGATGAAGAAATAAAAAAGGCATCAGAGAATGCCATGAAGAAAATCAATGAGGTGTGGGAGCGTGCCTTACAGTATCATAAAATTGATTCTGCCACAAAAGGAAGAGACGCTGGTTTTTATCCTGAGATGCAATCGCTTTTGCCCGTGGTGCGTGGCGAGCGTGCACTGCTGATTGAAGTGAATGCTGAAAAAGACATTCAGGCAGCATTGAAGTGGGTGAAAGAAAAAAAGATCAGCAAAGTCATTTTAACGGGCGTTGCTGAAGGCTGGCGTGTGGCTGATGAAATTGCAAAAGCAAAAATTCCTGTGATTACAGGAGGTGTGTTGGAATTGCCAACTCGTGATTATGATCGATATGATCAAGCTTATGCCAACCCTTCGCTTTTGCTGAAGGCAGGGATTAAGGTGATGATCAGGTCGAATGAAACGAGCAATCAAAATTATCGTAACCTTCCTTATCATGCCGGCTTCGCTGTAGCTTATGGCATGGATAAAACGGAAGCCTTGAAAGCGATTACGATTGTACCAGCTGAAATTTTTGGAGTGGCAGATAAAATCGGATCCATCGAAGTTGGCAAGAGCGCCAATCTATTTGTCTGTGATGGAGATCCATTTGAGACCAAAACACAAGTCAAAAACGTGTTCATCGATGGCTGGCAAATGCCGATGGTCAGTCGCCAGACTTTACTTTATGATGAATTCTTGAAGCGTGAGCCGGGGGTGAAGAAATAAGGAGGCAGTCAGCAGTTCACAGTAGGCAGTAATCCAATACAATTGTTCGACTACTGCCAACTGCCAACTGCTCACAGCTACCTTTTAAATCTATCTGCAACTACTAATTCCTTGCTTCCAGTCTTGTATTGATAAAATCCATTTCCTGATTTCACTCCCTTGTGCCCCGCTTGCACCATGTTTACGAGGAGAGGGCATGGCGCATACTTCGGATTTCCAAAGCCATCATGAAGTACTCTTAGTATAGAGAGGCACACATCAAGTCCTATGAAGTCTGCAAGCTGAAGGGGGCCCATGGGATGAGCCATACCGAGTTTCATTACGTTATCGATTTCACTTACACCGGCAACACCTTCATACAAAGAATAGATCGCTTCGTTGATCATGGGCATAAGAATGCGATTGGCAACAAAGCCTGGGTAGTCGTTTACTTCAACAGGAATTTTTTCGAGTTTTTTGGAAAGTTCCATTACTGTTTTTGTGGTTTCATCACTTGTAGCATAGCCGCGAATGACTTCAACTAATTTCATCACCGGCACCGGATTCATAAAGTGCATACCGATCACTTGCGCAGGCCTATTGGTAACAGATGCAATTTTAGTGATTGAAATAGAAGAAGTGTTGGTGGCTAAAATGGCCGCGGGATTTGCAACTTCATCCATGTCTTTAAAGATTTTCAATTTCAAATCGATATTCTCTGTTGCTGCTTCTACTATTAAATCGGCTTGCCCGATTCCCTCTTTCACCGAAGTTGAGGTGGTGAGGTTGGCTAATGCCTTTTGTTTTACATCGGCCGTGATTGATCCTTTCTCAACCTGGCGGGCCAGGTTTTTGTCGATGGTGGCAACCGCTTTCTTTAAAGCATCTTCTGAAATATCAATCAGTGACACTTTATAACCATACTGAGCAAATACGTGGGCGATGCCATTACCCATGGTGCCAGAGCCAATCACTGCGATGTTGTTCATGTTTTATAAATTTGACGGCAAAGATAAAAAGTTACTCATGCAGGGAAAATCCAGGATCACAAATTTATCAACTCGGTTTTTGCTACCCTACAAGATTTTTATTTGGGGAGTACTGATCGTTTTTTTTCTTTTGATAGCCTACGAATCCTTTGAAGGATTGCGAATCACCTCTTTTATTCTCCCGGTAACGTGGGGCTTTGTGTTGTATCGATATTATATAATGAACAGCAAACTTCATCGGGTAGAGTTTGACGATGAATATCTGTACGTTATTCGAAAAGAAGCCGACATCCTTGTGCCGCTGGAGAACATTAAAGACCTGGAGCTTCGTACTTTGATAGGCCACTACGAGATAATGTTTTATAACCCTGAGCAAGTAGGAGATAAGATTTATTTCAAGCCCTCCCTGCTCTATCCTTTTAATTCAAAGAAGAAAGATGAACTTGTTAATATTCTTTGGCAAAAGATTAATAAAGCAAAAACGAAGCAATCTCATTTTCAGAAGAATGCGCTGCATTCGTGATTACTCAATCACAACTTCCTTCGCCATTTCCATCGCATTAAACCGGATGGAAAGTCTTCGTGCATCTGTTTTGGATGAATCACATTTGCTTGATGACTCAACGAAATAGTAAAAGAATTTCTGATTGCGCTTGTAGAGCTCGTTCTGATCCGGCCGGCCGAGCAATTGTAAAATGTCAGCTTCAGATAGCCCCTTAAGTTTATTCTTTTGTGAAGAAAATATGTCCAGTGACTTTTCTCGAAAACCAGAACAGCCCAACTTATCGGCTTTCCACTGTTTCATGTCAATACCTTCCAATTGGGGAAGTGGTTTTCCGCAACTAAATGCAGCCCAGACCAATAAAATAATTAATTTTTGCATCATTCGGTTTTTAACTTCAATTCAAATTACTTTGCGGCCAAATCACTTTTTCAAAAGTAGCACATGGGTTTAAAAATCTTCAAGGTTATCTGGTTCTTTTCTTTGATTGCAATGCTTGGGGTCTTTATGTACGTGTATGCCTCGCTGCCCGATCCTGTTACAGTTAGCGAAAACTCTAAGGTCATTTCGTTGTCGAAAGAGACATTATTTTACATTGCGCTTGCAATTCTTGCACTCACCAATGCATCAGTCTTTGCCGTGACCCGAATTTTACCTGAAACTGACCACGATTTCAAGGCTTGGTTTTATGGACTTGTAGTTTGTGCCAATCTATTCTTTGTCGTGGGCCTGAGTTTCATCAGCCTCTACAACAGTACCGAAAAATTTGATTACGCCCGCATCGGCTTCATTATATATGGAAGCTTGATCTTGCTGATCGGATGGTCAGTATCCTGGCCGATTTTTCGAGTCACTCAAAGATTTTTTAGTAAACAAGCAGTTTGAATAAGCTGATTTATTACTACTGATAACCAGCAAGTTATCTTTGTTTCATTCTTTCACAGTTTTAAGTTTGATTTGGTTCACAAAAATGAAATGCAACAAAAATTTATTTCCTTTAATGAACAATTATCCGA
Source organism: Bacteroidota bacterium (assembly GCA_016178785.1). Lineage (GTDB taxonomy): Bacteria > Bacteroidota > Bacteroidia > Cytophagales > Cyclobacteriaceae > ELB16-189. The sequence goes on along the minus strand of JACOSO010000096.1, from coordinate 12,069 downwards.
TCCTGATTTTTTGGATAGTGTCATTTTGATTTTTTAAACTTTACCTCTGCAAATAGAATATCATGGCGAAGTATAGTATTGAATACAATGAGTCGAGTATTAAGTCGCTCGACTGGCGTGAACACATTCGCTTGCGCCCGGGTATGTACATTGGAAAACTGGGTGACGGATCGGCCAAAGACGATGGCATTTATGTGCTCGTGAAAGAGGTGATGGACAACTGCATTGACGAGCACATGATGGGCTACGGCAAAGTGATCGATGTGAAAATCACCGAGTCGAAAGTGATAGTGCGCGATTATGGCCGCGGCATTCCGTTGGGAAAAGTGGTTGATGTCGTTTCTAAGATCAACACTGGTGCGAAGTACGATTCAGGTGCATTTCAAAAATCAGTTGGATTGAATGGTGTTGGTACGAAGGCCGTCAATGCGCTTTCAAATTATTTCAAAGTACAGGCTTTTCGTGATGGCGCTACCAAGCTTGCTGAATTTAAGAAAGGTGTAATAACCAGTGATCCTAAGCAATCCAAGTCGGCAGAGAAGAACGGGACACTTGTTGAGTTTGAACCAGACGATTCGATGTTCAAGCATTATCATTTCATCCCGGAATACCTGGATGACCTGATGTGGAATTATGCTTTCCTGAATGCGGGTCTGACCATTAATTACAATACAAGAAAATTCTTTTCGAAAGATGGGCTTCTGGATTTACTGAAACAAAAATCGGATGCAGAAGAAATCCGCTACCCGATTGTTCACTTCAAAGGCGATGACATCGAAGTGGCACTGACTCACGGCAATCAATATGGTGAAGAGTATTACTCTTTCGTAAATGGACAGAATACCACACAAGGTGGAACACACCTGGCAGCTTTCCGCGAAGGGATAGTTCGCGGTGTACGCGATTTTTATAAGAAGGATTTTGATTCAGCTGATATTCGCGCCAGCATAATTGGTGCAATTGCTGTTAGGGTACAAGAGCCTGTGTTTGAGTCGCAGACAAAAACAAAGTTGGGTTCACTCAACATAGCGCCCGATGGTCCTTCAGTGAAAAACTTTGTGGGCGACTTTGTTGCGAAAGAACTGGAAATCTATCTGCACAAAAACGCAACTGTAGCTGATGCCATGCTCAAACGCATTTTGCAATCAGAACGTGAGCGCAAGGAAATCGCAGGTATTAAAAAGTTAGCAAACGAGCGTGCGAAGAAAGCCAACCTTCACAACCGCAAACTTCGCGACTGCCGTTTTCACTTTGATGATGAAAAAGGAGAGCGTGGCCCTGAGTCGATGATCTTCATCACCGAGGGTGACTCTGCCAGTGGTTCAATCACCAAGTCAAGAGATGTAGAAACACAAGCCGTGTTTAGCTTGCGAGGAAAACCACTGAACTGTTATGGTCTTACCAAGAAAGTGGTTTATGAAAATGAAGAGTTCAACTTGCTTCAGCATGCGCTCAATATTGAAGACGGATTGGATGGCCTTCGCTATAACCAGGTGATTGTTGCTACCGATGCCGATGTGGACGGAATGCACATCCGCTTGTTGCTGATGACGTTCTTCTTGCAATTCTTTCCTGACCTTGTAAAAGCTGGACACGTTTATATTTTAGAAACTCCGCTCTTCCGCGTTCGGAATAAAAAAGAAACGATCTATTGTTACAGCGAAGAAGAGAAGCAGGATGCCGTTGAAAAGCTCGGAAGCAAACCAGAGATCACACGGTTCAAAGGATTAGGAGAAATTTCCCCGGATGAGTTCGGCACTTTTATAGGAGAGAATATTCGTTTAAAGCCTGTGCTCATCGACAAGGAAAAACACCTCGTGAAAACCCTGGAGTTTTACATGGGCAAAAACACACCAGATCGCCAGGAGTTTATTATTGAAAATCTTCGGGTGGAGCTGGATAAAATTGAAGCGAAAGCGGAGCTGGCTGTAGAAGATGAACAGTAGTGTGTTTATCTGAAATTTATAATTAGAAATTTGCAACGAACAAATGAGTAAGAAAATTAAATCGAAAGGGAAATCGGGGAGTGAAGATGGAACGGTTCATTCTGTTGCCATCGATGGTATGTATGAAGACTGGTTTCTCGATTACGCTTCGTATGTAATTCTGGAGCGTGCGGTTCCACGCATTGAAGACGGTCTCAAGCCGGTGCAGCGCAGGATCATGCACTCCTTGAAAGTAATGGATGACGGCCGCTTCAACAAAGTGGCGAATGTGATAGGAAACACCATGCAATTTCACCCTCATGGCGATGCAGCAATTGGTGAAGCAATTGTAAATATTGGCCAGAAGGATATATTGTTAGATACACAAGGTAACTGGGGCGATGTACGCACAGGCGATAGTGCAGCAGCACCACGTTATATTGAAGCACGCCTTTCTAAATTTGCACTTGACGTAGTTTACAATGAGAAGACAACCGAGTGGCAACTTTCCTATGACGGAAGAAAGAAGGAGCCTGTAACACTGCCCGTTAAATTTCCGCTGTTGCTGGCACAAGGGGTTGAAGGTATTGCAGTTGGTCTTTCAACAAAAATCCTTCCTCACAACTTTTGCGAATTGATCAAAGCATCGATCGATGTATTGAAGGGGAAGAGTCCTAAAATCTATCCTGACTTCCCGACCGGAGGTATTGCTGATTTTTCGGAATATGATCAGGGATACCGCGGTGGAAAAATAAAAGTGCGATCGAAGATTGAGATTGTTGACAAGAAAACTTTGGCGATCAAAGAAATTCCTTTTGGCACGACAACTACTTCATTGATTGAATCGATTGTAAAGGCTAGCGAGAAGGGGAAGATCAAAGTGAAGCAGGTGATCGACAACACAGCCAAAGATGTAGAGATTGTAGTGAACCTTCAACCCGGCATTTCACCGGAAATTGCGATCGATGCGCTGTATGCATTCACCGATTGCGAAGTTTCGATTTCGCCAAACGCCTGTGTAATTGTTGAAGACAGGCCTCAGTTCATGAAAGTGAATGAGATACTGAAAGTCAACACGGACTTGAGCGTGAAGCTCCTGAAACGCGAGCTTGAGATTAAGAAGAGCGAGTTGATGGAGAAGATCCTTTTCTCCTCGCTTGAAAAGATATTCATTGAGAAAAGAATTTATCGCGACATCGAAAATTGCGAAACGTTTGAAGAAGTTATTTCTACTACGGATAAAGGACTTAAACCTTACAAAAAACAATTCTACCGCGAGATCACAAGAGACGATATTCTTCGACTGTTAGAAATCCGCATCAAGCGAATTTCAAAATACGATTCATTCAAAGCAGATGAGTTACTTCGCGATCTTGAAAAGGAATTGAAAGAAACGCTTCACCATTTGAAGCATCTTACTGATTATGCGATTGCCTACTACCAAAACTTGCTCGATAAATATGGTAAAGGACGCGAACGTAAAACAGAGATCAAGAGCTTCCAATCTGTTACAGCTACAGAAGTAATTTCAAATAACCAGAAGCTGTATGTAAACCGTACTGACGGATTCATCGGCTGGGGATTGAAGAAAGATGAATTTATTGCCGACTGCTCTGAGCTTGATGATGTGATCGCGATTCGCAGAGACGGCAAGGCTCTCGTGAGCCGCATCAAAGAGAAAGTGTTTATGGGCAAAGACATTTTGCACGTTGGCATCTGGAAGAAAGGCGATGAACGCATGGTTTATAATTTAATTTACAGCGATGGCAAGAGTGGCAAAACATTCGCTAAGCGTTTTGCCATGCCTGCGATCATTCGCGACAAGGAATATAATCTCGACCAGGGTAGTGCAAACAGCAAGGTTCACTACTTAAGCGCCAATCCGAATGGAGAGGCAGAAGTTGTGGAGGTGAAACTGAGTCAAAGCAGTACGGCAAGGAAGAAGATTTTTGATTTCGATTTTTCCGAAATGGAAATCAAGGGTCGTGGGGCAAGAGGAAATACAATCACAAAATACCCTGTTCGCAAAGTGGATTTCAAAGAAGGAAGAGGATCAACTCTCAGCGGACTTGAGCTTTGGTTTGACGATGCCAGCGGCCGCCTGAACAAGGACAAGCGAGGTAAACATGTCGGTAAGTTCGATGGTGACGATCAAATCATCGCTATCAGCAAGTCGGGGAATTACAAGATCACCAACTTTGATTTGAATAACCGATACGAACCTGAGAACAAAACATTGTTGATTGAGAAATTCAACCCAAAAAAAATTGTTTCTGCTGTTTACATCGATGGTGAAAGCAAACAGTATTTCGTGAAGCGATTCCAGATTGAGACTACTACACCCGATAAGGACTTCAATTTCATCAGCGAAGGAATTGGCTCGCGCCTGGAATTTGTAACAACATCAGACAATCCTGAGGTGCAGATGGAATCAGTTAAGGGTAAAGGCAAGGTCAAAGAAACCGAAATCATTAACCTGGAAGACGTCATTGACGTGAAGGGATGGAAAGCGATGGGCAACAGGCTCTCGCAGAACAAAGTCACGAAAGTGATTCCGGTGGAAGAACCGGAAGAGTCAGGCCTCGAAGAAGGCGATGACGAAAACGAAGTTGTTGAGATGACGGAAGCTAAAGACTCTCCGTCATCAAAAAAAAAATCGGAAACCGATCCGGAGGGCGAGCAAGCAAGCCTCTTCGAAGCGGAACCAAAGGAGCAAGTCCTCGTCAACGGAAAACCAGCAAAAGCAAAAACGTCAAAGGCAAAAGAAGCACAGCAGTCAAACCTCTTCGGGGAAAAAGAAGAAAATAATCAAGAAGAGAAAGTGAAAAAGGAAGGCAAAGGATTTACCGCTGGGCAGACAATTGAATTAGATATCTAACAGCCATTAATGAAAAAAGTAGCGGGTATTTTGTTTTTAATTTCGCTTTCGGGGAAGGCACAAGAAATCAAGGTGCATGGGAAAGTGACTGAGGCAATTACCGGCAAAGGAGTTAAATCTAAGATAGTTTACAAAAGCTACCCCACAGGCAGTCTTTCGGAAACATTTAATGACAGTACCTTTTCATTTTCGATTTTTGGTTCTTCTAAATACATTATTACAGCTGAAGCTCCCGGACACATCACTAGCGCCATACTGTTGGACCCGAAAGAAGTCAAGAACAACCAGATCATCAGCGATATCGAATTGACCCCAACAGGTCAAACCATTCGATTGAACCACCTCATATTTGATATGGGAAGGGCTGCGATCAAGCCGCAATCATTTGATCAACTAGATGCGCTTGCAGCACTAATGAAGATGAACTCAAAAATGGAAATTCAACTGGAAGGTCACACGGATAACGTGGGTAATGCGAGCGCAAATCTGAAGTTGTCGCAAGATCGTGTTGACGCAGTCAAAAAATATTTATCCGGCAAGGGTATCAATAAAAACAGAGTGGCAACCAAAGCTTTTGGTGGAACCAAACCTATTTCAAAAGATAATACCGAAGAAGCTCGTGCTCTCAACAGACGCGTGGAGATGCGCGTTCTGAAGGATTGAAAAGAAAAGCCGCCCCAAATTTTGAGGCGGCCTTTGCAATGGAATTCTGAATCGCTATTTCTTCGGATCTGACAGTTTTTTATTTAAAGACTCGTTGCCGGTTTTAAGTTTCCCGTTCACATCCAGCTCGATGATTTCATATCCGAATTTTTCCAATCCAGATAAAATCTTCGCCTTGTCGCCAACCAGTAGGATGTTAGTTGTTTCAGGTTTGATCAATTTTGCTGCTTCCTTATCGACCATTGCTTTTGTTAGGTTGGCAAGTATTTTATTTTGTTCATCAACAAAATTTGACGGCAAGTCGTACTCCAGAATTCTTCCGATGAACCCTGCTTTTTGAAACGGAGTTTCGTACAACAGGGCATCGCGCTGGCCAAGTGCACTCTTCATGAATTTCAATTCCTCTTCAGTGATCCCTGACTTTGAATAGTTTTTCAATTCTTTCATCACTTCGGTCAGCGCACTGTCGGTAGCATTCGCTCGAATACCGGAACTGAATGCAAAGGCGCCCGTATACTTGTCTCCGGAGAAACCAGAGCGTGCACCGTAAGTCCAGCCTTTATCTTCTCGCAAGTTCATATTCAAGCGGCTGTTGAATGCACCGCCAAGTGGATAATTGGTAAGTGTTGCGAGGTAGTACTCTCCCGTGGCATCGTATTTCAAACCGGTAACTCCGCCCACGCGGAACTCGGTTTGCGCAGCCTTTGGCACATCAACTAAATAGATTCTTGTTTTATCCACGGAAGGCATGGCTGGCACAGATGGAAGCGTAATTTCCCTGGCTGGAAGTTTTTTCAAGAACGACAGCTTATCCAGGATTTCTTTTTCAGTGATGTCGCCTACAACAACCAATTTTGCTGCCTTCGATGTCATGTTGTTATTATAATATTCTTCAACATCTTTTAGCGTCAGGTTTTTCACGGTATACTCTGTACCTGATTCACTCAATCCTAAAATGCTCGCGCCATAATTCATTTTAGCGAATACTTCTGAGGCAACAAATGCGGGCTGAGACTTCGATTGCTTAAATCCCTCTACAGTTTGTTTTTGAATGCGATTGAATGCGTCTTGAGTGAATTTTGGGTTGAGCATACGCTCTTCCAGCAAAGTGAGCGTTTTATCGAGATTTTTTTTCAACGTTTGCACGCGAAATACAATGCCATCAAAGCTGCTGCTGACGTTCACTGAACTTCCGAGTTTTTGCAATTCGGCCTGCATTTTTTCGGCTGTATAATTTTTGGTGTCTTCGTTCATCATCGTGGCAAAAATTCTTGCCAACCCGATTTTAGAGGTATCGATCGATTGTAGAATATGTCCACCTGGAATTGTAAACGAAAAAGTGATAAGTGGAAGCTCAGTGCTCTGCGAACCAATCGCCTTCACTCCATTGTCTAAATTCTTTTTCCAGAAGGCCGGAACTTTAATTACAGGGTTTGGTCCGTTGCCGGGCATTTTGCTGCGATCGAAATTATCTTTTCCTTTGGAGTAGACCAAACCTGTATAACCATAGTTTGGAGCTTTGTAATTGGACTGATCGATTTTGTAGTTTTCAGCAGAAACGATATTGGTTTCTTGTCCTTTGGGTACCACACTTAAAATAACAGAAGGTTTTCCTTTAACATACTTTTCATACACACGCATCACTTCTTCTTTCGTCACTTTCGAATAGCGTGCAAGGTCGTTTCCAATTTGATTGGGATTGCCTGTAAAGGTCTGGTAACTCGCCAACTGCGAAACTTTGCCAGCCACACTTTGTAGTCCATTGATGTACTGCGATTCAAATGAACCCTTGAATTTTTCGATGTCCTCATCAGTTACTCCGCGAGTTTCAAAAGCTTTCATTGCATCATCGATCAGTTTTTTCGAATCAGCCAATGAAGTTTTTGGTAAAGGTGTAAGGCTGATGCGAAAGACACCGCTGAGCTCGGAATTATTTCCAAAAGCAGATGCATTAAGTGCTTTTTGTGTTTTTACAATCTCCTGGTATAAAATTGAGTTTTTTCCTTGACCTATTACTTCGGCCAAACAGTCAAGGGCTGGCTCATCGGCATCGTATGCGGGCACAGTAGGGAAAGTAATTGATAATTGAGGAACGCGTGCATAATTGTCAACCAATGAAACATAACGATCTCCTTCCAAAGTAAACTCAGGCGCCTTCATGTTTTGAACATCGGGTCCTTTCGGTATACCACCGAAATATTTTTCTACCAACTTGACTACATCCGGAGTTTTCACATCCCCCCCAATGGAGAGAGTAGCATTATTGGGCCCGTACCAGCGAAGGAAGAAATTTTTAAGGTCATTTACATTAACTCGGTTCAGGTCTTCGATGTACCCAATGGTTAGCCATGAATAAGAGTGACCATAAGGATAAAGATTTTTGCTGATCACTTCGTTAACTAGTCCATACGGACGATTGTCATAATTCTGACCTCGCTCATTCTTTACGGTTTCGCGCTGAATTTCGAATTTCTTTTGCGTTACCGCATCCAAAAGAAACCCCATACGATCGGCTTCCAGCCAAATCATTTTTTCAAGTTGATTGCTGGGCACAGTTTCAAAATAATTGGTGCGGTCCGTATTGGTGGTTCCGTTAAGCGTTCCACCCGCTTCAGTTACGATTTTGAAATGTTGATCGTCACCTACGTGATCACTCCCCTGAAACATCATGTGTTCAAAAAAATGGGCGAACCCTGATTTACCAATTTCTTCGCGAGCCGAGCCCACGTGATAGGTCACGTCAACGTGCACAACAGGGTCGCTGTGATCTTCATGGATAATGAGTGTAAGCCCATTGGACAGTACGTATTTTTCATACGGGATTACGATCTCATCTCCCTTGCGCGTAATTTTCTCAACAAGCTTGGTCTGAGCATGCACGCCTGCAATAAAAGCCAACAGAATAATCGACAGAATGAGTTTCTTCATTGGTGGTTTGTTTATTATGATGAAATATAGAATTAATTGATTTTATAACAATTGAATTGTTGATGAAAGGAAACGACTCAATTTATACTAGAAACAACCTCCGTTTCTTCGTTTTCGATCATTTTATAATGCGCCAACTTTCTGAAAATCTCCACGCTAGGCCGTGGCCTGCGTTCTTTGGTTTCAAGATCGCACTCGTATAAACCAAACCTTTTGGTAGGGCCAAGGTGCCACTCGAAATTGTCCCAAGCACTCCACCAAAAATAACCGCGCACGTCTATTCCATCTTGCAAAGCCTGGTGTAGAATTCTGGCGTAATCGAGAATAGCTTTTTGTCTTAGTTGATCGCTTTCATCGCACACACCGTTTTCGGTAATGATGATGGGTTTTTTATACTTTTTCCAAAAGCGATCGATGCAGGTGCGCAATCCTTCAGGATGGTACTCCCACATGTCATCATGCGGACGGCCCAGTTGCTTCATTTTTTCGGGCGTGTCGATATAAGTAATCGGCATCGGATCATGCGGAACTCGTGCATAATAACTCATCCCAAAAAAATCTACTTTTTCAAAATGTTTTGGTACCCATTCCATAAACCAAGCGTCACTCAACTTTGCTGGAAACCATCCAAGCACATTTTCAGCTGAGAATACAATCGTATTATGGGAAATACCGATGGGTTGATTGGGGAATTTTGATTTGATGTAATCGTAAGCGATGTCGTGCGCTTTTCCCATGTTTTTTACAACAATACCTGCCTTAACAGGATTATTTTTAAAAGGAGGGAAAAATCCGGTGATCCATCCATTACTCGCATACACATTCGGTTCATTGAAGGTATTCCAATGACTAACGTATTCTCCAAAAGTATCCACAGTTTTTTTTGCAAAGTCCACCCATAAATGAATGTTACTTTCTTTTTCCCAGCTGTTAAGAGCGGCAAACCATTTGGGGTTGGTGAAGTGATGAAGCACCATCATGATCTTTACTCCCCGACTGCGAAGATCTTCCAGGAAAGACTTGTAGGCATCAACTGTTGGCCGATGGAATTTTTCTAATGGACCACGTTGAAGTTTGCTCCACATCAAGCCCATCCTATAATTAGGAGAAAGAGAAGCAATCAGTTCAGCGTCTTCTTTAAATCTCAATTCATGGTCAGTAGTGCGATCGAAAATAAACCCGTCTTTTGACTTAACACCCTGCCAGTCGTGATCAAATGCGGTTTCAATTTGCGTGGCAGCAGTGCTGGTGCCGAAAATAAAATCGTTGGGGAAGAGGTACTTCATGATTTTTTGCGGTGCAATGATAACCAAAGTGGCGTTCTTGCACTAAAGAACTGGAGGTTTCAAAAACTCACAGGTCTATTTACATTTGCTTAACATGAGCCGATCGAAAAAGATATTTGTCATCCTTGCGGTGGTATTTTTGCTGCTACTTTTCTATGCCAGTTATGATATTAGCAGGCGTACTACGTTTCCCGGTTCAAAACCTCAGCTTAAAGAGCGCATTCGGAAGAAGTTCTTTGGAACTGATTCTGTGCATTCAGACACGATTAAGGCAGTTCATCGGTAAAATCGACAATTCGGCAGAAAATTTTTCATTCCAACGATGGAAGATTTGGCGGGGATTCGCCAGCATATTACCTTAGTATCAGATTAAAGCCAACTATAGACAAGATTATCCCCTGAGGTCAAGGACTTTGGGGGATTTTCTTTTTAAGCCCGCCTTGTTTACATTAGGATTCTAATTGTATCGTATGAATCGAATGTTTTTGGTTTTTGCTTTCTTGGCTTTTGCTATAAACTTGCCTGCGCAGAAGTTCTCAGCCGAAAAAACGTACATCAAATTCTTTTCGGATGCCACGATTGAAGACATCGCGGCCGAAAACACCAAGGCAAGCAGCATTTTCAATCAGGAAACTGGCGATGTTGTGTTTTCTGTTCCCATCAAAGAATTTGAATTTGATAAATCGTTGATGAAAGAGCACTTCAATGAGAAATACATGGAGTCAGAGCAATACCCCAAAGCTACTTTTCAAGGAAAAATTTCGGGTTATCAGACCTCCACGTCAGGAGAACAAAAAGCAACCGCAGCAGGGAAGCTTACCATTCACGGTGTGACTCAGGATGTTCAGATACCAGGCACAATGGAAAATATAAAAGGAGCCTGGAAAATGAAAGCCAAGTTTATGGTAAAACTCGTAGATTATAAAATCAAGATTCCGCAGCTGCTTTGGAAAAATATAGCTGAGGAGGTTGAAGTAACTGTTGAATTTAATTACAAATCATTATGAAGAAATTTTTTACAGTATCTCTTTTGTTTGTTTCTTTTGGGGTATTTGCGCAGGATGATTTGATGAAGGAATTAGAGAAAGGCCAAAAGCCTGAGATCAATTATGTTGGTCAGACTTTTAAAGGCACACGCATCATCAATGGTCAATCTGTTGAGAGCAAAGGTAAAGGCGAGCTCGAATTTATTTTTGCACACCGCTTTGATAAGATCAACACCGGAAGCTACAATGCCTGGGGATTTGACGGGTTTGCTGTAGTTCGGTTAGGACTAGAATATGGCATCACTGATCGTCTTGGAGTTTCTATTGGTCGCAATTTCAATACGGCTAACAAAATGGTGGATGCGTATGTTAGGTACAAAGTGGCAAGGCAAAGTACAGGCGCAAAAAGTTTTCCGGTTACTATCACGGCAATTGGAACCGTTACTTACCAGGCCTTTCCGAATGCAGCCGATGCTACCGCCAACAGCCTTGCGTTGCCCAGCACTGCTGATCGCATGGCTTATGTTGTCGAAGTGCCTATTGCGAGAAAGTTTTCATCAAAATTCTCAGCCCAGGTTACACCCATATTTGTGCACAGAAATGCAGTCAATAAATCGTTTGAAAATAATGATGATTATGCCGTTGCCGTTGCTGCCAGATATAAAATCTCACGAAGTGTTTCTCTGGTTGGCGAATACTGCGACAGACTCAATGCAAATTCATCATCTCCCTTCTATAACTCAGCAGGTTTTGGCTTTGATATCGAAACCGGTGGTCACGTATTTCAGTTGATCTTCACAAATAGCTTAGGCCTTAATCCAAATACGATAGTTACTCAAACTGATGGCAACATTAATAAAGGAGATATACGTTTTGGGTTTAATATCACTCGCACCTTTCAATTGACTAAAAGAAAGTAAAGCATTCTGAGTTAGTAAAACTTATTCATCATTGCTTCTTGCCTCCATCATTTTTTACCTGGCCCTTACAATTGCGATTGGTTACTGGGCATCGCGCAAGGTAAAAAGCACAGGAGATTTTATGCTCGCAGGAAGAAGCCTGCCCCTTGCCCTTAGTTCTGCCGCGCTGTTTGCAATTTGGTTTGGTTCTGAAACTGTCTTTGGCGCTTCGGCAGAATTTTTGAAAGGCGGATTGTATTCCGTGATCGAAGATCCCTTTGGTGGTGCCTTGTGCTTAGTGTTGTTCGGGCTTTTCTTTGCACGCAAGTTGTATAATATGAACTTACTAACGCTGGGCGATTTTTTTGAAGTTCGTTACAGCAAACGCACAGAACTTGTAGCCAGTTTTTTTCTTGCGCCTCCCTACGCAGGCTACATAGCTGCACAGTTGGTAGCTATGGGGCTTATCCTTAATATCATTACTGGACTCCCTGTTTGGCAAGG
>JACOSO010000091.1 GCA_016178785.1 Bacteroidota bacterium | reverse complement strand
TACGCAAGGTACGATGGTTAGTTGGTCAATGAAATTTTATGTTCCTTTTACTACAACTTATTTATGGGGTGCCGGCACATCCAATCCATCTGATACAAATACTGTTCTCTCCAGTAAAACATCATTAACTCCAACTTTTACTCCTACGCAGTCGGGCAATTATTTGTATAATTTATTTGTAACCGGTGATGCCGCTTGCGGAACTGCTTCTGACAATATTTTAGTAACGGTCAGTTCCGGTCCTACTCCAACTATTTCAGCAGGCGGACCAACAACATTTTGTTCAGGAGGAAATGTTACTTTAACTTGCAGTGCAGCAAATTCCTATTCATGGAGCAATGGAGCAACCACTCAAAGTATTACTATTTCCACAAGTGGAACATACACTGTTACTGCAACTGATGGAAGCGGTTGTCCAGGAACAAAAAGTCAGATTGTAACAGTCAATGCCAATCCATCGCCAACAATAACCGCAGGAGGTCCGACCACTTTCTGCTCCGGAGGAAATGTCACTCTTACTTCCAATGCGTTCAGTTCTTATTTGTGGAGTTCTTCAGAGACAACTCAGGCAATTACAAAATCCGCGAGCGGAACTTACACTGTTACCGTTATCGATGGAAATGGTTGTACGGGAAGCGCAAGCAAAGTTGTAACAGTCAATTCTAATCCCACTCCAACAATCACCGCAGGCGGAGCAACCACATTCTGCTCAGGCGGAAGCGTAACGCTCACATCAAGCGCAGCCAGCGCGTATGCATGGACAGGCGGAGCAACAACCGCAAGTATCTCTGCAACAACTTCAGGAAATTATTTTGTTACTGTCACTGATGGAAATGGTTGTACGGGAGTTTCTGCTGCTAAAACTGTTACAGTAAATCCGAATCCAACACCAACAATTACCGCAGGAGGAGCAACCACATTCTGCTCAGGCGGAAGCGTAACGCTCACATCAAGCGCAGCGAGTGCGTATGCATGGACAGGCGGAGCAACAACCGCAAGCATCTCTGCAACAACATCAGGAAATTATTTTGTTACTGTCACTGATGGAAACGGTTGTACAGGAGTTTCTGCTGCTACTGCTGTTACAATCAATCCGAATCCGACACCGACAATTACCGCAGGCGGAGCAACAACATTTTGCTCCGGAGGAAGCGTAACGCTCACCTCAAGCGCAGCGAGCGCGTATGCATGGACAGGCGGAGCCACTTCGGCTTCGCTCAGTGTGCTGACTTCCGGAAATTATTTTGTGACTGTCACTGACGGCAATGGTTGTACAGGAGTTTCTGCTGCTACAACAGTTACAGTTAACTCCAATCCTTCTGTTGCTTTATCAAAAACCGATGCAACTTGCGGTAATTCTGATGGAACAGCAACTGCAACTCCCAGTGGAGGTTCAGGAGTATATTCGTATTTGTGGAATAACTTGGCTACGACACAAACCATTAATAATCTTGCTGCGGGAAATTATGATGTTACAGTTACAGATGCCAATGGTTGTTCGGCAACGGGTACTGTTTCTGTAAATTCAATCGGAGGTCCGACTTTGAGTTTCACTCAAACCAATGTAACCTGCAATGGTGGAAACAATGGAGCGATTGATTTAACAGTGAGCGGGGGCACCCCGGGTTTTTCATATTCATGGAGCAATGGTACTACCAGTGAAGATATTTCTACTCTTAATGCCGGTTCTTATGATGTAACTGTTTCTGATAATAATTCTTGCATAGCTACAACATCAGTAACAATTACTCAATCTGCTGCACTGACTCCAACAATTACCGCAGGAGGTTCGACCACATTCTGCTCCGGAGGAAATGTTACTCTTACTTCCAATGCGTTCAGTTCTTATTCGTGGAGTTCAGGCGAAACCACCCAGGGAATTACAAAATCAGCGAGTGGAACTTACACTGTTACCGTTACCGATGGAAGCGGCTGCACAGGAACAGCAAGCCAGGTTGTAACAGTCAATCCCAATCCAATACCAACGATCACCGCAGGAGGTGTAACCACATTCTGCTCGGGCGGAAGCGTAACGCTCACATCAAGCGCAGCCAGCGCGTATGCATGGACAGGAGGTGCAACAACGTCAAGCATCTCTGCCACCACC
>JACOSO010000090.1 GCA_016178785.1 Bacteroidota bacterium | reverse complement strand
CAATCCTTTAAATTTGCTCTTGCGAGCGCTTTTTCGAAATTGAGGACGCAAAGGTAACCGAATATGAAAAATTTACAAACCAGCATTTTAAAAATTATAGCTTATTCCTTTTTATTTTTCTGCGCCTGCACGGCCTACGCCCAAAATGCAAAAATCAAAGAGGCAGACTCCCTTTTTAAAGCCAAGCAATACATACAATCACTGGAGCATTATCAATCGGTATTCGATGAAAAAAAATACACTCCAGCTATGCTGCTAAAGATGGCCTATATTAATGAGGGGCTTGGCAAGATTGGATCAACATTGTACTTTGTAAAGCTATATTATTTAGCCTCTGAAGATGAGCAAGCCCTTAAAAAGGCAGAGGAAATCGCTGCGAAATTCAAACTGAGTGGCTATGAAGTAAATGATGCCAGCCGATTGCAACGATGGATCGCAAAAAATACATTACTGATTCAGATGATTCTTATACTGGCGCTCTTCGGTATCGCTTTCATTATTTTCACCCAACGAAAACAAAATCAAAAACCCTGGGGCGCTTTCACTGCGTTGGTTTTGGTTATGGGAATGCTTTTCTATTCCAACAATTTCTATTCTTTAAATTCAGTGATCGTCACAAGTGATAAAACTTATTTAATGGATGGCCCTTCGGCCGGTGCTCATGTAATAGCTGTGATCAGTGAAGGAAGTTTACTGCACTCGATGGGACGCGAAGACGTGTGGCTCAAAGTCAAATGGATCGACAAAGAAGCTTACGTAAAAGAAAATGCCGTGAAGGAATTGTCGCTCTAGTGAATGACAGTTAGTGAGCTTTTGTACTCATAACGAGTAAAGTAAATAATATAGTAATAAACGCCCGCTGACTCAGTGGCAGCGTACCAACGAAATTTTCTGTCTGTACTTTCAAAAACCCGCTTGCCCCAGCGATCGTAAATTCTGACCTGCTCAAAGCGATTCATGCAATTGTCGGCCGGGACCAGGGGTATCTGACGAATTTGCCCGCGGCAATCCGGCTCTGACTCGAATCCTTCGATAGCAAAAAAATCATTGCAATGGTCCGGGAAAGTAGTAATTACATTGGCCGGCAGGAAGCCTTTGTCGGTGCTTTTGATTTCTTTTATCGACAATTTCACAAATGCAGTATCAGTCTTGGGTGTCTTACAGTGATTGTTCGCTACTAAAAACTTAAGCTCGTAATTGTTGGTATAAGTGGTATCTCTAAAAATCGAACAATCGGGATCCCAATTGAATTTAGATTCAACTTCATGCAACCCCGTGACGTTCGCAAAAGTGTAACCCGAAAATGGGGCATCGCCACTCGCCTCAAGCAGCGACAGGTTGAGTGTATCTATCGGGATAACATCCGTATCTGTGCCAATCACGTCAAACCCAACATGGCCGAGGTTCATGTTAATGGTTGACGATGTTACATCCTCGGTTCCTGATTCATTGTAAATTCTTAGCTTAGGATTGATCTTAGGCAAGAGTACCTTCAAATGAAAGGCTACTGTATCAAAATGGATTATTTTGCACTTGTCTTGATCATCGACAAGAACTTTTACAGTAAAATCAGATTTTTTAGTAAACTCATAGTTTTTACAAAATGCATCCCAATCCAATTCACCATTTGCACTTCCGGCTTGCTGGTTCAGGATCTTGAAATTCATACCTGCATCTTTCAAAACAAATCCGTCAGTAATCAAGGAAACTGTTAGATTATCCCCATCGTCATCTTTTGCTACAAAAGGCCAAGACCCCGTACTTCCCTCATTGAGTTGAGCTGTAATCTTTTTTTGCGGGAGAAAATATGCGTTTTTATTTGCAGGGGGCTGGGTATTTACGGTAATCTTAAGCGTGTCGGTCATCGGTAAACTACAAGCATCATCATAGGCAATTATGCCAATTTGATAAGGCGCATTGATGAACGGGCAAGCTGGAAAGCAGATGCGAAAATCTGCTGTTGGGCTGATGCTCGTCAGATCCGCTTTTGTTACGGATGGCAGAATGCTGCTGATATCCTTGTTTCTGAAATTCAATGGAACAACCTTGATCGTAACAGATTGGGCATTGTTGTGCAGAGGGTCATTTGAGTCCGGGTCTGCCACACGCACCACGATGCATCGTTCACCATCAGCAACCGTGTTAGAAAAACTCACTGACATGTTATCGACATAAGAGAAAGATGCATCTGACAGTTTCTTACCCGTAATCTGTGGTGGTTGATCAGGTTGGCAACCATCTACAACAAACAGTTGAAAGTCGCGCCTTGTTTCTCCAATTTTTATTCCTTTTCTATACTCCTCTGCCTTCACAGCAAAAACAAAAAGCCCCTGCATGGTAGCAGTACATGTCAGCAACCCTTCCGGGCTGATCCGTAAATCAGGAGAACCATTCATGATGTTTGCCAAGCTGAATCCAGGCCTCCATTGTACTGTAGGATATGGGCCAGGTGAGGCAGCGGGCAAAGCAATTTGCGAAACCGTATTTAATGGGGTGGTCAATGAATATGCTATTGAATCTCCATCATCATCCGTTCCGGCAAAATTTACATAATAGGGTCTCCCAGGACATGCGTAATCGCTTAAGGGAGGAAACAAGTGGGGCGAAGAGTTAACAAATGGCTGCCCATCTTTTACCACCGGAGGAAACTCAATGTAAAAAGTTTGCCCTGCTGCCAATCTTCCACTCGAGTTTGGGTCTTCACTATAAATGTTTGTAATGTTATAGTTGCGGCAACACCTCTGCCAGGAAGCGTAATAACCGGCAGGATCATTAAATGTATCAGGAGATAGAACAATGTTTGCTGAATAGAACAGGCGGTCAGTTTGTAAAAATTCAGATGAACATGCGGGCTGCGTATAGGAAACACTCGATCTGGAGAGCAATGGCAAGATCAGGCTTGTAATGAATATGTTATCTTTCTTTCGGTAGAATGAAACCGTTACATTAGTGTCCTGAGCCCCAGGGTTCCCATTGATGTCATCAAAATAGAGGATCATGTTGAACTGATAGGTGTAGCCGCTTAGGTGAATCATCTCAAACTCACCTCCCACAATGTGCGATGCGTACACTGGTAATACGATCAACAGACACGAAACAAAAAGAAATTTTTTCATAGTTCGAATCAGAAAGATAACCAATTGACGCGATCGCGAAAAGCCCCCGTATTTCAGTAATTTTCCGAAATGAAAAAAGGTGAGATACTTGAAGGTATTTTGATTGAAACTATGGCTGCGGAAGGGAAATGCATTGCCCGCTTCAATGGCTTGGTGATATTTGTGCAAGGCTGCGCTCCGGGAGATATGGTTGACATTGAATTGACAAAAATCAAGAGCAGTTTTCTCGAAGGCCGGGCTGTAAAAATAAATTCCCTTTCACCCAACCGTTCCACGCCATTTTGTTCACATTTTGGAACATGCGGAGGGTGCTCGTGGCAGCACATCAACTACCAAGCACAGTTACAATACAAGCAGCAACAAGTAATCGATAATCTTGAACGGATTGGGGGATTGGAATTGCCCGCAATCAGACCTATTATTGGCTCAGCCCAAACTCAACATTACCGCAACAAACTTGATTTCACTTTCACTGCCGGCCGATGGCTACTGAAGGAAGAAATGACTGAACAGAATTTTGGCTCGCCAGGACTCGGTTATCACATTCCGAAGATGTATGATAAAGTCTTTGACGTGAAAGAATGTTTTTTGCAGCCAGATCCATCCAATGCAATTCGATTGCACACGCGAGAGGTAGCTCTTCAAAACGATATTCCATTTTTTGATTTGAGAAAGCAGATCGGTTTTCTCAGAACGATTACGATCAGAACGACAAACATTGGTGAGGTCATGGTGATCTTGCAGGTGACTTACGATAAAATGGAGTGGATAGAAATAATTTTATCATCCTTATCTGAAAAGTTTCCCGAGATCACCTCGCTGAATTATATCATCAACGGAAAAAGAAACGACACTTTCAGTGATCTTGAAATTATTTGCTGGAAAGGAAAATCTTTCATCACCGAAACAATGCCAAGCCCGAATCAAAATCGTGTTTTGCAGTTTCGGGTAGGTCCAAAATCATTTTATCAAACAAATTCTGACCAAGCTCACATCTTATATAAGGTAGCATTCGAAATGGCCAATCTCAAAGGCGATGAATTGGTTTACGATCTCTACACAGGCACAGGCACCATAGCCAATTTTGTAGCAAGCAGCGCAAAGAAAGTAATTGGTTTAGAATATGTAGCTGCCGCGATTGATGATGCAAAAATCAATTCATCTTTAAATGGAATTAATAACACTGATTTTTATTCAGGCGATATAAAAGATCTTTTAAGCGAGGATTTTCTTTCAACCCACGGGCATCCGAATGTTATTATCACTGATCCTCCGCGTGCAGGGATGCACGAAGATGTCACCAAGATGATGTTGAAAGCTGAACCTCAAAAAATTGTATATGTCAGTTGTAACCCGGCCACGCAAGCACGCGACTTAAAAATTCTTTCAGAGAAATATTCTATCGAGGCAGTGCAGCCCGTGGATATGTTCCCTCATACTGTGCATGTTGAGAATGTGGTATCATTAGTGAGAAAATCGTAAGGACGTTAAACCTTTCGATCCATTTAAAATCTAATCGACTCAAACAAAAAATCAATTTTTTATGAAAAAACTATTTTTTTCTTGCCTTCTGGCCTTGTTGGTGACCGGAAGTTTCGCGCAAACCAGTCAGACGAATGCTAAGGGAAGAACTCCGGAGCAAAGAGCCGATCATCTCACTAATTGGATGAATAAAAAACTTACACTTACTGCTGACCAAAAGTCGAAAATCTACGATGTAAATCTGAAGTACGCCAAAATGAATCAGGAAGTCAGAACCACCGATGCCGACAACAGGAAGACAATGCATCAAGAACTGAAAGGAAACGAACAAGAACGCGAAGCCGAATTCAAAGCAATTTTAACCCCTGAACAGTTTCAATTATACCAAACAGCCAAGCAAGAATTGGTTGAGAAGCGAATGGAACGCAAAAGGAAAAGATGATTCAATCTAATTTATAAATACGAAAAGCTGCAACAAGCAGCTTTTTTCCCTTTTACTGACATCAAAGCGAAGTGCCGAAGGCGGGACCTGCCTACCGGGACATGCAGGCTCGAACCAGCACAGCTTGCACCACACGCCCCTGAAACGTGCGTGTCTACCAATCCTGCCGTCAGGCAGGTTCACCACTTCAATCAGCTGTAATTTTTTTAAAAATTCTTTCCCAATTCCTGATTTCAGATACTTTTCTCTTTTGCGCGCTTCTTCGTGTGTTTGAAAAGATTCAATATGTAATTTTTCAAAGGGAGCGTATGCCTTTGTTGTTCGATTGTGACCTGAATTGTGCTGTCGAAACCTTCGGTCAAAATCACTTGTGAGTCCTACATAAATGTAATTTCTAATTGAACTCTTAATGGCATATACAAAAAACATGAAACATTT
>JACOSO010000002.1 GCA_016178785.1 Bacteroidota bacterium | reverse complement strand
GGGAAACCTCGATGAGGAAAATGCAAAACAAATCACTGATCTCATTTTTGAAATGAACCGCCAGGAAAAAACAACTTTGGTGTTGGTAACACATAATCTTGAACTCGCTCAAAAGACGGAGCGGATTTTGCAAATGAAAGGAGGACACTTAATTCAAGATTCCAAATTTCAAGTTGCAAATTCAAATGCAATCTGAAACCTGAAATGATCGAATACATCATCAAAATAAAGCGCAAAACAAAAAACATCTTTCAAGATCGGTGGGTTTGGAAAATGGCTTGGCGCGATGGTCGCCACAATCTTTCGAGATTGTCATTGTTCATGGCAGCGCTGGTTACTGGAATTGCAGCTGTGGTCGCCATCAGCTCTCTCAATTATTCTTTTCAAGTTGAGCTTGATCGCAATGCCAAAGAATTACTTGGAGCTGACCTTGTTATCAATGGAAATAAAAAATTCGATTCTTCTTGGGTAAAATTTCTTGATAGCGCCAAAGTTAAAATTGCCAAAGATGCCGATATGGCCTCGATGGTTTTGTTTGTGAACTCCGGCAATTCACGACTGGTAAAAGTCACAGGCCTTGAAGGTGAATTCCCCTTCTACGGAAAGATGATAACGGAACCAGCCAATGCCTACCATAAAATTGAAACAGGTAATTACATCATGCTTGATGAATCGTTGGCGGTTCAGTTTGGCGTGAAGCCGGGCGATTCCATTAAAGTAGGAAACAAGATTTTTTTAATGTCGGGAATGGTAACGAAGATTCCTGGTGGTGGTGGTCTGACTGCAACGATTGCTCCTGCCATATACATTTCTATGAAGTCCCTTGATTCAACTGGGCTAATTCAATACGGAAGCAGGGTAGGTTATGGCATCTACGTCAAAACAAAATCCGATCAAGAGACGAAAGCTTTAATTGCGAAAGCAAGACCTTTGGCGAAAAAATTAGGAAACTCCATTGAAACTGTTGAACGCAGAAAAGAAGGAATGGGCAGAAGTTTTCGCTCGGTCTATCAGTTTTTTTCTTTGCTCGCATTTGTAGCGTTGATACTCGGCTGCATCGGTGTGGCAAGTTCAGTTCACATATATGCAAGAGAGAAACGGGATGAGGTGGCTATGCTTCGTTGTGTTGGCTCTTCCGGATGGCAGGCCTTCAACATTTATTTCATTCAGGTTTTTATTTTAGGAGTTGTAGGAAGTATTGTCGGTGCGTTTCTTGGAGCAGTAATCCATCAATTGATACCGATGGTATTCAAAGACTATTTGCCGGGTAACATTCTATTTTTTATTTCCTGGCGGGCCATAGGCGAAGGAATATTGACAGGCGCAATCGTATCTGTATTGTTTACCATTTTGCCTTTAGTCGCGGTGCGATTTGTTCCACCACTCACAGTGCTCCGTGCGGACTTTTTGCCAGGAAAGATTTTTTCTAAAACGAGATTGACGGCTATTATATTGATCATACTGTTCCCAATTGCGTCAGCAGCTTATCAAACCAAAAGCATAATCTCAGGAGCGATGTTTTCTGTAGGGATTGCTGCAGCTTTAGGATGTTTGGTATTGGTGGCGAGCGGATTATTGTACGTTATCAGAAAATTTTTTCCCTCAGGATCATCGTTTATTTTTCGTCATGCGCTCTCCAATCTTTTTCGGCCGAACAATCAAACACGAATGCTGATGGTGGCCATTGGTCTTGGTGCATTTATCATTTCAGTCTTGAATATCATTCAACACAGTTTGTTGAATCAGGTGGAGTTTAAAGGAAATGAGAATCGATCCAATACTATTTTGTTCGACATTCAATCAAGCCAGAAGGAGGGAGTTGTAAATCTGATTAAAGAAAATCATTTGCCATTAAATCAACTTGTGCCAATAGTTACTTGCCGATTCAATAAATTAAAAGGACGGTCCGTTGAGCAGATCAGAAAAGATACCGTACGAATTCCCGATGGAATGCTTACGCGTGAATATCGTGTCACCTATCGAGATAGTTTGATCAGCTCAGAGGAATTGATTGAAGGAAAATTGCAGCATTTTGATTTAGATAAAAAGGATTCAGTTTTTGTAACCATCTCGGAAGGGATAAATGAAACCCTCCGGCTGAAAGTTGGCGACTCTCTCGAGTTTGATGTACAAGGTGTACCAATGAAAGCAACCATCAGTGGTATCCGCAAAGTAGATTGGCCCAAAGATCCGCCCAACTTTATTTTTGTATTTCCGCCCAGAGCCCTTGTGTCTGCTCCGCAAATTTGGGTTGCCACCACCGTGGTCGATGACAAGCAAGCAACCGAATTTCAAAAAGAGTTAGTGACGAAATTTCCGAATGTATCGCTTATTGATTTGCGATTGGTCTTGAGCACGGTCAACGAACTCTTTGGAAAGATAGGATTAGTCGTTCGTTTTCTGGCATTCTTCAGCATCATTACCGGTTTGGTGGTTTTAGCCGGAGCAGTGATTAATAGTAAGTTTGTACGAATTAAAGAAAATGTTTTGCTTCGAACCATAGGTGCACGCACAAATCAAATCGTGAAAATCACTTTGATTGAGTATGGATATTTAGGTTTGTTTAGCGCAGCAACTGCGTTGGTTCTTTCGATTGGAGGAGGTTGGCTTCTCACCAAATTTTTCTTTGAAGTACAATTGGCTGCTAATTATATCGAGCTCTTAATCATCAGTGCAGGTGTTGTGCTGCTCACTGTTTTTATTGGATGGTTTAACTCGAGAGAAGTGATCAATACTTCACCGCTGCAAGCGCTGAGGAAAGAAAGTTGAGAAGAATTTTGAACTAGTTACTTCCAATGGGCAGGATCAGCCCTCCAACTCATCACATAAGTCAGCTGACTTTCATCTAAATATCTTTTTGCAACGGCCTCGGTTAGCAAATGATTGAAATCACTCAGGCAAATGAGGGGCAATTTAGCTTGTTCAAAACTTTTTTCGGCCACATCAAAGCCGTAAGTAAAGATTGCTGACATACCAATTACATTAAAACCAGCCTCCTGCATAGCTTGTGCGGCTTTCAAAGAGCTGCCGCCTGTTGAAACGAGGTCCTCAATCATAACTGCTTTTTTTCCCTCATCGATTTTGCCTTCTATCAAATTGCCCATGCCGTGTTCTTTTGGTTTGGGGCGAACGTAAACGAATGGTAAACCCAAGACATCAGCAACAAGGGCTCCCTGTGGAATTCCTGCTGTAGCAACTCCGGCAATATATTCTGCAGCGGGAAATTTTTTTCGAACGATATTGGCCAATGATTCTTTCACAAACGAACGAATCTCAGGATACGAAAGCGCAAGTCGGTTATCGCAATACACGGGCGATTTCCACCCTGAGCTCCAAGTGAAGGGTTTTTTATGATTTAATCTAATTGCACCAATATCCAGCAGCATAGATGCCACTTGGCGAGCAGTTGAATTTTCGATGTTGATAAAACTCATGGCCGCAAATTAGATGATTCAGCGAATATTTTGATTTAAATCTTACACCCTTTTGGTCGATTGAAAATATTTTGACTTTTTGCAGCATAGTTGAGCCATGAACCTATTTGTAAACGACATCCCCGTAAAGATTTTAAAGACAGGGCAAAAGCCAGATGCTGGCGATTTCAACCATGCTATTAATGCCTCAACCGAACCGGTAACAAAAGCCAAGCTGATCAATCATGTTTGGGTAAGCAATGCAAGCGTGGCTGATATGGATTTGATTTTGGACCTGCTCAACTCCAAAGTACCTATCAATTTGATTTCTCTGTGTATCACTGTCAATGATTACACTGCTTTGAAAGCATTCCTCAAAAAGAAATTTAAAGTGGTAAGAGCAGCAGGCGGTCTTGTGCGAAAGAAAGAAAAATTCTTGATGATGTACCGAATGAAGAAATGGGATTTGCCCAAAGGAAAAAAAGATGGTGGTGAAAAATACAAGCAGACCGCGATTCGCGAAATAGGGGAGGAGTGTAGTGTTGATGTAAAGTTGGGAGCAAAAATTTGCACGACATGGCACACCTACACTATGAACAAAAACAACATGATCAAAAAGACGCGTTGGTATGTCATGGATTTAGTTGATGACTCGCGAATGAAACCTGCCCTTGAAGAAGATATTGAAGAGCTCCGCTGGATGACTCAGAAAGAAGTCTACCACGCGCTCGAGAACTCATACAAATCCATTCGATTTGTTTTCGAAGAATACTACAAGAACGAGAAAATAAACTACTGACCACCGATCGCTCATTGCGAAATCTTCGCTATTTGAGATGGAACTGATTCCTTGATTGATTATCAGTAGAATCATGCTAATCATTAGCTGTGATCGAGGTGAGAAAATGAATCTTAACAAATCAATTCCCCAAGGCAATCTGGTTAAAGCTTATACGGCAACATAGCCGATACATCGCCTTTGTAGCGGTGTACTTCGCGGATGATCGATGAATTGATTGAAGCAAATTGCGGTGAGGTAATCAGAAATACAGATTCGAGTTCAGTGTTCAAAAGTCGGTTTACCTGCGCAATGCTGTTTTCATATTCAAAGTCGGTGGTGTTTCGAAGTCCGCGAAGCAAATATTTTGACCCGTTTTTTTTTGCAAAATCGGCAGTAAGCTCAGCGTAAGTTTGCACACTTATCTGTGGATGCTTCTTGAAAGTTCCCTCTATTTTTTCAATCATTGTTTCAACTGGAAAGTAACGGTTGCTTTTGCCACTATTGTATCCTATCGCAATGATGACTTCATCGAACAACTGTAGGCCTCGAAGGACTATGTCTTCGTGACCTTTGGTAAACGGATCGAAAGAGCCCGGGAAAATAGCTATCCGTTTCATTTCAGCAGGTGAAGGGAGAATAAATCGAAGAAATGATGTGTCTGCACTTCATCAAAAAGATAACCAAACTTCAAATTCTTTGGCCGGCTCCCAAAAGTTACGTTGCGGATGTATTTTATAAACTCCTGAGAGTGCGGAGAGTTTTTTCCAATGTAGCCCCATAACACAATCTCGCTGTTTTGCTGGTCCAGGTTCAGACCTTTTAGTACGAGCATTATGTATTTCACATAATCTGAAAACTGTTTGATAGGAAATTGGTTGTAATAAATCAGCTTTCCGTTTTGTACAGAAAGGATATGAAGTTTAAATCGATCAACATAAATGTAAAGCGTATTCAGTCCCGATTTGGATTCGTTTAAGATACCCTCAATTAATGCTGCGGATTGATGAAAAAAAGAGTGCGAGGTGTTTTGATATAACACAGAAAGCCACTCGTACAAATCGTTCTGTGCTGCGAATACTGTTATTGGGTCATTTTTCTGATTGCTGCAATACAAGATCTTTTCTTTGCTAAGATCAATGGTCGCGTTTTGTCTGAGATAATCTTCAACATTCTTTTCATCAAACAAGGTAGAGGGCAATTGGCAAAACTTATTGCTCTTTATGCCGATCTTCACTTCTTTCCAAAATCCAGCCTTCAGCATGGCGTGAGCATCAAAAAGATCTTTGAGTGCGTGCAATAGTTCTTCATGTGATTGCACATTGCCCATCGCGTAGTCTTCAATCAACATGAGCCTGTTTTCACCATCCACGACAGCGAGTTGAAAATCTTTAGCCCCGGTTTGAATCAATAAGGAGTGATTGTGCAGTTGCTCATCGTCAAAGCGATCGTCTTTAACTTTCTTGATGAGCTTGTAATTAAGGGCGGCAGTTTGCAATTTCTATTTTGCTATTTTCGGTAGTGCAATATAAATATTTTTTGAGGCCTAAGCCTATTTGTCAAAGCTTAAAATAGCCCCTTAGTTCCGCGACTTTTGATGGATGGCTGACATAGCGAAAAATGCCGTGAAGCTGATCTAACGAAATGGATTGGATTTCATTCCAATCCATAAATCTTGTTTCTTTAATGATAGATGGACTTCCTGCTTCAAGGTCAGTACCAGTTTTCAATTGAAATGTTGTAGATTTTACTTTGAAGAACAGTTCTACAGCATGCAAGGGAGGACGGATCAACTCACAGGCAAACAAGAAACCCTCAACCTCAATTTGAAGCCCTGTCTCTTCGAGCAATTCACGGCTTAGGCATTCTTGTGTAGTTTCGCCAAAATTGAGCCCACCTCCGGGTGGTGCCCAAAAATCAGCCTTTGTAATTCCGATATGATTGACCAATAAAATTTTATTATCGACTTCGCAAAGACCGCAAACGCGAACGCGAATTTTGTTTCCGTAAAATGTTTGAACCTCCTTTTCCATTTTTGCGTTTTAAAGTTGAACTAAGTAATTTGTCTAAAGAGTTATGAAACGGCTTGTCTTCTTTTTCACCCTGATCTTTCCTTTTTCATTTGTTTATCCTCTGACCCAAGGGCCCGCAGTTACCTGGGATAAAAATACGTACGACTTTGGAGACATTATACAAGGTGAAAAAGTAGAACACACCTTCAAATTTGCAAATACGGGAACAGAACCTCTCATCATCACAAATGTGGAGGTGACCTGCGGGTGCACTACTCCCAAGGGATGGCCTCGTGATCCGATCAATCCGGGCGGTAAGGGAGAAATTACAGTTCAATTTGATAGTACTCACAAGATTGGAAGGCAAAATAAAGTGGCAACTATAGTCTCAAATGCTTCGGCCGGAAACAGTCAGATTACATTTTCTGCAAATGTACTCGAGAAGAAAAAGACGAAATGAATTACTTAGTTGCAATCGAGTAAATCAGCATAGCCCAACCCATCAATAAAAACAGACCTCCAATGGGTGTCACCATTGCGAAGCCTTTGATGTTTGTTAATGCGTAAACATAAAGACTTCCACTAAAAAGCAGAACACCAACTGACAGCAACAGTGAGGACCATTGCATGCCGGAGTTCACAAATCTTTCCATCAATATTCCTACGAATAGAATCGCAAGGGCGTGATAAAATTGATAACGGACCGCAAGTTCATACGTTTCAATACGGCCATTCTGAGTTAATAGATTTTTCAGAGCATGCGCTCCGAATGCTCCCAGTAAAACTCCGAGTGCCCCAAGTATTGCCCCTGTAAGAAGAGTCAGTTTCTGATTCATGATTTTAGATAATGGATTTATTTCTTAATGAAGACTTTAACCACTCTCTCACCGTCAATGGTGCTAAGTCGCGCAAGATAAATACCATCAGGTATTGCTTCAAGATTTAGCTCAGCTTGATTTTTTCCTACTGGCTGGGTTCCTAAGTTTTGAAATGAAATATT
The DNA here is from genome assembly GCA_016178785.1 of Bacteroidota bacterium. GTDB lineage: Bacteria > Bacteroidota > Bacteroidia > Cytophagales > Cyclobacteriaceae > ELB16-189. The sequence goes on along the minus strand of JACOSO010000002.1, from coordinate 2,734 downwards.
TCTACCCGTAACATCCCACACTTTGATCGAAACTTCACTTTCCATGGTCAAGAAGTAATTAATCGTGAATTTCCCTGCAGACGGGTTTGGATAAACCATCAATTCACTTGTAGAATTTGGCTCAACAGCGGCCGGTGTTTGTTGGATATACAGATTATCAATTGACCAGCCCCAACCCACGGTGTTATCAGCATTGGAATAAAGCCTGAACCGAATCAGTAATGTATCGCCAGTTTTGAAATTGTTTTTCAGGTCGAAGTTTTCTGTAACTGTAAGAGACTGGTCGCCAGGTTTTGTATTAAATGCTGACAACCAATTTGAATTTGAAGTGGAGTTATACCCATTTGCAATGGGTTTCCATGTAAGACCATCTTTGGTGGCCTCTGCAATGACGTAATCGTTGAATGAATTTTGACCAAATACGGAGCCGCTGGCGCCTGGTTGTACTAAAGTGACATCATCATAGACAAAAGAACTCACACCTGACGAGACGATGATCGGCACCAACAAAGTAGCTGTTGCACTTTTGTTGGGGGAATAATTGTGTTGGCTTTGAAGACTGGAGTTGGATTGACCAAATGATTGAAGCGAAAATCCGTCTTGATAGAAGTTATCTGCGCTGATCAGGTAGTCATAATACTTTTGTTGGTAAGCAGACAGCTTAAGATTAACTCCATTGAGTAGAGGAGAAGTTGCTGCTGTACCTCCTTTATAACTGATCGTTTGTGTCGATACCGATCCTATGGGAACATTACCAATTTGTAGAACGAATGTACCTGTATCTGGTGGAATGAATTTTACAGTCTTCGTAGAATTGAATTTCAATAAAATAGAATCATATTGATACGGAACATTGATCACCATCTTGAACTTTGATTGAGGAGTGGTGGCAGATGCAAGAATTTTGGAAGTTCCGTTTTGATCTTTTGATACAGTGGCCGTCCAGATGCCGCGGCCATGCGTTGCAATGACAATTTCATTGTCCTGACCCTTCATATCCCAGACAGCCACCGATGGAAATGCATTGAGCAATGCCCATGATGCACCTCCATCCAAGGATTCAACGATTCCGATTTCTGTTCCGGCCCAAATAATGTTGACATTGTCAGGCCGGACGTACAAGCTGTAAACAGCAACGTCCGGAAAACCAGAGACGCTTGATGTTCCTGTTCCAAAGCCACTAATGTCTGTCCACGTTTGGCCAAGGTCTGTAGTCTTCATGATTTTAGCAGTCTTAGCAAACGAATAAAGCGCATATGCAGTGTTGGTTTCCCATGGGTGGGTGGCGATGCGAGTAATATTTCCTAGCGTGAAGCCGACAGGGTTGAGTACAGCATTAAAAGTTTGCCCCGCATTAGTGGAAACAAAAAGTGTTTTTCCGGAATACTGACCTGATCCTGCCCATACAATGTTGGGGTTAGCCTTTGAGACCTCCACATCTGTGAATGAGGTCAGCCCCCAGCCCGAAGTGATCGGTGTCAATGTCCAGGTATTTCCAAAATTGGTTGATCTCCACACACCTTCCGAACCTACGGTGTAAATATTATCGGGAGCCTGCTTGGAGTTAGCTAACTTCGAAATGAAAGGAAACTTAGAATGGTCAGGGCTGGATCCGCTTAGCGTCAACCCCGAAAATGCATTTGACCAAGTAGAGCCCCCGTCTGTAGATCGGGCAAAATAGTTAAACTGCGACCCTCCAATCATTTTGTTTTTGTCAAGGCTATGCCACAATACTGCAAAACCATCTCCCGATAATCTGGAGTCTGTACGAAAATTCGTTGTAGAAGAAGAGATTGTTCCTGCTGGCGTATAGTAAGTAGCGTTGTCTTGCATTCCGCCAAAATATTCTTGTGCCCCCGGTCTTTTGTCTGCACCGTAAAACTGGCTGGTGTTATATCCGTTGCCCACTTTTTTCCAGTCACCTTGAGTGGTACCCGGTGATGTTGAAATACCCGACAGAAAAACCCCGCCATCGTTGGCCATCAGCAATTGAAATGTTTTGGCCGCATCGTTTTGTTTTATCGGATAAATATTATGCTGATCCGGATGGACGAAATTGCCATTGTTCACACCGTCATAGTCGCTGTATACATCGGCAACAGACATTACAGTGCTGGTATAATTATTCACTGAGGAATATTTGATTTGAAGTTTTGAAGTGGGCAGAGTTGCGGGGTCCCACGTTGCGCCACTTGCAAGTGTTGGCCAGAAGAAATACATTTTTTGAAATACCTGGCCTCCACCTTGTGCTATTGAAGAATTAGCAACGGCATTATAGGGCACATTATTTATAAAAATATATTCTCTGCTTTGTTGAGTAGCGCCTGTGGTGGCATCTGTGTTCAGAGCTATCAGGTCAAAGGTTCCGTTACGGCTTTGATCGCGGAAGGACACCATAAGCTGTTGATTAGTTGCCCGGTTCCATACTTGAAATGGCACATCAACATAGTCTTGATAAGAATAGTTGGCATCGGGCACACCTGAGGTCGCCCCATCTGGAACTAAAAATCGGTGAGCTTTCTGTTTGATCCCGGGGCCAAACCGAACTTCAACTGTATCGTGAGTAACCGCACTTCCTGTTTCCAGTTTTCCACCGTAGGCAGATGCGCCAAAATTGACCAATGAAATGAATGAAGTACTGATTTCATTTATTGAATAACTTCCAGAACTTCCTGTTGCGGGGCTTCCAAGAGTAACCTGAAAAGCACCTATACCGCCAACATAAACTACATTT
>JACOSO010000084.1 GCA_016178785.1 Bacteroidota bacterium | reverse complement strand
GATACCATCATTACTCCTTCTTTCTGGGGGGCTGACTCGGTTTCTTTCTGGTGCCGAGGTGCAGGTGTTCCTTACAAGCAGCAGGACACGCTTGATATGTGTGAATCGCCTGACAGCAGCAGTTGGACATTGGTAGTTGATAAAGATTCTCTTCCAACTGCAGGAACAACGCTCACGTATTCCATTCAGCCCACCACAAATCATTTGATGTTTATTTATAAGCGCGCAACAGTTAACGGAGGAAGTGTTGCTTTTGATGATGTGATGGTGCTTTCAAATGCTGTGGGAATTTCTGCTCCGCAATCAATTTCAGAAATAAATATTTTCCCAACAGTATCGAATGGTTTTTTCAGGATTGAATCGTCAGAAAAAATTCAGAGCATAGAAGCATATACTATAGCAGGAGAAAAAATATTTTCCTTCCTTCCTTCTTCTCAACGTTCAATTCCGGTTGATGCTTCGTCTCATCCCGATGGAATTTATCTTCTGTCATTGAAAACAAATTCCGGAATTATTACAAAAAAAATAATTATCAGCCGATAATAAAAAGTAATTTCCTTCTTTCATAGAGAAGATTTTCATAGGGAGACACCAGAAATCTATTTTTCTATCTTTACTGTTCTTAAAACAGGTATGAGGATTCTTCTTTTTCTTTTTCCGATTTTTCATTTTTCATTTTTGTTTGCACAAGAGCAAGCACAGCCATGGAATCTTCAGCAATGTATTGAATGGGCATTGCAGCACAATATTCAAGTAAAACAAAATATTCTGAATGAAAAATCTTCGGAAGAATCGCTTCTTCAAAGCCGGGCGCAGCTTCTTCCCAGCTTAAACGGCAATGCTTCCAATTCCTACAACAGCGGAAAAAAAATTGATCCGTTCACCAATCAATTTACCAGCAGCGGATTTACTCTTTCGCAAAATTTTTCCCTCAGCACAAGCATGACTTTGTTTAGCGGATTTTCAAATCTGAATACTATAAAGCAGAATCAATACACCACGCTCGCCAGCCAATACGATGTTCAGAAAATGCAGAATGATATTTCCTTGCAGGTTGCCTCTGCCTACTTGCAAATCCTGCTGGCACAGGAACTTCTTTCCGTTGCCCAGAATCAGCAAGACATTACAAAACTTCAGGTGGAACGCACGCAAAAATTAGTAGATGTGGGAAATCTTCCGAAGGGAAATTTGTTCGACATTCAGGCGCAATTTGCCAGCGAAGGCGTGAATGTGGTGAATGCCGAAAATAGTTTGGCTCTTGCTTCGCTCAATCTTGTTCAAATGCTGAATCTCGATACGATAAAAAATTTTTCTATTGCGAAACCCGAAATCACTTTGCCAGCAGATGTTATTTTAAACACAACACCCGCCCAAGTATATGAGGCCGCATCTTCAAAAATGCCGGAAATCAAAAGTGCAGAATTCAAACTAAGAAGTTCTGAAAAAAG